>NZ_JH601056.1:442303-447718 GCF_000245715.1 Paenibacillus sp. Aloe-11 | reverse complement strand
AAAGTAACCCGTATCGGCAGTAATGTCGATAAAGAGTTTAACCAGCAGGATTTGGCTGCTATTATTGAGCCTAGAGTGCAGGAAATTTTTCAACTCATTCAGGCGGAAGTTAAGCGCTTGGGTTACACAGAGCTTCCGGGGGGTTATATACTTACCGGAGGCACCGTCTCCATGCCTGGTGTACTTCAGGTGGCACAAAGCGAACTGGCCGCTTCCGTAAGGATCGCCGTACCTGATTTTATCGGTGTAAGGGATCCGGGCTACACGAGCGGAGTTGGCATCTTGCATAATGCTATTCGTTACTATCGTGGAAGATCGACAAGCGTTAGCAACAGTGGCGGAAGTACCAAGAAGCCGGCCAACCGAACCAAAAGCAGCAGTCCCACCGCGGAAGGCGAGCAAAAACAGGGGTTGATTGAACGCTTAAAAAATATGTTCAGTGAATTTATATAACGTTCATTGCTAATTATGCCAATCATGGACGGGCCATCCATGCACATTGAGGGGGAGATGGAATAGTATGTTGGAATTTGATTTTGAAATGGAGAGCTTGGCTCAAATTAAAGTGATCGGCGTCGGCGGTGGCGGCAGCAATGCGGTTAACCGGATGATCGAAAATGGTGTTCAAGGTGTGGAGTTCATTACTGTCAATACAGATGCCCAGGCACTTCATTTAGCGAAGTCTGAGCATAAGCTTCAGATTGGTGATAAGCTGACTCGCGGCTTGGGTGCCGGTGCTAACCCGGATGTGGGTAAAAAAGCGGCTGAGGAGTCACGTGAGCTCATTATGAACACGCTCAAAGGTGCCGATATGGTATTCGTTACGGCAGGTATGGGTGGCGGTACAGGAACAGGAGCGGCTCCTGTCATTGCTGAAATTGCCAAGGAATGCGGTGCGTTGACAGTGGGCGTGGTAACACGACCATTCACGTTTGAAGGGCGTAAACGCTCCAATCAAGCTGAACTTGGCATTGAGGGATTAAAAGAAAAGGTAGACACGCTGATTGTAATCCCAAATGACCGCCTGCTTGAAATTGTGGACAAGAAAACCCCAATGCTGGAAGCGTTCCGTGAAGCGGATAATGTTCTGCGCCAGGCGGTACAAGGTATTTCGGATCTGATCGCTGTACCGGGTCTGATCAACCTTGACTTTGCTGACGTAAAAACGATCATGACGGAGCGTGGCTCTGCTTTGATGGGAATCGGTGAAGCGACTGGTGAAAATCGTGCGGCTGAAGCTGCACGCAAGGCTATCATGAGCCCGTTGCTGGAGACATCCATTGAAGGTGCTCGTGGTGTAATTATGAACATCACTGGCGGCGTCAATCTGTCTCTGTACGAGGTCAATGAGGCGGCTGAAATTGTAACCTCGGCCTCCGATCCGGAGGTTAACATGATTTTTGGTGCCATCATTGACGAAGAATTAAAAGAAGAGATTAAGGTTACCGTCATCGCAACAGGCTTTGAGGGTAAGCCAAGCCAACCGGCACCGGGACGTAGACCGGTAGCTAATCCGGCGGCTTCCGAATCGATGGAAAAAGGCTCTCCTAACTTGCGTCCATTTGGTAATACTCAAAGCAGTGACCAATTGGATATTCCGACATTCTTACGTAACCGTTCACGCAATAATAATAACGATAACTAGTTTGAAATCAGAGAGCCCGTATTCTCCTTGGAGATGCGGGCTTCTTTGTGTTTTCCCTATCCGCGCTTGGCGGAGCTTCTCCTCTTTCCGACAAAATTAGTCGATCACCGTCCCCACCGTTAGACAGACTTTGAACAGCATGACTACTATACTTAAGCCTATCCTGCAAATGCTGGGCGGGTGAACCCTTGGTTGTTTATATCGACTTGATTTTTTTGACCAATTTGTTCATTGATGCTGTATTGCTGATGGTCACCGCATGGATGAGAAAAATCCGTCCGGCGTGGTGGAGGCTGATTCTTTCGGCTGTCATTGGTGCAATGTACGTGGTCATGATGTTTGTGCCGGAGCTGTCCTTTTTATTTACGTTTCTGATCAAATTTGCATTATCGGTCATTATGCTGCTGGTGGCTTTTGGATTTGGCAGCATGCAGAAGTACCTTCGTACCATGGGTGCTTTTTACATGATCAATTTTGTAGCTGCAGGCGGAATTTTGGGGATGCATTATTTTCTCCAAAGTACGGGGGAATTGTTTAATGGCATCTGGTATACCGCTTCGGGTGGAATGTCCTTTGAGTTGAAAATTGCATTCTGGTTTATTTTATGCGCATTTGTCGGAGTGATGCTTTTCTTTCGTATTGTACAATCCTCAAAGCAGCGCACAGACAGGATGAGTGGGTTTTTGGGAGAAGTGCAGGTGTGGATCGGGCAGGATCATATTGAGTGTACAGGCTTGCTGGATACAGGCAACCAACTGCACGATCCTTTGACCCGAATCCCGGTCATGGTAATGGAGGCGGCCTTGTGGGAAGGCTACTTGCCCTCCTCCTGGCTCCAGAAATGTTCTGAGGGGAATGTTGACCAACTGGTGATGGAGCTGGGAGAAGAATCGTTCAGCTGTCAGGATCGTGTCCGTCTTGTTCCCTATCGAGGGATCAACCGCAGCCATTCCTTTATGCTTGCACTCAAGCCCGATCGGGTGGAGGTGATTATGAATGGGGCTCGTTATGTACAGGATCGAGTGCTTATTGGTTTGGATGGGGGGACATTGTCAGCAGAGGGCCAATACCGAGCGATTATTCACCCGGATGTGACGGCACACGAAGAGGGCCATGCTGATATGAGCCAGAAGGGGGATGCACGTCTTAGCGAGCTTTTACAGGCGCAGGAGCGTGGAGCGAGGGTACAGGATGAGGCTTGAAGGAGACGAAAGAGATTTTGCACCATTTTCAAATTCAAAAGGGGGAGAAGGTTATGCGGGAGCAGATGAAATTAAAAATGAAAATCAGGCTAGCATTGCAATTGCAATATTATCGTATTTTATTTTTATTTGGCCTAAAAAGTGAAGAAATTTATTATATTGGCGGCAGCGAGGCGCTCCCCCCACCGCTGACGAGAGACGAGGAAGAGTATTTGCTCGGAAAGCTCTCCTCTGGAGATGCAGCAGTACGTTCTATGCTCATCGAGCGGAATTTGCGGTTGGTCGTGTATATTGCCCGTAAATTTGAAAATACGGGGATCAACATTGAGGATCTTGTATCCATCGGTGCCATTGGACTGATCAAGGCCGTTAACACCTTTGATCCCGAAAAGAAAATCAAGCTTGCGACTTATGCTTCAAGATGCATTGAAAATGAAATTTTGATGTACTTGCGGCGCAATAGCAAAACGAGAACAGAGGTTTCGTTTGACGAGCCCCTGAATATTGATTGGGATGGTAATGAATTATTGCTTTCCGACGTGATGGGAACGGAAAATGATACCATTTACCGTAATATTGAGGAGCAGGTAGACCGCAAATTATTGCATAAGGCGCTGGATAAGCTGACAGATCGAGAGCGTTTAATTATGAAGCTGCGCTTCGGCTTGCAGGACGGAGAAGAGAAGACACAGAAGGATGTTGCTGACCTGCTGGGTATCTCGCAATCGTATATTTCGCGCCTGGAAAAACGAATTATAAAGCGCTTACGAAAAGAATTTAACAAAATGGTATAACATTTGGGCATATCCGGAAGCGATGGAAACGGCGAATAAAAAAACGCCCTCAGGAGATAATGTACATTAATGTTGCTCCTTGGGAGGTAAGACACGATGACCCGAAACAAAGTGGAAATTTGCGGTGTGGATACCGCCAAACTGCCGGTATTAACCAATGCAGAAATGCGTGAGCTGTTCACATCACTTCAGCAAAATAATGAACGATCAGCCAGAGAAAAATTGGTCAATGGCAATCTCCGGCTCGTCCTGAGTGTAATTCAGCGGTTTAACAATCGGGGAGAGTTTGTGGATGATTTGTTTCAGGTAGGCTGCATAGGCCTGATGAAGGCGATTGATAATTTTGACCTTTCGCAAAACGTGAAGTTCTCCACTTATGCGGTTCCGATGATTATCGGAGAGATACGACGTTACTTGCGGGATAACAATCCGATTCGTGTATCGCGTTCGTTACGGGATATTGCATATAAGGCGCTTCAGGTGCGGGATAGTCTGACGAATCTGAACTCGCGCGAACCGACGATTTTTGAAATTTCAGAGGCGTTGAATGTGCCCAAAGAAGACGTTGTGTTTGCATTGGATGCGATTCAGGATCCAGTTTCGCTGTTCGAGCCGATATATCACGACGGGGGCGACCCAATCTATGTGATGGATCAGATCAGTGATGACAGAAACAAAGACGTCTCATGGATTGAGGAGATCGCTCTGCGGGAAGCGATGCATCGCCTGGGCCAGCGTGAAAAGATGATATTGTCCATGCGTTTTTATGAAGGAAAGACGCAAATGGAGGTTGCCGACGAAATCGGTATCTCTCAAGCCCAGGTTTCAAGATTAGAGAAATCGGCTATTCAGCAAATGCAAAAGCACGTAAAATCCTAACGAAATGAATGGCCTGAATGACTGCGATAAAAACGATCCTGCGTGGATCGTTTTTCCGTTTATTGGACATTTTTTGGGTTCTCCCGCACATATATTAAAATAAAGGATGTGATGCGTGTGAATGCGCCGGAAACGTCGGTAAGGGCGATGAAAATTTCCGAGTTCCAAACCAAGGATGTCATTAACATTGTAGATGGGCGACGACTGGGACAAATCAGCGATTTGGAGATTGATGTACGGCTGGGAAAAATTGAAGCCGTTGTGGTTCCGGGTAACAGCCGGTTTATGGGCTGGTTTGGAGGGGGAAGCGAGCTGGTTATTCCATGGCGAAATATTGTCAAGATCGGTTCGGATGTAGTGCTTGTACGATTGGAAGGACTGGATGAGCCAGTTACAGGAGAGGAAAAGCTGTATATCGAACGTCAGGAGCGGAGTGAACGCCGGGGCTTCTAAGCCAGTTGGGTTATGTATTTTAGCTGCTTGTGAAGACACGGCGGCAGCTTTTTGGTACACTGGGCAGTAGAGGTGAGACAAATGGAACCGTTTGTAGTGAATACCGTGGCCACGGGGCTTGCGTCCATGGAAGATGGCGTACGTCCCGTGCCGGAGCTGTTATATATTCAATCCTGGAAACGGAAGGTTCAGGGCTTGACAGCAGGTTTTACAGGACGTCATGGCGGTGTTAGCGAGGTGCCGTACGATAGTCTGAATTGTGCATTTCATGTAGGGGATGAACCGGAGAAAGTGATCCGCAACCGACAGCTGATTGCAGAGCAGCTTGGTTTTGCTGCTGAAGCATGGACGTGCGGTGAGCAGGTTCACGGCAATCATGTTGCTGTCGTCAAGGCTGCTGACCGCGGACGCGGCTTTATGGATCGTGCATCTGCTTTCCAGG
>NZ_JH601056.1:419327-442293 GCF_000245715.1 Paenibacillus sp. Aloe-11 | reverse complement strand
AGACGGACTTTTGACAGATGTGCCGGGCATTTTGCTGACATCCTTTTATGCGGACTGTGTACCGTTATACTTTTGTGATCCGGTGCGGCGTGTCATTGGGCTGGCGCATGCGGGCTGGAAGGGAACGGTAGCGGAGATTGCCCTGAAAATGGTGCAAACTATGCAGACCGAATTTGGATCACGACCATCTGATTTGCTTGCAGCCATTGGCCCTTCCATCGGTCCTGAAGCTTATGAGGTGGATGAGCATGTAATGAGTCAAATCCGGGTTTTAGAGCATGATTGCCCGGGTAATGATGATTGGGAAGGCTCCGTCTATTTCCCGTTAACTGGCGGGAAAACGCTGCTTGACTTGAAACAATGCAATCGACACATTATGATGAAAGCAGGAATATTGCCGAGCCATATCGAATGTACTACCTTATGTACGAGCAGCCGTAGCGATTTGTTTTTTTCATATCGCAAGGAAGGCGGCGTTACAGGGAGAATGGCGAGCTGGATTGGTCTGGAAGAGAGGTGAGTCCTCCCGTGTCTTTGGAGGAACGGATTAAAGAAGTGAACGCCCGTATAGAAGCAGCATGTGCTCGCAGTGGACGTTCACGTGATGATGTGAATGTGATCGCTGTTACGAAATATATTTCGGCTGCGACAATGGAATCGGTATTGGACGGCGGATTGGAGCATGTAGGCGAAAATCGCTGGCAGGATGCTGCGGATAAATGGAGCAAGCTGGGTGACAGGGGAACGTGGCATTTTATTGGTCATCTGCAAACCAATAAGGTTAAAGATGTGATTGGAAAATTTGAGTTTATACATTCGCTGGATCGTCTATCACTGGCTCAGGAGTTGGAGAAGAAGGCTGCAGCTTTTGGAGTAAAAGTCAAAGCCTTTGTGCAAGTTAATATCTCTGGGGAAATTTCCAAATACGGTTTGTCCCCTGAGGCGGTCGCTCCCTTCCTGGAACAAATTCGTGAGCTGGGGCATGTAGACGTCATCGGCTTGATGACGATGGCTCCTCATGAAGAAGACCCGGAAAAAACTCGGCCTGTATTTCGTGGATTGCGCGAATTGCGTGATACGCTAAATGGACAAGCCCTGACGAGAGAGCCTATCGTTCATTTGTCCATGGGGATGTCCAACGATTTTGAGGTAGCGGTTGAGGAAGGAGCGACCTGGCTGCGGCTTGGTTCCGTACTGGTCGGACGAGAGGAGGATTTCCATTGGGCGTAATGAACAAGTTTATGAACTTTCTGGGGCTTCAGGAAGAAGAGGAAGTTATTGAGCGAGAGATTATGAATGCGCCGGAAGAGCAAGAAATTGAAACCCCAAGCTTTGATAAACGTAAGAACCAGAAGGGCAATAATGTTGTCAGTATCCATTCACAGAAAAATGTGAAAGTTGTTCTGTATGAGCCGCGATCTTACGATGAAGCACAGGAAATTGCCGACCATATCCGTTCCCACCGCACCGTCGTTGTCAATCTGCAACGAATTCGCAAGGATCAGGCCTTGCGGATTATTGATTTTTTGAGCGGTACCGTGTATGCACTAAGTGGTGGCATTTCCAAAGTTGGTAACAATATTTTTCTGTGTACTCCGGATACGGTTGAAATTCAAGGTTCGATTACGGAAATACTAGCTGACACGGAACAAGAATTTAACAGAATGAGGTGAGTTTTTTTGATCGAGGTAATCGGTTGGCTTTTTCAGATTTATTCGTACATGATCATTGCATATGTCCTTTTGTCATGGCTTCCTAATGCCAGAGAGAGCGTGGTTGGTGATTTACTTGCCAAGTGTGTGGAGCCTTATTTGTCTCCTTTTCGCAGGTTCATCCCGCCAATCGGGATGATTGATATTTCACCCATCGTGGCTCTGATTGCTCTGCGTTTTGCGTCGTATGGTTTGATTTCTTTAATTAGCAATTTTATTTAGGAGGACTCATGCGTACCGAGATTTATGAGCATTTTCATCCGGATGAACGGGACTATGTGGATCGCGCTTCCGAATGGATCAGTTATGCGGGAGCATATCATGAGCAAAAGCTAACTGATTTTTTGGATCCGCGCCAACTGTACATATTGGAGACCCTATCTTCGAAGGAAGATAAGGTCACGATCAGGTTAGATGGCGGCTACGAGGCTTCGGAACGAAAGCGGGCGCTGATTGCGCCCGATTATTCATATTTAGACGATGAGGATATGGGGATTCGGGTTCTTTCCATCAGCTCAGATGATCATAAAATTAGCACATTGGAGCACGGTGATTATTTGGGGGCCATACTGGGACTTGGAATCAAGCGTGGAAAAATCGGTGATATTCATGTGCTGGATGATGGATGTCATGTATTGGTAGCTTCAGAAATCAGTGATTTCATTATGCTGCACTTACAGCAGGTTCATCGTGTCCATGTATGGACAGAACTGCTGCCTTCAGAAAGCCTGCGGACAAAGGAAGCTGAATTGGAGCCGTTGGATTTGACGGTGGCTTCTTTGCGTCTGGACGGTATCGCCAGTGACGTGTACAAGCTGAGTCGAAGCAAAATTTTGACTCCAATCCGGGCCGGACGGTGCCGGGTCAATTGGAAAGTGGAAGAGAATCCATCTACTTCACTTAAGGTTGGAGACGTTGTTTCTATGCAGGGTTTTGGGCGTTTCAAAGTGCTCGAAACAGACGGGATGACAAAAAAGGGAAGATTCCGTGTCAAAATCGGTAAGTTTGTATAGCTCAAGGCAGGATTCACGAGCTTTGTGTCGAAAAAATTAAGCTAAAGGGTAGAACTGGAACGATTTTGCTCTGTACAGTATTCACAAATCGGGGTATGATGACCGATAGATGATAGTGAGCGTCGTGACGCGGAACATGTATTTTTTGTCAATCTTATAGGAGGTGGACGGCATGCCATTAACGCCATTGGATATACATAATAAGGAATTTGCCCGCCGGCTTCGCGGTTATGATGAGGATCAGGTCAATGAATTTTTGGACCAGGTGATCAAGGATTATGAAGCTGTTATACGTGAAAATAAAGAACTGAGCACTGAGTTGCTGAACGTACAGGAGAAGCTTGACCATTTCGCGACGATTGAAGATACGCTGAGCAAGACGATTATCGTGGCGCAGGAAGCGGCAGATGAAGTTCGCAACAACGCCAAGAAAGAATCTCAACTGATCGTGAAGGAAGCGGAGAAAAATGCCGATCGCATTGTGAATGAGGCATTGGCCAAATCCCGTAAAATCGCGTTGGAGGTTGAGGAACTGAAGAAGCAGGCTTCGATTTATCGGGCGCGTTTTCGGACACTGGTGGAAGCGCAGCTTGACCTGTTAAGTCAGGACGGCTGGGAAGCGCTTGAAAACCGGGAACGTGAAGTGCTGGAGCGCGAGCGTGAAATGAAGGAAATTTACTAATAGTCATTTCTGACAGCGCTTATTAGGCATTGTCAGGGTTGACTTTTATCTGTAAACAGGCTATAACTGTAAATACTATACTGAATATAAACCGTTATCCGTGCGTCGGTTAAGGGTTGTTATTCAAGTCAGCGGGGATACTGCTGATTCAATACACCGATGAATTTAACATGTGTAATTCGTTGATGGGAACGAGTACGTCATGATTTTGTTCCTCAGAGAGTTGGCCACTTGGTGCAAGCCAACGTTCAGAACATGACCGAAGATCCTCCCGGAGAAGTGAGCTGAAGCGCTTGTTTTTTACGGCGTGTGTAAGCAATCATCGTTTGCCATACGTTACAATGGCGCCCTGCTGTAGTTGTGTAGGGCTTAGAGCGCCGTGAAAGTACCGTTTCTTATGGAAGGGTTTGTTCACGGAATCAGGGTGGTAACGCGAGCACAGTCTCGTCCCTTTACAGGGATGGGGCTTTTTTTGTTGCTTTTTTAGGAAACGCTACAACAATCAAAATGATGAGCAAAGAAGGAGAATGACATGATGAACAGAGTGGATGTAAAAGAAAAGGCACGGTCCCGCGACCTGCGCATCCTGAATAAATGGAAAGAGGAGAACACATTCCGTAAATCCATCACCAATCGTGAGGGTAAGCCGAATTTTGTGTTTTATGAAGGTCCACCAACTGCCAACGGTAAACCGCATATCGGTCACGTGCTGGGTCGTGTAATTAAGGATTTTGTGGGCCGCTACCAAACAATGAAGGGATACCGGGTCGTACGCAAGGCGGGTTGGGACACGCATGGCCTGCCGGTAGAACTGGGTGTGCAAAAGCAACTGGGCATCTCCCACAAGCCTGAAATTGAAGAATACGGCGTTGAAAAGTTTATTAAAAAATGTAAGGCAAGCGTGTTTGAGTACGAGCAGCAATGGCGTGATCTGACCGAAGCGATCGGATACTGGACAGACCTCGATCACCCGTATATTACGCTGGATAATAACTATATCGAGAGTGTATGGAACATTTTGGCGACGATTCATGAAAAAGGACTGCTGTATCGTGGTCATCGTGTGAGTCCGTATTGCCCGGATTGTCAGACAACGCTGAGCTCTCATGAAGTGGCACAGGGCTACAAAGATGTAAAGGACCTGAGTGCCACAGCCAAATTCAAGCTGCATAGCAGTGGGGAATACGTACTGGCCTGGACGACAACACCTTGGACCTTGCCGAGCCACGTGGCACTTGCCGTCAACCCTGATCTGGAATATGCTCGTGTGAAGCAGGAAGACGGTGTATACATCGTTGCTAAAAATCTGGTTGAGGACGTAATTAAAGGCGATCATGAAGTGCTTGGCACGCTGTCCGGTTCAGAGCTGGTTGGTCAAACTTATACCCCGCCATTTACGTATTTCCAGGTCGAGAAGGGCAATCAGATTCTGGGGGCGAAATTCGTAACAGACTCCAGCGGTACAGGTATCGTTCATATGGCTCCGGCGCATGGTGAGGATGATTACCGGGTATGCCGCGAAAATGGCGTTGGATTCATCAATGTGGTGGATCTCCAAGGTAACTATGTTAAGGAAATTACGGACTTTGCAGGCCGTTTTGTAAAAGACTGTGATGTGGATATTGTTAAGATGCTGTCTGAAAAAGGCTTGCTGTACAGCAAGGAAAAATACGAGCATAGCTATCCGTTCTGTTGGCGTTGTGATACTCCGCTGTTGTATTACGCTATGGACAGCTGGTTTATCAAAACAACCGCGATCAAGGATCAACTGATTGCCAACAACAGTGAAGTTGAATGGTATCCTGGCCATGTGCGTGAAGGACGCTTCGGCAAGTTTTTGGAGGAGCTGGTGGATTGGAACATCAGCCGTGACCGTTATTGGGGTACACCGCTGAACATCTGGGTGTGTGAGGAGACTGGGGAACAGTTCGCACCGCACAGTATTGCTGAATTGCGGGAACGTGCGATTGGCGACGTACCAGCGGACATTGAGCTGCACAAGCCATATGTGGATGACATTAAGGTGCGCAGCAAATGCGGTAAGTACGAAATGACCCGTACACCGGAAGTGATCGACGTATGGTTCGATAGCGGCTCCATGCCATTTGCACAACATCATTATCCATTTGAAAATAATGAAACGTTCGAGCAGCAATTTCCGGCTGATATGATTTGCGAGGGGATTGACCAGACTCGGGGCTGGTTCTACAGTCTGCTGGCCGTTTCGACCATGCTGACTGGCAAAGCTCCTTACAAAGCGGTTATGGCAACAGGCCACGTACTGGATGAGCAGGGTCAAAAAATGTCCAAATCCAAAGGCAATGTCATTGATCCATGGGAAGTCATTGACGAGTACGGTACAGATGCTTTCCGCTGGGCATTGCTGTCCGACAGTGCGCCATGGAATAGCAAACGTTTTTCCAAAGGCATTGTAGGCGAAGCCAAATCGAAGCTGGTAGATACACTTGTCAATACACACGCCTTTCTGACCTTGTATGCAGATATCGACGGTTTTGATCCGGCACAGCATCCGTTCAAGCCGTCGGCCCATAAGCTGGATCGCTGGATTTTGTCCCGTCTGAACAGTCTGATTTTGGTTGTGGACAAAGCATTGTCTGTAAATGATTTCCTGAATTCTTCCAAAGCGATTGAATCGTTCGTAGATGAGCTGAGCAACTGGTATATCCGTCGTTCGCGCGATCGCTTCTGGGGCAACGGCCTTACAGAGGATAAGCTGGATGCGTACCGCACACTGACTGAGGTGCTGTTGACGACAGCGAAGCTGCTTGCACCGTTCACACCGCTGCTTTCAGAGGATATTTACCTCAATCTGAGCAACGGCGAAAGTGTTCATCTGGATGATTATCCAACAGCCAATGAATCCTTGATTGATCTGGAATTGGAGCGCGATATGGAAACGGCACGTCGTGTAGTAGAATTGGCGCGTAATGTCCGCAACGAAACGGGACTAAAAACGCGTCAGCCGTTGTCCGAACTGATTTTGTCGATGGATCAGGATTTTGAACTGAGCGGCTACGAGGAAATCATCAAAGATGAGATCAATGTGAAGCATATTCATGTTGAGACGGACGATAGCGGCTTTGTAGATTTTACACTGAAGCTGAACTTGAAGGTAGCGGGTAAGAAATACGGCAAAAATGTCGGCTTCCTGCAAAATCTTTTCAAAGGCATGTCTGCTGAGGATACCCGTTCGGTTGTAGAAAAAGGAGTGCTGAACGTGGCTTCTCCAGAAGGAGAAGAGCTGCAGGTTACGGCCGAGGAATTGCTGGTGGAGAAAAAAGCGAAAGAAGGCTTTGCATCTGCTTCCGGCTATGGCTTAACGGTAGCGTTGAACACGGACATTACGCCTGAGCTGGAACAGGAAGGCTGGGTACGCGAAGTGGTCCGCGCGGTGCAGGATTATCGTAAAAAGCTGGATCTGCCGATTGAAAAGTACGTGGCACTGACGCTGGATGTAGATAACGAGCTGCGTCAGGCGATCGAAAGCTTCGATTCTGTACTGCGTGAAAACGTTCTGGTCACTACCGTGACATTCGGTCAAGCCGAACCGGCAGAGCGTGTAGAAGTGAACGGTAAAACGATCAGCGTTCATATTGGGGAATAATTACAAGCCCCCTGTCCCATAATACAAGAACAGGCAGCGTATAAAAACGAGCCTAAGCATCGAAAACGGATCTTCTCCGTTACGTGCTTCGGCTCGTTTGCTGCGTTCAGGGCAGCCATTGAAAAAGGGGGATTGTGCAGATGACGGCACGATCAAGGCGTAGACAGGGGATCAGTCGCCAAAAAATAAACAAGGGAGAAGCTGCCATAGCCGCAGATCAAAGTGCAACAGGTAATCAGGCAGAGAAGCTAAATCGTGTAGAAAAGCTGATACATGCTGTATCAAAGCAAATGGAACGGACACGTATTGCCGATTACGCTTTGCTGCTGAATAAGCCGTGGCGATTACTCTGGCTGAATTTAATATCAGGCGTGTCCCGCGGGGTCGGCATTGCCCTGGGCTTTACTTTCTTTGCGGCCACCATTATTTATGTGCTGCAAGTACTGGGGGCGCTCAATTTACCGATTATCGGTGATTATATTGCTGATATTGTACGGATTGTGCAGCGACAGCTGGAGCTTACTACGTACTAGGTTACAGATCTTTTGTTTTAATCTAAGTTTATGCTTCGTCTTCGTCCGTCATATCCGGCTCCAGCAAACCTTCACCCTCGCCATTTTCTAAATAACGCTGATAAATGGAGCTGCGAATAACAGATACATTTTTTCCATAAATGTCAGTGGCGATAAAGCTTTCGTATGGCTCTACGAAGCCCATATTGTCATCGTTCGCTTCAATCTCCATATCATCATAACGATGGATTTCTCCACTTTCAGCCATGGCCGGGGTATTGGATGTGCCCCAATTTTCAACAATTTGCCAGGCATCTTCACCGTCAAAGCCGTTTTGATCTTCCCGCTCATCCAGACTTGTTCTGCCGAATGCGGGAGCCAGAAATTCCTCCTCGACTGGACGGCGCTTGGACACCTCTGTTTCGGGGTTATGCTCTTTGCAGTAAATCGTATAGGGAACGGCCAGCAGGCGTTCATAAGGAATGGGTTTGCCACAGGCGGCACAAATGCCGTAAGTACCCTTTTCCATCGCCATCATGGCTGATTCGATACGTTCCAATTGGAATTCGTCATGTTCCAGTAGGGAAACGTCCTTGGCTCGCTCGTAGGTTTCGGTTGCCAGATCGCCTGGATGATTGTCAATCGGAGATAGCTCGCCGGTTTGATCGCGTTGCGATTCGCCGAGTCCGTAATGACCATTGCCTTGCAAACGATGCTCAATCTCTTTCTTGCGTTGCAGCAGTTCGTTACGCAATCCCTGCAATTGTTGCTCCGTCAATGGGGACATGGAATCCTCTCCTTGTTTTAGGTTAACATGCGTGTGCATTGTCTCGGGGTATGCTCCTTGTAGTTTGCACCGCGAAGACCTCTTTTACAGTAGGAAATTCTACTCAAAAACTGTACTTGCGAGCTTATGGGACTCGTGGACGATCTGAGAAGGCTTATGCTACAATAAATGGGTTCGACAACGGATATAAGCAGATCGGAGTGACGAAGGACTGTGATTTATTTTGGTATTGCGCTAATTATTTTTTTGATTGACCAGGGTGTCAAATATTTGGTGGCTACGCGGATGGAATTGTACGAACAAATACCGGTAATCGGCAATTTCTTTTTAATCACGTCCCATCGTAATCGTGGAGCCGCCTTTGGGATTTTGGAAGGTCAACGCTGGCTTTTTATCGTGATTACCATTGTAGTGGTGATCGGCATCGTATGGTACTTGCGAAAAACGGTGAAGGCTGGTCAGAAGTTGCTTCCCGTAGCACTAAGCTTGGTGCTTGGAGGCGCAGTCGGTAACTTTTTGGATCGGGCTATTTCAGGAGAAGTGGTCGATTTTGCGCAATTCAATTTTGGAAGTTATACGTTTCCGATCTTTAATGTGGCGGATTCGGCGATTGTCATCGGTGTAGCCCTGATTATTTTGGATACATTGCTGGAGTCGCGTCGGAATAAAGAAAATGGCAATGATAGCATTGAAGGGAAGTCGTAGCATGAAAGAAACGAATGAAAGCAGTGAATCCACAGGTCTGTCTTATGATGAGGAGCTGGAGCGTGAATCATTAGAATGGACAGCAGAAGCTGGTGATGCCAAAACGCGTATAGACAAATATATCGCCGAAAAAATGGAGGATGTGTCCCGTTCCCAGATACAGTTGTGGATCGGAAACGGTCTGGTGCTGGTCAATGGCTCCGCAATCAAAGCCAATTACAAGCTGGCTGAAGGAGATCGTATTGAATTATCTGTACCGGAGCCAGAGAGTGTCGATATTATACCGGAAAATATTCCGTTGGATGTTGTATACGAGGATTCGGACGTGATTGTCATTAACAAGCAGCGCGGCCTGGTCGTGCATCCCGCACCGGGACATACTTCAGGAACACTGGTCAATGCGCTGATGTATCACTGTCATGATCTTTCAGGCATTAACGGAGAATTGCGCCCCGGTATCGTTCACCGCATTGATAAAGATACATCAGGACTGATCATGGCGGCCAAAAATGATCAGGCTCATGCTTCGCTGGCAGCACAGTTGAAGGAACACAGTGTCACGCGTAAATATATCGCGTTGGTGCACGGCCACTTGAGCCACGACCAGGGAACGGTTGATGCTCCTATAGGCCGTGACTCAGGTGATCGTAAATTGTTTACCGTGACGGAACGCAACAGCAAGCATGCAGTCACCCATTTTCTCGTCATTGAGCGTTTGGGGGATTACACCCTGCTTGAGCTTCAATTGGAGACAGGGCGCACACATCAAATTCGGGTACACATGAAGTTTATTGGGCATCCTTTGGTGGGTGATCCCATGTACGGACGTAATAAAGGGATTCGCATGAATGGCCAGGCACTGCATGCAGCGGTATTGGGTTTCAAGCATCCAGCCACTGGCGAGTATATGGAGTTCAGCAGACCGATTCCCCCCGATATGGAAGATGTATTGGCGTCTTTACGCAGTCGCTAAAAGCAGCGAAGGTCTGTATTCGTATTCACAAACCTGAATAAATTATTAAATACAACCGCCTATTTGGCGGTTTTTTTATTGTTTGGGTAAGGTATGGGTAAAAACAACTATGGATAATTATACAATGAAGTTGTATAATTATTAAAGTGCTTCCGGTGGTCCCGGTTGAACAGGTGTTGACACAGGATTTTCAATCTGTCATACTTCTTGTAGTTGCGATGAACTTTGTCCAAGAGATGGTCACCATCTCACACTATGAGAAGCTGGATAAAGGAAATCCTGAATAGCACCTTTAAATCAGTCCCGTGAGGCTGGCAAGGTAACGTGAATGGATCACTGATCAGTGCATCCGCTGCGGCGGTATGTCTTCAGTGTGTCCGAGAGATCGGAGAACGGTGGAAGACTGTTCACACGAGACTCCTTGCCAAACTTGGGCAAGGAGTCTTTTTTGTATCCGAACACGGGGCCAGGTCTGAAGGGAATATCACCTGAGGAGGCTGGGAGCATGAGTAATGAAACACATGTACTGATGGATGAAATTGCGATTCGCCGGGCATTAACACGGATTGCACATGAAATTTTGGAGAAAAACAAAGGTATTGATGATTGTGTGCTTGTAGGAATTCGAACACGCGGGGTTCATTTGGCGCAGCGCTTGGCTGAGAAAATTGCCGAAATCGAAGGTGCGCCGATCCCATGGGGAGAGCTGGATGTCACAGCCTACCGCGATGACCGGAGCAGCGTTGGCGAAGGCAAAGGAAATGGAAAAGAGCTTTTGATGAATCCTGCTGACGTATCGGTTCATGATAAGAAAGTCATTCTCTTTGACGATGTGCTGTACACAGGCCGCACCATTCGCGCGGCGATGGATGCATTGATGGACTGCGGACGACCACAAATGATTCAGCTGGCAGTGCTGGCGGATCGCGGACACCGTGAGCTTCCGATTCGTCCGGATTACATCGGCAAGAACATCCCGACTTCCAAATCCGAGGAAATCGTAGTTTCGCTTCAGGAGACGGACGGCAAGGACGAAGTGACGATCAATCAGAACCGGGGGGAACAGGAATGATCACAACAGCCAGTCAACTTAGAGAACGCAGCCTGCTCGGATTAAAGGAAATGAGCCGCAATGAAATCGAGTCCATTCTGGATCGCGCTCATTATTGGGAATCACAGCAGGAAAAGCTGATTCCAGTACTGCAATCACGCTTCGCGGCCAATATGTTTTTTGAAAACAGCACACGCACTCGCTTTTCTTTTGAAATGGCAGAAAAGCGGCTGGGCGCTCAGGTTCTGAACTTCTCTGCTGCGGCCTCCAGTGTGGAAAAAGGGGAGTCCATTTACGATACAGTACGTACGCTTGAATCCATGGGCATTGATGCTGGAGTCATCCGGCTAAAGCCAGCCGGGGTGCTGCAAGAGCTTGCAGAGAAAGTCAATGTCCCGCTGATTAATGCCGGGGACGGCAACAATGAGCATCCGACGCAGGCTCTGCTGGACCTGTACACCATGCGCAAAGCTTTCGGTGAGCTTAAAGGCTTGAGCGTATCGATCATTGGAGACATTCTGCACAGCCGTGTGGCTCGTTCGAATCTGTGGGCCTTGCAGAAATTTGGAGCCAAGGTCAGCTTCTGCGCACCGGATAATATGCAGGCATCTGATCTTGCGGCGTACGCGCCTTATGTATCGATGCAGGAAGCATTGCAGGCAGACGTGGTCATGATGCTTCGGGTACAGCTCGAACGGCATGCGGAAGGTATGCTGCGCTCAGCGGATGAGTACCGAGAGCAATATGGTTTGACAGAGGAGAGAGCAGCGAGTCTCAAGCCCGGAACGATCATTATGCATCCGGCTCCAGTCAATCGGAATGTGGAGATCGACAGTGCAGTTGTGGAAAGTGAGCAATCACGGATTTTCCCACAAATGGCAAACGGGGTTCCGATCCGCATGGCGGTTATGGAACGGGCAATGAAGCTGTAGAAGCTGTCGGCAGAATCGTAGGAAAAGTCGTACAAAACCTGAGCGGAGGAACATTTCACATGAAACAATTAATTATGAATGCAAGCGTATTGAATGAGCAGGGCGAGGCTGAACTGAAATCCATTCTAATTGCCGACGGAAAAATTGCGGCTATCGTAAATGAGGGTTCCGGACTGAGTGTTTTGATACCAGAGGGAGCATCCGAAAAAGAACGCCACATCGAAAAAATCGACGCCCAGGGCAAGCTGGTCATCCCCGGTTTAATCGACATGCATGTGCATCTGAGAGAACCCGGCTTTGAATATAAAGAAACGATTGCAACGGGTAGTCACGCAGCGGTCAAAGGCGGTTTTACGACGATTGCCTGTATGCCGAACACACGCCCGGTAACGGATAATGTGGACACGGTTCAGTTGGTACTGAAAAAGGGGGAGGAAGCCGGGCTTGCCAAGGTTCTCCCTTACGCTGCCATTACGAAAAATGAGCTGGGACGCGAGCTGACGGATTTTGAAGCACTCAAGGCGGCAGGCGCCATCGGCTTTACTGACGACGGTGTAGGGGTACAAAGTGCGCAAATGATGAAGGATGCCATGGCACGGGCCAAAGCGTTGGATATGCCGGTTATTGCGCACTGCGAGGATAATACGCTTGTGGAAGGAGCAGCGGTGACGGACGGTGAATTTGCCAAGCGTCACGGGCTTAAAGGCATTCCGAACGAATCCGAGGCGATTCACGTCGGACGGGATATTCTACTATCCGAGGCAACCGGGGCACACTATCACGTATGCCATGTCAGCACAGAGCAGTCGGTGCGATTGATTCGCCATGCGAAGTCTTTTGGCATCAAAGTAACTGCTGAGGTATGCCCGCACCACTTGGTATTGTCGGATGAGGACATTCCTGGGCTGGATGCAAACTGGAAAATGAATCCTCCGTTGCGCTCTCCGCGTGATGTACAGGCATGTATCGAAGGACTGGAGGACGGTACGATTGACATGATCGTAACCGACCATGCGGCACACAGCGAGGAAGAGAAGGCAAAGGGGATGGAACTGGCGCCGTTCGGCATTGTCGGATTTGAGACAGCTTTTCCGCTGCTGTACACGAAATTTGTTGCTACCGGACAATGGACACTGGACTTTCTGGTACGCCGTATGACGGCTGACCCGGCGCGTGTCTTCCGCCTCAATACGGGACGCTTGGAGGAAGGAGCACCCGCCGACCTGACCATGATTGATCTGGAGCAGGAGCAGGCAGTTGATCCGCAAACGTTTGCCAGCAAAGGCCGCAATACTCCTTTTTCAGGCTGGAAGCTCAAAGGCTGGCCCGTAAAAACCTGGGTAGACGGCAAGCTGGTTTGGTCTGCAGACCAAGCAAACTAAAAATACAAATCATTTGAAAAATAGAGTTTTATAGCAGGAAACAATACAGAGGAGTGAGACGGGATGCAGGCAAGATTGTTGCTTCAGGACGGCACGCTGTTTACAGGCACATCATTTGGTGCGGAAGGTGAAAAAACAGGCGAGGTCGTTTTCAACACAGGGATTACAGGCTATCAAGAGGTGCTGACGGATCCCTCTTATTGCGGACAAATCGTAACGATGACTTACCCGCTGATTGGCAATTACGGAATTACTCGCGATGACTTTGAATCGGTACGGCCTTATGTTCACGGCTTTGCTGTTCGACATTACGAGCCGGTGCCAAGCAACTGGCGCGCTCAATACAGCGTGGGCGATTTGCTGAAGGAATATGGCATCATTGGCATTAGCGACATCGACACCCGCATGCTTACCCGGATTATTCGCCATCATGGCACGATGAAGGGCATTTTAACGACTGGCTCTCAGCCGCTGGAAGAACTGAAGGAAATGATGGCTGACATGACCATTGAAGAACTGCGCAATCAGGTGCCTTTGACTTCCACACCTCATCCGTACAGCAGTCCTGGCAACGGCGAACGGATCGTATTGATTGATTATGGTGCCAAAAGCGGTATTTTACGCGAGCTGAACAAGCGAGATTGCGATGTGGTTGTCGTTCCGCATAATACGACGGCTGAGGAAATTCGCCGCCTGAACCCGGACGGAATTCAGCTGTCCAACGGTCCGGGGGATCCGAAAGATGTGCCTCATGCTGTTCGTACGATTGCTGAGCTGTTAGGGGAATATCCTATGTTTGGGATTTGCCTAGGACACCAGTTGTTCGCGCTTGCTTCGGGAGCGGACACGGAGAAACTGAAATTTGGGCATCGTGGTGGCAACCATCCGGTCAAAGAACTGGCGAGCGGACGCTGCTTTATCACCTCGCAAAATCACGGCTACACGGTGAATGAGGAATCGATCCAGGGAACTGACCTTGAAGTGACACACATTAATAACAACGATAAGACGATTGAAGGTCTTAAACATACCAAGTATCCCGCGTTTTCCGTGCAATACCATCCGGAGGCTGCACCGGGACCTTACGATAACGGCTATCTATTTGACCGCTTTCTGGACATGATCAGAGAGCACAAAAGAAATCATCCAAAGCAACCGCGTCAGGCTGTTATCGCCGCCGCAGTGAGAGGAGAGCGCTAATATGCCGAAAAATACAGAACTTAAAAAAATACTCGTGATCGGCTCCGGTCCTATCGTTATTGGTCAGGCAGCGGAATTTGATTACGCTGGTACACAAGCTTGCCAAGCGCTCAAAGAAGAAGGCGTCGAAGTGGTACTGATCAACAGTAATCCGGCAACCATCATGACAGACACCAACATGGCTGACAAGGTATACATTGAACCGATTACCCTTGATTTTGTCACACAGATTATCCGTCAAGAGCGTCCTGACGGCCTGCTTCCTACACTAGGAGGACAGACAGGATTGAATATGGCGGTGGAACTGGCTCGTGCCGGAGTGTTGGAGCGTGAAAACGTCAAGCTGCTGGGAACACAGCTCGATTCGATTGAAAAAGCCGAAGACCGTGATCTGTTCCGCGACTTGATGCGCGAACTGGAACAGCCTGTACCGGAGAGTGTAATTGTTACTACATTAGAGGAATCCCTCGATTTTGCCAAGGAAATCGGTTATCCGATTATCGTTCGCCCGGCTTATACATTAGGGGGAACGGGTGGTGGTATCTGTGCGACCGAAGAAGAACTGCGTGAAACGGTCAGCTCCGGCTTGCGTTACAGTCCAATTGGACAGTGTCTGGTGGAAAAAAGCATCGCAGGTATGAAGGAAGTCGAGTATGAGGTTATGCGTGACGGCAATGATAACTGCATCGTGGTCTGCAATATGGAAAACTTTGATCCGGTCGGCGTGCATACTGGTGATAGTATCGTTGTAGCGCCAAGTCAGACGCTGTCAGATCGCGAGTATCAGATGCTGCGTTCTGCTTCCCTGAAAATTATCCGCGCCCTCAATATTGAAGGCGGCTGTAACGTACAGTTTGCGCTTGATCCGCACAGCTATCAATACTATGTCATTGAAGTCAACCCGCGCGTGAGCCGCTCCTCGGCGCTGGCTTCCAAAGCAACTGGATATCCAATTGCCAAAATGGCTGCCAAAATTGCGCTGGGCTACACACTGGATGAAATCGTGAACCCGGTAACGGGACAGACGTATGCTTGCTTTGAGCCAACACTGGATTACATCGTGAGCAAAATACCGCGCTGGCCGTTCGACAAATTCATTTCTGCCAACCGCAAGCTGGGCACGCAAATGAAAGCGACAGGCGAAGTAATGGCCATTGGCCGCACGTTCGAAGAATCTATTCATAAAGCGATTCGATCCCTGGAAATCGGTGTGCATCGCCTGCACCTGAAGGGAGCCGATCAGCTGTCTGATGAGGTGCTTAAAGAGCGTCTGATTAAAGCAGATGACGAGCGTTTGTTCTTGGTGGCCGAGGCATTCCGTCGCGGATGGCAGCAGCAGGAAATTCAGGATTTAACGAAAATTGACTGGTGGTTCCTCGATAAGGTAGAAGGAATCGTCAAGTTTGAAGCTGTCATTGCAGGAGAGCCTGAGCTGACTTGCGAAACGCTCTATCAGGCCAAACGCAAAGGCTTTACCGACCGTTCTATCGCCGAGATTCGCAGTCTGGGTCAAACCGCTAGCAAGCTGACAACGGAGCAAGAGGTACGGGAGTTCCGCCTGACTCAAAACCTGCGTCCTGTCTACAAAATGGTAGATACGTGCGCAGCTGAGTTTGAAGCCACAACGCCTTACTATTACTCTTCTTATGAAGTGGAAAACGAAGTCATTCCATCCAACAAAGAGAAAGTCATTGTCCTCGGTTCCGGGCCGATTCGGATCGGGCAAGGGATTGAATTTGATTACTCTACCGTGCATGCGGTATGGGCTATTCAAAAGGCAGGCTACGAAGCAGTCATCATTAATAACAACCCGGAGACCGTTTCGACCGATTTTAATACATCCGACCGGCTCTATTTTGAACCACTTTTCTTCGAGGACGTCATGAATGTCATCGAGCAGGAAAAACCGATCGGCGTAATCGTTCAGTTCGGCGGTCAAACGGCCATTAATCTCGCAGCTCCGCTTAGTGCGGCAGGCGTGAACATTTTGGGCACAAGTCTGGAAAGTATCGACGAAGCGGAAGATCGGAAAAAGTTCGAGCAACTGTTGTCTCGTCTAGCCATCGCACAGCCTAAGGGCAACACGGTTACTTCTGTAGACGAAGCGGTAGGAACCGCTCAGGCGCTAGGTTACCCGGTGCTGGTACGTCCATCCTACGTTCTGGGCGGACGCGCCATGGAAATTGTCTACTCGGATGCGGAATTGCTGCGGTACATGGAAGAAGCCGTTAAAATCAATCCGGAACATCCTGTGCTCATCGACCGCTATATGCTGGGCAAAGAAGTTGAGGTTGATGCCATCTGTGACGGCGAAACAGTACTGGTACCAGGCATTATGGAGCATGTGGAACGGGCTGGGGTCCACTCAGGTGACTCTATCGCCGTGTATCCGCCACAGCACTTGTCTGCCGAGCTGAAGCAAAAAATCGTGGAAATTACGATCAGCATCGCCAAGGAATTGAAAACGATCGGTCTGGTAAACATTCAATTCGTCATTCATCAAGACGAGGTGTATGTCATCGAGGTTAACCCTCGCTCCTCGCGGACGGTTCCTTTCCTGAGCAAGGTAACGAACATCCCGATGGCGAACCTGGCGACACAGGCTATTTTGGGCGGTAAGCTTAAGGAAGCAGGCTACACAGAAGGCCTATGGCCTGAAAGTAACTATGTATCGGTTAAAGTTCCGGTATTCTCCTTTGCCAAACTGCGCCGAGTAGAGCCAACGCTGGGACCAGAAATGAAATCGACAGGTGAAGTTATGGGTCGTGACATCCAGTATGCCAAAGCGTTGTACAAAGGACTCGTGGGCGCTGGCATGAAAATTCCATCCACCGGGGCGATCATCATCACGGTAGCGGACAAAGATAAAGAAGAAGCTATTGAGTTGATGCAGGGCTTTTACAGACTGGGCTACAAAATTATTGCCACAGGTGGAACGGCAACTGCACTGGAACAGGCCAACATTCCGGTGAACACAGTTAACAAGCTGAGTGAGGGCAATCCGAATATTCTCGATATGATCCGCACAGGCGAAGCCAATTTCGTATTCAACACGCTGACTAAAGGGAAAACGCCAGAGCGTGACGGATTCCGTATCCGCCGTGAAGCGGTTGAAAACGGTATTGTCTGCATGACCTCGCTGGATACGGTGCGCGCCTTGCTGCGAATGCTGGAGACGATTAATTTCACGTCCGAATCCATGCCGGTTCTAAGTAGCTAACAAGATACCAATAGATGATGAAAAATAAGCAGCACAAGGAAGGACATTCATCAGCTTTTGCTGACGGATGTCCTTTATCACGGGCAAATATACCCGAATTGTCGTGAAAAAGGGGATGTAGAACGGTGAACGAAGCATTTCAGCAGATGGCAGGACGGCTGATGGTCGCGTTAGATTACCCGGATCCGCAGCAGGCGGAGCAGTTAATTCGGCAGCTAGAGGGTATCCCTTGCTATATAAAAGTAGGTATGCAGCTGTTTTATAGTGCAGGACCCGCTTTTGTAGAGCAGTTAAAATCAAGAGGATACTCCGTATTTCTAGATTTGAAAATGCATGATATCCCTAACACGGTGCGTGGAGGGGCAGAGAGCATTACCCGCTTAGGGGTGGATATGTTTAACGTGCACGCGGCTGGAGGTCGCAGTATGATGGCAGCGGCCAGAGCCGGAGCCGAAGCAGCGATTTCCGCAGACAGCTCGCTCGCCATGCCGCTCATTATTGCAGTTACACAGTTGACCAGCACGGATCAGGCGACCATGAACACGGAGCTCGGCATTCCTGGTACGGTACAGGATGTGGTCGTGCGCTACGCACAGCTGACTCGTGAGGCGGGGCTGGACGGTGTGGTAGCTTCCCCATTGGAAGTGCCTGCGATTCGTGCCGTATGCGGATCTGACTTTAAAACCATAACCCCTGGCATACGCCCGGCAGGCAGCGCTACAGGTGATCAGTCGCGTGTGCTTACACCTGGACAAGCCATTGCCCAAGGCAGCAGCTACATTGTCGTTGGACGGCCGATCACGGCAGCGCCAGACCCACGCGCCGCAGCGGAACATATTATTGAGGAGATGATTCAATTATGAGTACATTAAACAATATACCTGAGCAAATTGCATCCCATCTGTTACGCATTCAGGCGGTGGCACTTCGTCCGCAACAGCCTTTTACATGGACATCCGGTATCAAATCACCTATCTACTGTGACAATCGCCTTACCATGTCCTACCCGGAGGTGCGTGAGCTGATTGCAGACTCATTTGCTGCCCTCATTCGTGAGCAATATCCCGAAACCGAAGTCATTGCAGGGACAGCTACAGCAGGGATTCCTCATGCGGCCTGGGTGGCGCAAAAGCTGAATTTGCCGATGGCTTATGTAAGGGATAAAGCCAAAGGACACGGGAAAGAGAACCAAATCGAAGGCCGGATCAGCGCCGGACAAAAGGTTATGGTTATCGAGGATCTTATCTCTACAGGAGGCAGCTCCATTAAAGCAGCGCAGGCCGTAGCACAAGCAGGCGCTCAGCCGTTAGCTGTACTGGCTATTTTTAGCTACCAGCTGGACAAAGCGACTCAAGCTTTTGAAGAAGCGGGCGTGAAGCTGCAAAGCTTGTCCAATTACACGGCCCTGATGGAGGTTGCCTTGCGTGAAGGAACCATTCAGGAGGAAGAGATGGAGCTGCTGCGTTCCTGGCGTCAGGACCCGGCTTCCTTTGGCAAATAAGGCGGAGCATATAGAAGCAACGGAGCTAATGATTAGTACGGCACAGACTCATTGCCATCCCGCGTAGATTGTTATGATTCAGGCGGTGTAAATCGAATTCGATCCGGTTACACTAACTCCTACCATCATGTGAAAAGAGGGAGTTCGGATGTATTGGGTTTACTATGGCAGACTGTACACGACTAAATTTCAGGCCGGGTGTCTGGCAAAAAGGCTGGAGAATGACGGCTGGATGTACGGCTACAACGATCCCCGTGCAGTGGAGGTGTACCGCTCGCGCAAGGGGCGTTATGGTGTCCGATTTATTCCGTGAGCTATTAAAATAAAAAAATATTTAAAAAGCTATTGACGAAACACAAGAAAATGTTGTATATTAATTAACGTTGCTGTTATGAATATGTAGCGTGAATATACAGATTTTTTTGAGGGCCCTTAGCTCAGTTGGTTAGAGCGGTCGGCTCATAACCGATTGGTCGGGGGTTCGAGTCCCTCAGGGCCCATTTCCTCAAAACCCCTTGCGTAGCAAGGGGTTTTTTGTTGCTTTCGTCCTCTTTTTTAATGCTATAGAGGAGAGGGGAGTGAGGTAATGAAAACATTGGATGGTCTCTAGCTTCCCATAAGGAGGTTAGAGACACATTGAGTCGAAGTGTGAAAAAGTCACCTGTTAAAAAAGATCAAGCCACACGTTGGGTAAAACGACAAGCAAGTAAGGCAGTACGCAGATATACCCAAGGAGTATCATTAGGAAGTTGGTACAAAAAAATTTATTGCTCTTGGAAAATTTGCGATTTTAGAATTCTTGAAACGTATCAGCAAGCCATGCATGATTGGGAAATCAATTATACTTTATGGAACAAGCAAATGAGCTATCAAGAGGCTGCTAAAGAATGGGCTAAATATCATAAGTGGAAATAAAAAAGATCACTGGTCATGGGAAGCACCAGTGATCTTTTTACGATGTCTAAAAAACAAAAATGAGATTCTATGAGTTAGCTTTATTTGCAGTATCCATATTGACAACTAAGATTGCACGGTCTCCGGTTGTTTGTTCTGATTCTGGAGTAGATGTAGGCACATGTCTTACTCTGCGCGACTGTTTTACCTTCGGTGAGTAATGCTGAACAAGCCACTAAGCCAGAGGTAAACCTAGTTCAAACAGAAGTTATTCAGACTGATCATGGAGAGGCAACAGTAACAACAAACTTTAATGATGACAATCATAGAATAGCTACTGTTGTCGAGAATGAAAAAACAACTAAAGTTGAGTATTTTCCAAAAGAACAAACTTTATTAATTAATGGTGTGAAACAGGAGAACTTTAATGTTAAGGAGAGCCGTTCGGACTTTTCCTTAAATGCTGTTCCTCCAGGGGGAACTTTTGTAGGCAAGTTTGATTACTCATATGATTGGACGAACGTAGGAATAGCTGTAGCAGCAGCGGCAATATCAACGATTTCTAAAGTTCCTGTATCAACTATTGCTGCAATCATAGGCACTGTTGCAGGTTTGTATGCCGTATCTTATTACACTATTTATCAATATTCATACCCTAGAAAATGTGAAGCTATCCCTTACGCTAATCATACGGTATTTTATCAAGATGCTTCGCGAAACAAAGTAATTGGTACAGCTGACTCTGCAAAGTTTTTTAGTTCGCAATCATATCCTATCGGATGTACTCCATGAACAAATTTTTGAAACGTTATCTAGGTATTTTGCTAGGCTATGGAATAGGTATAGGAACATTTTATGCATTTGGATATAAGTTGAATGCCATGGTGTTTTATATTATTTTGACTGGAACTATAATTGGAGAAATAATAAATTTTGCACTATCGAAACGAGAAAGATGAACCAATGCCTGCCGACCAGTTACGGTCAGCAGGTATTGGTTCTATTAACAGGAATTACAACGCTAATTATTAAATACCTATCCTGAGGTGATCAGTATGAACCATACATATAAAGTGCTAATAAAGTACTAAAGTCGAATATCGAATTGTTAGATATACCATATTATAGATTGTTATTGAATATAATGCCAAAAAATGGAGGATCAAAATGTTTAAAAAAATTATGATTCCCGCTTTGCTTGGTTCGATAAGTATCTAAAAGACTCGGGATATTCTTATACTTTTTCGGTATAGGATTTAAATCGGAAGAAGCGGCTTGGAATAGGATAGTAGAGGAAATAATGCGGTAGACCTCTTTGACTTTTAATGTTTAGTAGGGCGTACATAATGTATAAATGGATATTTACTATATTTATTACAGTCTACTAGATGGCTGCAGACATTAAGTGTTTATACCACCCAAAGATAATCCTGGGACTGGAAGTTGGGTAGGTCACAAATTGGACGACTGATCTTTAGAGATCATAAAGAAAGCACTGCCCAAATAAACGGACAGTGCTATTTTTATCGTTTTTATTTTAGGATACCTTAACCGTGTACACCATTCTCAATTTGCCGTTACCACCATAAATTTCGACTCTTGCGTTCGTTGCAGTGGTGGTTGTTACCACGCCGGAGGCGGAGACTGTGACATTTCCGCTTGCCACTTTATAAGTATCCCCTGGGTAATTAGACAACGCGTAAGAGTAATTTCTTGGCAGCTTAGCAGTTCTGTAATATACCCCGTTTACTTGTACAATAGGCGTAATTTCCGGAGAAGGACCTACTGCTGCGGACGCACTAGGAACGATAATACTGCCAATGAGTCCCAAAGACATGGCTGTTGATAATACTACTTTTTTAATATTCATAAAGAATTCCTCCTGATGTGTTGTTAAACGAACTCCTAAAATATACCATGTAAAATTGCTGATTTCACTTCGTTCGACAAATGTTGTCAAAATCATACAACAAAACGGTTCTAAAGTCCTATAAGATACAAAAAAATTAAAATATAACAATTAAAAAAATTCTTCATGTTAGTTTGTAAACTCGTGCATAAGACATTCACTGTTGCCTTGATTCCATCCGACCATACGTTGCTTTAATGCAGACAATTCCGCACATTGATCAATGGCCTCCGCTACAAGCTTGGCGATCTGTCTTGCTCCTT
Source organism: Paenibacillus sp. Aloe-11 (assembly GCF_000245715.1). Classification (NCBI taxonomy): domain Bacteria; kingdom Bacillati; phylum Bacillota; class Bacilli; order Caryophanales; family Paenibacillaceae; genus Paenibacillus; species Paenibacillus sp. Aloe-11. Next base: position 419,932 of record NZ_JH601056.1, on the reverse strand, counting down.
CGTCGGAGAAATGGGTATTATCCGTTACCCCGGCAGGATAATTCGGGTGCGTTTGTTCAGGCAAATGCATAAATAGCTGCCGGGAGACTTCTTCACCCATGGAACGATAAAGCTGCTGAGAAGCCTCAAAAATATCGAGCAGCGGTGTATGGGTTTGCTTGGCAACTTGTCTCATGGCTGCGGGATAGGCTCCCACAGCCAGCGGATCAGGTTCACCGTCTGCGGTAAAGCGGCGGCGGCTTACAGAGGTCAATAGCACGGGAATCCCGCCACGCTGCCGAGCAGATTCGATGCATTGAATAAGGTTTTGGCGATATTCCCCATCAGGATCGGTATAACGGGTAGGATCTTCTTTTTTCTCATCGTTGTGTCCAAATTGAATAAACAGATAATCGCCAGCTCGAAAATCCTTCTCAATATCAGCCAACCGGCCTTCTGCTATAAAAGATTTGGTGCTTCGCCCATTCACCGCGCGATTGTCCACATGAACAGACGGGTCCAAGTAGCTTTGCAAGTGTTCGCCCCAGCCTGTCATCGGTTTTTCGGTAGCTCCCTTTTGAGCTGCAGTCGAGTCCCCAGCGATAAACAGTCGGATTGGCAGCGGC
>NZ_JH601056.1:379781-419317 GCF_000245715.1 Paenibacillus sp. Aloe-11 | reverse complement strand
TCTGTCTGAACATAGCGATTTTTTTGAAGCCAGGCCTCCGCCAGCTTGAGCCATTGTCGGCATTCACGGTTGTCCTCTGCCAGCCCTAAGCCGTGCCGTCCTTCCTCGAATACATGCAGCTCAAATGGAATCCCTTCTTTGGACAATGCGGAAGCAAACAAGAGGCTGTTTTCTACCGGAACGGTGGCGTCATTGGCTGTAGTCCACATAAAAGTTGGAGGTGTCTGTGAAGTCACTTGCTGATCGGATGAAAAGGCCTGAAGCTGCTCCTGTGTTGGCTGTTCACCCAAAAAATGTGTACGGCTTCCGATATGCGTATAAGAGTCGTGGAACGAAATGACGGGATATCCCAACAACAGGAGATTCGGTTTCTCTATTCCCGTGGTGGCAACGATGGAGGCTAAGTGTCCGCCTGCTGAGAAACCGATCAGCCCTACCTGTTCAGGAATCACAGCCCATTCCTTTGGGGTTTGGCGCACCCATTGCAGGGCATGCTCCACATCGTCCAGCAAGGAGGTGATCTCGAAATCGCCGACTTGGTACTCCAGCACTCCTGCATGGATGCCCAAATCATTAAACCATCGGGCGATAGGTTCTCCTTCATGTGAAGCCAAATGCTCATAGCCACCGCCGGGCAATACCAATATAAAGGGACGAGCCTCCTGAACTGCAACTGGATAGAGGGAGAGAAAGGACGTGTCTGCTGGAAATTGTTCTTTTATAATCTCTTCTTTAGGACTGATAACGTGTAACATAAGGTACCTCCAGGTTTCTTTTTAGATGCCGCCAACGAAAAAAATCAACTTAAACTGGAACCATACGGATAGAATGGCAGTTAACATTTCGGCTTGAAGAGCAGGGTCGTACAGTTCTGGATGTAAAGAAAAAATAATGCACACGTGAAAAAAATGATTTAAACCTCATAATGAAAGCGCTATAATTTTGGTATAACACCATGAAAAAGGGGGAGCGCAATGAAAAAAGGAAGAATGTTTTACACCATTTTTATTACGATTCTGGTTTTGGGAATAGGATTGGTGGCCAGCTTCGGCAGCTACATCTATTTTACAACAATTAGCTCCGTTGTGGAGAGAGTTTCCAATACCAAGCAAAGCTACATGGCACAGATCAGAAACAGTCTGGAGCAGAAGATACAAACGATTGAATATGCTTTTAATACGTACAGTACGACCAGCTCGTTTAATGAAGTTGTGAAACATCCCATTACCGAAAAAGATTTTATAGCCTATCGGAATGTGAATACGCAGCTCAATTATATTGCCACGATGGGATTGGAAGGAACGGAATATTCACTGATCAGCCTGGACCAGAATTGGAAAATTTCCAATGGAAGCCTGTCCTATTTGACAACAACGGAACGGGAGAAGCTGATTCATACTTATATCGAGCAGCAGGATAAGGGACTATTCTGGATTAAAACAGATAAAGGAATCCGTTTTGTGAATACCCTTCCTGTATTTTCTAAAAAGAAGCAAGCCATTGCTTTGTCTGATATTTCGTCGCAGACGTTAAGTCATACCATTCAAACAGAGGATCATATGCCCGTTTTTATTTTGAATAACCAGGGCGATCTAATGTACGAAACTGAGCCTGCTACCCGCTTATTGTCTGCCCAGCAGCTTCAGCACATTTCAGAAGTTACAGCAAAATCAGACAACACAGGCATGCTGACATTCGAGAAAACGAAGCATCAGCCTGCACGGCAAATCATTTATGCCAAATCTGCATATAACAATTGGACTTACTTAACGGTATTAGATAAAAATGAAATTGCGAATGCATTTCAAACGACCAAATACGGGATCATCTTGATGGGACTTGTGCTGACGCTTTTAATTGTAGTGGTAGCGTATTTCATTGCAATTTATTTTACCAAGCCATTCCAGCAGATTCAACGCAGCCTCCCCAAAAACCCTAATTTCACGTTCAAAAATGAGCCTTCCAGAAATGAAATTGAATGGATCATTGATTCCATCGACACCATTGTAACAGAGAAGGAAAGCCTGGAAAGCCTCATCCAGTCCGAAATGCCGCAGCTTGAAACCCAATTGATTCTCAACCTGTTCCGCAAACGTATTTCTGAGGAGGAATTGGCACGAAAAATGCCTCGCCTCGGCTATTCGCAGCTTGAGAATCAAATGTATATTACGATGCTGATCCAACTGGACAATCTGGGCGATCGGGAGCCATCGGATAAAGATGTGCTGCTGCTGGCCATTAACAAAATCGTAGAAGAAACCATTCCAGAGCAGCAGCGCATGCTGCCCATCATTTTGAATGATGATACCCAGGCTACCATTTTCATATTGACAGACAAGAACGAGCATGAAATAAGAAAGCAGGTACTGGATGATGCGACCCTTTTGATTCAAGCCGTAAAAGAGTATTTGAATGTATCCATCAGCATAGGCATTAGTACTGCGTACAGTAACTTATTAGAAAGTAAAGAAGCCTGTGAGATGAGCAAGCAAGCCCTGCATCATCGTTTGAATTTAGGTAAAGAGTCGATTATTTTTTACGAAGATATTTCCATGGTCATTTCAGGTCCGGTGCTGCTTCACTATCCTGCGGAATTGGAATCGCAGTTGTTTGACGCCATCCGAATAGGGGATGAAGAGCAGGTACATCATACGGTCCATTCCTTATTGGCGGAAATGATGACCAAGAACAATCATTCCATGAACTTTGAGGTGCTGCTGGTGCGGTTTGTGAATAACCTCATCCAATTGGAGCAGCTGTTAGGGATCGAAGTATTGCTGACACAAGACAATCATGCCCTGTATCATCGCCTGCTGGACATCCGAAACCCAGAAGAGATTGAGCGTATGCTGGTAGAGCAAATTATTTTGCCCATGGTAAAAAGCATGAAGGAGAAGACGAATCAGCAATTCCGCTCGCTCTCGGAAAAAATTGCTGCTATGATCCGTGCTGAATATGATCAGGAATTATCATTGGAACTCATTGGTGACCGGCTTCATTACAATCCGAATTATTTGAGCAGTATCTTCAAAAAAGAATACGGAACGACGTTCAGCGAATATCTGATGGGCTACCGTCTGCAAATGAGCAAGAAATGGCTCGTCGAAACGGATATGACGATTAAAGAAATCGCCGAGCGCTTGCAATATCATAATTCGCAAAACTTTATTCGCTCGTTTCGGAAGAAGGAGCAGGTCACACCGGGAGCTTATCGGAAGATGAAGCAAGCCAATTGACCTGAACTTCACAGCAATCCAGGGGCCGCTTACCCTTTAACCGCCCCTAGCAAAGCCCCTTTGACAAAGTGCTTTTGTACAAATGGATACACGATTAACATCGGAACGGTTGCAATGACAATGACCGCCATTTTAATCGTCTGCGCAGGCGGGATGACATCTACAGCGGTTCCTTCTGCCTGCATACCACTGGAAACGATTACAATTTGACGGAGCAAGACTTGAATCGGCCATTTGGCAGAGTCATTGATGTAGAGAATCGCGTGCATATACGTATTCCAGTAGGCTACCGCATAGAAAAGGGAAATGGTTGCAATCGAAGGCAGGGCTAACGGCAGCATAATTTTAAAGAAAATCCCAAAATCATTACACCCGTCCATCTTGGCGGATTCCTCCAAATCATCCGGCAAAGCCTGAAAAAAGTTACGCATAATAATCAGGTTAAACGCATTAATGGCCACGGGAAGAATCAAGGACCAATACGAGTTGATAAGCCCCATGCTTTTGACGACCAGGAAGGTCGGAATCATTCCCCCGCTAAACAGCATCGAAAACACAACAATGAAGTTAATTGTATTGCGGCCAAGTAAATATTTTCGTGATAATCCATAGGCCATAAAAGCGGTAAATATCATACTTACGACGGTACCAACGATGGTTACTCCGACTGAAACCCCAAGACCTCTAAAAATGGTTGGAGTCGACAGGATATAGCGATAGGCATCCAAGGAAAAAGTAACCGGGAATAAAATGAACTTTTTGGCTATCACTTCTTCGGTTGAGGCAAAAGAGCTGGCGATGATATTCAAAAAAGGCAAGAGACAAGTGAGGGCAATGAGAATCAATAATGTACTATTTACAATGTTGAAAATACGACTGCCCAGCGATTCTTTTTTTCGTAATTTTTGTTTTTGTAATCGTTGCGTCAATAGGGTGACCTCCTCGTAATCGTTTACATGTCAACCTTATCAAGAGGAAGAAATTCCGTATATAATCAAATCTTGAGGTGTTCCCTAAGAGTGGAAATAAGAGGATAATCATTAAGTTGTATAGTAATCATTAGGTAAGGTGAAAAGGCTGAAAAGTAGGCTGTGCACACAGTTTTGTAAACGCTGTCATTTGATGATTATATGCGGAATGCAAAAAATCACGTACTCTTGAAAACGTATACATGAACGTTTGAAGGAGGTCAAATAAATGAACAAAAAAACCCCGGAAAGCCTTTTACGCATGCAAAAACACAAGCTGCTGTATCTGATGGTGTTACCCGGGCTGGTGTACTTCATTATTTTTAAGTACTTCCCCATGGGGGGCTTGGTCATTGCGTTTCAGGATTATCAAGCCTTTCAGGGAATCACGGGTAGTCCGTGGGTAGGCATGAAGCATTTTATCCGTTTATTTACTGAGCCTACGTTTTTTATGCTGTTACGCAATACGCTAATTTTATTTGCACTGAACATTGTAATCTTTTTTCCATTACCTATCATTTTGGCATTGATGCTGAATGAGGTCAGGAAGCTGTTTTTTAAAAACATGATTCAAACCATCATCTACATCCCGCACTTTATGTCATGGGTTATCATCGTTTCGATTTCTTATGTATTCCTTACGGTGGACGGCGGGGTATTGAATGAAATGATTGCCGCGCTGGGTGGTGAGAAAATCAGCTTCCTAACTTCTCCGGAATGGCTGCGAACCGTCTACATGGGGCAAGTCATCTGGAAGGAGCTCGGCTGGTCTACCATCATTTATTTATCCGCAATCACAGTGGTAGATACGCAATTGTACGAGGCAGCAGAGATGGACGGTGCAGGACGCCTAAGAAAAACATGGCATGTTACCTTGCCTGCGATCCGCCCGGTTATTATTACACTGCTCATTTTGAAAATAGGCAGCACGCTGGATTTGGGCTTTGAGCATATGTATCTGCTGTTGAACTCACTGAACCGTGAGGTTGCCGAAATCTTTGATACCTACATTTATACCGCGGGCTTAAAGAATGGACAATTAAGCTTCAGTACAACGGTAGGACTTTTTAAAGGGGTCGTAGGATTAATCCTGATTATGTTCTCCAATCGACTGGCCAAGAAATTTGGTGAGGACGGCGTTTACTAATGACGACGGGAAGGATGCAAAATGGTACGGTTTGTAGAAAACATGAACAAATGGTGCATGCGCCTGCTTCGGCTGGTTTACCTTAACCTGCTATGGACAGTTGCGACAATCCTGGGCCTGGTCTTTATAGGTGTGGGGCCTGCCACCGTCGCCATGCTGAGTGTTTTAAGGCAATGGATTCGGGGCAATGAGGATGTGCCCATTTTCTCGACGTTTGTACGTTACTTTAGAGAAAGCTTTAAAGAAGCAGCGATTATTGGCGGACTCTATAGCCTTGTGGGCTACGTGCTTTACGTAGATATCGTCAATGTCTCGTCCTGGTATGTTCGTGTGGTGACGCTGATTGGAGCCTTTTTGTATCTGATTTCTTTGGCGTACATTTTTCCGCTGCTGGCTCACTATGATTGGAAAGGCATCAAACTGAAAATCAAAATGTCGATCGTGATTGGATTTTCGTATTTACAATATACACTTGTTCTTTTTGTAGCCATTGTCGTGCTGTTTGCATTGATTTTAGGCTTGTACCCGGGAATTCTGACTTTTGCCGGAGCGAGTATCCTCGGTTATCTCGTGATGTGGATGACACATCAGGTGTTCAGCAAAATAGAGCGAGAGGTTCTGGTGAAAGAGGAAGATATGGCATAAATATATAAACAAAAAAGGAGCAAAACACGATGAAAAAAGGAATCGCAATGAAAAAGGGAGTATCGGGCCTTCTTGCCGTACTTATGGTCATGAGTGTTTTTTTAGCTGCTTGTGGTGACAAGGGAGCGGAGGATCAAAGCAGCCAAACCTATGATCCGAAGTCCAAACTGGAGTTTACCTGGTTAAACGTATTGCATACAGCTTCGCCGCCTACAGAAACGATCAAAAGTAAAATCGAAGAATACACCAATTCCAAAATCACCTTCAACTGGGTGCCGGATGCTTCCAAGGAAGAGAGAATCACCACTGCATTAGCCTCGGGTGAATTGGCAGATATGGTGACTCTGACGATGATGACAAATTCTTCAGTGCGGAGTTCATTGAAATCGGGGTTATTCTGGGATGTAGGAAAATATTTGGATGATTATGAAAATTTGAAAAAGATCCCGCCTGAAGTGCGGGAAGCCGCTTCCATTGAAGGGGTGCTGTATGGTGTTCCGTTCCAGAAGAATCTGGCCCGTGCGGGTCTGGTCATTCGTCAGGATTGGCTGGATCGCCTAGGGCTGAAGGTGCCAACGACGCTGGATGAGCTGTATGAAGTTGCGAGAGCGTTTACAGAAGATGATCCAGATGGGAATGGCAAAAATGATACAACAGGGTTTGTTGACAGATCGGATTTGCGCTACAGCAGCTTTAAAACTTTAAGTTCCTATTTTGGTACACCGAATGGCTGGAAAGTAGATGAAAGTGGAAAGTTTACGCCGGAATTTGATACTCCTCAATACATGGAAACGTTAAAGTATTCGCAAAAGCTATACAAAAACGGCTTTCTCTCTAAAGACTTTGCGGTAACTGCCAAAACAGACCAGCAGCAACAATTTGCTCAAGGCAAAGCAGGTATTTATACGGGCATGATCGATATCTCTAACCTCAGAACCTTGTCCCAAGGCTTGCAAAAGGGGTTGAAGCTGGTACCTGTCAACAAGATTTCGAATGGAGATGGCAAATACCACGTATGGTCTGAGGGCAGCGGGGTAGGTGGTTTGCTGGCGTTTCCTAAATCCGAAGTAAAGACGGAAGCTGAACTGAAAAGACTGCTGCAATTTGTCGATGACTTAATTGACAAGGATGTATATATGTATATGACCGGTGGGATTGAAGGCACTCATTATAAGATCGAAAAAGACGGAGCCTTCAAAATTATGAATACAGATTTGTGGCAGGCCGATGTTCAGCCGTTTTCAAGTTCCAGACCAAGTGAAGTGACCTATAACTTAAAAGATGCCAATCCAGAAAAGGAACTGGCTAATGAATTAGTCCGGGAAAATAATAAATTTGCTGTTCTGGACCCGACGGTGCCTCTGGACTCAGTCACGGCTAATGAGCAAGGCACAGAGCTGGAGAAAATCATTACCGACGCCTCCTTCAAATTTATTATGGGTGAGCTTGATGAAGCCGGATTTAAGGCAGCCGTAGAAAACTGGAAAAATTCCGGCGGAGCACGAATTACTGCTGAGTATGAGGAAGCGTATAAGAAATCAAAAAAATAAGGACCAGATAAGTCGAAGTCAAAAAATGACCATAAAAACGGAGTAGGCGGAATGGTGCTGTACAGCGAAGCGGTCGCTTTAAAAGCTTTCTGTAGGAAAGCTCGCTTGGATAGCACCATCCGACTGCTCCATGTTGCCAAACTGGAACGGATACACGTCCTTTATTTTCCGCATTCCCAAAATACAGAGATAGGAGAGAACAAAATGCAAGCGTATAACATTGTAGATTATGGAGCCCCTCAGGATGGTAAGACGCCAGCAACGGAAGCAATTGCGAATGCAATTGAAGCGGCCAGCAATGCCGGGGGAGGCACGGTTGTTATTCCCTCAGGTACGTACCTTACAGGAGCTATCTTTTTTAAAAGTAATATTGAACTGCATTTAAGCCCTGGAGCCATTCTTTCTTTCAGTACAAATCCGGCTGACTATCCTGTGGTGGAATCCAGATGGGAAGGGGTTCAGCGAGAAGTACATGCTTCATGTATTTACGGGCAAAACCTCGAAAACATTTCAGTTACAGGCAGCGGAATCCTGGAGGGAAATGGTCAACCGTGGTGGGAAAAGCATCGAAACCATCCTGAGGAGCTACAGTATCCGAGACCGAAATTAATCAGCTTTGACCGTTGTCAGCGGGTCACCATTAAAGATATCATGCTGAAAAATTCCCCCAGCTGGACTATCAATCCCATCGCCTGCTACAACGTGACGATTGACAATTTGTCCATTCTTAACCCGGCAGACTCCCCCAATACCGATGGCATTAATCCCGAATCCTGTTCCAATGTTCGTATCAGCAACTGCAATATCGATGTGGGCGATGACTGTATTGCGATCAAAGCAGGAACCGAAGATACGCAGGAGCGGATTGCTTGCGAAAATATTACGATTACCAATTGTACGATGGTGCATGGACATGGTGGTGTCGTATTAGGAAGCGAAATGAGCGGAGACATCCGTAATGTTACGATCAGCAATTGCGTGTTCAAGCAAACAGATCGGGGCATACGCTTGAAATCCAGACGGGGACGCGGCGGAATCATCGAGGATATTCGCGTCAGCAACATTGTGATGGAGGAGGTCATTTGTCCATTTATTCTGAACCTGTATTATTTCTGCGGACCTCGGGGCAAGGACAAATATGTCTGGGACAAAAATCCCTATCCGGTTACCGATGAAACTCCGTGCTTTAGACGAATCCATTTTGCTGATATCACGGCACGTCAGGTTCATGCGGCAGCCGGGTTCCTGTATGGACTTGCAGAGCAATACATTGCTGAAATTACATTTTCCAATATAGATATTTCCATGGCGAAAAATGCGATTCCCGGCCGTCCCGCCATGATGACAGGGATCGAGGATATGAATAACCGTGGCTTCTATCTGGGGAATGTGAAAGATATCCGTTTCCAGCAGGTGACGATTGAGAATCATGAGGGCCCTGCCTTCTATATTGAAAATGGGGAAAATGTTGAAATCAATCGCTGTCATTCCAGGAATACAGCCCAGCCAGAAAAGCTGATAGAACAAGTAACTGTGGAGCCTTCCAGCCACAATATTTTGAATTAGGAAGGAGCTGAAGGGAGGAAGGAACGTGGATAGGCTGCAAGCATTGTTAGGAGATCTTCCAGAAGATCGGCCTGTGACAGCAACTTTGCTGAACCAAGAGGAGCAGGAGGGATATCGACTGGAATGTCTCCTGCTGGACTTGAACGGGATCGAGCCTGTACCCGCTTATGTAGCCACCCCCTTACAGGGGGACGGCCCGTTTCCACTGGTCATTTTCAACCATTCGCATGGGGGCAATTATACGAACGGACGCAAAGAATTGATCCAGAGCAGTTCTTATTTGCAGCAGCCCTCGTTTGCTGAAACCCTGACAGACATGGGGTATTGTGTATGCTGTATTGACATGTGGGGATTTAATGAGCGCGGGGGGAAAACCGAGAGTGAGCTGGTCAAGGAGATGCTCTGGCAGGGGCAGGTGCTGTGGGGCATGATGCTTTACGATAACCGTCGCTTATTGGATTATATGTGCCAGCGTGAGGACATTGATGCTTCCCGCATTGCAACGATCGGCATGTCAATGGGTGGACTTATGGCCTGGTGGCTGGCAGCCCTGGATGAACGGATACAGGTCACCATTGATATTTGCGGACAGGTCGATGCCCATACGCTAATCGCCAAAAGAGGCCTGGATCATCACGGCTTCTATTCCTATGTCCCCGGCTTGTTAAAGCATTTTACAACCCTGGATATTCAAAAACGGATTATCCCTCGTCCACGTATGAGCATAACAGGCCAAAATGACCGGATGTGTCCGATTGAAGGGGTTGAGCATTTGGCAAAAGGACTGCTGGAAGCGTACAAAGAAGCGGGTCACCCTGAGCATTGGCAGCCTGTGATTGCGGGCGGCGGACATATGGAGACGCTGGAAATGCGAATGGCGTGGCAATCTTTTTTAGCCGAGCACTTGTAAATCGAATGAAAGGATTGGGTAAACCATGCTGGTAGGAAAAGAGTCCTTTTGTGATTTCCATACGATTCAGGAAGCGATTGCGGTATTGGAGCAGTCGCCTTCCAATGAAATGGAAACGCTAACTATTTTATCGGGTACCTATGAGGAAGAGGTGCGGATTTACCGTTCCAATCTACATATCATAGGTATCGGACAGGTTGATATTCGCATGCATCGGTACGCCAGGGAGCGGGATGAAGCAGGCGAGGAAATAGGCACCTTTGCAACACCTACTTTATTTTTAGGCGGCAGCCATCTGATTTTGGAAAATATCACAATTTCCAACACAGCCGGACAGGGAGAAGCCATTGGGCAGGCTGTTGCCGTGTATGCTCATTGTGATAAAACCGTGTTTAGGAACTGTACCTTTAAAGGGCATCAGGACACGTTATTTACAGGTCCTCTGCCTCCGGCCCCGAAGGAGCGCTTGAAGTTTGGCGGCATCCCTTTGAGAGAGCATCATGCTCACTATCGCCAGCTCTATCAGCATTGCTATATTGAGGGGACGGTGGATTTTATTTTTGGCGGGGCTACCGCTTATTTTGAGGATTGTGAAATTCACAGTTTACGCCATCATGAGAACCAAACGAGCTACGTCACAGCCGCCTCTACACCACAAGGGCAAGCGTACGGCTATGTATTCCACCGCTGCTGTTTAACCGCAGAGCCGGATATTACCCCGGTATTTTTGGGACGTCCATGGCGTGAGTATGCCAAGACGGTGTTTGTCGATTGTAAAATGGGCAAACATATTGATCCACGCGGCTGGGACAATTGGGACAATCCAGCGAATGAGAAAACCGTGTGCTATCAGGAATACGGTGTACCCGATGTTGCTTTGCTGCGCAGCCAGCGCGTTCCGTGGGCGGATTGTTTTGAAGCGGGAACAGAGGTGTGGGGCAAGGAGCAGGTTTTTGATGGAGTTGCATTTTGGAAGCAAGGAGAAGTGATGTCTCAATGATGATCCAAAATCCCATATTAAAAGGCTTTAATCCTGATCCGTGTATTATTCGAGTCCTGGATACTTACTATATCGCGGTGTCATCATTTGAGTGGTTGCCTGGCGTACGGGTGTATCAGTCCCAAGATTTGGCCCATTGGGAGCATTGTACGGATATTTTGACCGATCAGGTTGATTTAAGAGGAAACCCGAAAAATTGCAGTATTTGGGCGCCGCAGCTGAGCTACGCGGATAACCTTTTTTATCTGCTCTATACGGATGTGAAAAGCACCAAGCGTCCGTTCAAGGACGTTCATAATTTTGTGATGACAGCACCTACCATCCAGGGACCGTGGTCGGACCCGGTTTATCTCAACAGCAGCGGATTCGATCCGTCTTTATTTCACGATGAGGATGGACGCAAATGGCTGTTGAATGCGTTGTGGGATTACCGTATGCTGGAAAGCAATAAATCTTCGGGGATTGTCATGCAGGAATATGATAGCAGGCAGCAACAGCTCATTGGCGAGCCTGTTAAAATTTTTGATTGTACTCCTTTGAAGAAAACCGAAGCGCCTCATATCTATAAACACAACGGATATTATTACCTTATTACAGCGGAGGGCGGAACGGGTACGGGACATGCGGTTACCGTAGCCCGCTCGAAGCAGATAGACGGGCCGTATGAAGTGGACCCGCATAACCCGATGCTTACGTCGCGCGATCAGCCTCAGTATCCTTTGCAATGTGCAGGGCATGGCAGTCTTGTACAAACGCCGGACGGCGAATGGTACATGGCGCATTTGTGTACACGTCCTGTGGAAGGGAAATATGCTATTTTGGGGCGGGAAACAGCGTTGCAGCAGGTGCACTGGGATGATGAAGGCTGGCTGCGATTAACCGCTGGAGGCCATACTCCTCAACTGGAGGTGCCTGCACCTAAAGGGACGCTCTCTGCCAAGCAAGAGCAAGGCTATATATTTGAAGATTTTTTCGAGCGACCTGCTTTGGATAAAACGTGGAATACACTGCGCATACTGGCAGACGATAGCTGGTGTTCGCTGAGCCAGCGTCCCGGCTATCTTCGAATTCGGGCTGGAGAATCGATACAAAGTCTGTTCCAGCATCACTTGCTGGCCATTCGGCAAACAGATCATCATTTCTGGGCAGAAACAGCCCTAGAGTATCAGCCTGTAAGCTATTTGCAAATGGCGGGGCTTTTGCTGTATCTCAATGAAGAGGATTATTTGTATGCGTATGTTAGCTATGAAGAGAGTCTAGGAAAAGTGCTGCGCATGATGCGATGTGAAGCTAATTCATTTACGCTAGTTCCGCAAGTGATTAAGCTTCAGGATGATCTTCCTGTACATTTGGCTGTAGAAGTCCAAGCAACCCACGGGCAATTTTATTATGGAGTCGGGGATGAACCTGCCTTGAAGAGACTTTTTGAAATGCAGGATATCAGCTTTTTATCCGGTGGATTTACAGGGAACTTTGTAGGTATTGCCGCCCATGATATGCAACAATTTCAAGGCAGCTACGCTGATTTCTCCCATTTCCTGTATCATGGAAAAGATCATCTCTAAAGTTTTTTTGTTAAAGCACCTATTTATTAAAGCACCTGGTCGGTGCTTTTTTTGTTGCTTCCGAGTTTTTTTACGCTGTATCCCCGCAAAATCTCCAAAAAAACGCTGGTCGCTTTGGTCTCAAATACCGCAGAAGGAGTCAGAAAAGAAAATTTCCGAATAACCGGGAGATTACGAATATTTAATATTTTTAATGTACCTAAAGTGAGTTCCTTCTGAATGACCCATTGGGACAGAAGCGAAATCCCCAAGCCTGCTTCTACAGACTCCTTGATGATCTGTGTGCTGCCAAAATCCATCATATGAGAAGGGGAAAATTGAAACTGTGCAAACATCCTTTCAGCTGCTTCCCGGGTCCCAGAGCCTTCTTCGCGCAGAATCCAGATCTCCTGTTGCAGCTCGCTCAAATCCACTTGAGGTTTGCCAGCCAAATGGTGATTTGGTGGAGCGACGATAACCATTTCATCATCAGCAAATGATTCAATATACAAATGATCATGCTGAAATTCTCCTTCAATAATTCCTACATCCAGTTGATTACGGATAACCAGTCTTTCAATTTCTTGGGTGTTGCCAATAGTAATGGAGGGCTGAATGAGCGGATATTGTACTCTCATTTTGCCAATCACATGCGGCAGCACGTACTCGCCATACGTGTAGCTTGCACCGATAGACAGGTTTCCTTGTGCCGTATTCATCAGCTCGTCCACCAAATACTGCATTCGGGCGTTCATGCGGATGATCTCCTGGGCATGATGATACACAATTTCACCTGCTTTGGTTAAGCGCACATATTTGTTGCTCCGTTCCAAAAGCCGCGCTCCTACGGCTCGCTCCAGCGTTTGAATATATTGACTTACAGCAGGCTGAGTCATGTGCAATGCTTCAGCAGCTCGTGTGAAGTTTTGTTTGTCCACGACCATAACAAATACGATTAAAGATTGATCCAATGCTCATTCCTCCAAATCGATCATATCTATTTGCTTATTATAATTATAATAATGATTTATTTTTCTTATGGCAAAAATCGGACTAAGCTGGATACATACAGATTGGAGGGAGTCACCATGAGCAGTCATACAAAATACATCAAATTATCATCAAACAGAGGGCGATGGATTCAATGTGTACTAGGCATCGTGCTAACGATGATATTCGCATTGGCAGGCTACGCGCTGAACGAATTGCCGGGTTTTCATTATGTTGGCCCATTGGCTTGCGCCATGTTTCTTGCTGTCCTGTATCGGCAGTTGCAGGGGTATCCTGAAGCTGTACGCCCAGGGGTTGAGTTCTCGGCTAAAAAACTGCTGCGAGGAGCTATTGTGCTTTATGGGCTAAAGCTTAATATGGATGTTGTCATTCATCAGGGCCTGGGTTTGCTTTTGCGTGATGTAGGCATTGTTATATTTTCTATCTTGTTTACGGTTGGGCTGGCCAAACGTTTCAAGGCAGATGCTTCGCTGTCGCTTCTTCTTGGTATTGGAACGGGAGTTTGTGGTGCAGCAGCCATTGCGGCTGTTTCCCCCTTGTTGAAATCCAAAGACGAGGATACGGCCATTGGAGCTGGATTAATCGCTTTGGTTGGAACGGTATTTGCCATTTTGTTTACAGTGCTTCGTCCCTGGATTCCTTTGACGGATATACAGTACGGAATCTGGTCGGGAAGCAGTCTGCATGAAATTGCACATGTGGCCTTAGCTGCGGCGTCTGGCGGACAGGATGCTCTTGCGGTGGGCCTGTTGGCCAAACTGGGGCGTGTCTTTTTACTTATACCGCTCAGCTTTATTCTAATGTACTGGATGAAACGCACGGGGAAGCTCGGTTCCGAAGCAAAAGTAGAGTTCCCTTGGTTCCTCATTGGCTTTATCGCTACAAGTATGTTGGGCAGCTATGTTTTTGGAAAATACATTGTAGTTCCTTCAAGACTGATGAACGAACTTTCTCAAGTTACTACATTTATGCTAACGATGGCCATGGTAGGCATGGGGCTGAATGTAAGCTTTAAGGCTTTGCGGGAGAAAGCGCTGCTTCCCTTACTGGTGCTGTCTATCACTTCGATCATGCTTGTAGGTTTAACCTATTTAACGGTGTGAATTAAGAGAGAAAATAATGATTCGTATGTGCTGAAAAAAGTTAGTATAAACACCTTAAAGAACTCTGCTTGCTGTGTAGCTGGCAGAATTTTTTTGTACAGTGAGTGAGGAAGTTTTAAATATATGCTAAACTAATCGTAACTTTTACATATGGTTCGCGTCTATCAAAATAAAAGGTTTTGAGATCATAGATTCCAATATGATAAGCGAAAATTTAGAGAATGGTAGGGTACATATGAAGAACATTCGTTGGTTTGCTTTTCTGTTTTTATTTTTACTCCTATTTCCAGAAGAAAGCCACGCTGCATCTTCAAGCTCACATATTCAGTTGGACGGTAAAGATATAAGTGCTGCAGAGGGAGTTCAGATTCAGGAAGTAAAGGGGAATGTGCTGGTCCCACTTCGTCTCATTGTGGAGGAATTAGGTTATAAGGTCAGCTGGGAGCCCAAGACAAGCACTGTAACTATACAGAATCAAAATAGGAATCAGAATCTCAGTCTTCAGGTTAATAATCCCATTGCTACTGTTAACGGACGACAAATGGGATTAGCAGTAGCTCCATTGCTTACAGGAGGTACGACCTATGTTCCGATTCGATTTGTGTCTGAACAGACGGGAATTGATGTGAACTGGAACAGCAAGCTTAAAACAGTGATCCTGACTACTCCAGCTACCTCAAGCGGAAATAGCGAGTCTACCCGCGGCAGATCTGCCACTCAGACTGCTACGAATGCGGAGGAGAGTGCACGTGCGGCTATCAGCCAAATTAGCTTCACTAATCATCAGCTAACCATTGCGGTGAATGGAAAAGTAACCCCCAAAGTAACTACGTTAACTAACGCAGATCGTATTGTGGTAGACATTCCTGATGCAAGACTCTCTGATGATTTTCTATCATCGCAACCTTTGGATAGAGGCGGACAAGGCGCTTTCCCAGTCACCGATGATCCGGACGTGTCACAGGTCAGATACTCTATCTTTAGTGCAAGCCCGGCTTCAGTACGTATTGTGGTTGATCTGAATAGCAGCACATCTTATCATGTACAAAATGCGGATGACGGTAAGGTTGTTATAGCATTGGATCAGAAAACAGAGGAGGCGACACCTGCCGGGCCAGATACACCTATTACACCAGCTGAGCCTTCGATTGCTTCCGACGGACATGCGCAGGGGATTGACGTTTCCCACTACAATGGCAATATTGATTGGCAGCAAGTGGCGGCGGCAGGCAAGACTTTCGCTTTCATTAAAGCAACGGAAGGGACCAAATATCAAGATAGTCAATTTTTAGCGAATGTCCAGGGGGCCAGAGATGCCAACATATTGGTTGGTGCTTACCACTTTTTGAACGCGACTACTGCGGATGGGGCTCGTCAGGAAGCTGCTAATTTTGCCAGGGCTATAGATTCAGCAGGAGGTAGGCTGGATCTGCCTCCTGTGCTTGATTATGAAAATAATCCCAAAAATCTTACTCCCGCACAAATTAGTGAAGTGGCTCATGCTTTTTTGGATGAAATGGAGAAGCTTACCGGGCGTCAGCCGATCGTATACACAGGCAATGTGTTTGCCTCCAAGTTTGACCCTACATTTTCTATGTATAAACTTTGGGTAGCCAGATACAGCACTACGCAAAAGCCGACGGCAGTTCCAGCCTGGAACAGCTGGTGGGCTTGGCAATACAGCAGCACTGGAAGTGTCCCGGGTATTAATGGCGCAGTGGATTTGGATGAATATAACGGAACGATAGATGAACTGCGTTCTTCACTGGCGGCAGAGCTTGAATAACAGGATACATCACGATAAATCCTCGCTTATCCGGATAGGATACGCGAGGATTTGCGTTGTCTGATCATTTAGTGGGGCATAATCCATACGATTTCGGAGATACGGACAAAGAATTTCTTTCCATGTACATCCAAAACGACGTGATCAGGTTTACAATCCACTACGCATCCCTCAATCCTGCCGCGTGTTGTCTCAAGCACAACATAACTGCCGATCGCTGATCTCAATGCTTCAACTACACATGGGTCTACAGGGTATACCACCACATGGTGAGGGGTAAGGTGATGGGGAAAAGGTTGATTGGTGCTGTAACTGAACGCTTGATTCGAATTCAATTGCTTCACTCCTTCAGATTAGTTATGATATCGTATGCTCCTGCCCAGAAAGGGTGTAGGCTAATGCCTATCAAACGGAAAGATTCATAACATTGCCAAAAAGCCCGCTCCATGGGGAAACTCAATACATAAGCTATGTTGTACCCTGAATTAAAGGAGGAACTTATCCATGAGTGAATGTGAAAGAGGTTATGGCGGCGGAGGATACCCAGGTGTTTGGACATCAACAGGAGCTATTCTCGTACTGTTCATTCTGCTGGTCATCATCACCAAGTCTTTATGGGTTTAAATTGAATTGAATAAATTAAACCCCTCATCGGTATATAATCGGTGAGGGGTTTAATCATTTTAGATGATGGGTTGACTGGCATGTATGATAAAGCACCTCAAATAGCAGCGTACTAGCCCTAACACAATGTGCCGGGCTGGACAGCTGTCATATGAGGTGCTTGACATGTGCATACAGGGCATGACACGGACCAAGGATTAAATTAATGCAATTGCAAGCAAGGTGAACAGGCTCAAAGTTAAGATTTGCTGATTAACTCCCCAGTAAGGATAATAGCCGGATGTTCGTACACAACCTTTTCGCTCGGGTTTTAAGTACACGTTATTACGATCGACATCCATAATAGTTCCTACATACTGTTTTCCGTCCATTGTTAGAATACGCACCTTTTGGTTCATACATCTCATGCAGTTGTAATAAGCGTCCATTCCATCACCCCCTCTTGTACATTCGCATTGTATGAGCGGAAGGATCGAATGGTAACGGCGAACATACAGGAAAAGGGGCTTCCCTGGAGCTTAGGCTTTGGGCAGAGCCAAGTCTAATTTTGATAGGGATTAAAGGAAAAACCGGGGTATCCGCTTGTATATACGTAGCTTCTTTCGGGGGTGGGTTGATGATGTGCCACAGTATCGGCAAGTCTCACATGTATGCCCGGTTTTTGAAGCGGCTGCTGCTTGCAATCCTTGGGAGGGCCGATGAGGACGGGCTTTTTAATAGGGCTGAGCGCATCTTGAATTTTATTCTCATTCAGGCAGTACGTATGAGCCAGGATATTACTTGGCGTTAGCCGCAAGACGTCGGAGCCAAGAATGAATTCAGGGATGGGGGCATTAAAAATGGTTAGCAAATGAGTGTTGTCCACCGTAGCAACGATATAATGCCACCATCCCTGAGGGACGTTAGCCACCTGACCAGGTGTAATCGGGAAATGTCGCAACTCGCTGGTAAACGGATTAATCAGCGAGACCGTTACTGCTCCAGTGACGCAGTATACCAATTCTGTGGCATTTTGATGGTAATGGGGCTCTATCACATTTGCCGTACTGAGACGGATCTCTAGCAACGATACATTGGCCAACGTATTCAGTTGCTGGATCGAAAGCTCGCTAATTGAGTTTTGAGCATCCTTTTGAAACAAGATATTATCGCTTAAATCATAGGTAAATTGTACGGAGGGAGAGGTGTAATCCACATATGAATTCACGTGGGGTTTCCTGCCTTTCTGTTATTCCAAATTTGATGACTGTACGCTACCCTATGTATTCGCCTATGCATGTGTGCATGGACAGGTTTGCGCATTCCCGGCGAGTGGAGACGAAAAATAGCGAAAAAAGTCACGTATTCAAGTGTAGTCAGAACGGGACTCATTGTCTTTATTACGCGTCAGTCCTTTAGAACTGGCGTTTATTGGCTGGTGTAGTCTTAGGACCAGAGCCGGATGATACGTAATTGCGGCTTGTGGTATACTGCAACGGACATATGAAAGAAGCTTTGTCCGATTCCATATGTAGCAACGCGTCTTTCCGCAGCTAGGCAATAAGCTATGGCAAAAGAAACATCATCGGATAAACGCCCCTGAGTTGTACAGGCCGGAATGGTTGTACCGGACAGAACATGAAAGAGGAGGTTGTCTGGAATATGAAGAAACTATCTATTCTAATCTTGTCCTGCGCGTGTATGCTGGGTACTGTCTTATCAGTGGCACCGGAGCAAGCACAAGCGCAAGCATCGGCGTTGAAGAAGGGGGTTCAGAGCGTTCGGGTGCTGGAGCTTCAGCAGCAGCTGCATTCGCTCGGTTATTTCAAGGCCGGTTTTACTGGGTACTATGGTTCTCTGACCAGTAAAGCAGTAGCCCGTTTTCAACGAGACAATGGTCTAACGCCTGATGGTGTAGCCGGAGCGGCTACACGAGCCAAGCTGGATTCCTTCGGCAAGGTGCGCTTAACCGCTTTGGAACAGTTGGCCCGTATCATTTATTCGGAGGCACGCGGAGAATCATTTGAAGGACAGGTGGCTGTTGGCGCTGTCGTATTAAACCGTGTACAGTCCAGTGAATTCCCAAGCTCCATTCCGGACGTTATTTTGCAGCCGGGTCAGTTCACCGCTGTACAGGATGGTCAATACCGCCTCAAGCCAAACCAAACCGCATACCGTGCGGCAAGACAAGCGCTGAATGGTGCTGATCCGACGAATGGGTCCTTGTACTATTACAATCCGGCCATTGCCACAGCCAAATGGAGTAAAAGCCGTCCGGCTGTCATTTCGCTCGGCAGGCATACGTTTACGAATTAATTCAATGTAAGCTAATAATTTGTTCTCCGCCACTGCTCTGATAGTCAGAAGTAGTGGCGTTTTTTTGTATATTCACAAATTTGTAAACAATTAGTGGTGATTTTTTTAGATTAATATTAATAAATCTACATATTTTTCCGATATTCTTATAGTCCCATATTCATATGGGGAAAAATTGAAATTAAAGGAGTATTGCTAAAATGAGTCAACATCCTTACAACATTGAAGTGAATCAAGCTATGAAAACGGTACATATGGCGGTGAATGGAGTTTTTAGCCAAGAGGAGTATGACAGTTTCGTAAGAGATTATGCAGCCAAAACTTCGAGCATTCAAGCATCCGTGTTTACCCTTACGGTAGATTGCACCCAAATGGAACTGCTGGGCCCGGAAGAAGTAGAGAAATTGAAGGGCTCTTTTGTGCGTTATAAAGAAACCGGATTTGCCAAAGTAGTTTTTCACATCAGCCTCCAGCAAACAATTATTAAAATGCAGCTCGGTCGTGTAGCACGTGAAGCGGGATTAAACAACGTTGATATTGTTGTAAAATAATGCTCTAAGGTGAGTGCAAGGGGGAACTGCTGGTGAGCCATATTAAGATGAAAGCATTGGGTGTTTATCATCCGTCCCATTCACTGGATAACGAATATTACATTCGCCATTTTGACGAGCAAGGCAAAGATATTCGACGCTTCATGGAGCATATGGGCAGAAAAAATCGTTATATCATTGAGCGTCCGGATGAGAACGGTCTGACGATGGGAATTGCGGCCGCACAAAAAGCGCTGGAACAAGTCGGTATGACAGGTCGTGACGTGGATATGATCGTGTTTTCCACACAAGTTCCTGAGTCGCTGTTCCCGATGAATGCGCTGTTTGTTCACCAAGCGATTGGGGCCAGGCATGACGTAGCAGTGATGGATTCGAATGCAAATTGTGCAGGGATGACAGTAGCTGTTGATCAAGCTAGCCGATCGATGCTGTCCAATCCTGATGTGCGGACAGCGCTTATTATTGGTTCGGATTATAACTCGCTCATTTCCGGTCCCGAGGATGAAATTACTTATGCGAATTATGGAGATGCAGCGTGTGCGGCCATTTTGGAGCGAACAGAAGAGGACACCGGCTTTATAGATTCCATGTATTATACGGACCCGATCAATATAGATAAAATTTTATATCCAGCTCAGGGACTAGCGGCAACACTTCAAAAGAATGCACCCGGAAAATATATTCAGTGGCTTCCGTTTGATGCCAATATGGCATTGCCCCCAACATATGATCTGCTTGAACGTATTTTAAAGAAGAATGGACTGGCACCTCAGGATGTACGGGCTTACTGCCTATCTCAGTTTTCGTTGGCAAATGTGTTGAAGATCCAGGACCATTTGCAGCTGGAGGACGCCCAAATGATCTATGTGGGTGATCGCTATGGCTACACGGGTACCAGTAGCCCGTTCATTGCCTTGTATGAAGGTATTGAATCCGGCCGTATCCGTCGTGGTGATTACGTGCTGTTCTGGACGATTGGAGCCGGATATCAACTGGTTGCTATGCTGTTTAAATATTAAGAATACGAAAGACCTTGCGGCCGCAAGGTCTTTTTTGAGCATTCTGGAAATTAAATGGTTGATAGAAGATATGTTTTCTATAAAAATAAATGTATATGGTGTTTGCGATGTATAGATTGTGTTATGTTCGATTGTTTTGTAAAATTTAAACATTGAATTCATAAAGGGGAGCTTATATTGCGGGTATTTAATAGATTGACAGTTATGGTGAAAAAAACGGACAAAATGTACAGCAGGAGATGAAGCGCGTATGAAGATCGCAAATTTATTTTACGGAGAACGAATTAAACTAGCCGCAGTCAGAGAAGAGGATGCCGAGGTGATGTTCAAATGGGGAGAGGATGCAGAGTACCTGCGAAATGTAGATACGGACTTGGCACTCCCTTACACATTGAAGCAGATGGAGTCAGAAGGGACTCCAAGCTCTAATGAGGTGTATTTTCGGTTAAGAACATTAGCAGATGATGTCTTGATCGGTTTTGTTGCCATACATGGGATTGAGTGGAACAATCGAACCGGGCAGCTTGCAATTGGCATAGGTGATATGGAATATCGCGGTAAAGGTTATGGGGCAGAAGCAGTGCGTCTCATTCTTCGTTATGCCTTTTGTGAATTAAATTTGAACCGGGTCGGATTGGATGTCATTGAATACAATAATCAGGCCATTCGGACCTACGAAAAAGCAGGTTTTCAGCTTGAGGGAAGGGTTCGTTCTGCTGTTCTGCGTGATGGTAATAGCTATGACCGTATCATGATGGGAATCCTGTATTCTGAATGGAGAGCGGCCGTAAAAGGATGATGACTACACAGTTTGTTCATAAAATATTCCATAAAACGCCTTTTAATATGGTAAAAAGAGGTATATAGTTAGATTGTCACATGCTGAAATGGCTGTTCGTTTTGGTATGAGTCAAAGCTGAGGAGGAATTTACATGACAAACATTGTAAGGTCCGTTACTTCACCCAAGAAATTTATTTCTGGTCAAAATCTGCTCTCGTCATTAAATGACTACTTTAAGGATTATGGTGATAAAGCCTTTGTTATTTGTGATGAGTTTATTCTTGAAAGGGCTCAAAAAGAGGCCGGTGCTTCTATTAAAGCAGCTGGTAATCAGGCGGTTTTCGAGAAATTCCAATATGAATGTACAAAAGAAGAAATTGAGCGTAACCGTGAATTGGTGCGTAAGCATGGCTCAAATATCATTATAGGGATTGGCGGCGGTAAAACGCTGGATACTGCCAAGGCAACCGCTTATTATGAAAAGCTGCCTGTCGTTATTTTCCCAACAATAGCTTCTACAGATGCCCCTTGTACCGCGCTCGCGGTTATTTATAAGAAGGACGGCTCCTTTGATGAATATCTGTTCCTGCCTACGAACCCAGACGTGGTACTGGCAGATACAGGCATTTTGGCAGCAGCGCCTGCGCGTTTCTTTGCAGCTGGAATCGGTGATGCGTTAGCGACTTATTTTGAAGCCCGGGCTTGCTATCAGTCCAACGGGGACAACCTGGTTTTGAACAAGTCTTCCACCACAGGACTGGGACTTGCCCGTCTTTGCTATGAAACACTGCTGGAAAATGCAGTGAAGGCCAAACGTGCCGTGGATTGTAAAGTATATACTCGTGCGGTGGAGGACACGATCGAAGCGACCATTTATTTGAGTGGTGTTGGTGCGGAATCAGGTGGGTTGGCAGCAGCACACGCCATTCATAATGGTATGACAGCTGTTCCTTCGCTCCACAAAGCACAGCATGGCGAGAAGGTTACATTTGGTCTGTTAACTCAGCTGGTGCTGGAAAATGCTCCAAAAGAGGAACTGGAAACTGTAATTAAGCTGGTTAAGGATGTAGGTCTCCCATTGACGCTTCATGATTTGGGGGTAGAGGAATTTATTGAGGCCGAATGGCGTCAAGTAGCTGAGGCTGCTTGTGCATCCAATGATACGATGGTCAACATGCCATTTCCAGTCAGTCCTGACGACGTGTACAATGCTATCATTGCAACAAATGCGATAGCAGAATCCTATAAATAATAATTTCCTCTTAAGTTAACGGAAACAGCTTTACAGAAACGGGTCTGTCACATCACTGACAGGCTCGTTTCGTTTAAGCGCAAAATTATATGAAACGGGTAAAGGGTACCAAGGACTTATATCCTATCTTGTTCTGACCGATATACATGTAACAGGGAAACTAGGATGTTACATCAGGAGGAGATTTGATGTTGGTACATGGTAAAACACGAAGGGGCAACTTGTACATCCATATGTCCAGCGGTTTTCACAAAATTGGGGATTTTCGGGAAGAATATTCTGTAGTACCGGGTGATCGGCTAATGTCAAGACTGACCAAGCGGATCTACACCATTGTATCCGTGCATCTTGGTGAAGAGGCATATGCCGATATCGATCTGGAAGAAGTAATCAGAAATAGTTAAGGACTTGATTGGGTTTTATTATAAAAAAGCTTCAACCTCACTCATAGAGCGAAGTTGAAGCTTTTTTGTCCTTTCAGCGGAAAGACTCAAGGAGAAATTCTCGTGTGATAATATTGTTTTGGTTCATAAAATGTCTGATCGCTGCCTGAGAATTGGCTGCAGACAGTTCCTTTCCCCATGTCATGGCATAGGCCCAGGCGGGCTGATTTTGCAACACCTTTGCACTCGGCAAAATGTCACTTTCCCCAATTCCGATAGGCTTGCCCTGCGCAAGCTTTAGCAATTCGGTGTAGTAGGAGGCTTTGTAATCATTGTTGTAGATATCGGCTGCGAGAATATCCACACGATGAATGCCTGGAAAGGTTTGATTATAGGGGGTGCTATATGCGTTCGGAGCATTGGGGCTCCATACCCACAACAGGTTATCCAAATGATGGACACGTACAAACCGATCATACATCAGATCCCACAGCTTGGCGTAATTTTGCTTATTCCCCCACCAAAACCAGCTGCCGTTCATTTCATGATACGGTCTCCATAAAACAGGCACATCTGCGTCTCGCAAGGTCTTAAGTGATAAAGCAGCCTCGTCCAGATCAGCAATCAGCTTTTTATATTGAGGGGTGCCTGGCGTAATGTAACGATTGAATTCAGCTTGAGTCAGTTTAGCCTGTACGTTTTTCCACGTTTTGGGTGTACCCGGTAACGCTTGATGAAAGGTGATAGCTACGATCCCGCCGTCCTCACTCCATCGAATAGCGCTGTCCACAACACGCTGCCGCTGTTCTCGTAAGGCAGTACGGGACTGGTTGGCCAACCCTCCAAACTCATAGCCGTGCAGCCCTGCGTATTGGCCACTGATTTGTTGAAGCTTGTTATTTTGTTCATCCGGTGCCTCCAAGTAATCGTGCTGCCCGGAGATCAGCATGCCAGTCGGCACATTGGAAAGGTAGGCAAGCAGCTGCCTTGCTTTAGCTGAGGCCTGAGCATTAACAGGTGGGGCGGCATCAGCTATGATAAACGATTGCTGAGAGCCGCTAAAAAGTAAAACAAGCATGAGCAGTAGCACCCTCTGTAACCAAAAGCGTATTGAGTGAGATTTCATGGCGCTCCTCCTTTGATGCATGTTATGAGACTAGCTGTTTCCTTTTTGTTTTCCAAGCTGTATGCATGCGCTAATTATAATCACTAGCAGACAAATCATCGTCCAACCATTGAACTCCTGTGAATATACCCAGTTTTTCCATACAATGAGGCCTACTATCAAAGCGAGCAAACCCAGTGTAAGATACATTTTGGTTTGTGCCGGGCGGCGAGTGTGCTTGGAAACCCAATGTATAATGCCCAGAACGATGGCTGACTGAAATAACAACAGACCCAGTATCATTATAGTAGCTAAAAAGAGTGGTGACATCGGTATCCTCCCTCGGAATTACAATCAGAATATGCAGGTATGTACCGGGATGCGGATGCTTGGATGTAAATCCATCAGTGTTGGGGAAGCAGCTATACTCTGATTACGTTCTTGAACAAGTTGACTAAATTATACCATAACTACCGTCCTGCAATGAAAGGCGTCTAAATACCTACTCTGCCCTAATTCGCCATCATACTTTATATTCAGTGAAATATCGACACTTGGTGATACACTTCATAAATATGAAGACATCGTGGAAAATATACAGCAAGTAGCAAATGGTAAGTGCAGTATGAAAACAGTGCGAATTCGGAGGTAAAGTTTGGTATCATTAAGAATGAAATATTCAAAATCAATCGAATAGATGAGCAAAATGAAGGAGATGAAATGGTGTTAAAGGCAGCATTACTTTTTATTTTGGCTGGCATCGCTGAAATTGGAGGAGGATATTTGATCTGGCAATGGCTGCGTGAAGGGAAGACATGGTATGTCGGACTTTGCGGCGGAGTGATTTTGGCTGTGTATGGGATCATTGCAACCTTTCAGGTTTTCTCCTCCTTTGGGCGTGTGTATGCAGCATACGGAGGTGTTTTTATTGTTCTTTCTATTGCATGGGGCTGGTGGATTGATAAAAAAACACCTGATATGTACGATATTATTGGTGGATTGATTTGTTTGGTTGGTATTGCTGTCATACTTATTCCCCGCTCAGGGTGATAGGACAAAAAACCCTTTTTTATTTTATAAAACATGACTATTGATCTACAAAATCAGGCTTCATATTCCGAAATAGAACTTAAGGAGGGGGTTCTATGAACTGGAATCAAATGAAGCTTAGATTGAAACTAGGAAAAGCTTTGCCGAAGACTGAAGGTAATTTCTCTGTAGGTATTGTGTGTGGGCTTGTCATCAGCACTATGCTGTGGATTTCAATTATTGGCTGGATTATGCTTATTTTTAAGTGATTTTGCGAAATCACTGTATATACGCAGACTCAATTATATGTAGATCACTAGGTCTGTTTTCCTATGCTTTATTTTGTAAAATCGTTCCGCAGCTTATCGATTCCATGGCCTACGGCTTCATCGATCATGTCGGTAGCAGCAGGTGTATCGGCATCGGCGTCAGGAATACGATTAAATCCCGGCTCGCGCTTGTCCAGGGATTGTTTGTGCTTGATTTGATCGACAGTACGCTTCTTTTCTTCGGAGTTATTTTCTTTCATAGCGTTTTACAAGCTCCTTTTAGGTCAGTATTTTGCAAAATTCCTCAGGTATATATTTCAGATGCCACACTTTACATAAACGCCAACGCTCTGACTAAATGTTGATAAAAATAAAACCGGGAAGGAACTGCATCCCGCCCGGCACTTCCCAAACAACTAGCGACGCCCAATCAGATCAATCGCTCCCAGAACAACATGAGCCAGTCCGAAACCGAGAATGCCTGTAGCTGCAAGTTTGTACCTACTGCTTAGCAACGCAGCGCCTGAAGCCGATACTACCGTTCCGAGAACAGCTGGAATCATACCTTCACGCATTCGTAACACCCCTTCTGGTAGTTTGGAAAGACGTTTATTAGTGTAATTCAAATGAGCTAAAGTTATTCAAACAGATTATTTTATTAATTTTGAAAAAAACACTTTACAATGTGATGAAATTGTCGTATTATATGTTGGTGACCAATTGAACGGTATTTACAAAATGAGAACAAAAGTTGAATGTTTCTCTGATACTTGTAAGACAAGTAAGTGTAAAAATAACGTTCCTAAATGCATGCCGGGGTGGCGGAATTGGCAGACGCACAGGACTTAAAATCCTGCGGTAGGTGACTACCGTACCGGTTCGATCCCGGTCCTCGGCATTTCAACGTTTTACCCCGATCACATCAGCGTTAAATGGACGAAAATAACGCAAGGTCCTGCGTACCTGCGGAGTATTCCGATTTAGGTACACAGGACCGACGAAGCGCCTCACCGTTAATATGCGGAGGAGGCGTTTTTATTTTGGCAAGATTACGGAGTATAAAACCAGACGCAGGTAACCGAACGGACTGGCGTCAGCTTCTCACGGAGTTCAAGGCGCATAAGAAGTTAGAGGACGGAGTCGGCGATTATACGCTACACGACTACGATCGGGCCGTTAGGCTGCTATTCAAGCGGTTTCCAAACGCATGGGACTCGGAAAAAGCCTTGAGGGACGCGGTAATGGAACACCTAGCGGAGGACATCGCGCCGCCAACGTTTAATAACCGACTCGTCTACTTGCGCACGTTCTTTAACTACTGTATAAGAGAAGGCGAGCTATCCGCGAACCCCCTCGCAAGTGTGAAGAAACGCAAGACGGAGAACCGAGCCGTCGCCGTCGAAATTGACGTATTGAATGCGTTACTGGCCGCGCCCAATCAAAGCACGTTCGTCGGTCTACGCGACTATACGCTTATCCTTCTAACGCTCGATACAGGCATACGTCCGTCGGAGGGTACGAAGCTAATACCGCAGGATTTTAACGCATCTTTGCGGGAAATTTACGTACCGGCAAAAGTGGCGAAAGGCCGTGTTGCCCGGACGCTTCCTATATCGGAGACTACAACGAAGGCGATGCGGAAATTGATATCGGTGCGTGCGCCTGAATGGGGTGACGACGTTCCGATATTCTGCTCGTACGAAGGGCGGCCACTCAACCGCCATACATGGGGCGACCGAATGGAGATATACTGCAAAAAGATCGGAACGCATATTCGACCGTATGATCTGCGACATGTATTCGCGTTGGAGTTCTTACGTAATGGAGCGAATGCCTTTGCGGCGCAGCGAGCTCTCGGCCATTCCACGATGGAAATGACACGGCGTTACGTAGCGCTTGTAAACGATGATTTAAAAACGGAGCACGCGAAGGCGAGTCCGGTTGATCGGCTATTTAAGAGTACGAAGGCAAAACGGAATACGAAAATATAAAATGTATGTGCGTAACGCTCATCTCTTCGGAGGTGGGCGTTATTTTTCTATGAGAGTTATAAAATGGTAGGCAGTCAGAGGGGAGGTGTTGTATAATTAAGCAAGCAAGGCATAGCAAAAAGCGGTACTCTCTATGTCGGGGGAGGTGACCGCCTATGACTGTATATGAAACGTTGTCGATTATGATAAATTTCGCAACACTCGTTTTTGTAATGACAAACGGAAAATAGCCGTTATCTTTGGCCAGATTCTCTGCTATTTTCCGTAAGTCCATACCTAGACAGGGCCGGGCTATGTCTTGCGGCTTTACTAACCAAGCTTCATTTTATTTCACTCTTGATACTCTTATTGTACATAATTTAATTATTTTTGTATATAAGGATGTCTATTTTAAGTAGATTTATTCTTATCGCATCCGTTGTCGGTCTTGCGTAAGTACGGAGTAGCGCCTGACTTTGGCATGTGGCAAATCGGCGTCGACGTCGTTTCATATGCGTTAATCGGGACTGGCGTGTACAGTACGTTTAAAACGGAGAAGAAGGCGGAAGATATGACGGAGTAATAACGGATACAAGCGGACTTGCCTGCGGGTGGGTCCGCTATTTTTAGTGACAACGTACTAGTCCGATGGTATTATTAGGTAAACATAATATGGCGGAGGATCGTTGTTAAATGAAGGATAAATTTTACGGAGTTTTGGGCGCGTTTGTTGTGCTGTTAGTTATACTTGCAATCGGTGGAAAGCTCACTGTAGATAAGACGGAGCCCCCTGCATCTGTCCAAGCACAGCCAGTCATACAATCGGAGACACCTGCGGAACCAGCGAAGCCCGTAGTCGAACAAAAGGAGCCAGAGTTCAATTGGGCGACCGCTGAAGTTAACGAAGAAAACGTCCGCCATGCACTCAAGGATAATGTAGGGGCTGCAATGGCTATCCCGCTAACGGATGAGACATTCCGTAGGTATGGGGCAAGTTCAGATTTAAAAGGCGAATATATCGAGATTACAGTCAATCCGGGGCTTTTTTTGGACGAGAAAGACTTCGTTAAGAAAGCGGGCGGTTCGCTAATTGCGTACTCAAAGGTGCTGTTCCAAAATCCGAGGGTGTACGAGGTATCTGTATCTACAAATATAGACAATGTTGGTGGCGGGGAGAACGATGCAGTTTACATATCGTGGAGACGCGATCAAACAAAGGGTGTAGATTATGATAAGGTACTCGATAATATGTTCGGAGATTATACGACACCGTACCAACTTGCTCGTAAGTATTCGATTCAACCGGATATTTACCGTAAGTTGGAAAGCTTCGGTCTTCCGAAAGAGAATAACCTTTAGTTTGGCGTAATTTACCGTATTTTCACCGCAAATAAGCGCCGTAACTCCGCCCAGAATACCCGCGTAAGGGTAACGCCATAAACGCCTAATATCACGTTAAAAGCCCGTGTCCTCAACGTAGAGGATTGCGGGCTTTTCGTCGTTTATACGAGGGAGTTTAACTCCATTATCGGTGCTGCCCGCGCTGTATTGCACGGATAAGCTCTTCATTTCGCAAGTCAGCTTTGTGGCTGTTTACAACGACCAGTGCGTGGATGACACCGGGCACGAAGAAAAATAGACACAGTATAAAATTTAAAATAGCCTGGCCGGGTTTACCACAAAGTAGAACCGCCAGCGGTGGAATCAGAATAGCAAGAAGGTATCGCATCAGATGTAACCCCTTTTACGTTTATTTACTTTGAGCACAATTTTATCAGATAGAGGGGAATTATACTACGAAAAAATTGGGAATTTTACCCTCGGCGGTTGCGCACGCACGGCTTCTAACGTATCGCACATAAGGCCGTAATCGTCCTCCGCTTTTTCTGCGCGTGCCTCCGCAAGTTCCCGCGCCTCTCGTTCGGCCTTGAGCGCGGCTTTAACTTCGCGTAATTCGCGGACAGTCATTTCGTCTGGAACCTTCGTAACACCGGATTTGAGCGTATGTTCGCGAGCGCGTTCTTCAGGCGGAAGCGTTGCGATTTCGTAGAGAGCTTTTAAGGTAGAGGTATGTATCCCCGGGGATACATCAGCGCCGAACTCCTCAAAGACTGTGATGAAACGGTGTGCGTGCATCCGCTTGAAATCGACGCTCCCTTCAAGCCACCGTATCCAACCGCCCGCCCCCTCTCGTTGTCGAGCGAGGCTCCTTTCGTCTGCTTTCGCGCTGTCCGATTTCGCATCGCGTACGGACTTGAGGCGGCGTCCTATTTCGAAGATAGCCTCGCCAGCAACGCGTTTGTATGCGTTGATTTCCGCAGTTATCGTAGGTAAATCGGATGATAAAGTTACGATTTCACTCACGTTGATTCCTCCTTTCGTTTGAATTTGCGCCCATTGCGACAAGTCATCGGAAATCGCGGTACGCCTTGACCGTAGCGATAATGAGATACGCCCTTCAATACTTCTCCGTCTAGTTTGGAATACCTGAATATGGTAATATAGGGGCAGGACTATAATTCGAAAGAGGCTAAAATATGAGCGATTCTCAATCACTAGAAGATAGTTTTTTAGATTTTTATGAGCCGTATTTTCCAAACAGAGAGGAGGCACAGTCTTTTATTGAATCTTGTTACATTAGAGAAAACCCCTTACCAAGAAGAATTCTGAACTATACGGAGAGACTCATCAGATTAGGC
Source organism: Paenibacillus sp. Aloe-11 (assembly GCF_000245715.1). Taxonomy (NCBI): domain Bacteria; kingdom Bacillati; phylum Bacillota; class Bacilli; order Caryophanales; family Paenibacillaceae; genus Paenibacillus; species Paenibacillus sp. Aloe-11. The sequence continues at coordinate 388,874 of NZ_JH601056.1, read as the reverse complement.
GAGGAAGCTGGTAAGGGTAGAGGAGGACATGGAATTCAAGTTACACACTTTGTTATATGTATAGAATCGCTATTCCATCTTCTTAATCCTGATGAGAATGTTGAGAATGTTAATCGCTTAGGAAGAATTAAATATTTCTTTGAAGAATATACATCAAAACAAGATAAGAGTCGGCTCCGTAAAGGTGTTGCAAGGTCCATTGCGGATTCACGAGGTCTTGATGGAAGTCTAGATATGGAACACATTGCGAGAATTTTCAGCGAGGTACGAAATAAGTACATTCATGAAGGCGTATTCTACGAATTTTCATTTCCTACTGAGGAGAAGGAAATGGATGAGGAAGGCGTAAGCTACGAAGTCTCACTACTAAATGATCTGGTACTTAAAGAATATCGTAAAGATAACAAGGAGCGTCGGCTTTATAAAATCACTATTACTTACAAAGAGGTAAGGGATATCATGGTACGTTCCTGCCTATGTTTCTTAGATAAGCAGATAAAAATTCTAGATCAAACTCCTTAGGGTTGATATGTGAGTTAACGGATATAGACAGCGACCAATTTATAGGATTGCTGTCTTTTTGCTGTTTAAATTCGAATTAGAGCCTTCACTTAGGTGGTCTTTCTAAGCCTCGTCGTATATCCTCACCGTAAAATTGTCGTGAAATAGCCCGTCTAGTCCTATGTTAAGGGGTACGCAAGGGAACGGAGGATAGGCGCTAATTTAACGCAAAAAGACCGTAAAATTAACGGTCTTCTTTTTTTGGCTCAGTACTTTCTTTGGCATCTTGGGGTATGTAATCAATACGGATTAGCTTTGTTATATCGTCTATTTCCAGTACGTTAATAATCTTCTCTAGTACCTGACGTGGAAACATTTTATTCTTGTTTCTTACCAACTCCGAAATTGTCGCCTCTCGAATACCAGTTAATTCCGAGAGCTTCTTCTGCTCCCAACCTTTCTCAAGTAAAAGATTTTTCAAATCACAGACGAGTGCTCTATTACTCAAAAATTTCCCCTTCTTTCTTTTAAACGCTACAGCAGAATATAAATACGAAAAACGTAATTTAAGTGTTGACAATAACGAAAAACGTAATTATAGTTAAATTACGAAATACGTAATCGAATAAGAAAAAGTTTCATTCACATTCCAAGTAACATCGTACTGTTCCGAAGCATCACGCAATTCATCCTATAATCCCGCTAGGAGGCGCAATCATATGTCAATCACGTTAGGTTTCATCCGTAATCGTCGCGACAACCTCGTCATCATCACGGTCGGCAACGGCCGCAAACGTCAAGAACTCCGCATTACATCGGAATTATTCTTCACTATTATACCGCAAGCTAATCCGTTTCTCTACGGTGGTAATGTCAAAGCTACTCCGGCACAGCTCGTTGAACTCGGCTTTGAGTTGGACGCAGAAATGAAACGGGAAGTCTTCCGTGTTGTTCGTCCGCTAGTTACACCGGCTCAAGTCCGCTACGTACTCGATCCGATCACGGGGAACTACATACTTCGGTACATCGGCACACGTCAGGAACTCGCCATACAACCGCGAGCTTTTTGGAAGATAGCCGGAGTCAGTCAGCGGTCACCACTCGGTAGTTTAACGCTGTCAATGGACGTCATGAATGAGCTCGGATTCATCGTCGGGAAGGGAGGCGTAAGGGTTGAACCCAGTAAGCTATTTATCAACTACGCGTAACATCATATTATCACGTAAGGCTCGTCGGTGCATCATTGCGGTTCTCAAGTTTATCTACAGTGTCGTACTGATCGCAAAGGAAGTGCTGACGTAATGACGTACTTGGAAATTTTCACGGATTATCGGCTTGGTTCGGAAACGCCGGGCGATGCGCTAATGATCGCGTCCCGTTTCTATATACTCGCGGTCGGCAACGTTTTAGAGAGTCCGCATTTCACCGACGCAGAACGGATTGAGACGTTAAAAGAACTAGATACAGCGTTTAACAACGTATTTCCGAATGGGGGCGTTTGAGTATGGGGGAATCAATCGTATTAGAACGGGCGGCGCTGGCCTACGGACCTTACGACCTGCCGCATATGTATGAGCTCGTAGAGGGCGTTTTATACGCTGATCACTACTTTTTCCATCTTGAGAACGGTATTTTATGGCTTCGTCACGTCCGCAAAGTCGACCACCCGGAGCATTCGCACTTATTTATCGACGGAGACTCGGGCGGTCTGCAACTTGTGGGAAACGTTCAGCGCGACTTATTGGAAGTAGTCACGGAAACGCTCGATCGACTCCGGGCTATGGACGGCTTGACGTTTCTGCTCGACGAACTCTTATGGCTCGAAGACCGCGGTGACCTCGTATTGAATGTCGTTAAGAAAAAGGGGTAACACGTCCTCCGATGAACCTAAACGCAAACGGCTCGACGCCAATCGTTCCGTCTACTTAAATGGGGAGGAGACGCGCATGTATTACCCGGCTGCCTTTGCGCCAACATCGGTGGTCAAACGTTTCATTTCCGTACTGTCAGCGCCAACTGGCGGAGTGCCTACGGAATAGTTGGCGACGTCGCCAAGTTTGAGTGCGTACGAATGATGTCCGTACTCTTCGACGCCAATCGGAGGGATCGTCATACGGACGTCAGGCCTGCGCTAACAGGTCACTGCTTTAACGCTGAGAAGCGCTAACTGCTCGGCAATCCCGGGCGGTCTACGTAAGACGCGCCAACGTCTCGTAGGCTGGCCGGTTCCTTCAATAATTCCTACGTCCGGATACGGCAATATCCGTCAGGCAGGCGTAGTTCACATAGATCTTTCATCCTCGGACGACCGGTCGGTAAATCTGGTTCAGGCACCGGTCGTCCGCTTGTTATATCGAGTAATACGGAATATGAGAACATAGGTTCCGTTTTTTGCGAAAAAAGTTATTTGTTCACGTTTTAGACACAATTAGAGTGTGCGGGAATGTTTACGTGCCCCAACTTTGCGATTTCGTGTCCTATTTATATATAGGGGGATAAATTCTCGCAGTCCTGTGCGGAATCAAAATTCGTTGTAGATAATACAGTATCCGATGTGCGAAACGGCCATCGATCGGCGTGTTATCTATGACGGAGAAAATAAACTTCCGCAAAAGTGTGTCACGAGAGGTTGGACGGCGTTGAAGTAGGTGTACGGCGGTTACGACGTCAGAAAAGTGTGCGAAACGCGTGCGGACTTTCTATATTCTTGTGTGCATAACGACGCCGCGCATTCGGTTAAGTAGGTAGACCGCGGTTAACCGCATCTCATAAAACCAAACGAAAAGGGAGCGATCTTATAATGAACGAAACTCACGATTTCTTTGACGTAACGCAACTCTTAACGGAGCTTACTGAAGTTAGAAAGGATTTAGAGCTTAGTACAACTAGATTTGTACTCTCAGTTATGAGCGCCCATAACGAAATTTTAGATTCTATCAGAAAAGCCACTACTGCTCATACCCTTGTTATAGAAGAAAATGTAACGTATTCGGGGTTCGTACGACTTGTTGAGCAGGAAGAGTTAAAGATTAGATCACGCGTTTTTGAATTGTCTGAATATAAAGCGCCCTACGGTCTCAAGATGAAATATTCTCAGTTTAATACTGACTTACAGAAATTTCACGAGAGCATTAATGCACTTTTACAGCCTTATAAAAATCTCAACGAGCACGATTTAGAAACACGTTGCGACGAGGTCAAGGCGGCAGTAGCGGCTCACTCAGAGTCAATGGGTTACTTCTACACTCACGCGACAACCTTATTGAATCGAGAAGTAGCAAAAGCTCTTGAGCTCTAATAAATAAAACGCGGCGGCTCCGTTGTGGGTTGCCGCTCAATTATCTTACGAAGGAGGGAACGCGATGGCAATTGATACAACGAAATCACTCGCGCATGATGAGGGATTTCCACGTGTACCGAATATCGTATATCGAATGTACCCGCTACTGGACGGGTTTACGTTGGAAACTGTCGGTTTATACGGGTATCTCAAATCATGGCGTCAGAATAAATCAGGTCACCGTATGTACGGGAAAGCTTGGTTGAATCAAAAAGAAATATCCGCACAGACCGGCATGTCACCATATAGAATACGTAAACACGTCGACATACTGCAAGAACACGGTCTCCTCAAGGTTACGAAGTCATCCCGAACCGCAAACAAATTAATATATGAACCGCTAGAGCCATTAACTGAGGCAGAATTTAGGCTACTACACAAGGCGGAAATAGAGAGATTCGCTAGAGAACTTGACAGGCTAGAGAGTGAACTGGAAGCCGATCGCGCTCGTCTCACAGAGAAGCAGGAGGAATTTGAACGAAAGCAGATAGCCGGTACCGATGTTTTTTAGTCGATACGAAACTACTTAATAACCAAGATTAAGACGTTTAGTATCCGTTATTCACTTACTTAACTAGAGAAAGAATAAGAAGAAAGAGTAATAAGAGAGAATAATAAATAATTCCGGAGCTCAGACCTGTTTCGGGATAGAAGACCACTATCCCTCACGCGTCGTCATTCGCTTACGCTCATTCCTAGCGAAGTATCATGCGTGCATTAGGGTAGTCACATATAGATTTTTGCGTGAAAACTTCTACCAAGGAAGAACAACAGATACGTGGACATCAAAATATTAAGTTTCCATATAGGAGGGGATTAGATGGAAGCAGCCAAAAAGTTAGTTGAATACCAACATAGTCCGCAACTTGAACTCATCGTCACGCCGGACGTAGACAGATATGATTATTCTGGGGAATCCTGCGAATTGTTCCCAAACTGGACGCGTGCCAACTACCGGGCCTATGCTAAGCATCCGCTTGAGCTGAGACTGAGGATAGCGGAGACAATGGTCGAACTATATAACGCCTATTATTTCAATGCTCACATAGGCGGTGACGGCAGGTTTCAGACGCGGCTCGATAAACAGCGCTTGGAACGGCTGGCGGATTATGTTCTCGCTGAGGATCATGTTAACGGGTTGTCAATTTTACGCGACCCATACGACAAACCTCGTGATCGTGACGTTGATGTTCCGCCAGGTGAGGGCGCGCGAGACTTCATGAGGAAGCACAATGTACGGATTTACTGTGAGGCTGACGCAGAGGGTATCGCCGAGAAAATGGGCGTCAAGCTATGTCGTGTGTGCCGTTACCCTTTCGAGGGCCGCGCGAGTAAAGTGGACTGCGGACCTAGTTGTCGCCGAGTATCTAAGACGCTGTGGGAACGCCACGACAGATACGGAACTGTCGAACTTGAGGGTGAGCGAAACCGCACGCAATTGGAGTACGGTTTCTACAATCCACAGGAGATGGAGAACCTACAGGAGCGCTCTGAGCGGTCATTCGGAAATCCAAAGAAAATCGCGAATATGATTGATGCGAAGAAGCGAAAGGAAGGGCACGGTCGAAAGAATACTGTGCAGCTCGTGGATAAGAAGGGCACTGAGAGTGCGGGCTATCTAGATGGGGAATATAGATGGACAAGTAACCGGAACAAATACAAGGGCAATGAACATTCCATATGGTGGGGGCCAGTAGTCACGTATAACATGTACGAACAACCATTGACAGAGGAGTTTGTAGAATGCCGCAAGCCCCGTACTGTCCACATTTCCGCCTAAGTTGGGAAGGGAACTAACGTTCCCGTTAATTTTATTTAAGGGACACGCGTTATTACAAATAGGACAAGGGGGTCTGTGATAATGGATGGGACAGGAGTTCGCGGCATCCGCGTTATGGCTGGTATGACACAGGCAGGCTTTGCGGAGGCTTTATCCGTAAGTCAGTCCTGTATATCTGACGTTGAAAATGGTCGCCGAACTGTTTCCCGTGACCTGCGAATCAAGATCGCGCAGGTTTTCGGAACGGGTGACGACGTTTTAGCTGCAATTCAACGTGCAAAGGAATCGACTAAGTTGGCGCTTTGACGGGCGTCTTTATTTTTATACCAATACTTTAATGCTTTAAATTATGAAAGGAGAACGCGAACATGTTAAACAACGGGGTTAACCAGTACCATACGGTCGTAACGTACGCTGATGTTTCCGTGACATTCGGTGACTCCGTATCCCGTGCGTGGATTCGATTTGCCGCGCCTATGATCGCGGAAGAGGAACGGAGACGCAGACGAAAGGGGAAACGGAAATGAGCGATCAATGTACGCAAGTTATCCATAAGCAAGAGGGCGGCCAGGATATCGTTAAGATTTACGACGCGTCCGGCATTGATACACTGACAGGGACTTGGCCTGTTAATGCAGAGAGGACACCGCTAGAAAGCGCTGTTGATGCGCTATGGTCCGGGTACTTCGAGGTACAAGACCGGCGTCACCTTTTCGGGAAATATCCGGTTGCCGTGGTGTCAAACGTCAATGGAGCGGTGGACCAGTTTGTTAAAGAGTTTGAAGGGGAGGAATCAGCGTGAGCAAATTCATTAACTCAAAAACGTGGACAGGCGGCGTCGGTACCGGCGACGAGATCGCCAGCATCGGCCCGTCACTCGGTATCAGTCGGAAGGAGTCGGATAAGCCGGCGAGAGTAAAGCGTAAATCCGGTGTAGTTTCGTACTTTAGCGATCGGGGCTACGGGTTCATCTCGTCCGGTGAGGATCGCGTATTCTTCCATCTATCCGACTGCGAATCGTTCGATACGGCGGAGGTGCCGGTCGGCTTGCACATGAGTTACGTATTAACGGAGGGTAGAGGCGGCAAGCCTGCGGCGAAGGACGTACAAGCAAACTAAACTAAAAGGGGAAATGAAAATGAGTTACGCAAAAGCAAAGGCAAGTTTACAGAGAGCACGCGAAATTGAACAATCCTCAACTGGTATGATGCTGGAATATAGAAGGAAACTCTCCGCTGAACTTTCACAGATAGAATCGGACCGCCGCCTCACCGAAGAGGGCAAGCAGGAGGTCAAAGCCGAAGCTAAACAAAAGCATGCGATTGAATTCTTGCAAAAAACACACACGATGAGACAAAAGTACGTCGCGAACATCAAAAAGACAATCCAGGAAGCCGAAAAGGTGATTTACACGCCGCCGAGAAAGCCGGATGCGACGAAACTCGGCCGATTTGAGGACGCTTTCCGGTCACTGAAAACGGAATTAATGTTCGCCACGTCGCAGAAGTCGGCGTTTGATAAGCTGCGCGGCTTCATCGAAAAGTTGGATGATCCGTACCTTGCGAAGCTTGTCCGGGACGACTTTGCGGAGCTCACAACGAAAGTCCTCGCTACTCCAGGGGACGGTAACTCCCAAAAAGGCACTGGCGCTGCAGCGGTAACGACTTCCGTCCGTAGAGAACTCGGCGAGATGTACGACGGTTTGATGAGGCCGTTTCAAAGCGAGGATTTTCGCGGGGCCAGCGAAGTCCTTGAGATTGCGCAAATGCTCGTTGAGGATTCACGCATTCACCGTAGCGTTATCGTAAACAGCGCGGCAGAAGAAACATTCGGGGCGGATTATGCGCGCTATATCAACGATACGGATTCGTTTTTTGTTAAACATCCAGAATACACGCCAAAGCCGTTTGTGGACGAAGAGGGGGACCGTATCCGCCAAACTGAGGAAGACTTGGCTTGGATTTATAAAGACGACGAGAATCAGACGTTAAGCGTTGGGGCAGGAAAGGCGGCGGAGTAATGAGCGATGGTGTTTTAGAGACCGCAAATAAACGCCTTGTCCGGGCGGAGTTTCTGGTCGTGTCAAGAAATGCTGGCGTGCTTCCGGATGCACTCGACGCCGCGTACACACTGGCGGACTTGTCCGGCGTATCCATTGACGATAACGGCAAGGTGTGGGGAGTTGATGACGCGATTGAAACACTTAGGACTAGGAGTGGTTATTTATTTGCACCAGTAGAGCCAGCGAAGCCGAAAGCTATTGGCAGTTGGTACTTATAAGTTGGCAAACGGCGATACGATTACACAAAAAGACCTAGACGACGTAGAACGCCTCACACGCCAGAATAGTTCGATTGATAATCTCGCCCTTTACACGAGAATTAAACGTGCGTCAACGTCTTAACGCTTTATATCGATATCACAGAGGTCCTTCGGGGCGTCTTTTTTAATTCCAAAAAAAACACATACGGAGGCTGATTATATGACAGCAAGCAGACTTGAAGCGTTACTCGGAGCCACTACGGATTTACAGGAGGGCGTGTACATCCCTCGTTTGAAAACGGACTTCATCGTCAAGGCGCTCGACGAAGACTCGATTGAACGGGCTCGTTCACAAGCAACCACGGGCAAAGACGGCTCTGTAGATGGTTCGCTATTTAATCGGTTGCTCATCGCAAAAAGCGCAGCCGATCCGGATTTTAGCGACAAGTCGCTCCGTGACCATTACGAAGCTTCCGACGCAGCCGACGTCGTTAAAAAGGCGTTATTGCCTGGCGAGCAATCTCGCTTGATTCAGGCGGTCTTGGCGCTGTCCGGCTTCGTAGGAGATACGGAGCTTATCCAAGACGCAAAAAACTAATTAAGTCGGGCGGAGAGTCGTATGTGCTGCATGAAATCTTTCAGCGGCACGGCATCCCGCCCGACGAGGTTTACGCCAAAGACCGGAGACACCGGATGTTTATGTACGCGTCGATGATGCTCCAGTTCGAACGGGAAGCGAAGGCGGCGCAACAACGATAGGGGGAGTAGTATGTCGGACAATATATCGGCGGGTTTTGAGCGCGTAGTTCCGATCACGGCGTTACTGGCGGAGATCATTACGTATAGGCGGCCGGGTAACTACGGATTCCGGACAAACCACGCGGAGCAGTACGCAACGTGGACGGAGACAGCCGTACAGTTTGAGGATTCCGATATTCACACGATTAGGACCGTTGGCTATCACATGCGTAGGCTTTCGGATGCACTAGAGAAAGCGGATAACGCTGTGGATCGCGGTCGAAATGCAATGCGTCAAACGTTAACCGTACACGATGCGCTGCGTAAGTTGCTGCGTGCGATCGACCGTTATCGGGAGTGGGTGGTACGGAGTGTCGTTTGATTTAATCGGGCATTTGCGGTTAAGAGATGAGATGAGCAGCAAGCTCAGTAAGGCTATGAGCGGCATGATGAAGTTTGGAGCAGCGGCGGG
>NZ_JH601056.1:325021-379768 GCF_000245715.1 Paenibacillus sp. Aloe-11 | reverse complement strand
GGGCCTTCTTGGGTCTGCCGTTTCTGCTGTCGCCGTTGCGGGAGATTCCGTTAAAAAAGCGATGGATTTTGAGGAGCAAATGTCCACGATTAAAGCTTTAACGGGTTCTACAGATGCACAAATGAAGCAGATGCAACAACTCGCGCTGGAGCAGGGAATGGCTACTAAATATTCAGCACTTGAGTCAGCAAAAGCGATCGAGGAATTGCTCAAAGCGGGAATGTCCACCGCTCAAGTCCAAGCGGGCGGCCTTAACGCAGCACTTAATCTCGCAACGGCTGGCGGCTTGGAACTCACGGAAGCTGGGGAGACAATGGCAACGTCGCTAAACGCGTTTAAGAAGGACGGGCTTACAGCGGCACAAGCTGCGGATATTCTCGCGGGTACTGCCAATTCCGGAGCAACCGACGTAAGAAGTCTCGGATATGCTCTCGCGAGTGCGGGCGGCGTTGCGGACATGGTAGGGGTATCGTTCAAAGACTTTAATACCGCGATCGGTCTCGTGTCCAATGACGGGTTGAAATTCGGGTCGGATGCCGGTACCTCTTATAAGTCTATGCTGATGTATCTACAGCCTCAGACAAAGAAGGCCGCGCGACTGTTCGAAGACCTCGGCATCGGCGTCGGCAAGGCAAATAAGTTCTTCGAAAAGGGTAAGATCAAGGACCTAGCAGGCGTGGCTGATGTATTGCAGCAGACTCTCGGCAAAATGTCGAACCAAGACCGGACGGCTACACTGCTGGACATGTTCGGTACGGATGGTGTGAAGGCAGCGACCACGTTGTATAAGGCGGGCTCTAAAGGCGTCAAGGAATTTCAGCGTCAGATGAGCAACGTTACCGCGCTTCAAGTAGCTAAGGAGAAAATGAACAACGCAGCCGGTGCAGTGGAACAACTTGAAGGAGCTATACAGACGCTCCAGATATCCGCGCTACTTCCAACGATGCCGATGATCGCTGCACTCGCAAATAAAGGGTCCGAGCTCGCTATTCAATTAAACAACTGGTTAGACTCCGATCAAGCGAAGACGTGGGGCAACGCGATTAAGTCTACGTTTACCAGCGTCATGGCTGTGCTGGCTCCTGTAGGTCAAGCCGTTATGAACGGAGTTAAATCGTTGCTTCCGACGGCGCAGGCAACATGGACCGCACTCGTAAACGGGGTCACGAACGTAGTTGGCATATTTAAAAGCTACTTTCCGCAGATATCGAGTGCTCTCCAATCGGCTTGGACGTTTATGCAGCCGGTTTTTACGTTGGTCCAATCGGCCATTAAGGCGATCGGCGAGGTTGTGGTCGCGGTATTGCCGACCGTTCTGGACATCTTCAACACGGTATTTCCAATCGCAGCCAAGCTCGTCGGATACCTCGCGCAAGGGATTACGTTCCTCATAGACAATGTTGTGAGGCCAATGCTTCCAACGTTGGGCGAGGCATTTTCGGCTGCGTGGGAAACCGTTAAGCCTATCCTGAAGTTCATGGAAGCGGCGATTGACGCGGTGGCTTCTGCGATTGAGTACGCGTATAAGAAGTGGCAAGAGTTCAAAAATTCTGACGCGGCGCAGGTATTATCCGGTAATTTCTCGTTAGGTATGCCGGAATGGGCGGGCGGCAACGGCGTTATCCAGGTTGAGCGTCCAAGCGCAAACGGACACGCGGGCGGACTTGATCGAGTACCTGCGAATGGTTATCCCGCTACACTTCACCGTGATGAGGCAGTCCTCACGAAGCACGAGGCGTCAGAGTGGCGCGATCAACAGCGCGGCAAAGGCGGAAACACTCCGTCAATCGTTATCCAGAACGTCACGATCAATAATGACATGGACGTTGACCGGTTCGCAAGTATGTTAGCGCGTCGTCTCGCTATGTAACGAAGGGAGAGTAACTCAGTGATTAAATTAATAGACGGAGGCGGCGTATCACAGTTCCGCGACGTAATTAAGCAACTCGGACACAACGTTGAAGTCAACATTGAATACGCAACGATCCTCGCTCCTCCGCCAGCTCTTCGCGTACAGGTCGATAACATGAAGATCGAACTCGACGGAGACGACGTATTTATACTGGAGCATTTGCGTGAACATACTCGGAAGGTGTCCGTTAAAGCTACGAACCCGACTACGCTCGAACTCAACCGATATACACGCGTAACAAAGGAAACGGAATCGTCTGCGCCGGTTAACTCGAAGGCGTTCAGCGACGTGTTTAACTTCGGGTCATTTGCGTCCGGTACGTTCGAGATTACGTTTCACGATACGTTGAAGGCGGGCGACCGCGTAGCCGTTGCGTCGTTTGGCGCGGGACAACGTTATATCGTGTTGGGGCGGATTTAATAACGGGCGGGCTGCGGCTCGCTCTTTTACTTACGAAAGGGGAACGATTGAATTGAATGACGTTGCACGTTTAACGGAGCGCATACGTAAACTCCGTATCGAACAAGGATTAGACCAGTACCCGAAGCTCGTTCCTAAGTTCGTCAGCACTCCGCTGGCGCTCGCTATAATTGACCACCTCAAACCGTTTACCGCGATCGTAGTCAAGTACGCTCGGATTCTAGCCAGCGGCGAGGTTACATGTATTGATACAGACAGACTTTCCCAATACGTTGAGTATGCGAAGCTACTGAAACACGCGGAGGAGAAGCTTTACGGTGTACCGGGCTTGGGTGTTAGATTATCTCTCGGAGTTATTAACCGCGTGAATAACGCAATAGATGAAGACAAGCTGGGTACACTCGATATTAACGCTCAAGTGAGGAGTCTTCATATTGCGCTTAAATGGCTGATGAGTAGGGACACGGTGAAAAAGGTGGGAGCGTTTAGCGATGAGGAAACGTTTCAAGCCGCAATAGCCGACGTGAAGAAACGTATAGAGGAGGAGACCAAATGAGCTCACAGCGTAGACGACTTGAGGAACAACTTACGCCGCAGCAGCAACGGGCCGCGCAATTACTCGTATCTAACGAATGGGGCGAACTACTTTCCGACGGTGGAAAGAAACGCACAATGCAGGAGCTTGCGGACGAACTCGGCATAGCGCGTTCGACGTTGTACGAGTGGAAGGCTCAGACGACGTTCGCTGCTTACGTTAACTACCTGGCCGAGCGTCAACTTGATTCGATGCGGTCGACCGTGTACACTCAATTGATGAAAGCAATCATGGGCGGCAATAACGGTATGCCTTCCGTAAAGGCAATTGACTTGTTCATGCGTAGATACGGGCTGCTTACAGATCGTACGGAAGTTGTTGATATGCGTGAAGAGGCCGAGAACAAGCGTAGATCGGACGAAGCTATCCGCAAAGACATCGAAGAGCTGGACCGATTGCTCGCGGGATAATCCGACGATTCCGGACATATAGCCCGGTTTACCTACACGAGCCTTCCGACGCACGTCCGCCTTACAACTCGGGGGTTGGCTGGCGTGAGGCTTCCGTAGTAGCGGATTTACGCTACACATTCCGGCTGCATACGCAGTGTATAACGGGCGTGGAAACCAGCGTATTTCACTGCATACGTTACCAGCGGGTAGGCAGCCGGATAGGGTGCAAAGCCGCGTAGCTACGGGATTTATATGGATTATACGCTGGTAATGTATATACAGTGCATAGGGTACATTTATGCAGCGTAGTATCAACCGCATAACGGCGCGGGTTCTGAGCGCAGACATATTCGCATAATATGGATTTTGTGCACATGTATGTGAATATTCGCTGCATAAAAGGCGACCGGGTGGTACGTATAGCTGCGCGTGTCCGATCGAAAACAACGCTTATTTACGCTATCAAAAGCGAATGAATAAGCGACTTTTTGCGTGGAGATTGCGAGGGCCTTACCCCCAAGGCCCCTGCGCGACGGCCCGGAATCTGGTGCGTGAGAAATCGGCGTATCAAAATAAACTTCCGAAAATTATAAAGTGCTCGTCTACGGTTATGATTCGTGGGCGGGCGCTTTTTCTTCGTTTATAGGCGCTTGTATACCGGAAATATTTACCGTATAATATAACGGTAGCAACCGCACAGGAGCGGGAGCCTACGAAATCACATCACGCATAAATGGACGGTGAGGTCCTCGGGTACTTGTCGTCAATTTAACGTATATAATCGGTGTAAAACGTTGATGCAGCGGGGTTTCTACGCGCTTACTATTCGTAGGCGACTTAAAATCCTGCGGTAGGTGACTACCGTACCGGTTCGATCCCGGTCCTCGGCATCCTAGTTTTTCGTACGAAACCCTTGATACTCAAGGGTTTTTTGCTTTTTTAGGGATTGAGATCATGGCGCCCATATCACAGGGATTGAGCACCTTTTTCGCTTTTGGGGACGGATTGGGGATGAACTTTAAAGTTACGCATACTTGGACAACTCGGGAATTTTACATCTTCATCCGCTGGAAGTGAAGCGGCCAAGCATGGCAAGTATGTCGGCACGAATCTGGATTATGACGAAAGCGGCTTCCCAATCATTGGCGGCGAAGGCGTAGTTTACTATATAGACAAAACACAGCCTATGTAAACGGAAATGAACATGATAGTTCGCTGTACCAAGTGGTCTTAAAGCATTAGCTGGCCAGCTTCAGTAATTTTTTTAAACCAAAACTAAACCGAAGACAGGACTCAGGGGGTAATATAAACCCAGAGCAAGAAGGATGCCCATTTAAGGCCCAATCCGGGCATGGGGATTAGTGGTAGCCGCATGTTATAAATTACCGATCACTACATAAGAGCAGTAATTCGGAACGTTCCAAAAGAGTACAGAGCGCTCCAGTTGTTGAAGAGGAACCAGAAATACCAGACGATGAAGGTTTGACCTATCCTTTTTAATCCGTCTTACATATCAAATCCTCATTTACTTCTTTTGCAGTACGAAAGCGATGAAGTTCAGGTATTTCCCACCGCCAGCTTCCATTGTTTTGCGGTCATTGACCGCAATCTCATTTTCTTGGTTCAGCCACTCCTCCCAAAGTTCCTCATTGCCCTCCATCTCATATATGGAAATGATTTTGGCGTCTTTACATTGATTTACAATTCCTGTCCAATAGTGAATATCGCGCAGATAGATAAGCTGTTCCGGCGTCCACGAGAGAAGCAATTCTTCCGGCAGATTATCATGGCAATCCTTTTTCATGCCGGGGACACAGGCATAAATATAACCGCCGCTTTTGACGAAAGGCAGTAGCTTTGCATCCAAGTATTCCGGGTCGCGTCCCCAATAATTATAAGAATCTGTGCTGACTACCGCATCGAAGAATTCTTTTTCAAATGGCAAATTGGTGGCGTCAGCCTTGACTGGTATAATCTGTTTGTGAGTTAGCCCCATCTTGTCAAAGAATTTGCGGTTTTCTTCCGGGTCACTCCACAAATCGGCGGCGTAAACAGTGAAACCATAATCTTTGACAAGCATAACGCTTGTAAGCCCCTGCCCGCTGCCCAAGTCGCAAACGAGGCTTCCGGCGGGAATTTTATGCTTGATAAGCATTTCCTCCTGCAATTTTAAGGGGTTAGGTCCCATCATTTTTGCTTGTAATTTGGGTAAGTCGTATTTTTGGCTTTTAATATATTCCATTGTGATTACTCCTTATCTTTACTCATTTTCGCTATATTTTTTTGCATAAAGCGCTCAATGTGCGCCGCAAAAAGATTCGCGGCTTCCTCTTTATCCGGGGATACGTCATAAATACTTAACAACAGGTAATATGGTGCATAAAACTCAAGTGCTAATTGCTTCGGATTACTTTTGCTCAAAATACCTTGCTCTATCATTTCATGGAACAAATCCTCCATATAATCTACCGGCCCACCTGCAAGGCACTTTTGATACAGATCTGCCATATCAGGACTTCTGTATTGCTCCAATGTAATCATTTTGCGAAAATTGCAGCCAAATTCATCCTCTGTCCAAAAGCGGAATTGCGCCTTGATGAAAGCGTTTATTTTATCCACAGAAGTATTGTGGTATGGTAATGGTGCTTTCTCGAATACTTCTTCTGGAACCTCAAATTTCCGCGCTCGCTCATAATCCATTTGATAGATACGCTCCACAATGCTGTCAAATATATCCCGCTTATTCTTGTAGTGTTTATACAAAGCTCCTTTTGTCATTCCAAGCTCCCCGGCAATAGCGCTAACCGAAACAGCTTCATAGCCATCTCGCGCAAACAAGCGGAGCGCGGTATGCAAAATATTTTCTTTTGTATCCGACATCTAGAAACCCCCTCTCAGCAGCAGTGAACCATCGTTCACCACTTATTATGGTAAACGACAGTTTACTTGTCAATAAGTAGTGTCTTTTATTTGAGTTGAATACTGTTCCCATAGCTTGTCATAACCTTTTTGAATGTTCCATGATTTTAGCTTGATAGGTGTTATTAGCATGTGCGTATTTAGCTGTTTGAGCAAGATTATTAACGCATCGGCGTTGTAGGGATACGAGTTCTTTTACGGGTGGCAAGGTCAACATTTACGGCATATCCATCAATCGCCATCTTGCGAATAAATGCACTCTGATTTTGACTGTCCAGTTCTTTCATGCGCTTTTGTAAAATAGCTAATTCCTCTTACCATGATATGTAGCCGCAAATTACGCTTCCGTTTTGGCATACTGCTTTATCCCTTCCATCGACAAACCTGTTTATTTCGTTCTACTTATTAGGACGGAGAATAAAAAAACAGGCGTATCGCTCATTTGAACGATACGCCTGTTTTCAGACATTTTACTTGGCAGTGCCCATAAACAGTCAAGTTTTTATACTGTCTTATGTAAGACTATCATACGGTTGGCTTTTTTTATTGCCTTTTGAAAGGATTTTAGTCTTGAAGAAGAAGCAGAAGAAAGGAATTTTGCTCCTATCGAAAGGATCACCAAAAACAGCAGAAAAAATGTAAAGGATGTGTTTGGGGTAGATGGGATGGGGTCAAGCAGTTTTGCTTACGACCACGCTATGTGTTAAAGAGGATAATTCTTCCTGAATGTCGAATTTTGGAATTAGACAAAAGTTAGGGAGGAAATAGGCTATTAATACTCATCTTCGCCATAACTTTATGGTGTTTAGTGTGCATCCCCATTAAAAAAATACTGGGAGAAAAATTAACAGGATTCATAGCGAGTGCTGGTGTTTTGGTCATTTTATATTTTTGGGGTATTCAATTTCTCAATTAACGAGCATCCTTCGGGGTGCTTTTTCTTTTGCTCTCATGCTACTTATCACAAGTAAATAAAAACAACAGCGTCTATTCGCTGCTGTTTTTGGTTCATTACCTACTCTTTATTTTAACTTTATCTATCTAATCTAATTGTAGAAATAGCATGTTTATAAATCAAATTCTGTATCCCATTGTGAGTACGAAGTAAAACGGAAAATTTATCATATAATTGAATCTTACCTCTCATTTGTACTCCGTTAGTAGTAATGACTGTGCATTCAATTTCATCTTTTAATAGTTTGTTTAGTTGATAGTCTTGGTTGTAGTCAGTTTTAGTATATCCTTCATTCATTGCTTATCCCTCTTTCTTTTTTAGGATTAAAAATAATACAATTTAAATATAACATACACTTGTCAAGAGAGCGTATTCATAAAAAAATGTCAAGTAATCTTGAATCCAAGACACAGTACCGCAAGATCGTTAAGGCAGGCATAGCTCAGTGGGTCAAGGACCTACAGGCTGGGAATATAAAAATGCAGACAGTTCAGGATCTGAACCGTCTGATTGAATTAGATATCAAATTGCAGAGGGATGACTTTTAAGATCGTTCTCTCTAAGTTGTTGTGCAAAGCTTTCTGCCGTTGAAATCATGTCTTATTCCAAGTTACTTTGTAAAATTCTAATCCCCACCGAGTTCAATCGTTTTCGTGGCGACACGGTCATGAAATTCCCGATCATGCTCCACGAATACAATGGTCGGCGTGTACTCAAGCAGCAGCTCCTCAATTTGCATCCGGGAAATCACGTCGACAAAGTTGAGCGGTTCGTCCCAAATATGCAGATGAGCCTCCTCACATAGACTTCTCGCGATCAGAACCTTCTTCTTCTGCCCGCCGCTAAACGCCGATATATCCTTCTCAAACTGGATGCGGGCGAAATCTAGCTTACGCAACACAGCCTTAAATAAGCTTTCGTCAATTCTGTGCTCTGCTGCATAATCGGAAAGCGTTCCTCGCAGATGAGAAGTATTCTGGGATACATAGGAAACGCGAAGCTGCGGCTCCCGCTGAAACGTACCTGTATACTGTAGCGCTTCAGCGTTGAGCAGGCGGAGCAAGCTAGACTTACCTGAACCATTTGGACCTGAAATTGCAATCCGATCTCCTGCTTCGATCGTCAGACAAATGTTCTTGCAAACCGCTCTTTCCCCGTAGTAAACCGTGACGTGATCCAGCATCGCCAGTTCCGATTTGGAATACACGAGCTGAGAGATCGCAAGGCTTTCTGACTGTTCGATATTTCGGAGCAGTTTCGATTTTTCCTCTAAAGCGGCGTGTTGCCGCTGTTCGATGGATTTCGAGCGTTTCATCATTTTTGCTGCCTTATGCCCGACGTAACCCTTGTCAAGCTTGGAGCCGGAATTTCGTGTGCCGTTTTTCGATTTCTCGGTCTCGAAAGACCAGCTACTAGTACGTTTAGCAGAAGCTGATAAACGCTGTATATCTTTGTACAGCTTTTCGTTTTGTGCCATTTCGAACGTATCCTGGCGAGTTTTGTTCGTCCACCAGCTGGAGAAGTTGCCTTTTTGGATTTCGATATTCGTTTTGTTGATCGATAGAATATGATCCACGCAGCGGTCGAGAAAAGCCCGGTCGTGTGAAACAAGAATAAAACCGCGCTTCGTATTCAGATAATCGGCGACAAGCTTGCGTGCGTGCAAGTCGAGATGATTGGTCGGCTCGTCGATGAGCAGAAATCGATTGTCTTGGATGAATAGTACGGCCAGCAATACCTTCGTCTGTTCTCCTTGCGACAGCGATTCGAATGGCCGGTACAACACGTCTTCTGAAACCTTAAGCAGGTTCAGTTCGCGCATCAACTTCCAGCTCTCATAGCTTGGCACGATCTCTTCGACGACGTCTAAGGTTAAATACTCCGGGTGTTCGACGGGAAACGGAAAATAATCAAAGGCGACTGGTGTGGAGATCGTACCGCTGTATTCGTACTTCCCCTGCAGCAGGTTTAAGAACGTCGTTTTCCCCCGACCGTTTCGCCCCGTAAAGCCCAACTTCCAGTCTGTATCAATTTGAAAATGAACATTTTCGAATATGGGGTCATAGCTGCCTGGATAGGCAAAAGTAAGATTGGTTACCTGAATGGCGGGCATGGCAATCATCCTTTCGTTTGGAAATAAAAAAGAGCCGCAAGAAAGGTGCTATCTTGCGGCTCTAATCCATACGAGGAAATACGGCCCCATTCCAAGGGGCCGTATGACTGTCCGGAGAGGGAGCGCAAACGAAACGCAGACCTTTCTTGCAGAGATGAAATAAAACGACCACAGCTGATCGCTGAGTCCGTTCTTTTCGTGATCTCGAAGCAAGAAAAGTTCTACATGTATCCGTTCAACTCCCATCATCAAATTACATTCAGTTTATCATAATAGTAAATTAACTACAACCTGCGTAGTCCCGTTTAGGCTGAAGCCTTGCGTAGGTCGACATGCTCTTTAGATTGATTACTGTTATTCAACTATCCTGCTCGTTCGTATTAGGTTAATAACATATGGTTTTTTTAAAATCCGTAGCGTTATAGCAGCAGAACCAATTTAAGATATAAGTATGAAAGCCTCTGACAACTCAGGGGCTTATTTTGTGTTCAAAGAAAGGTGAAATCAGTAAGGAATATACTTACAATTCACGAGTAAGAGGATTTATTGATGGAAACGGCACGGCCCAATTGAATTTGGAGGATGTATCTCGTGGGCTTGGATTTGTTCGTTCTGTTGCTAGTGGAAATGAAGTTGTCAGATGGGAAAGAGTTAGAGGGCACCTGCGCGATTTTGGCGTGCCCATAAGTGGGTACGATGGTGATGTTGGAAAAGAAGGTCTTCCTGAGTTTATCGCTGAAAATGGAAGTAATCCATTAGATAGCAGGAGAAGGTTTTGCCTTTGCCCAAACGGCATTCAAACAAGCAGGGGGAGAACGTAAGCTTCAGGAGGCATTGCAATATACTACATTGCGTTTGGCGGAACAAGGAATTACTGTATCGGCAGTAGAGATTCGATCCGCGATAGAAAAGGCATATTTGGAGTACAACTCCAAAACGAAGGCAATCGTTACAGAATGACAACCGAAAGAAGAAGCTACTCAAGCGGCTGCGAAGGAGGCTGTATCATCGTTGGCAGCTCAAGTTACGGCAATCCTTTCACAAGCTACTGGAACTGATACCACTGCTGCGACACCCGAACCGGAAAAAGTCTCAAATACAGTTGCTCAAGCGCCTGTACCCAATGAATAAAAAAATAGATACCTAGACTCTAAATGATATGGCAAAGACCCTGTTTATGCAGGGTCTTTATAAAATTATTTAGTTGAAATTATAAATTTAAATGGGTCGAAATTAAGATTGTAGTTTTCCGAAGAACCCTCAGCAATCAATTTTAAATTACCTTTAGAGAGATTTACTCCTTCAAACCTCAGAATACCTTCGGTTTTTATACCTGGGAGTATGTCAGACTGTAACTCAGGATAGTCTGTACCATAATAACTATCTTCTGGTTCAAACTGTTTGCTTCCTTGAATTAACTTAGTGTGGTAAAGGTTAAAGTTAATTGTGTCCTTCGACTTATTCTCAATTGATAAATAAAACCTTGTTTCCTCTTCGGCAAATTCCACTTTCTGAAGAGTCATTACATAGCCATGTTGTTTCACTATTTTGTTTACTGTAATGGTTTTCAATGCAGGGGCTACAGCGGTAGCGTAATCAGTTTTTTCTATTTTATCAGCTTCGATGGCAGGGGCAGTCAATTCCTCGCCATATACATTCTCACCTACATATTCATCTGCAACAATCCCAGTTACATGTATAAAATCGTCCTCTTTGACTTTAAGAGAACTATCAGCATAACCTATCATAGTATTTTTTTCAGAATTTATAGTATCTACATAGGCCTGAATATATATAGCATTACTTTCTTTACTAGGATCTGTAGCTACTTTTGCATAAAAATCCACAGAACGTCCTTTGAACCTTACTGGGTCTGAGTACATTTGCTCGAATTCTTCTTTAGATAGTGGAGCAGCTAGTTTCTCAGAAACAGCTGGTGCAGATTCCGGGGAGACTGATTGCTCTTCATTTGATTGCCTCCCGCAGGCAGCCAATCCCATCATTAGTACAAGGGCACTCATACCCGTTATAATAATCTTTTTGTTCATATTGTGACTTTTCCCCCTGTGTTAATAAATGTAATTACAACGGGAATAGTCTATCAGAACTAGGGATATTTATCCACATACAAAGCAAGATGATTGTTCCCCTTACTCAGAATACATTTAAAAAAATTGTATTGAGGCTTAGCTGCAAAGTTTAATGATTTCTTGGCACAGGCTACGGCAGAGGTAACGCCAGGTGCTCTAGTTCAACCTGAACTTGAGCCTATTTCAGCACCGACAGAAGCTGTTCAAACGCCTGTAACTATGGAGTAAGGTTAAAGCAAATACCCTACCGCTTTTGCTGGTAGGGTAGATTTTTTAATAATATATATCGTCTTCTATTGTATCATAAGATTTTTTGAATTTAATTTTTTTCTTTTTTATATATCTTATTATTGCTAAAAAGGACAGGGGGATAGGAACATAGGTTCCATAGATATTTATAAGCTCTTTAGAGATAGGTGTAAAAGACAACACTATAAAAGAAACTACACAAAATAATAAATAGAATAATAATAGGCCTACTAATAAATTTATAAATTGAAATATGTTAACTAAAAGGCCCTTTTTGTTTAGGTACCAACCAAGAAAAGAAAAAAAAGAGCCGAACAGGGCAGCTAATGAAAATCTTATAATGTAACTTAGCCATACTATATCAGTATACGAACTGATATAAATACCTAAAGCTCCTCCAATAGCAGCACCAAAAATTCCAACTATTGTAGTTAGTGATAAACCGTTCATGTTTGCAGTTCCTTTCTTGAATAATCAATCTTCTTTATATCTAGAGATTACAAGTATTTTTATATAGGAATATTTTTCTATATATATTTACAAAATAGACCAAATGAATTACTCTTATAACAATACATACGGAAACACGTTGTGCAATCCTAAAGCATCGGTGACACCCTATTGGCAACGCTGGTGGGGTGTTTTTATATTCACTTTTCATTGGATATCAAAATAAACAGTTGAAAAGCCGATATCATAATTACCAACGAATGAATACTTAGGAGGATTATAGATGGGTTTTTGGATTCTTTTACTTATAGTCGTGGGACTTATTCTTTCAGCGTTTATAGGGGGTTCTCGGATTGCAAGCAATAATCGTAAACAACCGAAAGTAGAACGAATAGGTGAGGTGGTTGATAAACGGGTAGATTGGACTGAAGGATCGTCTTCAAAAACATTCTATTTAACCTGCGAGTTTGAAAACAATGAGCGCAAAGAAATTTCAGTTAGTAACGATAAATATGGCTTTTTTGTCGTAGGGGATAAAATCAAAGTAACAAGCCAAGGTACTTGGAACTGGGCAGAACGCGTCATAGCGTGAGGTGATCAGCATAATCTATATATAGTATTTATAGAATCACCCAAACGTAATATAGTTTCCATATAAATCCGAAAGCATCGGTAGCACCCTGCTGGCTCAAGCCGGTGGGGTGTTTTTTCCTTTTAAAGGGGGGATTAGGTTGAAGAGGTACGGTGGTATAGTTTTAGCGGTAGTAATAGTAATTTGCATCATATTGTCCAGGAATATATAGGGGAATGAACAGAAAGCAAATGTGGTCCCAGTAACGAAAGTAACACAAGTTTCTACGGAAGCAGCCAAAGAAGACATAAAGCTGGAGTTTCCGTCAGAGAAGTATCCAGAAACATCACAGCACATTAAAGAGGCTATAGCAGCCGGACACTCAAACACATGCACCATAGACCGAGCAGGAGCCGATCATAACCGCGACCTGTCCTTAAAGGGTGTACCCACACGCAAGGGTAAAGATCGTGATGAATGGCCTATGGCGATGTGTTCCGAAGGTGGAGAGGGTGCAGATATTAAGTACATAAGTCCAAAGGATAACCGTGGAGCTGGGAGCTGGGTAGGTCACAAGCTAGACGAATATGGGGATGGGACATGAGTGAAATTTATCGTTAACTAAAGGATTAAGATTCTATCTGCCAAAGTCTGATAGAATCTTTTTTAGCAGGACAAGTTTCCCCTTACATCGACACGCTTAGAATAGTATCTTTATTATATAATCATAACAATACTAGGAGGGAATATTCGATGAAAAAGATTAAACCGATGTTGTTAGTAATGATCGCTGCTTTTCTGATGTTTACGTCAAGCGCATCTGCTGCCAATAGTCGTGTTGATGCATCAAAAAAAGAAGGCGAAATTTATGCTGCAAGTGAGAAGTTATATTCCGACGGTGAACAAGTAGAATTAGATGCATATTTTATTGTTCCAGGGAATGTGGAAATCTACATATTGTTTGAAGACATAGATAATGATCAGACAATACTAATGAGTCAGCTAGTGATGAGACCTGGTATGGATGATGTAAAGAGTTATCATAGAAGCCCTAGTCGAGGATATTACACCATTGAAATTAGAGGCGATGCTAGCGCCTATGCATCAGCGAGACTAAAAAAATCACGTTGATAAATCTGTAGGAAAAGCTCTGCCGACCAATTAAGGTTAGCGGAGCTTTTCCTTTGATGAGCAGAAGGTTTTATCTGTCCCTGCTCTTTTTATTGGGGACAGACTGTAGTATTTTGTGTAGAATACAGTCCAAATGAGAACATATACGAACATATAAAAGCCTTGAGAATACTGGATTTTGGAACTGTATGCCAGTACAGTATATTAAAAACTCATGTCTTAAAATCCTGCGGTAGGTGACTACCGTACCGGTTCGATCCCGGTCCTCGGCATCCTTGATTTATAAGGTTTTTTTCGAAAAAACCTTGTTTTAAAACCAGCTTAAGAGAGAACGAAGGGAAGATCGCATGGCTCTTATGAAGTAATGAGAGCTATGCGATTTTTTTATTTAAAATGTCAGAACCTCGCTCATGGTTTACGCTGAAGATGCCTTGGAACTGTATTCCAAGTGAGAATAGGTGTTAGCTGTTCTGGAATAATTACTGTGTCCCAACCATTCTTGAATTTCTTTCATGCTGATTCCATTGGCAATTTTTCCTTTCGATATAATGATGCTGCGTGCTAAGGGGGTGTACTTTCTTAAATGTAACAAAAGGAAAGGCTGCTCGAATGAGCAGCCTTTCGCCTTAACCTTTTTTTCTATCTACCCCACACCATATTCCACATCCGTCTGCGGTGGTAAGGGTTCTGGGGATCTACGCCGCAGCCCATCAGCCATTGTGCCGCATTTTCTCTTTCAACTGGTGATACCGGTACACCCATACATTCGGAGAGTCGATCAATCATACTGCAGCAGCCATGGTAGCATTTTAAATCCTCATATTTCTGGGCACGTAAAATGCCGCACACTTTGTGAAAACATCGTGGGTCCATCATTCTACGGCGGAATGTTCCCATTAAACGGGGATCAAGTTGGGACATGCTTGTTGTCTCCTTTCACATATGTTCCATTCTTGTCTGTAGCCGGAGTTATAGGTTAAAAACTACTTTTTATCATCTTGAAGACGAGTTAGTATAGCATATGCGGATCGAATAGAAAGTATAGGGTGTATACCTGCAATCCAGGAAAATGGGGCATTTTAGCAGTCTTTATACTTTTGTTCATAGTGACTGAGCGTGAGCAGGGGCCAGATCCGCGGATAACTGTGATACTGGATATAGAAATGCCCCGGAAGACCCGCTCCGGTCGGATATGTTACTCGCTTGCTACCTTCCTCTCGATTCCAGTCGATCAGCAGGGAGGTGGCTTCTTTGATTTCCTTCACAGGTGTATCATGAACCGCAATCAGCAGATCCAGCGCCCATGCGGTGTGAACGACCGTGGAGTAAGGAGCTGCAATGTAGGTTTTCGCTACATCACTCTTGCAGGACTCCCCCCAGCCACCATCCGGCTGTCTCATGCGGAGCAGCCAGTCTGCTGCTTGTTGAATCGCGGGATGCTCCGCTGATAAACCTACCGCTCTTAGTCCTGTTACGGCAGCCCATGTCCCATACAGATACGATACTCCCCAACGGCCATACCAGGATCCATCCCGCTGCTGCCGCTTCAGCAGCCAACGCACTCCCGCCTGTACCCGCGGATGATTCGTTGTTAGCTTCACATGATTTCCCAGAAACTCCAAAGTCCTCCCCGTCACATCTGCCGCTGAAGGATCAAACGCCGTATCTTCGAAGTTCTCTACTGCAAACAGACGAGTCATGAAGGAAGTGCTGTTCCGCTCAAAAGCGGCCCAGCCACCGTCATCATTTTGCCTGCGGAATAAGTACTGTACTCCTTTTCTCCATGACTCAAGACTGTCTGCGTGATAAGACGTGTACCGCGTCAGCGCCCGCAGCACCGCCTGCGTATCATCCACATCGGGATTCGCCTTGTTGCTTTCGGAGAATCCCCAGCCGCCTGTCATGTGCAGCAGAGAGCCTTCTGCCTGCGCCTTCTTCTCTGTATGCTGAAGCGACAGCAAAAACGCTGCTGCCCGCTGCACGGTATGATCCCCTGCTGAAAGCCCTGCCTCCTGCAGCGTGTAGGAGGCAAGCGCCGTATCCCATACGGTGGAAGGAGAATTCTGAATATGCATCCCCCCGTCATCCGTCTTCGTTACAAAAGAGAGCAGCCCCTTCATCGCACGGGAGATCACAGGCGAGTCCGGCTGATAGCCGATTGCCAGCAGCGCATAGATCATAAAAAAAGTGGCACTTGCATAGCTGTGCAGCGTCCCGTCCCCTTCAATATGCTCGAATATAAAACTCTCGGCCTTTTGGATGGAACGGTTTGACCTTTTTCCTTTCACGGATCGTCTGCGGCCGTGGCTCTGATGATGCAGCTTATTGTACTTCGGCGTCGTGTAGAGATGGGAGATGTCTGCACCAGAAGGATGCGGTAGAGTGAATTTGAGGTGCACCAGAATGAGAATCGGGGCGAAATGAGTCCTGACGTACGAGCTCCAGCGGTAAAAGCTAAATGGAATCCATTTCGGGAGATGGATCAAAAATAGAGGCATCGGATAATACGCAGGCCACGGATACAGGTCGTTCAAGGCCAGCATAAACTTAGTGGAGACATGTGCCTTCTCGACTCCGCCGCTGCGGAGAATATAATCCTTGGCCCGTTTCATCGGCGGTGCATCCCGCTCCAGATAACCAGATAACAACAGCGCGGTATACGCCTCTATTGTGGAGGATAGGTGGCCATCATCGTCGTCGTACTGTTTCCATTCGCCTCCATCCGCCTGTTTATACACCAAGCGCTGGGCCAGCTTCGAAAGGAGTTCTTGTTCTTCAGGATACAGGGAGCTGATGAGAATCATCATACTGGCATCCGTCATCGGCCCTGTTTCAAAATCATATCTCCATGACCCATCTTCCTGCTGTTCCGACTGAATCCGGGTCATATAACGGTTGATCTCGGCTTGTACTTTCTCCAGCAATTCCATAAACGTTTCACCCCCTACCTTGGTTTGCTGTATAAGGAATAACAGCATTGTTGTCCGTGATGCTCTTATCGTATGTAGGGGATTCGTTATTGGTGGAGGTGTGTACCTAAAGAACTGTTTAAATTAAAAGGGAAAGTTCGATGCATAAGAAGGAAATAGGGCTTGGGATGGGCTATGTGACGCATGAATAACCGTTGTTCAACATACAATTCCAGCTGGTGACTTCGCAAATGTTGGCATCCATCCCCCAGAAGACAAGCATACAATATGGAATCAGGACTAGCTTGCCACTACATTATCTAAAGGATGGTATGGTGTGAAATTCTGATCTTTACCGCCCACTATCTCGGAAGCTTCAGCGCCATCGGGGCGGTGTTTGTTATTTTGTGTATTAGGAAGATATCATGGAGAACTCGAAGTGTATTACGAAGCTTGGTCTTAGTAAATTTCGGTATGTTGAGAGAGTTGTTTTATGTATAATTGATTTAGGCAGGCGGGAGACCGGGTGGTAATTACATCACATCCTTTCAAATTTTTAATTTAATTCTTAGTGGTCTTTCATCAATTGTTGCGTTAATTTTAACGGTGCGACACTTTTGCAAAGGGTATAATTTTCTTTAAAACGGTACATCTTTTTTATAAACGGTACGATGCCTGTTCCCCCATAGAATACAGAAAATAGGGAGTATAGGTTTTTTATATTTTCCTATTTTAGGGGTTCAGTATACGTTTAACTGGAGGTTTTTTTTTGGATTTAAGTAAATTTATATCAGGAAAAATTTATTTGAATCAATATGTTCATCGTCTAGAACGAAATGGCTCATCTTTTCATTTACATTATTGGGGAGTCATGCCAAAACATTATGACATAGTACCGCATAAACATTCGTTTTTTGAGATATGTTTTGTAGTTGATGGTGAAGGGTATTATATAGACGGCGATTGTACATACTCCTTACAAAAAAATATGATGTTCCTTTCAAGACCAGATGTTTTACACCAAATAAAAAGTAAAGATGGATTAGCCCTCCTTTATGTAGCATTTGAACTAATAGAATCAGAATCAAGTGAAGAATGGATAGGAATAATAAGGGAAGCTCGGAAGTGTTCCAAAGTAGTTGTGCCCGTAAGCGATGATACAGTTGCTACATTGCTTTGGAAATCTCTTCTTATCCAAACAACAAAGTCCGAACAGGTTTTTTATGAAGAAATGCTAACAAACTTAGCTTACTCCCTTATTCTTTCATTACTGCAAATTTTTGTTCCTTATTCACATAGTGATCGCCCAAAAAAATCGGTTGAAATGATTTCTCCACTTCTTCGTCAAGCAAAGTTATACATTAATGATAATCTGGAAAGTCCTTTAAAACTTCCCGATGTAGCTCGTCAATTCCACATATCGGGTCGGCACTTGTCAAGAATATTTGTAGCAGAATTAGGTGTAAGTTACTCAGAGTACGTTCAAAATGAGAGAATACAGAGAGCTGTCGCATTACTTAAAACAACAGATTTATCCATCAGGGATATTTCAATAAAAACTGGTTTTAAAACGGTTCACTATTTTACTCGTGTTTTTCACTCTGTAATGGGTAGTCCACCAAGAGTCTTTCGCTTGCTTTATATAGACTCAAAAACAACTTCATATACAGAGTATTGAACTATCCCCACTTAATGTTATGCATTGAAGTGGTTTTTTTTGTTCTAAAAAGGATATGTATACGACGAATCAATGGTTTTCTTAGAAATATCATGTCTTAAAAGTATAAAAACGCGTCTTGATAATCTAAATACACGTATTGTGTAATATCCTATAATCACAATTGTAAATGAGAAATTTTTATTTATGTTTAATCTGAATGACAACGCTTGCAATAGAGGTTCCAGGCTCAATAGCAACTTAAAAGGGAGGCTGATATTAAGATTACGAACCGATTTTCTATTTAATTTTATGTCTTTAAAATACCATTTGTTCATTATATATGGAGGTATTGTTAATGATGAAAGCTGGCTTAGTTACTGATATCTTAGGATTCATGCCGTTGGAAGAAATGCTTGATACATGTGTAGATCTGAGATTTGAAGCTCTAGAATTAGGGTGTGGTAATTGGTCTAAAGCACCACATATTGATTTGGATGGTTTGCTGGAGAGTACTGTTAAACGTGAGGAATTTTTAAATGCTATTAAAAGTAGAGGGCTTGAAATTGCAGCTTTAAATTGTTCAGGAAATCAACTCGACCCAACGGAAGAGGGAGAAGCTCATAAAGCAGTTATTGAAAAAACATTTCAGCTTGCAGGGCTTTTAGGGGTAGAAACAGTTGTTATGATGTCGGGTTGTCCTAGCGGGGGTCCAAATGATGTGACACCGAATTGGCTAACACACCCTATTTTACCTTCCCATTTTAAAATTCTAGAATGGCAATGGAATGAAGTAGCCTTGCCATACTGGGAAAAAGCCGTGAAAGTCGCGGAAGAACGCGGCGTCAAAAAAATTGCCATTGAGAATCTTGGCTGTAATTTAGTGCATAATCCAGAAACACTTTTCAAATTAAGAAATGAAGTTGGGGACATGGTTGGCATGAATTTTGACCCAAGTCATTTATTTTGGATGGGTGGAGATCCAATTGCAGCAGCAAGGGCATTAGGAAGTGCAATATATCATGTCCATGCCAAAGATGTACGGATAGAAAGAGGAGTAAATGATATACATGGGCTTATCGACGTGAAACCAATGGAAAGTTTTGCTACCCGTTCATGGAATTATGTTGCACTTGGATACGGACACGATGTTGGTTATTGGAAGGAGTTCTTTACTGTCGTGAAAATGGCAGGATATGAGGGACCAGTAGTTCTTGAAATGGAAGATTTAACAATGGAACCGCTTACTGGTGTTAAAAAATCCATGGATGTTCTCAAAGAAGCGTTACCTAGAGATTTTAAGAATACAAGGTTAAGCTTGTCAATCAGTAAATAAAAGAAGGAGGTATATGTTACATGGTTCTAAAAATAGGTGTTATTGGTACAGGTGCTATTGGTCAAGATCATATTCATAGGATCTCCAACACTTTATCGGGAGCTAAAATTGTTGCAGTGACAGATGTGAAGGCAGAACAAGCCAAGGCTGTTGTTAATAACGAAAATATGGATGCAAAGGTTTATGAAAATGGACATGACGTTATTAACTCCGAAGATGTTGATGCAGTTATCGTAACCTCTTGGGGTCCTACCCATGAAGAATTTGTTTTGGCTTCCATTGCTGCGGGTAAACCGGTTTTCTGCGAAAAACCACTTGCTACAACTGCTGAGGGGTGTAGGAGAATCGTTGATGCAGAGATTGCACACGGTAAACAGTTGGTTCAAGTAGGATTCATGCGACGTTACGATAAGGGGTATCGCGCATTAAAACATGTTATTGAACATGGAAGGATCGGTGAACCGTTAATGGTGCATTGTGCACACCGAGCTCCTTCAGCCCCAGGCTGTACCGGTGATATGGCGCTTACTGATTCTTTTCCTCATGAAATAGATGTTTTACGGTGGTTACTTAATGACGATTATGTTTCCGCCCAGGTAATTCTGCCAAGAAACACACGTTTTGCAGCTGAAGGGCTACAGGACCCGCATATCGTCTTACTAGAAACCAAACAAGGAATCCGAATTGACACTGAAATATTTGTAAATTGTCAATATGGATATGACATTCAATGCCAGGTTGTTGGAGAAACAGGTATAGCCAGCTTACCTGAGCCATCCAGTGTACTTATGCGTAGCGAAGCGAAGCTTTCAACCGAAATTCTAGTAGATTGGAAGGATCGTTTCATTGATTCCTATGATGTTGAACTGCAAGAATGGATTAATTGTACTGTAAAAGGTGAAGTGAATGGGCCATCGGCTTGGGATGGTTATGTTGTAGCAGTGACGGCGGATGCTTGTGTGAAAGCTAAGCATACAGGTCAGATTGTTTCAATTTTTATACAAGAACGCCCATCATTTTATATCAAACAACTTGTTTTATAATAAAAAATAGTGATTCTATTTAACATGATAGATACAGTTATAAGGACAACTGATTACCTTTTTTGATTGGAAAAAGGTAAGTTAAAGGTTAGCGGCGACCTTTCCGAAATTGAATCGGTAAGAGGTCGCCGAGTTTTATTTTTTGTGAAACTTTTAAGCCGAACCAAGGGTACATACGATGTCTGATCTTTTGTATGATTGAGCAATATCCGCAATATTATAGACTATCTAAGTCTGTCGCCAATCTATACAATAAAGGTAAGAAGAACCTTCACCGTTGAATAGGAGATGACAATCCATGAAACCCTGTGAACCTCTGATCATTACATCTGAAAGCGGATACAATCTTCAAGTTGGCGGAAATGTGCCGATTGCACACGCTTGGAGAATGATTGCGCGAGATCATAAGCAAGTGTTTGGCAGAGAGCCATTGCAAACAGAAGAAGAGGCCTCGATCATGATCCGTTATGCGCAGGAAGAGGATGGATGCCCACAGTGGCCGGAGGGGTATTGTTTGCGTTTTGTTGCTGATGGCAAGAGAACGGTACTTCATATCATTGGCCGTGATGAGCTCGGGATCATTTACGGGCTGCTCCATTACAGTCGCTTCGTTCTGGGTGTAGAGCCGTTCTGGTTCTGGGCAGAACTTGCTCCGACCAGACGGGATACTATAGTCCTGCCGAGCCAGGATTATGACAGTATACCGCCCAAGGTTCGCTATCGGGGCTGGTTTGTCAATGATGAGGTATGTCTGATTGGTTGGAAGGATGATTATCCGCCGACGGAGCAGGTATGGGAGCCCGTTTTTGAAGCATTACTACGCTGTGGTGGCAACATGGTGATTCCGGGAACGGATTTACCGCGCACAGGTATCCATCATAAGCTTGCGGCAGACATGGGATTATGGATTACACACCATCATGCCGAGCCGCTGGGTGCGGAGATGTTTTTGCGCGCTTTTCCAGGGAAGCAGGCCAGCTACAAAGAGCATCCCGAGCTATTTGAGCAGCTATGGCGGGAAGCAATCGAACGGCAGAAGGGGGAGAAAATTGTATGGGTATTGTCTTTTCGTGGACAGGGAGACAAGCCTTTTTGGGAAAATGACCCTTCCTTTAATACGCCGGAGAAACGTGGACAATTAATATCGTACGTGGTTCGCAAACAGTACAGTATGATCTGCGAATGTGTGGAGCAGCCCGTGTGCAGTATGGCGATGTATGGCGAGATTGCCGAGTTATACAAGCAGGGTCACATTGAAGTTCCCGAAGGGGTAATTAAAATATGGGCGGACAATGGTTACGGCAAAATGGTATCCCGACGCCATGGCAATCTCAACCATCGTGTACCGGCATTGCCCGAGGTGGAGGATGAAGGCAAGAACGGAGTATATTATCATGTGACCTTCCACGACCTGCAGGCGTCAAACCATCTTACTCAATTTCCCTCCTCTGCCGAGCTGATTGTTGACGAATTAACGACAGCATTTGCCGTAGGAGCAGACGAGTATCTGTTGGTCAATTCGGGTAATATTTTGCCGCATTTATATACGCTGGATTTGGCAGCGAATTTATGGACGTATGGTAACACGGATGCTGAACAGCAGCTTACTGATTTTATCGGGCGCTTGTACAGTCGTCAGCATCAAGAGATTTCCCGATTGTACCAGGATTATTCCCGTTGTACTATCGTTTATGGTCCGCACAAGGATGATCGGGCGGGGGAGGAATTCTATCACCATCCAGCGCGGCAAATTATGGGCTTTTGGCTGCAAGGCAAAGAAGGCTATGATGAACGGCTGTGCTGGGCTGCTGGAGAAAAACCTTTTGCTGAACAGGTACGCGGGTTCAAGGAAAAAGCCGAATCGGCAATCCCAGGCTGGGTTGAACTGCAAGAGCGGTGTCTACAAATGATGAAGCAATTGCCTGAAGATGAATGTCGCAGGCTGTATAATCAGCTTCTTGTGCAGATTGAAGTGCATCTGAGCGGTTGCCGAGGGCTGGCTAACATCTGCATCGCATACGGGTTATTTCTTGAAGGAGACTATCCACGAGCATTTATACAAGCTTCGCATGCCGTTTGGAGCTACCAGAAGGGGAAAGAAGCGCTCTCGCTCGCAGGGACTGGAAGATGGGAGCATTTCTACCGGGCGGATTGGTTGACCAATCTCGATAACACCATTTCTCATGCGGACACGGTGCGCAGATTTCTACGGATTCAGGGTGATAGCCCCGATATGTTTCTGTGGTACAAACAATATATCATGCCGGAGACCGAAAAACATATCTACCTGGAGAATACGCATCGCAAGCCGCTATCTGATGATGAATTGGCACACTGCCTGGAGAAGGTACTATGTTAAAGGATCTTAGAATTTGTCCTGCAACCTTTCCAGCTTGTACTACGTCATAGAAGTTGTTAATGGCCAAGCGGCCTAATTCAACTACAAGGTGGAACTTAATATGAGTATGAAAAAAAGTGCATTCGCAGCCGTTACAGCCGTAGCCATTTTGTCCTTTTCCATTGGAGGCCCATTGTTTGCGGCAGACAGCCAATTCAAGGATTTAGACAACGTAAGCGGCAAAGAAAAAATCATATCCCTTAAAGATCAGGGTCTACTCAAAGGGGTCTCTGACACGCAGTTCCTCCCATCTTCTAAAGTGACCGCTGCACAAGGAGTTCAGCTGATCTCCGGTGCATTCCGGTTCAGTTTGATTGCCATTGATTTTATAAAGGCACCGCAGGCCAGCGATCTGTTCACCCATGTCAAGGATACCGCATGGTACGCCGATGCTTTTATCAACGCGCATTATAATGGTGTAGACATTCCAAAAGATATCGATCCTGCCAAAGCTCTGACCAAGGAGGAGTTTACCCACATGCTGATTCAGGGCATCGAAAAAGCGGGCGTTCTTCCCATGATTAAAATCGCACCTGTGAATATCTCTGACGACAGCGAATTGGAGCCTGCTTATCAAGGCAGCATTCAGCGCTCGCTAGTGTACAAGGTCAATACTTTGGATGCGACTGGAAAGTTTCATCCAAAAAGCGAGATTACACGCGCTGAAGCTGCTGTTATGCTATATAATGCATTGGAATATTTAAACGCTCATACAAATTCGTCACAAATACAGCAATAAAGAGCTTTTCTCTGGACGGATTTAAGCTTTCAGTCACTTGACATCAATATCGTGAATGCTATAATAAGGAAATCGAATTTAGACCCTGCGGTAGCTGACTATCGTAAGAATACTTTTCTGGTCCTTCGGCAAAACACAAGTAACGAATAAATAAGCTGGCTCCGGATGAGGGGTCGGCTTATTTTTTTGGATAAAAAAGCTTACAATTTGCGAGATCTACATAGCGAGAGGAGACGGGAGTTATGTTTGGAAATGATTGGGATGATGTATTACGGGAAGAGGTCGAAAAATCTTACTTTAATGAATTAAGGTACGCATTAGCCCGTGAGTACAAGATACACAAAGTATATCCCCCGAAAGAAGATTTGTTTTCAGCACTCAAATTAACGCCATATCATCTTACCAAAGCGGTTATATTGGGACAGGACCCCTATCATGGAGAGGGACAAGCTCACGGCTTGAGCTTTTCCGTCAGACCCGGTGTGCGCACGCCGCCGTCCCTACAAAATATTTACAAAGAGATGCACGATGATATCGGGACTCCCATTCCGAATCAGGGCTACCTTGTTCCTTGGGCTGAGCAGGGCGTGTTGCTGCTGAACAATGTGCTGACCGTACGTGAAGGACAACCACAATCTCATCAGGGAATAGGCTGGGAACGTTTCACGGATGCTGTGATTGAAGCGATTAATGAACGTGAGCAGCCAGCAGTGTTTATTTTGTGGGGCAGTCATGCTCAGAAAAAAGCAAGCTTCGTGAATACCAGCAAGCATTTGGTACTGAAATCCGTCCATCCGAGTCCACTCGCGGCTCACCGGGGATTTTTTGGCAGCAAACCTTTTTCGCGTACCAATGCATTTTTGCAGGAGCATGGAATGGAACCGATACGGTGGGAGATTCCTAGCCGCTAGCACTGGAGGTGGGGACATGCGTCAATGGAAGGGACGTCAGGTCATCTTATATCACGGCAACAACGGTCATACCCAAAAGGTGCGCGGGACGCTCGAAAAATGGGATGATACACGCAAGTACGTTATTTTAGGCCCGAAAATGCTGGCTATTCCTTTTGAAAATATTGCGTATATTACCATGCTTCCTCCCGGACGTGAGCGTCGAAGCCGCCATCCGGCCAAGCTGAACTCCATTGGCTATGTGATGAGCGTTCCAATACAGTTTGATAATGCCATCTATTTTCAATCGGCAGTCACGGTTTGGAAAGATGACCAGTTGATTGCTTACAATATCAAATTGGCTAGTCATACGGATCATGATGTCGTGCTTGAAGATGGACAAACCTTGTCGAAGGAAGAGCATTTGTTTGTGGTGAGGTCGCTGCGCGGAGAACTTTAACTGTTATATTCCACCTATTTTTGTTGAAGGGTTCAATTTAGTGCGTTGTTTACCGATAAAAGGTAAGGGGCTGTTAATAATACCCTATTTATAAAGATGAAACCAAGGGAGAGAAACGAATGAAGAGTATGAGCAAACGGAGTACCTTCTTACTTGCTTTGCTGATGTTTGTAGTTGCAGCATGGCCAGCAGGTTTGATCCGGGCTGAGGAGAGCACGTCTTACACAGTGGAGTGGGACAGTCAAAATCCAACCACAGTCAATCTGGGTGGAAACCCTGCGCAATTAAAAGTGTGGTTGGTTACAGAAAAAGGGAAAACGGATGTAACCGAAAAAGCTGAATGGATCTCCGGAGACCCAAGTATCTTAAAGGTAGAAAAGGGACTCATTACCCCGGTATCGATAGGGCAGGTCAAAGTTACCGCCACACATGAAAACAAGACAGTAGCGACGAAAATTACAGTAAAATCGCCTTACAGCAAGCTGCAATTAAATCCGTCTGGTCCTTTGAATCTGACCATTGGCGGAGAATCGAAGCAACTGACAGCTCAAGGTGTGCTTAGCGGAGGCGGGACGGAAAATGTGTCCGGTGTGGAATGGACATCTTCGAATTCGACCGTTGCTACCGTAGAGAATGGACTTGTACGCCCGCTTGCCAAAGGTGTGACTTACATTAAAGCGAGCAAGGATGGACTTAAAGCACAAACCATGGTGTATGTGCGTTCTTCCTCCCAGGCATTGACATTAAGTGAGTCCGGTTCCAAATCGGTCTTTCTGGGCAGCTCCCCCATTCAGGTCAATGCAACCGATGTGAGCCTGACAGGCAGCAAAACCGATGTAACCAACACGGCAGAATGGACTTCATCTAATCCGCTGGTTGCTACAGTGGAGCAGGGTAAAATCACTCCGATGGACGCAGGAAATGCGACGATTACAGCGTCCTATCACGGTTTGAGCAAGACGCTGAAGATTAATGTGCTGCCGACTGTGGAAAAGCTGGTATCGAGCAAAGCGAGTCTGACTCTCGAAACAGGCAGCAAAACTTCTCTTCCGACGATATCTGCTTATTTGGTCAATGGGGCTAAAAAAGCAGTTCAATCCGATGTGAAATGGAGCTTAAGCAGTGAAAGTGCAGTTAAAATAGCAGGTGGCAAGCTGGTTGCAGTAAATCCAGGCAGCGCAACATTGACAGCGACAGTAGGTGCGCTCAAGCTGGATATTCCAGTGACCGTGCAATACAAAGTGCTCAAGCTGACCGCTTCTGAAAAGAAATATGTACTGGTTGCAGGACAAGAAGCGAGTCTTCCGACAATCAAGGCACAAATGGCTGGTGGGGGAACACTTGATGTTACGAATCAGGTAAGCTGGGCCGCTACAACAGCGGCAGTTACAGTAGGAAACGGTAAAGTAAAAGCGGTAAGCGGTGGCAACTCAGGCATCAAGGCCATGTATATGAATAAATACGTGAAGGTGCCTGTCATTGTAGAAGGAGCCATTTCTACATTGACCCCAAGCTTTACAAGTGCTGATATGAATTTGAAAGGGAGCAAGTCCATCAAAGTTATCGGCATATATACAGATGGTAAAAAAGCTACGCTGAGTAGCAAGGTAAAATGGACTACATCGAATGCTTCTGTAGCGAGCGTAAAAGGGTCATCTATTAAAGCGGTTGGAATTGGAACAGCAACCATTACAGGCACATACCAAGACAAGTCGTTTAATGTGGAGATCAAGGTAACGCCTAAGCTGCTCAAGTTGGTCTTGAGCAACAAGAACCTGAAGCTCCCTAAAGGCTCCTCTCAAGTGCTTAGTGTAAATGCAGTTTATGATTCAGGCGCAATGACCAATGTGACAAGCTCAGCGGTGTGGACATCTTCCAAGCCGTCGATTGTACAGGTAACAGGCGGACAGGTGAAGGCAGTGGCGACCGGAAGTTCAAGCATCAAAGTGGTCTATGGCGGTAAAACCGTATCGACATCTGCTAGAGTGTTAAAATAGTCTGCGTATGCTGCCACATTCACGTATACAAAATAACCCCAGGTCCAAAGACCGGGGGTTATTTTCAACTTACTCTACGCCGTCCTGATAATGGTTTTTCCAGTGCTTATCGCCCCTGTGGGCGAAGTCTTCAACTGTCTTTTCCAAAGTGGCTACCAGTTGGGCTTTAATCTCGGAAATCGTATCACGAAACAGTCTTTCTTCCGTGCCATTGATTTTCTCACCATATAAAGCCTGAGCGGCTACAAATTGACGATGCTGTTCCACAAAATTATCAATCGAGTGCAATGCATGCTCCACGTATTGCGAGATGCTATGATGCTCGTTAGGCAGTTGCAATTTTAATTCCTGAACTCTATTTAGTAATGCCATGATGATCACCTCGTACGTTTATTATGTCAATAATTATACATAATTTTCGAGAAACTTTCCTTAAATTTTAATTAAAATGTGACTTTTATTATGTCATGATTGCATTTTCATTGGTGATCGGGCATAATTTTCGGAATTATTGCACACTGCCTTTGTACTGTGATTTTAAAATTTAAAAAATATAATATAAAGATGATGTGAAGCGTGCTGCGACAGCTCTCTTTCTGACATGTTATAATATCGAAAAGCCAGTTGGAAAGGTTGTCAGTATGGTATGAAGCTTTTTAAAGGTTTGTTCTGGGGATTTTTGATCAGTCTTCTCCTGTGGTGTGCCTTGTTTGGGCTTGTCCGCTGGATATCGCATTGAGTCGCTTCATGTATCTTATACAATAACTCGTGCGACAGTATCCACGTCCTGAATTGCAATCGTATATACGTTTTCGTCATCGTAGAGCTTGAAATGCTGGTTCTCTTGGTCAGACAGGAGCTTAGGCCAGCCAATAACGGTACTTCCATTGTGTAACCGGATTACAACGGCTTGCATGTGGCTCACGGCCAGTTTGATCTCATCGTTCATCTGTGCAACCTCCTCTCTGTATTATTTGTCGTCGAATATTCAACCATTTTTTATAGTCCGTAAGGGGTTGCAAAAAATAAAATCCAGGGATTCCTTGGTTGAAGGCACCCACTGGAATAGCTTGAAGGGAAGAGGAAAATTGAAGAAAAAACTGTTAAGTTTTATAACCGTAGTGTTATTGGCCACGGGCATGTATTGGTTTAAAGGAGTCGACCTCCTTACGAAAACACCACAAGAAAACCCGTCCTCATCGGCACAGGTTACGCTGCATTTTCCGTCAGATCGGTATCCGGAAACGGCGCAGCATATCAAGGAAGCGATTCAGACGGGAAAATCATCGGTATGCACAATTGACCGTGAAGGAGCCGAGCAAAATCGAAAGCACTCGCTTGCAGGAGTTCCCGCTCGTAAAGGCTACGATCGTGACGAATGGCCGATGGCGATGTGTTCAGAAGGTGGTAAAGGTGCAAATGTCAAATACATAGCTCCTAAGGATAATCGTGGGGCAGGATCATGGGTAAGTCACCAATTGGATGAGTATGAGGATGGAACTCGTGTAAAATTTGTCGTGAAATAAAAATGCTATGAAATCGTATAGTTATTTTTTATTTCCCTTACGAGGTTGTTGTTTGGCCCTGATCAGTGCCACAACTTCATTTCCCTGTCCCTTCGGTTCCTGTTTGGCTTTAACCAATGCCAAAAAAGCAAAAAAATCACCTAATGTAGTGAAGCCGGCACCTAATATCGCCAAATCTTCAGCGGATAGTTGATTTAACCAGTCCATTTGTTTAGCGTCAAACATGTTATCACCGCCAACCGTTGATATTGTATAGTATGTACTGACAGCGGGGAAGGTCAGGGCTCAAGCATACCTTTTTAGTATGCCTGTTTTTTGTGCAGAGGATGTGTAGACCACATGTTAAAATTTAATTTTTATACGAAAATCGTCTCTATTGTTATTCTATTGCTGATTCCTGTACTAGTTTTGTACGTCTATTCCAATCAGATGACGACAAGAGTGCTACGTAACGAGCTGAACCAGTCCAATTATAATCAACTGACTTTTTTTCAAAATCAGGTAAACACCAATATTGAAATGATATCCTCCTGGCCGCATTTGTTGATTCATGATCCTGATGTTGCCAGCTTTCAGGCCATTTTTTTAAAGGATAAGACTCTCAATTTAGATGGAATTAATCTTGTCAAACGTATCCAGACCAAGCTGGGACTTCAGGAAAGCTCATCGAATTGGAGAACCGGTCTGGATATCTATTCCCCTTCACTTGGACGTGTTGTGTCAGAAAATGGAGCCGGTTTTTATGATCAGAAAAAACTAAACCAGTTGATTAAAGATGGCTGGCAGGTATCCAAAAAAAGAATGTACGGGAAAGATCAGTTTATATTTTCATTGTATACGTTATCCCCGTTTTCCTCACTTGGTAATCCTGAAACCGCCAACACGATTATTAAGGTCGAATTTGACAGCAGCAACATTCAGGACATGCTTGACCGCTTTAAAGGTGATGGACGGAAGGAGCCTTTTTATTATAAAAAAGGTGTAGGAGCGATCTATAATCGTACTGCGAATGAAGAGCTGTCTGGCAAGCTGATTACAAAATTGGAAAAAATGGGGCTGCATGAGGTTGATAATCTGACCGTGAAAATTGGAGAAGAGAGCTACCTGGTTCATGCCGTTCTTTCGCAAACGACGGGCTGGTATTTAATTGACTATATGCCTTTGTCCGATATAATGTCTCCAATTTATTCTTCAAATCGATTATTTTATATCACCGTTGTTGGCTTGCTGCTGGTAGGCTTGATTGGTGCTTACCTGCTTCATTCACAGGTACAAGTGCCGATTCTCCAGCTTGTGCGGGCATTTCGGAGATTAAAGGATGGAGACTATGCTGTTCGATTAAGCCCAAGGGGGAGTCATGAGTTTGCTTTCCTGTCCCGTCAATTCAATCTGATGGTCGAACAGATTCAGGAGCTGTTTGAAAAGGTGTATGTTGAGCAGCTGCATGTCAAGGAAGCGCGTCTAAAGCAGCTCCAGTCACAAATTAATCCACACTTTTTTTATAATTGTTTTTCGTTCATTACAAGTATGGCGAAGCTCCACAATCATGAGGCGGTCGTGGCCATGGCGCATAATTTATCCAGGTATTATCGATATACGACAAGGCAGGAACGGGATTTGGTGCCATTATCAGAGGAAGTCGAGTTTGTTCAATATTATTTGAAAATTCAGCAGATGCGTATGCCACGGCTAACGTTTACAATTGATGTTTCTCCACAGGCCAATAGTCTGCTGATTCCGCTGCTTGTAGTGCAACCGCTAGTGGAAAATGCGGTGCTGCACGGGATAGAACCTCAAGTGGAGGATGGCATCATCCATATTAAAACCGAGTGTGTCGGCTCGTATATACACCTGATTGTGGATGATAATGGACTAGGCTTGAGCCAAGAGGCTATAACAGCCCTGACATCACCGCTTGACAAGCCTGTAGAAGAGAAACATGGCTACGGCTTATGGAATGTACATCAACGCATGCGATTGCATTTTGGAGAAGACGCCGGACTGGCTTTCTCGTTGTCACCTTTGGGAGGACTGCGTGCGGTTCTAAAATGGCCGCTGCCAGCAGAAGCAGAGCAGACGAACGGCTTGATTGAACCTTCCCCAAATTCGAATATGGTTAAACTGGAGGGACCTTATGGTTCAGATATTATTGGTAGATGATGAAAGCTATGTAACCGAAAGCCTGGCGGCTACCATTCCATGGGAAACGCTGGGCATCGAGAGGGTTCATCAAGCAGCTTCCGCATTGGCAGCAGTGGATGTGCTTGAAGCGTACGACATTGATATTCTGGTTACGGATATTCGTATGCCTGGCATGACGGGATTAGAGCTGATTGTTGAGGTGAACGAGCGATGGCCGCACATTCGATGCTTGCTGCTCACAGGCTATGCCGATTTTGAATATGCCAAAAAAGCGATCCAGCTTAAGGCTTTTGATTATATTTTGAAACCGGTGGATGATGAGGAGTTTATGAAATGTGTATCAGCCGCCATCGATTCGCTAAAGGAAGAATGGGAAGCCTTTGACAAGGTTCATCAATTACAGTACAGTCGCAGGACCGATTTTGGTGTGCTGCGTACTCACCTGATGCATGATTTGGTGCTTGGGCGTCATCTGTCTATACAAATAATAGAGGACAAGTTGTCACAGTACGAAATTATGCTGCGCACAGGACAACGTGCCAGTATGCTGCTTATTCAGCTAGGAAAGCATTTTTCTGATATGGATTATCATTCAATATCTTTAATAGAGTATGCGATTGGAAATATTGCTGAAGAAGTGTTTGCGCCCGATTTTTACGTTTGGCACTGTAAAGCACCGCATGACTGTCTAATTGTATTGATAGAAGAAAATTGGAATCTGATTTCCGATCGGAGCATAGACGAGCAGAATCATATTTTGCGTGCGACGATTGACAATTTCCGAAAAAATGTGAGCAGCTACTTAAAAGGCGAAATTTACGTTACGGTAACCGGCTGGTTTATGTTCCCACAGGAGCTGCCTAAGGTATACCAGTCAGCTATCAGGTCCTTATACTGGAACCAGCAGGAGGAAACGGATACGCTGCTCTTTATAGAAGAACAGCCAGAACAGTCGCACAATTCAGCCAAGCTGCTGGAGGGACTATACGTACACCCAACGCTGACCCATCTTCTGGAGTCCAGACAATGGGAGGAGGCTGAAGTGAAGATAAATCGTGTATTTGGCAAGATAGAGGAAGCAGGGTATACCCGTGAGCATTTATATGAGCTGTTTATTACGGTAACGAGCGCGTTTATGTACACGGCGCATAAGCAAGGACGCTTCATTACGCAGATGGATCAAACGGGCTTTGACCCTCTGCATGCGCAGAAAATGGTTCAATCGTTCTCCAATCTTAAGGAATGGATATTTTTGATGATGAACAAGCTAAAGTCGGAATGGTCCGCAAGTGAGCAAAACGCCAAAAGCTATGTGGTCAAGCAGGTCCAGGAGCTCATCTCCCAGGATAAAGGTCAGGAGCTGTCTGTTAAGACGATTGCCGATCAGGTTTATCTTCATCCGGTCTATCTGTCCAAAATCTATAAGGCTGAAACCGGAGAAGGTCTGGGAGATTATATCATCCGAATGAGAATGGAGCGGGCTCTGTATTTGCTCAAGTATTCCAACAAAAAAATATATGAAATTACAACAGAGCTGGGCTATCAGAATCCCCAATATTTCAGCAAGATGTTCAAAAAGCATTATGGAATGACTCCGCATGAATTTCGGGACCAATAAAGACGGGACCAGTAAGAGGTAATAGCAAGAGGTAATAGTAAGGATCGGTTGGGAAAGGTGCAGAAATATTTATTTTGTGACATAGGCTGCATAGAAAAGCCCTCTTATAATAAAAGAGTAGAAAATGATTTTTTGAGGGGGAACAATATGCGAGTTCATTCGAAAAAAAAGCTGTTGTCGCTGCTCGCCGCAACTGTGCTATTAGGAGTTGGGCTTGTGGGCTGCTCGGGCACGGGGAATGGTGGAGATACCAATAGCGCAGCCAAAACTGAAAACGTATACAAAGAAAAATACAATCCGGAAGTCACCATTTCCACCGTATGGGGTGTAGATCCTACCTTAAAATTTAAAAATGGCGAATCGATCGAAAATAACGTGGCGACCAAATGGGCTAAAGAGAAATTCGGTATTAATATAAAATCACTCTGGTCTGTCACGGATACCAATGGTGCATTTGCCACGAAGCTGCGTTTGGCGATGTCCTCCGGTCAGGAGATGCCGGACGTCGTTGTACTGGGAACGGAAAATGAGCAGCTGGCGCAGGATATGATCGATTCCGGTATGTTCGCGGAAGCTGGTCCGTTGTTCGATAAGTATGCTTCG
The DNA here is from genome assembly GCF_000245715.1 of Paenibacillus sp. Aloe-11. Taxonomy (NCBI): domain Bacteria; kingdom Bacillati; phylum Bacillota; class Bacilli; order Caryophanales; family Paenibacillaceae; genus Paenibacillus; species Paenibacillus sp. Aloe-11. Next base: position 346,653 of record NZ_JH601056.1, on the reverse strand, counting down.
GATTCCTGGAAGCAGGCGATGAATCAGGATACGAACGTATGGAACCAATATAGCCGGGACGGCAAAAAAATGGGAATTCCAGTACTCGATTTCGCCTATAACCACGATTATGTGCTGTGGGTGCGGCAAGATTGGCTGGACAAGCTCGGCATGAAAGCTCCTCAGACGATGGATGAACTGGAAAAGGTGATGGATGCCTTTAAAAATAAAAACCCGGACGGACTGTCTCCGGACAAAGTGATTCCGCTCAGCATCGGTTTCAAAACGTCTATGAACACCTGGATGGGTGACCCGTCCTGGATTTTCGGAGCCTATGGCACACTCCCCCAACAATGGAACAAAGGCGCGGACGGCAGCTTGGAGTATGGCTCCGTGCAGCCAGGTATGAAGCCGGGTCTGCAAAAGCTGAGCGAATGGCTCAAAAAGGGATACATTCCGCAGGAAGCAGCATTGTGGGATGAGAATAAAACGTCAGAGCCTGCAGTCGCAGGAACAGCAGGCATCATACCGGGTCCATACTGGATGAGCGGCTGGCCGCTTCAGGATACGGTGAAAAATGCGAAGAGTGCCGTATGGAAGCCGATTAAGATTCCAGTGGGGCCTGACAACAAAGCCATGCGCCATGGAACTCAATACACCAATGGTGTCGTACTGATCAACAAACAAATGCAGCATCCTGAAGCTTTTTTCACCTATCAAAATTACTTGTTTGATCATTTTGCAAATGCCAAACCGGAAGGAGATTTGGCGAACGGGTTGTTTAAGGGCTACGACTATGATCTGGATGCGAATAAAAAGCTGTTGCCTATCGACAAGATACCAGGCGGTTATGTAAACTCTGTTCGTTATTTGCTGGTTCGTGATGGTGCGCGTATACCTGATGCCCAAATGAAGGCTTTGTTAAGTTTGGCTGACGGCGCGGAAGCGAAGACTCGTCTGGAGAAGGATGTAATGGTCAATTACGGCAAAGATACACCTGCGGCTGCCAAGGTGTTAATGGAACAGAAGGACATCTCCATGAAGGATCAGTTCACGGGACCTACTACGCCAACTATGAAGTCCAAAAAGGACTATCTGGATAAGATTGAAAACCAGACCTTCAATGAAATTATTTATGGCAAACAGCCGATTTCGGCCTTTGATACCTTCGTGCAGACGTGGAAGAGTGCCGGAGGCGAACAAATTACAAAAGAAGTGAATGAATGGTATAAGAGCGTTGAGAAGTAAACACAGTTGAAATGGATAGACGGGCTGTCCCACACGGGCAGCCTTTTTCATACCAATCACCAGATTATATTGGAAATAAATGCGCTGCCATTATGCTTGCGAGATAGACTACCAGTCACATGGCGAGGCTGAAAAATGATTGCTTTTGTGCCATGTATGTTGGTTTTTTGAACTGTTTCGTTAGTAGCAACGCTTCTATAATTGAAGTATACCATGAGAGTTACAGGAGGAACTGCAATGAGAAGTCTGCAACGTACGTGGCCATTTCATATCATGCTGCTGCCAGCCATCATTTTTTTAATTGTATTCAGCTACATTCCAATGGGCGGGATCGTGATGGCCTTTCAAAATTACAAGCCTTGGCTGGGTATAACTGGCTCCGAGTGGGTTGGACTGGATAATTTCCGTTTTCTGTTTCAACGGGAGGACAGTCTGCAAGTCGTCTGGAATACGCTAATTATCGCGGTACTAAAGATGTTTTTCAATCTGCTCGTTCCGTTTGTTTTTGCTATTCTGCTGAATGAGATTCGCAAGGTTGGACTTCAACGATCCATTCAGACGCTGGTTTACCTGCCACACTTTCTGTCGTGGGTCATCTTGGGCGGAATTCTGGTTGACTTGCTCTCGACAGATGGTTTTATGAACCGCATTCTTGGAAGCCTTGGAATCCAGCCCATCTTCTTTTTGGGGGACAATAACTGGTTTCGTTTTACGGTGATCGTATCAGATATATGGAAGGAGTTTGGCTACAATACTATCGTTTTTCTCGCCGCACTGGCGGGGATTAATCCTTCGTTGTATGAAGCAGCAGAGATGGACGGGGCAAGCCGCTGGAGACAGACGCTGCATATTACAGTGCCTTCGCTAATTCCGATGGTGGTGGTTGTGGGTACACTTGCACTCGGCAATGTTCTGAATGCCGGCTTCGACCAGATTTTCAACCTGTACAACCCGCTTGTATACCAAAAAGGCGATATTATTGACACGTTCGTCTATCGGACAGCGTTAATTAACGGGGAAATGGGCTTTGCTACCGCCATCGGATTGTTTAAATCTGTGATCAGTATGATTCTCATTCTGATATCCTATCGACTTGCATACAAATGGGCAGGCTACCGCATATTTTGATTCCACAAGGCTGAAAGAGGGAGAGTCATGTATCATAAAACAACGGCATATCGCATCTTCAATGTGTTTAATATTTGTCTGCTTGTGCTTTTATCTATCATGTGTATCGTTCCGCTGATTCATGTATTAGCGGTATCATTTAGTGCCAAATCAGCAGCAGACGCCAATCTGGTTGGACTGTGGCCGGTACAATTTTCACTAGAAGCCTACAAGAAGACAATGAATAATCCTATTTTTCTGCACTCTATCTGGATTTCTGTTCTCCGGACCGTGCTCGGTACTGGCTTGACGCTGCTAATTACCTTTTTAGCTGCTTATCCACTTTCAAAAGAAACATCTGTATTCCGGAGCCGAAACGTATATTCATGGCTGTTCGTATTCAGTATGATTTTTAACGGTGGCCTGGTTCCATTTTATATGGTTATTCAAAAAATTCATCTTATGGACAGCTTTTGGGTACTTGTTTTGCCGGGAGCGGTCAATACATTTCTGGTCATCCTCATGCTGAACTTTTTTAGAGGCATACCCAAGGAGATGGAGGAGGCCGCACTGATCGATGGGGCAGGACATTTTCGGACTTTGTTTAGTATATTTTTGCCGATATCCCTGCCGTCTATTGCGACGATTGCGTTGTTCAGTATGGTATTTCACTGGAACTCATGGTTTGATGGTCTGCTTTATTTGAGCAATGCCAAGGATTATCCACTGGCTACCTTCCTGCAAACGGTAATCATTCAGAAGGACATGAGCTCTATGAGTATGAGTCCCAAAGAAATGGAATTGCTTTCACAAACGACGGTGAATGCAGCGCAAATTTTCATTGGTGCAGCGCCTATTCTTATTGTATATCCATTTTTACAAAAGTATTTTGTTAAAGGTATGACGCTTGGTTCTGTCAAGGAGTAAACCCTATTGATCTAAAGGAGATGATTTACAGTGTCGCATCCAAACATTTTCAAATACCCGCCAATCAGTGAGCGAGTTCCGCGTATGCTGCATGGAGCGGATTATAATCCGGAGCAATGGCAGCATGATCCTGAGGTGCTAAAAGAGGATATCCGGCTGATGAAGCTGGCTAAATGTAATGTGATGTCCGTCGGTATATTCTCATGGGTTTCATTGGAACCTGAGGAAGGTGTATTTACGTTTGAATGGCTCGACCGTATCCTGGATTCGTTTGCCGAGAACGGAATTTATGCGTTTTTGGCCACTCCTAGTGGAGCCAGACCGGCCTGGATGTCACAAAAATATCCTGAGGTGCTGCGTGTGGAGGCTAACCGTGTCCGCAACCTGCACGGGTTCCGCCATAACCACTGTTTTACCTCGCCAGTATACCGGGAAAAAGTACGCATCATGAATATAAAGCTGGCCGAGCGCTATGCGAATCATCCGGCTGTCATTGGCTGGCATATTTCCAATGAATTTGGTGGAGAATGCCACTGTGATTATTGTCAGGCTGCATTCCGCACCTGGGTAAAGGATAAATATGGCACACTGGATAAGCTTAATCACGCATGGTGGACGACCTTTTGGAGTCATACGGTTACGGATTGGAGCCAAATCGAGTCTCCGGCCCCTCACGGTGAAACACAGGTCCATGCTATGAATTTGGACTGGAGACGGTTTGTGACCGATCAGACCGCAGATTTTATCCAACACGAAATTGTGCCGCTCAAGGCAGCGAACCCGACACTTCCGGTCACGACCAATCTAATGGAATTTTTTGAAGGACTGAATTACTGGAAGTTTGCCGATCTGCTGGATATTATATCCTGGGACAGCTATCCGACGTGGCATGACCGGGGAGGTGATGAGAGCCGTCAGGCTGCGAAGGTAGCGATGATGCACGATATTATTCGTTCAATCAAAGGAGGCAAGCCTTGGATGCTCATGGAGAGTACACCGAGTTTGACGAATTGGCAAGAGGTCAGCAAGCTGAAGCGACCAGGAATGCATCTGCTATCGTCTTTACAGGCTGTAGCACACGGGTCAGACACCGTTCAATATTTTCAGTGGCGGAAAAGTCGCGGTTCGAGTGAAAAGCTGCATGGTGCAGTCGTCGATCATGTCGGACATGAGCACACTCGGGTTTTCGGAGACGTGACAGAGGTCGGCAATGCGCTGGAAAAATTGGAGGAGGTTATCGGTACATCTGTGCCTGCTGAGGCTGCAGTTATTTTCGACTGGGAGAATCGCTGGGCAGTCAACGACTCGCAAGGGCCGCGGAATAAAGGTGTGAAATACGAGGAGACAGCCGAAGCGCATTATTTGGCATTGTGGGAGCAGGGGGTGCCTGTAGATGTCATTCATATGGATGCCGATTTCTCCAAATACAAGCTTATAGTAGCTCCAATGCTGTATATGGTGCGCAGCGGTGTGGGTGAGCGAATACAAAAGTTTGTTGAAAGCGGTGGCATTTTTGTAGCAACCTATTGGTCCGGCATTGTGGATGAACATGATTTGTGCTTCCTCGGAGGCTTTCCGGGGCCGCTTCGCAAGACGCTGGGAATATGGTCGGAAGAGATCGACGGACTGCATGATCACGACCGAAATCGCATTTTGCCGGTTGAGGGCAATGAGTTGAATCTGAATGGTGAGTATGAGGCTGTAGAGCTGTGCGACCTTATTCATACGGAAGGTGCAAAGGTACTGGCTGTATACGGTTCAGACTTTTATGCAGGACGTCCAGCCTTGACGGTGAACCGTTTGGGACAGGGAAAAGCTTATTACATCGCTTCACGCAACACGGGATCGTTCAACAGTCATTTTTATAGAAGCTTGATTGAGGGTGAAGGAATCAGTAAAGCACTTCATGTCAAGTTGCCGCATGGAGTAAATACAGCGATTCGCACTGATGGAGTTTACGATTATATTTTTATTTTGAATTTTACGCATGAGTCGCAAGAAATTACACTGGATGGACGAATCTATGTGGATATGCTGGAAAATCGTGTGATTGAAGACGATAAACTTCGATTGAATAACTATGCTGTCAAGGTTCTCAAGACAGAGCGCATACATTAGAAATGGTATAAGGCTAAGGGCTGACTTTTTCCAAAATTCAGATAGGAGATGACTTATGAAAACAAGCAACCGATTTATACTATTTGCGGTGTTGATTTTGTTATCCAGTGTTTTGTACCCGTTCGGCTCTGCAGGGTTGGGGACGGCTTCAGCCGCCCCTGCTTTTGCCAAAGGAGCCGATATAAGCTGGGTAGCAGGAATGGAAGCACAAGGTATGACCTGGAAGGATAAAAAAGGGGTCCGTCGGGATGTACTGCAAATTTTGCGAGACGATTACCAGATTAACTCGGTACGTATTCGTGTATGGGTGAACCCTAACATGAACGATTATGCAAGCGGTTACATGAATGCTGAGAAGGCGGCAGAGCTGGCGCAGCGAGCCAAAAAATTGGGTATGAGCGTTATGCTGACCCTGCATTATAGCGATTCCTGGGCTGATCCAGGCCAGCAGAACAAGCCTTACGCATGGCGCAATTTTAACTTTACACAACTGATGGATGCAGTCTGGTCCCACACGGTTTATGTTATGAACACGATGAAAAGCAAGGGCGTAACACCAGACTGGGTACAAATCGGCAATGAGACGAACAATGGAATGCTCTGGGATGACGGTAAAGCCTCGGTGAATATGAAAAACTATGCATGGCTCGTCAATACAGGCAATAACGCAGTAAAATCGGTAAGCAGCAGCACCAAGACGATCGTACATTTGGCTAACGGGGATAACGGTTCCACGTTAAACTGGAATATTGGCGGGCTGATTGACAATGGAGCTCAGTTTGACCTCGTCGGGCTGTCTCTGTATCCGTCTTCTTCTGACTGGCAGGGCAAGGTGGACCAGACGATTGCCAATGCCAATAGCCTCATTGCAAAATACGGTAAAGGCATTGTCATCAGTGAAATCGGGATGGATTATAATGAACCCGCAGCTTCCAAGGCATTTATTGCTGCTATCAAAACAAAGGTGCGGAACATCGGGGGTGGCAAAGGCGCAGGGGTATTTTATTGGGAGCCGGCTGCAACCCCAGGTTACAACAAGGGCTACAACAAAGGTGCTTGGCAGGCTGACGGAAAGCCAACCTCCGCTTTGGAAGGATTTCTAAACTAAACTAAAACGAATCTGAAACTAGTCTGAAACTAATTGTGGGAATGTCAAAGAACCTCTAATTCGCATGTTATGCGGAATAGAGGTTCTCTATTTTTATCTATGACGGATGGATGAAGCCACATCCTTAGGCTTTTCGGTCGACTTTGAAGAATGAAATAAGCTCCTCCAGCTCACGAGACATCGACGACAGCTTGTCGGAGGCATCCACGATGGCAGCCATGGATTGGGCCTGCTCTCCGATCGTATGTTCAATTTCCTTGCTGCTGTCTGATGTTTTGCTGATCGTGGAGGATAACTCGTCAGAGGTTGCTGTCATTTCCTGTGTACTGGCTGAAATCTGTTCCGTTGCACTGGAAACCTCCTGAATTTGTGATGATACTTTATTGGCGGCATTTAAAATCTCTGAGAACATTTCACCTGTCTGTTTGGTGACTTCCAGTCCAATTTGGACCTCCTTCGAGCCGAGGCTGACACCTTCTACGGTTTGCTCAATTTCTTTTTGAATTTCCTCAATCAGCTCGGCGATTTGTCTGGCAGACTCTTGGGACTGTTCAGCCAAATTGCGCACTTCTCCCGCGACTACAGCAAAGCCTTTACCTTCCTCACCTACTCTGGCAGCCTCAATGGAGGCGTTCAGTGCAAGCAGATTGGTTTGGCTGGCAATGCCAGTAATGATGCTTACGATGTTACTGATTTCGTTGGAACGGCTTTGCAGTGCATTAATGGAGACAACGGTTTTTTCCATCGAGTTGGAGATTGAATCCATTTGAGCGGAAACTCTTTGCACGATCTGATTACCTTCAACGGAGCGTTTTTCCATAGAATAAGCTTCGTCTGCTACAGAAGAGGAGCTTCCTGCAATCGTCTGAACGACCGTAGACATTTCACTCATAGCCCGTGAGCTTTCCATTGCAGCTTTGTCTTGTGCCTCAATTCCTTGGGCAATTTCTTTCATATTGCTGTTAATGACGTTCGTGTTTGTACTGTTTTGCTCGCTGATACTTAGCAATTCCTGAGCCGACTCCGTAACTTCTTGCGTCGTATCCTGTACTTTTACCATGGTATCGTTAATACGTTTGATCATGGTATTAAACTTTTGATTGATGATGCCAAGGTCGTCCAGACCTGTCTTGATTTTTACATTCAGATTTCCCTCGCTGACTTCCTCAATGCCCTTCATCAGGGAGCGAATCGGGGAGAGAGTGCGTTTGACCAGCCAATATTGAATCGTCAAGAAGATAGCAAGGAACAGAATGAGTAGGGAAACGCCATATACAAGCAGCTTGTGAAGTCCGGCTGGTACAGAGCTTGCGTCTACGTCAAAGTAAAGCGCACTTGTGATTTTGCCGCTTTCATCTGTAAGCGGGTAAGCAATGGTTGTCCATGTACCAAATTCGTCAGTGTAGAAGCTGCTTAACGCCGCTTCTTTGGATTCAAGCATGTCATTTACAGCTTTTACATTTGCGTCAGAGAGCGTATACATATCGCCTATATTCAGTTTCGACTCCTGGAAAGACTGGACTAAGTTGGTCGGAATGCCAATAATGGAGGTTTGATTTCCTTCTTTTAATTCTGTGCCGAATATGTAAGCTTGGGCAACATTAGGATACAAGGTATGAATAGAATCGAGAAATTCGCGTAAATCCTGTTGAGCAGAACCGTTATAATCTTTTTCGCTTAACGCTTGTTGCATTTTTGTTTTGTCAACATCATTTGCCCATTTTTTGGTCAGTACTTTAACCTGATCTTGCAACTGGGTGGTCAAAATATTCTTTTGAAGAATATAGCTGGATGTGATGAGAATAGCACCTATTAATACAATGTTGACAAACGAAATTAATAGATTTTTACCAAAAAAGGACATAGTACTCCACTTCAAGTTTTTCACGTGTCTCTTCTCCTTTGAATTAGAAATTTTAGTTTAAGTGCGACTTACGACCTATTACTTATATATTTCGTCAATTACCTTTCAAAATGTTAGGTATTTATTAAAATTGGAGAATATCGGATGCTTATCAGTGAAACTTATGGCAAAGAACGACAAAACTTTTCCTGCCAAATAACCAATCTTCAATGGAGGGGAAGACCCGGTCATTTTTGCGGGGAAGAGGCCATATACCTATAGGAATGAAGTACTTTGGTCTGAAGGGGGGATGCGCTTGCGTTCTCATATGATTTTCCATTGGAGCCGGTTGGATTGGTGTTTTCCGAACCTCAGGATGAAGGAGGAATTTGAAGCCCGCCAGTATTGGAAAAATGCGATCCTCGTCGGCGTCAAAGTCGATCGGCAAGGGCACTATTACGTCTGCGTTCCCCGTCTCGCCCCGGGCATTCCCGCCACGATGAATAGAATTGTTATCCAGAACGGAAACCCCCTCCTGGAGGCTTTTCCCAGTTGGGAGTGGAATGAGGCCGGGAATGTGCGGGCGATGAGGTCCATTCAGGGATATGAAATCGATGAGCTCAACCGGATCTGGTTGCTGGATCAAGGAAAAATCGCTTATGCCCCCTCGCCCGAAGGCTCGCAGAAGCTGCTTGTCTGGGATTTGAATACGCGCCGCATGATCGACGTCATCCCGCTTCCCGATGAGATCGCTTCGTATCGGACCTCTTTTTTGAACGATCTGGTCGTCGACAATAAGAACGGCTTCGTCTATATTACCGATTCCGGCAATGGCTGGCCGGATCATCCGGTGGCTGGCGGCATCATCGTGTACAACATGCGGACGCGATCGCTCAGACGGGTGCTGGACCGGCAATTCAGCACACAGGATCTTCCCGGTTTTCAGTTTGCCATTGACAATAAGCCGATGCTGAACCGCATCGGCGTGGATGGCATCGCCTTGTCCGCCGACCGTTCCACCTTGTACTATTGCCCGCTGACCGGACGCAATCTTTATGCCATCGATACCTCCGTCTTGATGGATTTTCAGGCTCCGCCCGAAAAAATCCAGCGGGCCGTGCAGGCGATAGGGAGTAAAAGAACCACGACGGATGGGATGCATGCCGATGCCCAAGGAAATGTTTTTTACACGATGCTGGAGGGAAAGGGCGTGGGGATGTACAGCCCCTACAGCGAAACGTTCCACGATCTCGTGTCGGACGACCGGATGGTGTGGGTGGACGGGGTCGCTTTCGATCAGCAGGGCTCCATCCTGTTCAACAGCAATCGGCTGCATGAAATCACGGGCGGGTACGACATCGATTGGACTTATCCGTATAACTTCGTGATTTGGAAAGCATTTGCGGGTCAAGGAGTCAAGTCGTATTTGTATGCCTAGTAGATTGCCAAGAAACTGACCCAAAGCATCTCCCGTGTGGCAGATGTATTGAGACTACATCCGTTTTTACAATTACGAACGACTACAAGCCAAATTAAACGGCCTCAGTCCGATGGAATTAGGACCAAGGCCGCTTAAAACGCCTTTATTATTTGTACTGTCTACTTGACGGGGGGCAGTTCAGCCCCAGTTAAATAATCACTTTCAAATAATTACTATTAAATAATCATTTTGCTTGTATGCAAGTACAACTTGATGCTGTTCATTATTTTTTAAACCAAGACTGCTTCCTGACCATATTGTCTGATAGGTTTATAATTGCAATCCCACATCGCATCCCGAACCGCTTGCGCGATATCATTCGGCTGATGACGTGCTACTCCATCCTGAACTGCAGCTTTAGCTACGGCTATGGCTACAGCTTCAGATACTTCTCGCAGTTCGCTGATTTTTGGAAGCAGGGCAGCCCCAGGCTGTGACAAATCAACCATTTCAGCTACTGCATGGGCAGCAGCGGCGAACATGCTGTCTGTAATCACTTTCGATTTCACCACGATTGCGCCAAGACCAAGACCCGGGAATACGAAAGCATTGTTGGATTGTCCGATTTCAAACTTGATATTGTTGTAGATGACCGGCTCAAAAGGACTTCCTGTGGCAATAAGTGCTTTTCCTTCCGTCCAGCGGATCAAATCTTGCGGAGTTGCTTCAGCCAGCGGAGTCGGATTGGACATAGGCATAATAATTGGGCGTTCGGTATGCTTGGCCATCTCTTTCACGATTTCCTCGCTAAATGCTCCGGCAACACCAGAAGTTCCGATCATAATTGTCGGTTTCACATGGCGAATGACTTCCAGCAGAGGGATTTTGCCATCTTCAGCATGCTCCCAGTCGCGGCATTCTGCGGCATCTCGTACATAAGGAACCTGGAATGGGAAAAGTCCTTCCGTTTCATTGGTGAGCAGGCCGCGGTAATCGTAAGCCCAGAAGTTGCGTTTTGCTTCGGTTTCCGACAGTCCTTCCAGCATCATGGCTGCACTGATTTGGTCTGCATTACCGATGCCGGCAGCTCCCGGCCCAAAGACTAAAACTCGATGCTTGCTCAGCGGGATTCCAGACAATTGAACACCGGACATAACGCCTGCGAGCGTAACTGCGCCAGTACCTTGAATATCATCATTGAATGTCAAAATACTGCTTCCATATTTGTTGATAATATTGCGCGCATTAACATTGCCCAAATCTTCCCAGTGCAACAAAGCATTCGGGAAATAAGAAAGCGCATTTTGAACGTAGGTATCAATAAATTGGTCATATTGCTCTCCGCGAACACGCTTATGACGGTTCCCCATATATAGAGGATCTTCCAGCAGCTTCTCGTTGTTTGTACCTGCATCAAGCACGACTGCCAGTACTCGGCTAGGGTCGATTCCCGCAGCAGCTGTATAAACAGCAAGCTTGCCGATAGAGATGTTAATTCCCCCGACTCCCCAGTCGCCAATACCCAAAATACTTTCGGAATCTGTGGCTACGATGAGATCGATATCATCAGGTTCCAAGTTCAAATTTTTAAAAGCATCATTAATTCCTGCGAGATTATCAATAGATAAATACATACCGCCGGGCTTGTGATATTCATGGCTGTATTCCTGTATAGCCTGACCAACCGTTGGCGTATAAACAATTGGAAGCATTTCGCTCAGATGCTCAGAGAGCAAACGATAGTACAGGACGGTATTTCTATGAAACAGATCATTTAAAGCGACGTTTTTGCGTAAATTGTCCGGTTGGCTCTGGAATTGCTCATATACCCGTTGAACCTGCTCCTCAATGGTTAATATGGTAGGAGGGAGCAGACCGTCAAGTCCAAGCTGCTGCCGTTCTTCAAGAGTAAAAGCCACTCCCTTATTCAGCAGTGGGTTGGCAAGCAGTTCTTTTCCAGTTAATCCGGTTTCGATAGATCCATCTTCAGTAAGATGAAAAGCACGCATTCTGATTCCTTCTTTCTAAAAAGTTACATTTCGTAAAACCTTGAACATTGCGTGAACAAGTATACGCTTTATTTTAACTCAAGTGAACCAGTATGTTGTGTGAAAAATGGTTATATAAGTGTTTTCATATGAAGAATTATGAAAATTATGAAAATTCAATAAAGTAAAATAAAAAAATAGCCTTAACCTCAATTTTATATCATTGAAGTTAAAGCATATGGGTTGAACTAAAAAAGATAACTTTAATGGACATCAACCTTTAATTCCCCGATACGTTAATGGACATCAACCTTTAATTCCCCGATACGGCGGGCGGCTTCATCAGTAGCTGGAGCAGGAGGGCGCATCCAGCTGTTGCGCCATTTTAGCTGCATTACGATGACGAGAGCAAAAGCGCAGAAGGTGATCAGGCTCAGACAGATGAAACCCGGCATATAGGAACCCGTTAATTTGTACAGATTGCCGAGAATAAGTGGTAGAAAATATCCGCCTATGCCACCCGCAGCGCCAATAATGCCGGTCATGAGCCCAATTTCGTTTCCGAACCGCTGCGGCACGAGCTGGAATACAGAGCCGTTGCCAGCGCCAAGGCACATCATGCCTACAAAAAGCAGCACTACAACCAGGGCAAGCGGCGGTAGAAATGCAATGCCCGCGAGCATGATCCCGGCTCCAGCGTACAAATACATCAACATGCGTGACCCCCCGATCCGGTCAGACAAAAAGCCGCCCACAGGCCGGAAGAAGCTCCCGGCAATCACACAAACGGTTGCAAAATCGGCAGCATGTACAGCAGAGAGCCCGTATTGGGTATTAAAGAAAATGGTCAAATAATTAGAAAGCCCAACGAACCCGCCGAACGTCACACAGTAAAAAGCGCAGAATACCCATGCATCTCCCTGTTTAAGCACTGAAGCGTATTGAGACAGACGTTTGGGTGCCGGTCGGTGAGGGCTGTTGCGGGCAAAAATACTGAATAAAATGAAAACGACGAAGATCGGAATAATGGCCAATCCGAAAACGGCCTCCCAGCTGCCAAAATGCTGTGCGAGGCGATTAGCGAACAGGGTCGCGAGAACGGTACCGCTATTGCCGGCACCGGCAATTCCCATAGCCAAGCCTTGATGCTCCTTGGGATACCATTGACTTGCTAATGGCAGCGCAGCTGCAAATGAGGCTCCGGCTACACCTAGCAGCAGGGCGACCATGTACAGCTGATCTAGCGAATCAACCCACAACCAGCCGAGCAGGAGAGGAATGAATGTCACAAGCATACCGATCTGCCCGGTGCGCTTTGGACCGATATAATCTGACATGAAGCCAAGCACGAGCCGCAGCAGGGAACCGCCTAGTACCGGAAGAGCGACAAGGTTGGCTTTTTGTAAAGGGTCCATGGGGTAGTCATTAGCAATGACAACAGACAGAGGCCCGATCATCCCCCATATCATAAAGCTGATATCAAAATACAGGAAGGCGCCAAATAGCGTGGGCTTGTGTCCGCTTTGCCAGAAACTTTTTTTGTTCATTCCATCCAATGTAATGTTGAACATGAAAAGCCGCAAATCTCCCTTGCATGGTGCCTGGGGATGATTTGCGGCTTCATTGCCGTAGTTGACACACCTCATTGTGCGTCAATCAGGTATGATCACGTTCGAGTGATTTTAATCCAGATTATAAAAAATGGTTCTTTAAATGTCAATATACATAACATAAAAAGAAAAAAATAAATAAGATAAAGACAAAGGTACAGGATATATGTATTGAATATTGACATAATGCTCACAATTCATTAATCTTAGGTACATATCGGCACAACGGTGTGTCGGCATTTGCGGCAACGGCGCCCTTTTCCTTTGAATGGAGAAGGGCTTTTTCTGTCTTATTTTATGTGGAGAATGGGGCTGGTTCGTTATGATGAAAAAACTGGTCATCGTCGGCAACGGTATGGCAGGTATCAAATGTGTAGAGGAAATACTCGATCTCGAGCCGGATCAGTTCCAAATCACGATATTTGGTGCAGAACCCCGTCCCGGGTACAACCGAGTGCTCCTGTCCAAAATGCTGCAGGATGAAAGTTCATTCGAACATATCGTTACTCATAACTGGGCGTGGTATGAAGAGAACGGAGTAAGACTGTACGCTGGCGAACGTGTCTGTGGCATTGATATTGCAGCCCGTACGGTGGAAACGGAATCAGGCATTAAAGAACCATACGACATGCTCATACTGGCAACTGGCTCGTTGCCCTTCATACCTTCCATTCCCGGAGCCCGGAAACAGGGAGTCATCGCTTTTCGAAATGTGGGTGATTGTGAAACCATGGCTGAGTATGCCAAAACGTACGAGAAGGCCACGGTCATTGGAGGGGGACTGCTGGGCTTAGAGGCCGCACAAGGTCTGCTGAATCTGGGGATGGAAGTCGAAGTTGTCCATAATGCACAGTATCTTATGAATCGGCAGCTTGACCGGGCAGCGGCTGTTCTTCTGCAAAGAGAATTGGAGCAGCAGGGGATGCGGTTTCATTTGGCAAAGAAAACGGTCAATATTATGGGGCGGAACAGGGCGCAGGGACTGATGTTTTCGGACGGGAACAGGCTGGAGACGGATTTGGTTGTGTTGGCGGTTGGTATCCGGCCGAATATCGAATTAGCGCAGGGCAGCGGTCTGAAAGTCAACCATGCTATTGTCGTGGATGATTATATGCGCACAAGTATTTCCGGTATTTACGCAGTCGGTGAATGCGCTGAGCACCGTGGGATTTCATATGGGCTGGTGGCGCCATTGTATGAGCAGTGTAAAGTATTGGCAAAGGTCGTTTGTGGCCGTGAAACGGCTCCCTATGAGGGGTCGGTTCCGTATGCACAGCTCAAGGTTGCGGGGATTCAGGTGTTTTCCGCAGGAGACATACGTGAAGAGGGAAACGAGACGGCAGTAATGGAATATGACGGTACTCGGGGGATTTACAAAAAAGTGATGATGCGCAATAGCATGGTCACTGGCGCCATTTTGTTTGGAGATACGGCGGAAAGTACCTCGCTGCTTGGAATGGTACGACGAGGTGCACCTGTTGCAGAGCTTGCTACACAAGATAAAGGTAAAGGTGTAAGCAGAGCGGAGGAAGAGGCCGCCAAGCTGTCGGATGAGGAGACGGTATGCGCATGCAACGGCGTGAGCAAGGGGACTATTTTACGAGCGATCACTATAGATAAGCTAAAAACCGTGGAAGAGGTGAAGAGTCGGACCAAGGCATCCGCTTCCTGTGGTGGGTGTCGGCCGCTGGTGGCTGCACTGCTCAAAAATGGTTCGTCCCTATCGGGAATTTCAGGAGCTGTAGCTGCTCCGACTGTCCAAGAAGCTGTTCCTGTGTGCGGATGTACGCACTACGATCATGATTCGCTCAAGACAGCCATGATGACCGCACAATGTCGGACTCCAGTGGAAGTTGTGTCCCGTCTCAGTTGGACCAGACAGCAGGGGTGTGGATTATGCCGTCCGGCTGTACTTTTTTACCTGGAATCCCTTGGGTTGCGGGACAGGTCTGTGTCAGGTCAATGGGTTGGAGATGTTGCGATCCAGGCCGCCGCACATCACGGCGGAGAATCAGCCTCTACGAGTCTGCGTTTTGTGAATTTTATGGATCTGAATGGCGAGAGTCAGTTGATTTCCGAGTCCATTCAGATAGACGGTGAGGCTTTTGCAGAAGTAGCCTGGCTGAAAGAACGACTGTCAGCTGTCTGGGGGAGACGCGCATTGTCAGCACCGATTGCAGTTGCAGTTTGCCCGGGCCCGGAATATCCCGGAGGTGTGCTTGTCCACGACATTGGACTCTCCCGATCACCGGCAGGGTGGGAGGTCTATGCTGGTGGTCATGCGGAGCATCCGGTTCGCCAGGGACGGCTGATTGGTGTGGAAGAGAACATGGAAGAAGCGGTCTTGATGGCTGCGGCTTGCTTGCAAATGTATCGGTATAACGCACGGTATGGGGAGAAAATGTGGGAATGGATTGAAAGGACTGACATTTTGGTATTGCGGGAGAACGTGCTCGACGCAGCTCTTCGAAGTGAATTGGCGGGCAGTTTGTGCGTCGACAAAGCTGAGAGGGTAACTGGTTAAGCAGGAATGGTGGCGATCCATTTGTACGCGTGCAGACAATAAAGTTGTGAAGAATGGAGAGGGGGAGACTTAATGATGGATACACAGTGCCCGTTTTGTAGCGTGCAATGCAAGATGACCGTTAGCACAGATATAGAGTCACTTGCTGGTGTCACCCGTACAGTGTACAGGGCGGAAGGGAAACCTAACGCAGCCTCGCAGGGCAGAATGTGCGTCAAGGGAATGAATGCATATCAGCATACAATCCATCCAGAAAGGCTGATGCGGCCCCTTATGCGTAAAGCAGGCAAGCTTATGCCGGTTACATGGGAGGAGGCGCTGGATGCTGTCGCCACAAGTCTCGCTTCAACGCTGTCCACACAGGGGCCAGATGCAATCGGCATATACGGAGGTGGTTCGCTATCCAATGAAACGGCTTATTTACTTGGTAAATTTGCCAGAGTGGCTGTAGGTACGCGCTATATCGATTACAACGGCCGCTTCTGTATGTCGGCCGCTGCATCTGCTGGGAGCAAGGTGTTTGGTATTGACCGTGGACTGACCTGCAGGCTGGCAGATATTCCGCTAGCACAGTGTATTGTGCTCGCAGGTACGAATATTGCTGAATGTCAGCCGACACTCATGCCTTATTTTCACCAGGCCAAGGAGAACGGAGCGTATATCATCGTCATTGATCCTCGTGCTACTCCAACGGCGGCTGCTGCCGACCTGCATGTACAAATCAGACCGGGTACAGATGCGATGCTGGCCAACGCCATGCTAAAGGTCATCGTGGACGAGGGATTAGTGAATGAAGAGTTTGTCCGCAAGCGGACCCATGGGTATGAGCAACTGTTGACTCATTTGAACGGTGTAGATCTGAACGAATCAGCTGCGCTGTGCGGAATTGAGCCGGAGGTGATCCGGCAGGCCGCGCGCGCTTTTGGTGGTGTAAAGACGGGGATTATTTTTACTGCCAGAGGGGTCGAGCAACATACAGATGGACATATGGCAGTGCGTGCCTTTCTTAATCTGGTGCTGGCTACCGGCAAGATTGGCAGAGAAGGCTGTGGGTACGGGGCCATCACGGGTCAGGGTAACGGACAAGGGGGACGGGAACACGGCCAGAAGGCAGATCAGCTCCCCGGCTACAGATCGATTGAGAATGAAGCGGATCGGGCCTACGTGGCGTCTGTGTGGGGAGTTGAGCCGGACAGTTTGCCGGGAAAAGGAGTATCGGCCTATGAAATGATGGAGCTCGTTCATCAGAAAGAAATCGAGACGCTGTTCGTGATGGGCTCTAATCCTGTCGTATCCAATCCGAATGCCCGACTGGTGGAGGAAGGGCTGAAAAAACTCAAGCTGTTGGTTGTGGCGGATATGTTCCTTACTGAAACGGCACGGATGGCCGACATTGTTTTGCCTGTAACCTCCTATCTGGAGAATACCGGGACGATGACCAATCTGGAGGGGCGCGTTCTGTTGCGGGAAGCAGCCCGGCCTGCTCCGGGCGAGACTAGAGATGACTGGCGTATTTTATGTCAAATAGCTGCGGGGCTGGACAGGGGAAGCTACTTCTTGTATAAGGATGCTGAGCATATTTTTGAAGAACTGCGACTTGCCAGTCGAGGCGGTTCTGCCGATTATTACGGAATCACTTATGACAGGCTGCGTCGTGAGGAAGGCGTATATTGGCCATGCCCGTCACCGGACGAAGCAGGTATGGATATGATGTTTCGGGAAAGCTTTGCCCTCTCTGATCAAAAGGCCGTTTTTACGGTGGTTGAAAGTTGTGGAGCTGGAGAGCAGACGTCTGAGGAATACCCGCTTATTCTGACAAACGGCCGCGTGCTGGCTCACTATTTGACAGGTGTACAAACGCGCAGGAGTCCGTCGCTAACCGCGCGTGAGATTGAGAACTTTGTGGAAATTCATCCACGTACAGCGCAGCGCTGGCATATCAGGGACGGGGAATGGGTAGAAATCACGTCACAGCGAGGAAGCTTCACCGTGCGCAGCCGGATCAAACCGAATATCCGCGAAGATACGCTCTTCGTACCTATGCATTGGGGCGGTGTGCAAAATGTAAACCAGGCGACCCGAGCAGAGCTTGATCCGTTCTGCCGAATGCCGGGCTTCAAAACGGCTGCTGTACACATCCGTCCCCTCCACCTGCCTGTAGTCGCGATTAGTGCAGATCGTGGTGAATGGCTTTAGTTCTACGGAATTTCTTTTATGCATAAAAGGCCAGCCCCTGAGTCAGGAGCCGGCCTTTTGACCTGTTCAATTCATGTTCTACAATTGCTAGATTGCGTAATGCTCGTACGATCAATGCAGTCGGGGTTCGGATAAGATGGCTCCTGTTTTCATTTCGTTTGTAAGCATAGCTTCACGCCAGCGACAATACAGATCCCAGGCAACCCCGTTTTCCAGCAATGGTTTGCAGGTGTACAAGCCTTCCTCTATAGAGTTGACTCGGCCTGCAACGAATAGTCGGACTGCGCCGTTGAGCAGTACTTGATTCGAAAAGGCTAGAGGAGCTGTGCTTTGTAATACCTCCTCCGTTATACGCAGCTGTTCAGCAGGGGTCCAGTTAAGCTCGGGTACCACCGAATCTAACCCGTACATTTCCGGGTCGATAACCTGCAGCGATACCTCTCCGTTAGCAAGTAGGTAGGTTCGGGTTGGTCGGTCAATGAACAGATCCTCCGATCCTTCGCAACCCTGGACGATCAGAGCCCTGCGGTAATTCAGCTGCTGCATCAGCTGCGCCATCTTGTCGAACACTGTATTGTGGAAAACGCCGAATACGATATACGGAGAAGCACCGTAATCAACCAGTTTCTCGGCTGTGTTCAGCACAGTGCGGAGCCCTAGCTCTTCGCGGATGGTACGCAGCTCTCTCAGAGGTGAGCACCATTGTTCAGAGGCTGCGAACAGTACGCCTGTCAGCCTTGCCGCGTGAGTGGCGGCTTCGTGTGTCATGGTTTCAGACGCCACCCCCATTTCCTGCAGCAAAAGGGGGAGTGTAATGCCCCATTTGGGAGGAAGGGGCGCGCTTCCGTGCATCGTCACCGGGACCCCGTGCGCGGCGACTAGAAAAGCGGTGGCGAAGGTAGCGATAAATGAGGATTTTCTGCCATCGTAGGGACCTGCGAAATCTATGCCTTCCTGCATCTGGAAGCGATGGGCGTATTTACGACAGACGTTAACGAATGCTTCCAACTCGGCGATGCTCTCCATTTTGATGCGTTCTGCGGCAAAGAAGGCTCCGATTTGTGCAGGCGTTGCCGAGCGGGTCATAATAAGCTCGGCAGCGGCTTCGGCTTCGGCGTAATTCAAATCCCGGGCGCCTCTTTTGCCGCGTCCAACTTCTTTTAATATTTCCATCATGTTCATATGAACGCCCCTTTCAAATCTATGCCTTTAGCATTTGCTGTGCTTTGACGATGGAGATGGCCACATCAACGATCCGTTTGCGCTCATTCATTGCTTTTTTTCGCAGTAGATCGTATGCTTCCGCTTCTGGAATGCCGTTTACTTCACCAAGTATGCCTTTGGCCATGTCAATCCATTTGCGCTCTTCCAGCCGAGCGGTCAGTTGTTTGCGTTCACTGAGCCAGTGCTGGCGTTCGAAAAAGCGTTTGGCGCTAAAGTGAAGAGCCCAATTCAGCTCATGTGCTGCCATGGACGGGGTTAAAATGCCGTCGACGGGAACATTGGCTTCACAGAATTCCGTCGATGACAGAGCAGATTCCGCGCTGCACCACCAGAGCAGTGGAATGGCTTTGGCTTGCTCCAGCTTGGTAGACCATGCGCTGATGGTGCCGACAGGTATATTCAGCACCGCCGCATCTGCACCATGAATCAGCTGCTTGATTTCAGATTCATCACGGCAGGGTAGTGTCAAATATCCGTTGGACTCCAAAAGCTGCTCAGGTCCTGCCTGACGTAAGGAAACGGCGTGAGCCTCTCCGGATACATGCTCTGAATGTGGGTGAATTACCAACAAGGAACGCAAGCGGGCTCCTCCTTTCTGCGACATGAAGGATAGTTAGCAATGGGGATGCTGAGAAGTGTTCCTTGATAACAAACCTGACATGTGTTTTCGGTTTAACTACGCGTTTTTTGAACATTTTGAAAGAAAAACAGACTTTTAATCCATTTTGGCGTGTTTTCATCTGAAAATCAATCGAAATTTTATGAAAAGGTGATATTTTATACGTCATAAATATGTTACATGATGATAAAATACATTTTTTAAAGATAATACGTAAGGAATATTGACATCGAACTTGAATCATTATATATTGGCTACAGTACTTTTAATTCCATACTCAGATGGATACAACGGCGTATTCAATGAAACGGCAATGGAGCCTGTTTTCGCATATGGAGGGATATTTTGAATCCCCTTATGTGAAGCAGGCTTTTTATGTTTTGAGGATATGAATAGAAGGGGAGAGGTCTGATGAACCATAAAAAAAAGCTGGTGCTGGTCGGCAACGGAATGGCGGGAATACGCACCCTTGAGCATTTACTGAAGATCGCTCCGGGCATCTATGACATTACGGTATTCGGGGCCGAGCCCCATCCGAATTATAATCGGATCATGCTGTCCTCCGTTTTGGCTGGAGGAGCTGGTTTGCAGGATATTGTCATCAACGACTGGAGCTGGTATGAAGAAAATCATATCCGGTTGTTTACAGGTGATCCTGTCACAGAGATTGACACAGACAAGCAGCAGGTGACGTCCCGCTCCGGTGTATGCGTCCCTTATGATTTGCTGCTGTTGGCCACTGGCTCCAACGCCTTCATCCTGCCGCTTCCAGGAGCAAATAAGGAGGGTGTTATCGGCTTCCGGGATATCCGTGACTGCGAAACGATGATGGAGACGGCGAAGACGCACAAAAAAGCAGCCGTTATCGGCGGCGGATTGCTTGGGCTAGAGGCTGCCAGGGGGCTCCTCAATTTGGGGATGGATGTTACAGTTATTCATATTCACGAATATATTATGGATCGGCAACTGGATGAGGCCGCTTCCCTTATGCTAAGGCGTGAGCTGGAGGAGCAAGGGATGAATTTTCTGGTCAATAAGAGAACGGCGGCTATCACAGGTCGTCGCCGTGTGGAGGGATTGAAATTTGCCGATGGCAGTGAGCTGGAAGCGGATCTAATCGTTATGGCAGTAGGCATTACACCAGACATTGAGCTTGCGGTGTCGGCAGGAATTCCTGTCAATCGCGGCATTATCGTAAATGATTACATGGAAACAGGTATCCCCGGCATATACGCCGTAGGCGAATGTGCTGAGCACCGTGGCATCACCTACGGGCTGGTGGCTCCATTATATGAACAGGGCGGTGTGCTGGCCCAGCGGCTCGCGGGAATGGAGACCCCGGGCTATCGTGGTTCCGTCATTTCGACGAGATTGAAGGTATCGGGCGTAGACGTGTTTTCAGCAGGGTGTTATAAGGACGAAGCGGGAACGCGGTCCCTTCGATATCAGGATGAAATTGGCGGCGTCTATAAAAAAATCGTAATCAAGGAAGAAAAACTGATCGGAGCCGTCCTGTTCGGCGATACGTCTGATGGAGCCAAGTTGTTTTCACTGATCAAAAGTGGCGAGTCGATAGTTGGCCGCGAGAAAGAACTGCTGCTCGGCTTTCATCCTGGTCAATCAGAAGCAAATGGCTCCATGATGCTGGAACAAATGCCTGATGATGAAATTGTATGCGGATGTAATGGTGTGTCCAAGGGTGACATTAGAGAGGCGGGTGT
>NZ_JH601056.1:312209-325011 GCF_000245715.1 Paenibacillus sp. Aloe-11 | reverse complement strand
CCGGAGCCTTGGAGAGATTAAGGCCTGCACGAAGGCATCCGCATCATGCGGGGGCTGCAAGCCATTAGTGGAGGGTCTATTGCAGCTGTATACAGGCGCTGAAACAGGAGAACTGGTTAAAGAAGGCATTTGCGGTTGCACAACGCTTGACCGGGAAGCGATTATTGGTAGCATCCGGGAAATGGGATTGAAGAGCGTCAAAGAAGTGATGAGCGTGCTGGGCTGGAGCGAACCTGAAGGGTGTACCAAATGCCGACCGGCCCTCAATTATTATCTGGGCATGGTGTGGCCTCTGAATTACGAGGATGAGAAGGAATCCAGATTCACGAATGAAAGATACCATGCCAACATCCAGAAAGACGGTACCTATTCTGTTGTGCCCCGCATTTATGGAGGAGTTACTTCACCTGCCGATCTGAAGAAAATTGCTACTGTCGCGGAGAAATATAATGTGCCTTTGGTGAAATTTACGGGTGGACAGCGTCTTGACCTGCTAGGTGTGAAAAAAGAGGATTTGCCAGGTATCTGGTCCGAGTTAGACATGCCGTCCGGGCATGCCTATGGGAAAACACTGCGAACGGTTAAGACATGTGTCGGCAACACCTTTTGCCGTTTCGGCACTCAGGATGCGATGGGAATGGGGGTCCGGCTGGAAAAGGCGTTTGAGCGCATGAATGCCCCGGCCAAGGTTAAACTGGCTGTATCCGGTTGTCCGCGCAACTGCGCCGAAGCGACGATTAAGGATTTAGGCGTCGTCGCTATCGATGGTGGCTGGGGGATTTACGTTGGCGGTAATGGCGGCATTAAGGTGCGGGCGTCTGAACTGCTTTGCACCGTGAAAACAGAGGATGAAGTAATGGAATGGACTGGCGCCTATCTGCAGTATTACCGCGAGCAAGCCAATTGGGGCGAGCGCACAGCTCATTGGGTAGAGCGTGTTGGACTGGAAGCCATCAAGCAGGCGCTTGCGAATGCGGAGACGAGACAGGAATTGGTAGGCAGAATTGAGGAGACGCTGAGCGCGACGACTGATCCTTGGCGCGAAATCATCCATGACAAAGAGCTGCTCAAAAACTTTGTGCAGCTACCGGAGCTAAATTCAGTAATGGAATAGGGGGCCGAAGAAAATGGAGATCAACACGACAACAACCAGCAGAATCAGAGTAGCCAATCTGAGCGATATTGATCTACGGGGAGCCCGTACAGTTCGTATTCGCAATATAGAGGTAGCCCTATTTCGCCTGAGCGACGGAAGCGTTCATGCGCTTGAAAACCGTTGTCCGCATAAAGGTGGACGCCTATCCGAAGGAATGATATGTGGCTCAGCAGTCCATTGCCCGCTCCATGACTGGAAAATTGACCTGTCCAGCGGTCAGGTGCAAGAACCGGATACCGGTTGTGTGACTGCTTTTCCGACAGAGATTGATCGTGAAAGCGGAGCTGTTTATATCGTAATCTAGGGTTCTGTGTATAAGGTGCTTCAATACCTTATTAAATATATTTCTTCTATAATATAGAGCAGCTATAATGATAAACTGATACGCACAAAAGCCGATCCTATTTTTAGGTCGGCTTTTTATCTTCTAAGTATAATGAATGAAGATTTCCTAAGAAAATTCGCAATTAATCCCTAAACAAACAAAAAAAGCCTTGATCATCAAGGCTTTTCGCGTATAGGACGGATGGGGATCGAACCCATGACCCTTACCCTGTCAAGATAATGCTCTCCCGCTGAGCTACCGTCCTGCGGTTACTAGATAATATCATGTATTAACCATATATGTAAAGCAAAAAAATAAAGATACTTGAATTTTGTCGCCATTTTTATATATAATTCAAATTTACCAGGTTTGTCAATTGGATTGGTGATAGGGGGAGCAGAGAATGGCCGCAGAAATTATCAGTGTAACGACAGAGGAACAGCTACAGGAAGCGATATCGATCCGTACCAAAGTGTTTGTCGAGGAGCAAAAGGTGCCTCTTGAACTGGAGCTTGATCACTATGACAAGTTGGGAGATGCTGTTCATCATTTGCTAATTTGTGACCATGGTGAAATGGTGGCTACTGGTCGACTGACGTATTATGAAGAAGATACTGCTAAAATGCAGCGTATTGCCGTGCTTAAGGAGTATCGTGCGGCGGGTTATGGGCGTGTATTGCTACTGGCACTGGAAGAACGCGCACGTGAGCTGGGGCTAAGATACTCACTGTTGGATGCCCAATGCCAAGCTGAAAAGTTTTATGAAAAGCTCGGATATGAGACGATATCCGATGAACCTTTTGACGATGCCGGAATCCCGCACGTACGTATGCGCAAAAAGCTGTAAACGATCGTGCTAGATGCATAAAATTCTGTACAGAGTCCATGCTAATGAGAGTTCCTCCACTATACTATGGCTAAGGAGCGATGCAGCATGGCAAATACAGAACGGGAACAGATTACGGCGGTACGCAAAAACGGGGATGGCGATCTTACGTCTTTTCAGACGTCCACCGGGCGAATTCTGGATTACAATCAGGCACTAAATGAGATTGAAGCAGGCTCAATTGCAGGCGTAAATGTGTTCAAGGCAAAGGATGGAAGCAAACGAATTCGCGGAGATGCCGATGGGGATCCTACCAATAATCTGGATCAGCTGCCGTTGTTCTGACCCGGGGTTTAACACTAAAACTTAAGTCTACTATCAAACGCAAAAATATATGGAAGCCGCCAGCTATCCTTTGTAGGAAGGCTTGGCGGCTTTTTGTTATTCACTTCGACCATAATTGGCATTATTGCTTTGCACATTCCAGTTCGGTAAGGGGATACTTGCGTTGCTGCTCCAGAAAGGGCATGACCCCTGCCTTCTCCCGAAATTGTTCCATATCATCGCTGTAGTGCATCAGGTGAATACGCTCTTGAAGAGGTTGTGGCAGGCTTAGCAGCTCGTCCAGTGTCGTATGAACTTCTCCCGCACCTTGCAGCTGAACCTCATGCAGAATACTCTGACATCCTCGCTCATACACCAGGTGATAAAGCAAATCAGGATCAAAAATCATATCCGCACTATAAAAAAGACGGTCATTAATGAATAGCGAGTAGCTGTTTTTACCGGGAATATGTTGCGTAGGGATGAGCTCCACCTGGATACCAGATACTAAAACAGCAGATTTACCAGGTGTTAGTACATTTACCTCAAAAACATCTTCGAGCCTATCAATCATGCCTTGCTGTGACATACCGCCTTTGAGTGTGTGTTCCCATAGTGGATGGATTAGTGGTTCAGCGATATAAAGTACAGGCTTGCGACGGTGGAGAATGTTCATCTGGAAGCCGAATTCCTCCAGACCTCCGACATGATCCGCGTGAATATGGGTGATTAAGATAGCGTCAATTTCAGATAAAGGAACGCCCATTTGGTGCAGAGCCAGAGAAGCGGTAGTTCCGCAATCAATCAGCAGTTTCCCTTCTCCGCTATCCAGCAGCGCGTTGTTGTTGTAATAATGCTTAGCAAAGGCACTGCCTGTCCCTAGCATTTGTATCGTCAGGCTCATTTTAGGCTCACCCTCCAGGCTATGTGTATAGGACCTTTTACAGTCGTATTTTATCATCTATACATCTGGAACTAAAGGATTTGGCAGCCTATGTGAAAATTTTGGACAATTTGTGGAGTGCAGCGCAACTTGTGGGGCTGAGCTAGGTATAAATGTACAACGACAGGTTTTTAACAGATAACGATGGAGGGATAAGTGGTGGTTAAATTCAGAAAAGTGATGGCCCTAATGATGGCCTTTTCGATAATGGGAGGGACCGTCATTTCGGCGGAATCCGCCAAGGACCAAGTGCAACTGATTATTAATGGAGAAGTGTCGAAGGATGGCGCGGTTGTCATTGATGGTAAAACGTATGTGCCCATTCGCGATTTTAACGGAATTGTAAATTTTGATCCATCTGGCGGGAAAGTTGTTTTCGACCAGCCTAACGTGCATATGTTCCTATTCAAGGGGGATACTGTGTTTGGTAACGTGAATAAAGGCAACAAGGTGAAATTCAATGTATTTAGTCAAATTGATACCTTGAAAACGGATATCTCCGGAGTGAAGGTAGCGATCACCGACCCTTCGGGCAATGTAAAGGATATTCAGTCCCAGGATATCAAAGGAGAACAAAAGGATAACTTTTGGTTCCGTACCAGTGACTTTACGTATGATTTCAAAACAGCAGGGAATTACCGTGTCGGTTTTTATATTAAAGAAAGCAAAGACAGCAGCTATACATTAGTGTCCGAAAAAGTCATTACAGCGATAAATTAGGCATACCCCAAATTGACCTGCATCCTTGATCATGTTACGATACGAGGGAAAATAAAACAATTTGAAGGTAGGTATTTCCATGAGTGATCACAAACATGAACACGGTGAAGCCTGCAACCACGATCATGACCACGAACATGAAGAAATGGTTCTTACGCTAACTGATGAAAATGGTAAAGATGTAGAAATGGTGCTGGTAGAGACCTTTGACGTAGAAGATCACGTTTACGCCCTTCTGCTGGAGCGAGGCAATCCTGAAGCGGATGGCATTATTCTTCGTATGGAAGAAGAAAACGAAGAAATGGTGCTTTACAATATTGAGGACGAAGATGAATGGAAACGTGTAGAAGCTGCATATAGCGAGCTTGTTGCCCAATACGAATAGAATTGGATACAGCAGCTGTTAGAAGCTCTTCAAGACATTAAAAAGCCCCCGAATGGGGGCTTTTTTTGTTGACTATCAACATGTATTGCATGCACGGGCTCTCAGATCGGCATTATGAAATGGCGTCCGTTTCGACGATAACCTTCACCTGATGTACCGTTCGATCCTCAGGCCCTTTAACAGGCAGGCCTACTTCCACATGATCGACAATATAATCAATATTGTCCTGCGAAATCACTTCTCCCGGCAGCAAGATCGGAATACCCGGTGGATATACATAAATAAACTCCGCAATAATACGACCAGCCGATTCCTTGAATGGAACTACTTCCGTATCTCCGTAAAAAGCGTCTCTCGGAATGAGGGAGAGCTGCGGGATATCCGGTATTTTTACAATCAGCTCATGCTGCTGACCTGTAGAATAATGTATAGAAGCCAGCTCGCGCAGAGCTTTCAATAAAATCTCAACATCCTCTTTGGTATCCCCGGGGGTCACCAGACAGAGAATATTGTACATATCGCTAAGCTCAACCTCGATATTGTAGTGATCTCTCAACCAATTTTCCACATCGTATCCGGTAAGGCCCAAGTGGCGGATATGAATCGTAATTTTGGTTGGATCATAATCATAGGTAGCTTCAGTGCCAAGAATCTCACTCCCAAAGCAATACAGCCCTTCAATCTTGTTGACCTCTGCCCGGCAATATTCAGCCAGATCCAGAGCGCGTTGAGCTATTTCATGGCCGTTAAGCGCCAGATTACGTCGGGATGTGTCCAACGAAGCCAGCAGAATATACGAAGTGGATGTCGTCGTCAGCATACTGAAAATAGTTTGTACACGCTGCGGATTAATGTATCCGTTCTTTGTATTCACATTCAGAATCGAGCTTTGGGTCAGGGAACCACCCAGCTTGTGAACACTGGTAGCTGACATGTCTGCTCCCGCCTCCATGGCGGACATCGGCAGATCAGTATGAAAATGAATCAGTACACCGTGAGCCTCATCGACCAGGACCGGCACATTATAGCTGTGAGCGAGATCAACAATTTCCTTCAGATCGGCGCACACACCGTAATATGTCGGGTTGATGACAAGGACGCCTTTGGCGTCAGGGTGACGTTCCAATGCCCGGCGTACGGACTTGGTTGTAACCCCGTGGTGAATACCAAGATTCTCATCACTGACTGGAGATATGAATACCGGCTTTGCACCAGCAAAGATAATGGCAGACATTATGGATTTGTGTATATTTCGGGGTACAATAATTTTATCACCCGGCAAGCAAATGGACATAATCATAGTGATGATGGCTCCACTTGTTCCCTGTACACTGTAATAAGTATAATCAGCTCCGAAGGCTTCTGCTGCAAGCTTTTGAGCTTCTTCGATGACGCCTGACGGCTGATGCAGATCGTCCAATGGAGCGATGTTGATCATATCTATGGAAAAGGCATTATCCCCCATAAATTCGCGAAATTCCGGATCTGCTCCCACTCCCTTTTTATGACCTGGGATGTGAAATTGAACCGGGTTGCTCTGAGCATGCTTTTTCAAAGCAGTAAAAAGCGGGGTGTTGCTTTGATTCATTAGTGTTGTCACAACCTTTCATGCAGGATTCGACAATCCTGTGCAATTGATAATAGAACAAAATTGAGTATAGCAGTTTGAAGTAGGAATGCAAGCGGTTAAGGATGCATTTATTTGTGGAAAAGTGGAGTAGTGGAAGAACCTGGACTTGATAACTCAAAAAACGAAGGTGAGGATGTGGGACGGATGAGGCAAATTGGACAGGAAAAAGCTCCACGACGGCTGTGGTCTCCTTTTTTTGCGCAATTATGGGTGCTGGTATTTTTGGTCGAATTTATGAAAGGTTCTCTACTGGTGGCCATCCTGCCGGTATATATGGGGGAAACACTTGGGCTGTCAGCGGGCATTATTGGTTTGGCCTTTTCGCTTCAATATTTTGGCGACAATGCGTTTCGGGCGCCGGCAGGCTGGATGGCCGAACGGCTCGGCTACCGTGGAACGATGTCGACCGCGCTGTTATTTACACTTGTAGCGATCATTATGCTAAGCGTGCTCAGGGAGCCTGTGTGGCTCGTGGCAGCATGTCTGCTGCTCGGACTTGGCACCTCTCCGCTCTGGCCTTGTGTCATGACTGGAACGACCGAAATGTCTGGACCTAATAACAGCAACGGCACAGCGATGGGAACATTGGAAATTGCGTCCATGGGTGGGACGGGGCTCGGGCCGCTTGTTATGAACTTTGCTATGTCATATTATGGGCATTCTTACGGAATGGTGTTCATGATTTTGATAGGATGCAGCATTGTATTGTTGCTGGTTGCCCTCATGCTGCCCGGATCGAACAAATCAACGGATAGAGGAGAACCCGAGCGAAGTGCTGCAGTGTCTTCCGGTAGGGCCATCAAGCAGAAGCAGCAACTATGGAAAGGAATCAAGGAAACGATCAGCACGCTCAAAACAAAGCTAAACGTCAATCCACTTATTTATCCGGCTCTGTTTTTACAGTCATTTGTCATCGGTCTGATCAGCCCGGTACTGACGCTGTACGCACGAACGGACCTCGGAATTTCACCGAACCTGTACAGCGTACTTTTGATTGCAGGTGGTGGGGTGACTGTGCTGGCACTGATTCCGTGCGGTAAGCTGGTTGATCGACTTGGAACGGAGTATTTTCTGCATATTGGCTTTTTGCTTGCCGGCATCACGTTGTTTTTCTTCTCAACCGTCCGATCTATTCCGTTTGTGTTCGTAGCCGTAGCGCTTATTGGTTTGGGATATGCTCTCATTTTGCCTGCATGGAATACATTTCTAGCCAAACTGATCCCGGAAAGCGAACGAGCAACAGTATGGGGCTTTTTTCTAACGCTCCAAGGCTCGGGTATGGTTATCGGTCCGCTCGTGTCAGGAGTGCTATGGGACCGTGCAGGTCACACAGCCCCATTTATTATCAGTGGTGTCGTGATGCTGCTTATGTTCGGCTGCCATTTGGCTCTGGCGCGTCGTCCGCGTAGAAAAACTGTTGTTAAGGCCTGAACTGTGCTCTTAAAAGCGGATCAGGGCTGCATTTATCAGAAGTTATTCTTTCGGAAACGCCATCCGGTACAGTGGCAGCAAATACTCAAAGGTGGAACGTACCGTCTGCAGCAGGGCTGCTCCGTCACTGGACAGAGGGTCATTTCGATCAATACGGAGCCCACACATGATTTCGGCTTTTTTCACCTGCTGCAGCTTGTTAATGATGGTTTGAAACTCTTGCGTGTCCATTTGTTGCTGCTCTGTGCCTTCTGGATTCATGTGGTCCATGGACCAGTAAAAATGCCCCGGTATGTTGGAACGTACATCGCTCAGGTTGGCTTCAAGCGCCTGTGCAAACGTGATTTTATTCGGACTTTCATAAATGACTGCGAATATGACGAAAATATGGGAAGCAAACATACCTACCTCGAAATGCGGCAAGGCCTTATATCCGCGCTTATTTGCTGCCCAGGCTACCCAAGTATCTATCGGGGGATTGACCTTGCGTCGTGCATGTTTGGCAACGTGAACGTGCATAGGCTCGCCACATAATTCTGTCAGGAACGGGGCTAACTCCTCGCCAATTGCCTCCAGCTTGGGCCGAAGCTGCTGAACTAGCACCTCCATGCGAGGCTCCAGCCCCGGTACTTCAAAAACCTCAAAATCCTTTGCGGTAAATCCACTGAATGTCATTCCGTTTCCTCCTGTATCTCTGGGGTAAGCCATATCGTTTGGCGTACTATGTCCGATTATAGCATAATGCTCGTGGGCTTGACCGACTTTAGACCAGCCTCGGTACAAGCATATAAGGCAAAAGTAGGATTGTGCGCTGTTACTCATAAAAATAGGTCAAATAACCAAGTACCCTTACATAAAATGAAGTATAAAATAGAGCAAAGGAAGATCAAGCGGGAAAGCCGCAGGCTGCTGTAGCCGGACTTCTTGAATCGGACTTGAAAAAGGAGGGAATGCCGTGAACAAGGGCTGTGAGGTAGAATATTGTAATCTAGAGCTCCGGTTTAGCCGTCGGCATATCCATAATCTGATCAAGGATTTGATATCGGAAGGGTATTCGCTGTACTGGAGCGAGGATGAGTCGTATCTGGTTTTGTCGGTGAGAACCGGGCGCAAGCTGGTGAAGCTCCGTTTTCAACAATTGCGCACAGGGCATTACAAGTTGGCTGGAGATTATGTGATCCGCGACGCCAAGCTGGCCGAGTGGCTGGAGAAGCTGATTGGAAGCACCCGAGGTCATGCCATTGTCAAAAGAGTCAAGGACCATCATATTTTAGTGGAAAATATTTTGTTCGGCGAGGTCATTCGTCTGGTCGAGGTAACCGGCTTTAAGCAGCGTGTTATTTATCAGAAGGGACCGGTGCTGTCCGTACAGGAAATGGAGGATATGTACACCTCCAATGAAGGCGAAACCCGGTTGCTGTTGCTCAAAATGGAAGTAGATGATGTGTTGGAGAAGCTGTTTATGGCGATGGGCGAGGGAAATACGGCGAAAGCAGGGAAATGCCAGGAACGCCTGCAAACGCTATCCCGTCAATTGCTGATGATGGAAGCGTAGTACTTTACATCTGAACACCTCATGAAAATGGGGTGTTTTGCTCTGCGAATAGACAGGGGTTCACTTCTGACACCAAAAACGTTAAAATAGAAGTGCGCGTGTTCCGATTCACATAAAGTGTAATGCGGTAAAGCGGCGATATAGAATAAAAAATATGTTGCAAAGGATGAGGAACCAGATGGCAAAACAGCAGATTGGTGTGATCGGCCTGGCGGTAATGGGTAAGAATTTGGCCCTTAATATTGAGAGCAGAGGCTTCACAGTCTCGGTTTTTAACCGCTCTCCAGAAAAAACGCATGATCTTCTCAAAGAAGCAGAAGGTAAAAAACTGACGGGTACTTTCTCCATTGAAGAATTTGTGAACTCACTGGAATCGCCCCGTAAAATCCTGATCATGGTTCAAGCGGGTAAAGCAACAGATGCCACGATTGAACAGCTTGTGCCTCATCTGGACAAGGGCGACATTATTATAGACGGAGGCAATGCCTACTTCCCTGATACACAGCGCCGCAGCAAGGAGCTGGAGGAAAAAGGACTTCGCTTTATTGGTACAGGCGTATCCGGTGGTGAAGAAGGTGCCTTGAACGGTCCTGCCATCATGCCGGGTGGGCAAGAGAGTGCCTACAAACTGGTGGAGCCTATTCTGACGGCAATTTCTGCTAAAGTGGATGGCGACCCATGCTGTACATATATCGGTCCTGACGGTGCTGGTCACTATGTAAAAATGGTGCATAACGGTATCGAGTATGGTGACATGCAATTGATTGGTGAAGCTTATCACCTGTTGAAATCTGTCCTGAACGTGAGCGCGGAAGAACTGCATGAAATCTTTACGGAATGGAATAAAGGCGAACTGGACAGCTATCTGATCGAAATTACGGCTGACATTTTCTCCAAATATGATCCTGAAACAGGCAAACCAATGGTAGATGTGATTCTGGATGCCGCAGGTCAAAAAGGTACAGGTAAATGGACAAGCCAAAGCGCGCTGGATCTGGGTGTGCCTCTGTCCATGATTACCGAATCCGTATTCTCCCGTTTCCTGTCTGCCATGAAAGACGAGCGTATTGCTGCAAGCAAAGTGCTGAGTGGTCCTACTGTTGAATCCTTCAGCGGCGACAAAAAAGAATTTATCGAAAATGTACGTAAAGCACTGTTTGCAAGTAAAATCGTGTCTTATGCCCAAGGCTTCGCTCAAATGCGCGCAGCTTCCGATGAATACAATTGGGATTTGAAATACGGAAATATCGCCATGATCTTCCGTGGCGGTTGCATTATCCGTTCGCAATTCCTGCAAAACATCAAGGATGCCTATGACCGTGATCCTGCCCTGAAAAACCTGTTGCTGGATTCCTACTTCAAAAACGTAGTAGAAAATTACCAAAATGCATGGCGTCAGGTGATTTCTGTGGCTGTATCTCAAGGTATTCCGGTGCCTGGATTCTCCAGTGCGCTTGCATACTATGACAGCTACCGCACTGAACGTTTGCCAGCAAACCTGCTGCAAGCGCAACGTGACTACTTTGGTGCACATACGTTCAAACGTGTGGACAAAGAAGGCGTATTCCATCACCAATGGTTCTAATGAACGGTTTGGTGGATATACAAGGATAGCAGTATAAAATAAAACGGAAGCTTTTTTGGCCCGACCGGGTAAAAGAAGCTTCCGTTTTTTGATGTGCGCGTCAAAGGGGATCATGTGGAGAGGATTGTGTAACCTTTTAACGCTGTGGTATGATAAGAACAGATTTTAATGCGTTACCGCGTTTAAGCTTTTTACTGTTCTTGTGACCATTGCAGCATGCCGCCGGTCATGTTAGTACAGCCTTCATAACCGAGCTGCTGCAAATATTCGCAGGCCCGCTCGCTGCGATAACCGCTCCGGCAAATAAAGATGATTTCACCGGTACGTTCAATTTCCTCAAGACGGCCCGGAAGCTGTCCGAGCGGAATGTGCTTGGCACCTTCAATCATGCCTTCCGCTACTTCTTCCGCCTCGCGGACGTCGATCATTTGCAGTTGTTCTCCTGCTTGCAGGCGTGCGCGAAGCTCAGAAGGTTCAATCAGGGCGATTTGCGTCATGGCTGGACCTCTTTTCCGATGTGAAATGGGTACTGCGTTGTGTTATTATTGTGTGCGAAATATCACACTCTCTATGTATGATAGCGAAGCTGTCTCTTAGCTGTCAATTAGGCTAAACCTAAATACAGATGAAGACTAATCAACTTGCTGGATTAAACTCCGCCAGATCTAGATGAATATTATATATTTTTTTGGTGGAGAAATGAATGCTACAGCTTGTATAATTAATGTAAACTAGGATGGTTTGAATCGAAAAGGAGCATGTACAATATGGATGTTATCGTTAGACCTACTCCTTCCTTGCAGGGAGAGATTGGGGCCTTGTCCTCCAAAAACTACACTACTCGTTATCTGCTCACAGCGGCACTCGCGGATGGAAAAAGCACCATTTATTATCCAGCCCATAGCGAAGACAGTGATGCCATGCGTCGTTGTATCTCCGATCTGGGCGCAGTGCTGGAGGAGGATGACGAGAAGATAGTTATTACAGGCTTTGGCAGCCATCCTCGCTCCGTGAAGGAACTAAATGTGGGAAATGCTGGAGCGGTGCTTCGTTTTTTGATGGCAATTGCATCCTTATGCCCGGATGTTACTTTCGTTAATACATATCCTGACTCATTGGGTAAACGCCCGCATGACGATCTCATCGATGCGCTGGTCCAGTTGGGTGTGAAGGTGGACCATCGCGAAGGTAAGTTGCCGATTCGTATCCAGGGTGGTCAAGCTAAGGGCGGCAAAATTCAGGTGTCCGGCTCGGTTAGCTCACAATATTTGAGCGCGTTGCTATTCCTTACACCATTATTGGAGGAAGACAGCGAAATCGAAGTGCTGCATGATTTGAAATCCAAGGTGGTCGTTGGGCAGACACTGGAGGTATTGCAGGAGGCTGGCATTGTCATTCATGCAAGCGATGATTACATGTCTTTCCGTGTACCTGGCCGACAATCCTATCAGCCACGTACGTATACTGTACAGGGGGATTATCCGGGGAGTGCGGCAGTGCTGGCTGCTGCTGCAGTAACAAATTCCGATGTCACCATCCATCGGCTAAAAGAGCAGAGCAAGCAGGGAGAACGTGCTATTGTAGATGTGCTGCGTATGATGGAAGTACCGCTGACGCACGAGAACGATACCGTTGTCGTAAAGGGGAACGGCCGATTGAAGGCCATCGAGTTTGACGGAGATGCCGCGACAGACGCTGTGCTTGCAATGGTAGCTGCGGCTGTATTTGCTGAAGGCACGTCTCGTTTTTATAATGTGGAAAATTTACGGTACAAGGAATGTGACCGGATCACCGATTATTTGAATGAGCTGAGCAAGGCCGGAGCTCGCGTAGAAGAACGTCAAGCGGAGATCATCGTCCATGGCAGACCGGAGGGTGTCGAAGGAGGCGTTGAAATTAACGCGCACTTTGATCACCGTGTC
>NZ_JH601056.1:285485-312199 GCF_000245715.1 Paenibacillus sp. Aloe-11 | reverse complement strand
CTTGACGGTTGTAGGCTTGCGCGCGCAGAAGCCGCTATTGATCAAGGATGCGCATCATGTCGCCAAATCGTATCCACAGTATTTTGACCATTTGACGACGCTTGGTGCTTCGGTCGAATGGGTAAAATAAAAATAAACTAAAAATGTGAACAGGAGGGGACAGAATGGCTTTTGAAAACCCGTCCAGGGAAGAAATTAAAACCATTTTGGAACAAGTAGGCAATATTGCGGTTGTTGGTTTGTCTGATAAATCAGACCGAACCTCATATATGGTTTCTTATGCGATGCAACAGCGGGGATACCGGATTATTCCGGTTAATCCTGCCGCAGCAGGGCAAACCATTCTTGGGGAGACTTGCTATGCCAGTCTTGCTGAAGTACCCGAGCCCGTCGAATTGGTCAATGTATTCCGCCGTAGTGAATACTGTGCAGAGGTTGCGCGTGAAGCAGTTGCGATTGGAGCCAAGATTTTGTGGCTTCAACAGGGGATTATCAGCCAGGAAGCGGCTGACATTGCACAGGAGCATGGAATGACGGTCATTATGGATCGCTGCATTAAGGTAGAGGACTCGGTGACCCAGGCAGTACGTAAAGGATAATCATAAAGCTGCGCCAAAAACCTTCTTCCCTGGCCTCACAGGGTTGAAGGTTTTTAGTGTGAAATGGGGACTTCGTACAGTATATTATACTTATAGGAATCCATATAATGTATGTATTGTAGCAATAAAGATATTTTTACCTGTAGAAGCGTAAGTAAATATTTTTTGTCAGACGGAATCATCGCTTTGACAAAAGTATGTATTCAGCTTACCATCAGGGATAGAAGGGAGAGGAATGCCATGAATTGGCTCGGATCCTTACAACAGCTTGGTCGTGCTGTCATGCTCCCGACGATGGTACTACCGGCAGCTGCAATATTACTAAGTCTCGGCAGCCTTCCTTGGTCCGCGTGGGGATTCCCTATGGTGTCTGATATGGCTAATGCGGCGGGACACGGGATTTTTTATTTTTTGCCTTACCTGTTTGCGGTTGGTGTTGCACTCGGCATGTCGAATCAGGCAGGTCAGGCGGGACTGGCAGCGCTGGCTGGTATGGCTATATATGATCAAGTCACATTGAGATTTGGAAACGGAATCATTCAGCCGGCGACGCTCATTGGTATCATTTTGGGGGTCATTTCAGGGATCGCCTATAATCGTTTTAAAAGCATTAAGTTGCCCGAAGTGCTGCAGTTTTTTGGGGGTACCCGATTTGTTTTGCTGCTCATTGGCTTGTTCTCTGCTGTGTTCGCAGGACTTATGCTGCTTGTTGCTCCGCTTATTCAGAGTGGATTGCAATTTATAGCAGGTCTGGAATCGAGCTTGGGCGGCTTTGGACTGTTTATATACGGTATTCTATACCGGCTGCTGGCGGCCTTTGGTCTTCACCATCTGCTCAATAATATATTTTGGTTTCAACTGGGTACATATCAAACGCCGTCAGGTAACGTCGTGCAGGGAGATTTACCCCGATTTTTTGCTGGCGATCCAACAGCGGGCTATTTTATGTCCGGGTTGTTCCCTATTATGATGTTTGCAATCCCTGCCATTGCACTGGCGATCATTCAGGAAGCGCGTGAAGATTTGAAGCCCAAGGTACAAAAAACGTTTTTGACGGCTGCGCTTGTCTGCTTTTTTACCGGAGTATCGGAACAGATCGAATTTGCCTTTTTGTTTGCTGCTCCTTATTTGTTCCTCGTTCATGCAGTCATGTCCGGGCTGGCGATGTGGCTTACCTTTGAACTGGATATTCATCACGGTTTTTCCTATTCGGCGGGTTTTATAGATTATGTGCTTAATTTTCATCTATCACATAACGCCTGGTTGCTGATTCCGGTAGGAGTGGCGTATGGCCTTGTATATTATGTACTGTTTCGATGGGCCATCCGGCGATTCCGCATTCCAACTCCCGGCCGCGAGGAGGGTTCGGTTCTGGAGGATTGGGCTGGTAATATCCCTTACAGTGCTCCGCTTATTTTGGAAGCGCTTGGCGGGAAGGAAAATATAGTGCGGGTGGAGGCCTGCATCACACGTTTGCGGCTGACCGTCCATAATGACAGGCTGATTGATACCGGAGCGATGAAGGCTTTGGGCTCGGCCGGGCTGATCAATCTGGGCGGGGGGAACTTGCAGGTCGTATTCGGAACGTATTCAGAACTGATTCGTGAGGAAATTGCAAAGCTGATGGAGCGTGATCTCCCTCAAATTTTGTTCAATGCTCCTGTACATGGAAAAATGCTGCCGATTCATGAAGTGCCTGACAAAATTTTTGCGACTAAGCTGGTCGGGGACGGTGTTGCTTTTGTTCCTGAACGCGGTGAACTTGTATCTCCGGTGTACGGTACTGTGATGCATTTGTATCCGACAATGCACGCTTTAGGCATCTCTACACGAGAGGGACTTGAGGTTCTGCTTCACATCGGGATTGATACTTCACAGCTAAAAGGGAATTTTACTGCTATGGTAGAAGCAGGCGATACGGTGGAGCCGGGGCAATTGCTGATCAAATTTGATTTGCAGGCGCTGCGGGAGCAAGCTCCATCACTGGTGACTCCTATGGTTATCACGAATCCGGATCGCGTCAAGTCATGGAGCTTTGCTCCGTTTAAAACAGTGAAAAAAGGTCAGGCCTCGGTAATGTCCGTTGTGCTGCATGACAGGAATGTTGGAGGGGTAGAAACATGATAGAAGGCATCGGCGCCGCAGCAGGTGTGGCAATCGGGAAGGCATTTGTCCTGCCGAGCTGGGAGTGGGATTTACCTGAGCAAAAAATGGATGCGGTGGATCTTGCGAAGGAATTTGAACGGTTGTATGAAGGGATACGCACATCCAAAAGTGAGATCCAGTTTATTAAGGATGAGTTTCGGGAGATGGTAGGGCCGGAGGAATCCAGCATTTTTGATGCTCATCTTGCGATATTGGAAGATCCAGAGTTCATGAACGAAATCCGTGGAATTATTGAGCGTCAGTACAAGGCAGCCGAGGTCGCAGTTAAGGAAGCCATTGATCATTTTGTGACGATGTTTGATTTATTGGATGATGAATATATGAAGGAACGGGCGATCGACATTAAGGATGTGGGGAACCGGCTGCTCAAGCATTTACTGGGTGCACCGGAAGTCACTCTTCCCAAGGACACACTGCCTTATATATTGGTCGCCAAGGAGCTCTCACCCTCCCAATCGGCTCACTTGAATCCTAGCTATGTGTTAGGCATTGTGACCATGAACGGTGGTAAAACGTCGCACTCTGCGATCATGGCCCGTGCGCTTGGTATTCCGCTCGTTTCGGGACTGGAGAGCAATCTTAATTTGTCTGTCCAGACTGGAGATATGATGATTGTCGACGGGGACCTGGGCAAGGTGTATGTGAATCCGGAAAAAACGGTTATCCACCATTATGAGGTATTGCGTGATGAGCAGCGCCGCAAAAAAGAACAGCTGCAGGTACTTGCTTCCGTGGAAGCTGTGACCAAAGATGGAACCTCACTGAGGCTGGCGGCCAATATCAGTTCCGTTAAGGAGCTGGAGGCAGCCTTGAAGCATGGAGCTCAAGGAGTAGGGCTGTTCCGAACGGAATTTTTATATATGGATCGAAAATCTGCTCCAAATGAAGAGGAGCAGTATGAAGTGTATCGGCTGATAGCGGAAAAGGCAGGGAGTCACGCTGTAGTCATCCGTACATTGGATATCGGCGGAGATAAGCCGCTG
Source organism: Paenibacillus sp. Aloe-11 (assembly GCF_000245715.1). Taxonomy (NCBI): domain Bacteria; kingdom Bacillati; phylum Bacillota; class Bacilli; order Caryophanales; family Paenibacillaceae; genus Paenibacillus; species Paenibacillus sp. Aloe-11. The sequence continues at coordinate 308,451 of NZ_JH601056.1, read as the reverse complement.
AATTACCTTCAATTGCCGGAGGAGGAAAATCCTTTTCTAGGCTACCGAGCTATACGGATCAGTCTGGATTCAAGGGAATTATTCAAAACTCAATTAACTGCAATTTTACGGGCCAGTGCAGCAGGGAACATCAAGGTCATGTATCCGATGATCTCATCGGTCGAGGAATTCCGCCAGGCAGATGCTCTGTTGAAGGAAGCTATGGTGGACTTGGATTCGAGAGGGCTTGCCTACAATCCAAACATTCAGCGCGGGATTATGATTGAGGTTCCAGCCGCGGCAATGATCGCTGATCTATTGGCGGCTGAAGCTGATTTTTTTAGTATCGGAACGAATGATCTGGTTCAGTATGTGCTGGCTGTAGACCGCATGAACGAGCAGATCGCACATATGTACCACCCATACCATCCGGCTGTGCTGCGAATGCTGCGCATGACAGCACAAGCGGCACATCAAGCAGGCATTGATGTGAGTGTGTGTGGTGAGATGGCTGGAGATGAACGATCCATTCCCCTTTGGCTGGAGCTCAGGATACACCAGCTTAGCATGTCCCCACAATCTTTATTGCGGGTTAAGCATCGTGTGCTGAATACGACTGCATCCGAGGCGAAGATGGTCGCTCGGGCTTGCTTCGCTATGTCTACTGCTGCAGCGATCGAAGACAAGCTGACCGCAGCGAATGTCAACTGTATTCCGGCTGGGCCTGGACAGCAGTAATATGGTGCAATGTCTCGAAAGCCACAGCCGCTGATCAGGACGAAAAAGCACCTTCAAACCAATATATTTTTGGTTTGAAGGTGCTTTTTTCTTATTTCTGGCTGTTGTCTGCTAACAGATCACAGAATGCTTTTCCGTAAGGTGGAAGGTCGGGCGGACGACGAGCAGATACAATATGTCCGTCGGTCACAACAGGCTCGTCCCTCCAGATCGCTCCTGCATTCTCCATATCATCACGGATACCTGGTGTGGAGGTTACCGTAACACCGTCCAAGATTTTAGCAGAAATCAGCACCCAGCCTGCATGGCAGATTTGTCCAATTGGTTTACGTGCGGCGTGAAATTCTTGTACGAGTTGAATTACCTTGGGATAGCGGCGCAGCTTATCAGGCGCCCAACCGCCAGGGACAAGAATCCCGTCGTAATCGCTGCTGTTTAGCTCTTCAAAGGCATATTCTGCTTCAGCAGGCACGCCATATTTTCCAATATATTTTTTACCCTTTTCAGCACCGGCTAGATGCACTTCCGCGCCTTCTTCGCGAACACGGTAAACCGGGTACCATAGCTCCAGATCCTCGAATTCCTCATCCACCAGAGCAATAACCTTTTTTCCGGCAAGTCTCGACATCCAACCATCCTTTCGCGCGTCATATGATGACACTGCTGTTATTGTAATCTCTACCTTTACATCTTAAGAAAAAGAACGCCCGAAGTCCATATCCCATTAAAGTTCCGTGGAGCACATAACAAACATGATTGTATTGGTGACTTACCTTGTTTAAAGCAATTTCGCCATTTGCCTCAGCTACAAAAAAAACGGTCGGGAATGAACGACAACTTCACCAATCCTTTGGTAATTTGTTCATGGCTTCAATCTGTGGAAGGATTTGAGGCGTATAAAGTCGAAATAAAACAAGGCATGAAAGATTTTATAGAGTTAACAAAGCTTTTATAGACTAGTAGATAGATATATCTGGATTTGATGAGATCCTCATATAGCTTGATTCTATGTAATGAGGTGGTTAAATGCATAAGCAATGCCAATGCGGCACAACGATGGGACTGGAACTTCGTAAGGTGATTTTTGCTGGTAAGGTTGAAATTCTGCATGTTCCTGTATTTTCATGCCCGTCATGCTTTTCCAGTGAGGTTTTGCAACATGTGACGAAGGACATCAAGGAGCTGCTTCAAAGTCTAGGAGATAACCCCTCGGCCCGGCGAATTTCCTTTGCTCGCAGCAATGAACTGGCTGAGATTATCCGTAAGCTGGTGCTGGAGGAAGCGGACAATCCCAATGTGGACTGGCAATCCTCTCTGGAGGAGCGAATGGAGCTTCGGATCAATCTCTTGCTGGACCTTTATCGTTATGCGAGAAGTCTGGGAGATGAGGATTGGATGAACGATGTAGAGAAAAAACTGGCTCAATTATCCGGTTTTACCAGTAAATCGGTGTTTACAAATACAAAAAACTAAAAAATATGAAAATTTTCATGGTCACCATTGGATTTTGCATGTTCTTTTTGTTACGATGAGAATAGGCCATACGACAAGACACAGAAAGGAATGTATATCCAATGGGGACGATGACGAAAATAACTACTGTTCAACAATTAAATACGGCTCTGGAAGCGACATCAGACAAGCCGTTGCTTCTCTTTAAACATAGCACGCGTTGTCCGATTAGTTCAGGTGCATATCAGGAAATGGAGTCCTATTTGCAAGCCGCTCCCAACGAAATTATTGAATACGGTATCATTTATGTAGTAGAAGACCGACCGGTATCCAATGAGGCTGCGGAGCGGCTCCAGGTAAAGCATGAATCGCCGCAGGCCATTTTAATCAAGGATGGAGAGGCTGTCTGGCATACATCCCATTCGAATATTACAGCCGGTGCACTCCACGATCATCTGACCTAGGTGATGAAGTGCTATCGTTGCATAAAGTAGTATTTTGTCGTATCATGGTTCTAATTAGTTGATCTAGGATTCGGTTGAAAATTTATTGGCAATGGAGAGAAGGAATGTGACGGTAACGATCTATGATGTAGCTCGCGAAGCCGGTGTCTCAATGGCTACGGTGTCCCGTGTAGTTAACAATAATCCTAACGTAAAACCTCAGACACGTAAGAAAGTGTACGAAGCGATTGAACAATTGGGATATCGCCCAAATGCGGTGGCTAGAGGTCTGGCCAGCAAGAAGACGACGACTGTTGGCGTGGTTATTCCGGATATATCGAACTCAATTTTTGCAGAGATTGCGCGCGGTATTGAGGATATTGCGAATATGTATCACTATAACATTATTTTGTGTAATGCCGATAAGCGGAAGGAAAAAGAGATTCGTGTCATCAATACGTTGCTTGAAAAGCAAGTGGATGGACTTCTGTTCATGGGCGGCACAGTCACGGATGAGCATATTCAGGCATTTCATACAGCCGCGGTTCCTATCGTTCTGTGTGCAACGAGTGATGAAAAAGGGAGCTACCCTTCAGTCGATATCGACCATGAAGCAGCTGCTTTTGATGCGGTAAATACACTGATTCGCCACGGTCACCGTCAAATCGCAATGATCAGTGGTACGCTTCAAGATCCTGCAAACGGCTATGCACGTTTCCAAGGTTACAAGAGAGCATTGGAAACTGCCGGAATTGAGTATCAAGAGGATCTCGTGCGAATCGGGAACTACCGCTATGAATCCGGTGTAGAAGCTATGAAATACTTCCTGGGCTTAAAGAAGAAGCCAAGCGCGATTTTTGCTGCTACAGATGAAATGGCGATTGGTGCTATTCATAGCATTCAGGATGAAGGTTTGAAAGTACCTGATGATTTTTCCGTAATCAGTGTGGATAATATTCGTATGGCTTCTATGGTACGTCCTCAGTTGACAACCGTAGCGCAGCCAATGTACGATCTGGGCGCGGTAGCGATGCGATTGCTGACCAAACTGATGAAAAAGGAAAATGTGGATAATGCTCGTGTTATTTTGCCACATGAAACGATTTTGCGGTTGTCAGTTAATTATCTAGATTAAGCGAAGTGCTCAACAGGATATATTTTGATGAAAGCTCTTTTGACGAAAGCTCCTTTGATGGAGCTTTTTTCGCGGGTACATATTTCGTGTGGGTACAATCATCATTAAAGAATAGAGGGATACAGAATGAGCCGGATTTATGGACTAATGGGTGCTATGGATGAAGAGATTGAATTGCTGCTGTCAGCGATGACGGAAGCGAGCAAGACGATCAAGGCCGGAATCACTTACACTACAGGAATCATCCACGGCAAACAGGTTGTCGTATGCAAATCCGGTGTCGGCAAGGTCAATGCTGCGGTAACTACCCAAATCCTGATTGATCGTTTTGGCGTAGAACAGATTATTTTCACGGGAGTCGCGGGGGCAGTACACCCGGATTTAAACATTGGGGATATTGTCATCTCATCCACATGTATGCAGCATGATATGGATGTAAGGGCTTTGGGTTACGCCAGAGGGGTTATCCCTTATCAGGATACGTCGGAATTCGCCGCTGATCCCGAGCTTGTCCGCCTGGCTGAACAAGCCTGCCAATCGTTTGATGATCGTTATATTGTCGGCAAGGTCCTGTCTGGTGATCAATTTGTCGCAAGCCGTGAATTGGTAACTGCATTGCATCAGGAAATGGGCGGCGCTTGTACCGAGATGGAGGGTGCGGCGGTGGCACAGACGGCTCACATGAACGCTGTGCCTTATATTGTCCTGCGTTCTATGTCAGATAAAGCCGACGGATCGGCTCACGTTAATTATGCCGAATTTACGGTTGAAGCATCTCATCGCTCGCATCGTATTGTGGAGTACATGCTCAAGCATTTAGGCTAAGGGCGCCATTTTAGTACATGAATCTTCTCACAAACCGGATGCGGTCAAACTGCTCTCGTGATGCGAGAGGGACATCCTCTCCCATTCGTACCATCAGACAGTTAGCCGGGTGTGAGCATATTTCAGGATCATCCGTGGCGTACCAGACCATATCTACGGTTTTCATCAGACGTTCCATCATGCGGCGGTACTCCCATACGGAAAGGCCGCTGCCCTTTAAATCCCAGTGCCAATAGTACTCAGTCGTAAAAATAATATAGGATTCAAGCTGTCCGTCTTCAAAGGCAATCCGAATCATTCGACTACCCAAGCCCAGTCCGCGATAGTCGTCGGCGACCTCAATGGCTCCAAGCTCCAGCAGGTCTTTCATGCCTGCTTCCGACCAGCGTTCCAACTCATCCGGGTAGTGGAAGGTGACGTATCCCAGAAGGGTTTTCCCATCATGGGCAATGATGATTCTGCCTTCCGGCAGTCCCGAAATTTCCACCAGCGCGTCGAATTGCTCCTTTGGTTTACGAAAGGCGTCCAATTGCGTATGCATTTCAAATGAACGCAGTTGATCAGCGGAAATCGGTCCTTCTACATAGATTGTTTGTCCGTTATGATCCAGCGTGTCCAAGTGGTGCAGTTTTAAATGCTGCATGCGTACGACCTCCTTGTTTACCATCAGCTAGCTCTCCATATCCCCTACTTATAACAAAAAAACAAATAAATGAAAAGGATGGTCGTCACATCCTCATCTATGATATACTGTTTTAGACATAAAATGTTCACAATTAGATGTTTTAAATTAGATATTAAACTAAAGAGAGTGCATTTGCTTTTTGATTTTTGTAAGCGCTATCTTGTCCTGCGCAATTCTCATTATCATATTATGAGGAGGCTGTATGCATGAAGATTGAAGAACTCCAGGCTGTAGTTCCCACATCCAACATGGGCCCGTACGAACAAGCTTACAACCGATTTCAGTGGGAAGATGCAGAACGTCATTTTACGTGGTATGAAACAGGCAAGGTGAACATGGCACATGAAGCCATTGACCGACATGTAGTAGAAGGCCGTGGTGAAAAAACAGCGCTTTTGTATTGTGATGCAAGCCGGCATGAAGCTTACACCTTTTCTCAGCTTCGTGCCAGCTCTAACAGATTTGGCAATGTGCTACGCAAATACGGGATTGGCAAAGGGGAGCGGGTGTTTATTTTCATGCCGCGTTCACCTGAGCTGGTGATTAGCTTGTTTGGTATATTAAAGGTTGGAGCTGTTGTGGGCCCTTTGTTTGAGGCGTTTATGGAGACGGCGGTCAAGGATCGGCTGGAGGATAGCGGGGCGGTGGCGCTAGTGACCACACCTGCACTTCTTTCGCGGATCAAACGCGAGGAGCTTCCTGAGCTGCGACATATTTTTGTGGTTGGTGATATGGACGAACGAGAGCAAGGGGTTATTGATTTTGAAACGGAAATGCTTACGTCCTCAGAAGAGCTTGAACCTGAATGGCTGAGTCGTGAGGATGGATTAATCATTCATTATACGTCAGGCTCCACAGGCAAGCCGAAAGGTGTATATCATGTACAAAATGCGATGATTCAGCATTATTATACTGGCAAGATGGTGCTGGATCTACGGGAGGATGATGTGTATTGGTGTACTGCTGATCCAGGCTGGGTCACAGGAACGTCATATGGCATTTTTGCTCCATGGCTGAACGGAGCGACGAATGTTATTCGTGGGGGGCGCTTCAGTCCAGAGGACTGGTACCGGACGATTGAGCGTTACGAAGTGACCATATGGTATAGCGCTCCTACAGCGTTTCGGATGCTGATGAGCGCGGGAGAGCAGGTTGTTGCCAAGTATGATCTCGGCAGCCTGCGGCATGTGTTATCCGTGGGAGAACCGCTCAATCCCGAAGTGGTAAGATGGGGCTGGCGGGTGTATACGCAGCGCATTCACGATACATGGTGGATGACAGAAACAGGGGGGCAACTGATCTGTAATTACCCTGAGCTGCCGATTAAGCCCGGTTCGATGGGAAAGCCACTACCAGGTATTCAGGCTGCCATACTGGACGACAAAGGACAGGTGCTGCCTCCTAACCGGATGGGGCATTTGGCAATACGTACACCGTGGCCATCGATGATGAACCGTATATGGAACAACCCGAACAAGTATCAGGAGTATTTTCGCTTCCCCGGTTGGTATGTGTCCGGCGACTCTGCCTATATGGATGAGGACGGTTATTTCTGGTTTCAGGGACGGATTGATGATGTCATTAATTCCTCGGGGGAGCGAATCGGTCCTTTTGAGGTCGAGAGCAAGCTTCTGGAGCATCCTGCTGTTGCGGAGGCCGGAGTCATTGGAAAACCAGATACCGTGCGGGGAGAGATCATTAAAGCTTTTGTCGCACTGCGTGAAGGCTACACACCTTCTGAGGCTTTACAGCAGGATATCTACCGCTTTGTCAAGGAGGGGCTGTCTGCTCATGCTGCTCCACGCGAAATTGAATTTAAGGAAAAGCTGCCCAAGACCCGTTCCGGCAAAATTATGAGACGTGTGCTGAAGGCCTGGGAGCTTAACCTTCCTACAGGGGATTTGTCTACCATAGAGGATTAAAATGCTATTCATAATAAAAGTAAAAGAGGGAATCTCCAAAGCCATATGAGCTAAGGAGACTCCCTCTTTTACTTTTATTTACGCTTATGGACGGACGGCTCCAGAAGGAGCCGATTCGCCTATTGCATTTATGGAAGTGACACGGAACCAGCCTTTCGGCTTTTTACCAGCTTTGTATTCAAAGCTGGAAGATGTGGTAGAGCCTATGTTAGTAAAGGGCTCCGCACCGTTTTCACTGTAGTACACATTATAGCCTGTAATAGCGTCCGCAGGTTTTCCGGCACTCCATTGAAGTGCTACAGAAGAGCCTGCTGCCTTAGCCTGGGGCTGTCCAGGAGCAGTAGGAACCTCTGTAGGCTGTACATCTGTTGCCTCTCCCGCACCCGGAACGGCCGGGGACTCCGAATTTACAGGCGGCAATACAAGTGCCGCGCTTGCTTTGGCACTAGGCTCGGACTCATGTCCGCCTACATCAACGGCAGTCACGTAGTAGCTGGAGCTGCTGCCCGCTGGACTGTCTGAGAACACCTTGGAGCCGTCAGCCATGACAACCTTGCCAAGCCGTTGGAAGCTGCCGCCATCTGTAGAACGGTAAAGACGATATCCTACGACGTCGCTGTTTCCGCTTGGACTAAAGCTGATTATGGCCTTTCCATCGCTGTAGCTAACGCTGACGCTCGCTGGAGCATTAGGAGCAGTACCGTAGTCCTTGCGTGGATCGACCTGAGTAGGAGCTTCCTTATCTGCATCCTCAGGGAGATAGTAGGACAACGAGTTATGTCGTTTCATCACCGTAAAGGCCTGCTCAAGCTCTTTAATCAATTCTGAGATAGGTTTTTCCCTTTTTCGAACCGTTCGTTCATACAGCATATCATCCGGTGTACTATCGCGTGGAATGTAATTCACACCTTGATAGGTAATATATTTGGCACGGGTAACGCCATTTTCACTATTTTTGGGTAAATACTTACTGTTGTAAATATCCGAACCATACGCGGATGCTGTACGGCTTACAATACCGTCAGGTCGCTTGAAGCTGTCCGTTTGGAACAGCTGGGAATCTTTGGCCGTTACTTCATTCATAATCAGAGCCCATAAGCGACGTGCACGCTCTTTTTGTACTTTTGTTTCAAGCTTATTGACAGGCTGCTTGTAACCGACCCACACACCCAATGTAACGTCAGGCGTAAATCCCTCGAACCAAACGTCGGTATAGGATTGTGTAGTACCTGTCTTGCCGGCAATCGGAATCTTGCCAGCTTGATTGAAGTTGCGCTTCACCAGTCTGCCTGTACCCTCCGACACTGCTGTACGCAACATATCCGTCATCAGATAGGCCGTTTGCGGCGTGAAGGCTTGTACAGGATTAGGCTGATGCTTGTACACAATATTGCCTTGCGAATCCACAATCTTTTCAATCATATAAGCGTCATTAAATACACCGCCGTTAGGAATGGCTCCATAGGCATTTGTTAGCTCCTCGACAGTCACCCCGTGGGCCAAGCCGCCAAGCACGCCCGTTTGGGCGTTATTATCACTCGGTTCCAGGGTGGTAATGCCCAACTTTTTGGCGAAAGCCCAAGCCTTGCTAATACCCACTTTTTCGTTAAACAGCTTGAGCGCTATCGTGTTTAGCGATTGATTCAGTGCATAACGTGCTGTAACCAATCCTTGATAGCGGTTGTTGGCATTTTTCGGGATATGATATCCGTTGCTGCCATCTTTCAAAATAATAGGAGCGTCGTCCACGATGCTGCCGGGCTGCACAAGACCACTTTCCAATGCAGGAAGATAGGCGGCAATGGGCTTCATCGCTGATCCCGGCTGACGCACCATCTGAGTAGCATAATTCATCTGTTCCTTTTGGAAGTCCCGGCCTTCCATCATCCCGAGAATCGCGCCTGTTTTATGCTGAATCAAAATGGCCGCTGCTTGCTCATCACCCTTGGTTTTACTGGTGGCAGAGAAGTTGTTTTTATTTTCTGCAATTTGGCGCATGGATTTGTATACGCTCTTATCAATGGTGGTGTAGACCATATAGCCACCCGTGCGAAGCTGTTGTTCGGCCTCTTTGAGCAAATCGTTATCATCCTTGGTCTTGGCATCTGCACCAGCATTGGCCGCCTGACCCGGATTCGTGACGGACATCAGTGCCTGCGCAGCTTGCCGTTCTGTTTCCATCATAAGGTATGGATAGGTGTTATAAGCTTTTACAGTACGAGGTGCAAGAGATTTTTTAATATCAAAAGCCATTGCTTCATCATACTGAGCTTTATTGATTTTATTTTCTTCGAGCATTCGACTGAGCACCAGATGTTGACGATTTATTGCCCTTTTAAAGCCGGACTCATTAAACTCGCCCTTACCGTTGAAAGCAGAATAAGAAGAAGGAAGCTGCGGCAGTCCTGCCAGATAGGCGGCCTGGGCCACATTGAGCTTATTTAGATCATTTTCGTTAAAAATACCCTTGGCGGCTGCTTTGATGCCAAAGACGTTGTAACCGCTTGAGCCGTTTCCAAAAGGTACTTTGTTGAGATAGGCTGTAATAATTTGCTGCTTGCTCAGAAAGCGCTCAAGGCGCAGAGACAGCAGAATTTCCTTGACCTTGCGGTCATCTGTGCGATCAAGATTCAGAAAAACACGACGTGCAAGCTGCTGAGTCAGGGTGCTCCCCCCGGTTTGTACAGACTCATGCAGCGCTTTTTGTTTTACAGCGCGCAGCGTTCCTGACAGATCGACACCTTTGTGCTCGTAAAAATGGTTATCCTCAATAGCAATGACTGCGTCAATGACGAGTTGCGGAATCTCCTTAAACGTGACGGGCCGCCGATCTTCCTCTGTCCGGAGCTGTCCGATGGGAGAGCCGTCATTGAAATAAGCAAAGCCCGTTATTGCATTCTTATTTACTTCCTGTTCAATCATGGATCTGGAACGCACTGGCTCGTTTTTGACAATAGAGGCTATATAGCCGGCGGCTGCTCCTCCTGCGAACAGTACCCCCATACAACCGATGATGATGACCCACTTTATGACACGGCCGAGCCTTCGCATGGTTGTCCTTAAGCGGGAAGGCTTTGGCTCTGATACGTTGTTTTTTTCTTCAACCATTAAGTCTTCCTCCTTTTTAACAGCCATTATTATAGCATAAAATTACAAAATGAACCCATATGCTAAAAAGCCTGTCTTTTGGTGTCGTTGACTACACAAAAGCAGTATGTTATAAATAGGACAAAGTAAATATCGTGAAAAGCAGAGAAAGACTTCAGTAGAAGGTGGAATCACGTTGTGCAGAGAGCCGATGGATGGTGTGAATCGGTAGCGTCCCATCTTTGAATTACCGTCTGGAGCTGTCTGGATGAATGGCATTGCCTTTGCAGATTTGCGAAGACGACGATAGTAATCCAGTACCGGGTGTAGACCCGTTATAGAAATGAAGTGAAAGAAACGCTTGTTTTGGCATACGTTTCTTTAATTAGGGTGGTAACGCGAGTAGCTCCTTCTCGTCCCTTGGGATGAAAGGGGCTTTTTGGTTTGTTTAATATGGTAATATTTGGATCATAAAATAGGAGGAATACAGGATGAAATGGGAAGAATTGAAGCCTGAGCAACAGGCAGAGGTAGAGCGACAACTTGATGTGATTCAGCGGGGAGTGGCGGAAATTGTGCCAGAGGATGAGCTGAAGCGCAAGGTTATCAAGTCAGTTGTGAGCGGTGAGCCGCTCAAAATCAAGCTGGGTCTTGATCCGTCTGCACCTGATATTCACATCGGACACACGGTTGTTATGCACAAACTGCGCCAGTTTCAGGAACTGGGGCATCATGTGCAGCTGATTATTGGAGATTTTACAGGGAGAATCGGTGATCCAACAGGCAAATCGGAAACCCGGAAGCAACTGACTGAAGAAGATGTACAGCGTAACGCGCAAACGTATAAGGAACAAATTTTTAAAATTCTTGATCCTGATAAAACAAAGGTATACTACAATTCCGAATGGCTGGGACCGATGTCTTTTGCTGATGTGGTAACCTTGTCCGCCAAGGTCACTGTTGCCCGCATGCTGGAGCGGGATGATTTTACAAAAAGATACCAAAACGGCTTGCCAATCAGCATTCACGAGTTCTTTTACCCTCTGATGCAGGGCATGGATTCGGTAGCTCTGAAAAGCGATATTGAGCTGGGAGGAACGGATCAAAAGTTCAACCTGCTGATGGGCAGAACTCTGCAAAAAGAATACGGTGTAGAGCCGCAGGCGACCATCACGCTGCCACTGCTTGAAGGACTGGATGGCGTGCAGAAGATGAGTAAAAGCTTGGGGAACTACATTGGTGTTGATGAGGAACCGAACGAAATATACGGGAAATCGATGTCCGTTCCTGATGAGCTTATGCTGAAATATTTTGAGCTTGCAACGGATATCAACAATGAGGAGCTTGCGGAGCTGGCAAAAGGCGTGCAGGATGGTTCCGTGCATCCGCGTGATGCTAAAATGAAGCTGGCCGGAACGCTGGTACGCATGTACCATGGTGAGGAAGCTGCGGAAGCAGCCAAGCAGCATTTTGTGACTGTATTCCAGCAACGTGCGCTGCCTGATGATATCGAAGAGTTCACCTTGACGGCTGATCAATTGGAAGAAGGCGGAATTCGTGTGATCCAGCTGCTGACTCATCTGGGCTTTGCGGCATCTAATGGTGAAGCAAAACGTAGTATCCAGCAGGGTTCGGTCAAAATTAATGAAGAGAAGTGGACCGATGTGAACGAAGCATACACGCCGAAGGAAGGCGACATTGTTCAGGTAGGTAAACGTAAATTTGCTAAAATCAAGCTCGGATAATTCAAAATCCTTTTACAAGCAGCGCTGAGATCTGTATAGCATCTCTGCGTTGCTTTTTATTTTTGCCGAGTGAAAGGCCATGGTAAACTTAGCACAAATAATCAAACAAGCAGGTGCAGGATTGTTCATAATGGATTGCGTGGGCTTGCACAATTTTCGTGTAGGGAAATAACCAAAACAATAACAGGTGCGGGGAAGGTTTGTATGGACTATTTTAAACGAATTCAGTGTGCGATTGAGTTTATTGAATTGAATCTGCGGGAGGATTTGAAAATTACTGAGGTTGCTTCACAAGCTTGCTTTTCAGCCTTTCATTTCCAGCGGGTTTTTCAGGCCATTTCGGGCTTTACGGTTCAACAATATATAAGAAGGAGAAGATTGTCCGAGGCGGCTGCAAGGCTGAAACAATCCAGTCAAAAGGTATTAGACATCGCTATTGAGTATCAGTACAACTCGCAAGAAGCATTTACCCGTGCATTTGAAAAGAGTTTTGGTATCACCCCTGGAAAATATCGCGACAGTGATATTGAGCTCCCCGGGCAAAGCAAGATCAATTTTCTAGATTATCAAAAAAACACGAAGGGAGATTTGGATATGAAGAAGCCGGTGATGCGGCAACTCGAAACGATTAAAATCATAGGACATGAATATAAAACAAATCTAAATAATGAGCAACATTATAAAGAAATCCCGGGATTCTATGATCACTTTGGGGCCAATGAATATTTTATGTGTATTCCAAACAAAATCGCACCGGGAATGTCATATGGGATTGCTTGTCGTTTTGAAGACGACGGTGCATTTTCATTTGTGGTGGGCGAGGCAGTTGGGAAAGAATCGAAAGAGCTGGCAGAGGGTTTTATATATATGGAGATTCCAGCGGGGAAGTATGCTGAATTTGACGCTTCAGGCTCAAATGGACGAGTTCAGGATGTACGAGATTTCATCTACGGCACATGGCTTCCCAATTCTAATTTTGAACGGAGGGAGGGGCCTGATTTTGAAATTACGGATGTGATGAATTCTTCCTTTCCTGATCATTTGAGCATCAAGGTGTATATCCCCATTGAATAAAAGCCGCAGACTAGACGCATGGGGAATATAAAAAGCACCCGAACAAAGTTCGGGTGCTTTTCGGTGCTAATGCAAGGATTAGCGGTTGTAGAATTCGACGATTTGTTTTTCGTCGATATCTTGAGACAATTCGCCACGCTCAGGCAAACGAATATATTTACCTTCCAGAGCAGCGTCATTGTACTCCAGGTAAGCAGCCAAGTGGTTGCGGTTTTCCAAAGCTTCTTTAATGGAAGACAGGGAACGACTTCTTTCACGAAGACCGATCACGTCGCCAGGGCTTACTTGGTAAGAAGCGATGTCAACTTTTTTACCGTTCACAGTAACGTGACCGTGAGCTACCAATTGACGTGCGCCTGCACGGGAGTTAGCAAAGCCAAGACGGAACACGAGGTTGTCCAGGCGGCTTTCCAGCAAGAACATGAAGTTTTCACCAGCGATACCGTGCATGTGTTGAGCTTTGTTGAACAGGGTACGGAATTGTTTTTCACCCAAGCCGTACATGTGGCGCAGCTTTTGTTTCTCTTGAAGCTGCATACCGTAGTTACTGATTTTTCTCCGTTGGTTTGCACCATGTTGTCCCGGAGGGAAAGGGCGTTTCAATTCTTTACCTGTGCCGCTCAGGGAAATACCGAGACGACGGCTTAATTTAAATTTAGGACCAGTGTAACGTGCCATTATAGAGTTAACTCCTTCATAATTAAAATTTGAGTTGGGGCTCTCTTTGCGCTCCAATTTGTTCGGCGCTACCAATCAAGGTGAGACGCACTACTGACAGAAAAGTTCAGCCGCTGTCCTGTCAGCAACAAAAAAGATGAGGGTGACACAAACTGTTACGCCCAAAATTTAAGATCCGCACAGTAGATAATTCTGCCGCACAGTCTTTTTCAATAATATATATTATATGTAAGAGTGGGTCAATGTCAAGAAGATAAAAAGAATGAAAACGTCAGAATTTGTCGATAGGGCTTAAGAACTAAAAAAATGGGACGAATTTATGAAAAATGGATGCAAATTTCTAGAGTTGAGAGTAAAATAGAGCATACTACGAGCTATAGTGGTGTATAGCCGCTGTCTTGGTACAGCTAATTTTGCTGTGAAGGAGCGCCTTAATATGTCGGAATTTTCAACAACGGATCAGCAAACGCTTGACGGTTCAACAGTCCAGGCAAGCGGTGCTCCGCTGTTTGATGATAAAGGATATACGTCTATCGTCTGGCTCCAGAAGATGGATATGACACCCTATGACTTCCCCTATATTGCCCAGCTTCTTGTCCAAGGATATCGGAACTGGTTACAGCAGAGCAATGGTATCCCCTGGATCAACGAAGAAGATACTGCTGTTTTTAACTTTACAGGCGTTCGGGTTGCTGGTAGGGAAGAGGACGATAATGAGGATTTGGGCTTAGTTGAACGTTGCTGCTTTTCCAGAGAGATAGAAGTGAGCCAGCGTACACTCCGTGACGGAAGCCTTGGATTTGTATACATGGTTCCCATACTTTGCCGAAATCACAAGAGAGATCTGTTTGCTTTTCTTCGTTTTACACGGTCCGCACAACATGTTTTTGCTGAACAAGATGCTTTGTTGGCGGCTGCTTTACATTTTAGATCCTGCTTTTATTCGAAGTTTGAGTATATATTTATGGAAGATATTCTTGGAGTGCAGAATCGAAGTGATCGTGAAGGTAGACGTCGCTCTATTTTATTTCAGATTGTAAAACGGATGCATGACAAAATTGATGTGGAAGGCGTACTGGACGAAGTATTTGATAGCATCGCCTATTTATTTCCTCAAGTGGATATTACGTTGTATATGAGTCAGGATCGGCACAGTCGCAATCCAAAGGTCAAACCATTGCTGCTGCATGAACGGGACGAGGATGTATGTGTGCGTGCATTTATGAAAGGGCAAATGGCTGTCAACGAGCCTGTTGGCTTGCAAAATGAAGTGACTGAAATCGGCATTCCGTTACGTGGGAAGCAGGGTGTATACGGTGTTTTCCATATGATTCTTCCATCGGGTTCGGATAGTATGAACAAAGTGGATGTAGAACTGATCGCTATGATGGCGGATACAGCCGGCACTGCATTTGAAAATGCCAAGCTGCTGGAGCAATCGAATATACTTATTCATGAATTGCGTCTCATTAATGAGCTGGTTCAGCGCTTAAATCAAAGTCTGAAGTTAAATGAAGTGTTCGAGTTTGCCATGCAGGAGCTATTGAAGATGTTCAAGGCTGACTTTTGCTGTATTGTGCAGCTTGATCAGGAAGAAAGTTATTATAAGGTCACATCAAGCAATGTGGAAAGTGTGAGGCTGCACAGTTATCCTCGTGATGAAGGGTTTGCTGGATTAGTGTGTAAAACAGGTGATCCTGTTATTGTGTCAGACTATAGAAAAGAAGGGAAGATATCCTCAACGTTAATGGATTTGACGGACTCCCTATCTTTGATGGCTGTACCTATGAAAACCAGCGGTACTCCCATGGGAGTAATACTATTGTCCAGCAAGCTTCCGAACTTTTTCTCATATGATAATTACAAGATGCTGCAAATGCTGGCCCCCCACATCTGGCTGGCGGTAACCAACGCTATGCTGCATGCTGAGGTGCGACGGTTGGCCAATATGGATATGTTAACGGGGCTGTATGTACGTCATTATGTGGATCAATTTATACAGCAGCATCAAGAAAAGGACTTCTGCGGATCGCTTATTTTGGTGGATATTGATCAATTCAAACAAGTGAATGATACGTATGGGCATCAGACGGGTGACGAAATTTTGAAAAGCGTCAGTGATATCGTTCGTTCCACGACTCGTGATGAGGACGTATGTGCTAGATGGGGCGGCGAGGAGCTTGCTATCTATTTGCCACAACTCGGCGTTCTACAGGCGCTCCAATATGCGGAAAAGATACGTTACCGCGTACAGCATGAAACCGAGCCTCGTGTGACTGTTTCCTGCGGGATTGCTGAATGGAATTGGCTGGACGAGCAGATCAGCATTGAATCTTTGTTTTATAGCGCGGATATGGCGCTGTATGAGGCGAAAAATGAAGGACGTAATCGAATCGTTATTGATCATGCAGGCAGTGCATAGAGAATGTTCCTTCGGGAATGTTCTCTTTTTTTGTCTTGCATAACTCATTGCAGACAGGAAATCCTAATCATAGCTTTAAGGTGCATATACATGAAGCTAGCCTTACCACGAATAAGTAAACCAGACAACATGACTGCCTCAGAGTAGAATGTTACTCAAGGATTCAGTGATGTTCGGGATAGAACAGGCGGATGATGGGATGCATTGGCGAAAACAATGGGTTATGATGGTCTTTATATTACTTGTGATGTGTTTGTTGAGTGGTTGTGCGCTAATAGGACGGCAATATACACCTGAGCAGATTTTTAAAAGAGCCGTTGCAGGAATAGCGGGCAAAGAGATGCTAACGTTTACTGGGCGGACTGGAGTTAGAGTCGGCAACGGTCTGCCTATGCATAAACAGTTTAAATATCGTGGGATCGTAAGTAATCACGATGAACTGGCCATGGACTGGGGCTCTACGGAGGTCTTTCGTAAGCGTGGTGACTATGCAGCACTAAAAAAAGGCAAATCCGGGCAGGAAATAACACATGCACGTTTTGTTCGTCAGCATGGAAAATGGAATGCACTGGCATCTGGCCATAACACTGTGGCTGGCGAAGGCATGTTAGATCGCTTTAATCCGATTCAGGAGCTGGAGGAGCTAAACACGCTAAATAAGACGATTCGTATGGAGGCCAGTGCTGCGAGGGGAACCTGGGTGGTGCGGATTGAGCCAGAACCCGCCTCGGCAAAGCATTGGTTGAAAGAACGTTTAATGAAAGAAATGAGAACAATAAATGATCAAATTGTGATATTAGGCACGAAGCATAAAGGTTCAAATCAAGAGGTGCAACAAAAGCTGAACCAAGTATGGGTGCAAAGCTGCGAGGAACTGAACCGCCAGTTGGAGCATTCCGTTGTGCAGGCTGTGTATCATTTGACTATAGATCGCCAAACGGGCTTACCCTTGAAGCTATCATCGGATTGCCGAATTTCCAGGCAGGAAGCGAATGAAGAAGTGCATGAAGAAGCACTTATTACCAGAGTTGCTTTTGAGGACTACAAGTAACGGGGCGGGCATGATACAATGGATTTTGAATTAACCATTGTTCAAAAAGAATGAAATAGAGAAGGAGAGATAATTCATGAAAGATCCCAGAGTACTTAAATTGGCTGAAAACCTGGTAGGATACTCAGTTGAAGTGCAGCCAGGAGAAAATGTGCTGATTGAAATGATCGGTGGGGAGCGCGATTTGCTTAACGCCATCATTCATGAAGTGGGCAAAAAAGGCGGCAATGTCTTTGTTCAGCTTACGGACCGCAAAGTACAGAGTGCCATGCTTCGCCATGCGACAAAGGAAATGCTGGAAACCTGGGCTGAAATTGACCTCAACCGGATGAAGCAAATGCATTGCTACATCGGGATTCGCGCAGGAGAAAATGTAAATGATCTGTCAGATGTACCAGAAGAGAAAATGAAAATGTATAATTCCATTTATCAACATGCGGTACATAGCGAGCAACGGGTAAAACATACAAAATGGGTCGTGCTGCGTTATCCGAATGACAGCATGGCTCAATTGGCGAACATTAGCACAGAAGCGTTCGAAGATTTTTATTTCGATGTGTGCAATCTGGACTACGCTAAAATGGACAAAGCACAGGATGCGCTGGCAGACCTGATGAATCGGACAGATAAGGTGCGGATCAAGGGGCCAGGTACAGACCTGAATTTCTCTATCAAGCAAATCGGGGCCGTTAAATGCTCGGGTCAATGCAATATTCCAGATGGTGAAGTCTACAGTGCGCCTGTACGTGACTCCGTTAACGGAACCATTAGCTATAATGCGCAAACACTCTATAATGGCATCACCTTTGAGAATGTCAAATTCCGTTTTGAAAATGGTAAAATCGTGGAAGCAACGAGCAACGATACGAAACGACTGAATGATATTCTGGATTCTGACGAGGGAGCACGCTATATTGGCGAGTTTGCGATCGGGTTTAACCCGTACATTTTACATCCGATGAAGGATATTCTGTTTGATGAGAAGATTGCTGGAAGCTTGCATTTTACACCGGGTCAAGCTTATGAAACAGCAGATAATGGTAACCGTTCTTCGATTCATTGGGATTTGGTATTGATTCAGCGTCCGGAATATGGCGGCGGTGAGATTTATTTTGATGATGTTCTGATCCGTAAAGATGGTATTTTTGTATTGCCTGAGCTGGAGCCGTTAAATCCTGAAAACTTGAAATAACGATATCCCTTCTTGATGAGAAAGCGATTTCAATGTATCATAATGAATGAGCAGTGATACATGACAATCCAGTAAAGCGAGGGATCTTACGATGTCCAACAATAATGCGGCGGTTGTTGAAATTGCACAGACGGCGAGCAAATTCACTTCTTCCATCGTCCTTCATTCCGAAAATAAGTATATTGATGTGAAAAGTATACTGGGCTTGTTTACGACCTTGGTCAGCAGCCACAGTTATGAACTGCACGTTCACGGGCCTGATGCTGAGGAAGCCAAAGAAGCAATTATTGAGGTATTCAAGAAGCACGGACTGCACATTTCAGTAGCCACCTAACTTTATTCATAAGCAGAAGCATCCCTACCTGTAACTGTAGGGATGCTTTTTTTGTCAGGTTCTTGTATTAGCCTGCAATTTGGTCTAATATTAAGGATAGGACGTCTTGTGCGACATTGAGACATAGGGGGGAAGAATCCATGACTTCATCTGATTTGCAGGAACAATTGAATATCAAGGCCATTAATCTGCTTCAGGAAGATGCAGATAAAATAAAGAAGCTTATTGAAGTACAGATGGAGAATCTGGCAACCCGTTACTGCCCTCTCTATGAGGAAGTGCTGGATACTCAGATGTACGGATTTTCCAAGGAAGTGGATTTTGCGGTCCGCGCTGGACTTCTTCCGGAAATGGTAGGTAAACAGCTGGTCAGTGAGCTGGAACGCAATCTGGCTATTCTATATGAGGCCATGAACAATAAGGCCAATTAGAAAGACGGTTTGAATGAATGAGAGCATGCGGAGTCTGAGAGCATGCTTTTTTTGATGCCTTTTTGTGTAAAAGTGGTCGGAATGGTGCTGTACAAGCGAAGCACCATCCGACTGTGCAGTGGCACGAAAGAAGCTTTTAAGTTCAGCTTATATAATACATCCAAATTTTTCCTCAGAGCGAGAATTCATCGTTTTTGAGCACCTGTTAACTTTATATAAGAAAAAAGGATACACCTAACAAGATATACACCACTAGCAGCATCAGACCTTCATACCAGTTAGTTGAACCGTCCTGAGTAATGGATTTGGCGATAAATACAGAGACGGCAATGGCAACCAGCTCAATCGTGGTGAACACGATATTCATTGTGTTTCCCATAAAGTAACTGACAAAAATCAGCACAGGGGCAACAAATAGCGCAATTTGCAGGCTGCTGCCCACTGCGATTTCGACGGATGCGCCGATTTTGTTTTTCATTGCCAGCAAAATGGCGGCGCTGTGTTCGGCTGCATTCCCGATAATCGCGACAAGGAACGCACCTACGAACAGTTCACTGAGCCCAAACTGAACCGTGAATACCTCCAGTGTCTTTACCAGCCATTCGCTGACAAAAGCCACCATGGCGGTAGCAAGCACCAAATAGGCAATGGACTTGTTTCTGGACCACACCGGGACATGCTCATGCGGCAATTCTTCATCCTTTTGTTCGGTCACATCGTCCAAATAGTCCTTATGTGTAATCATGGAAAAAATCAGCCACGCAATATACGCGACAATGAGCGTGCCAGCTACAATGAGACTGAGCGTGTCCGATTCGTTGTCTGTGATGACATGTGTATTCAAAAAGACAGCCGGTACGAATAAAGCGATAACAGCCACAATCATCAGCGAGCCGCTTAGTGAGGCCAGCGATACATTGAAATTTTGCACCTTGTATTTCAATCCGCCAGCGAACAGACTTGCTCCGAGGACCAGCAGCAGATTGCCGATAATGGACCCGGTAAGACTAGCCTTTACCATATCGTAAAGACCTTCTTTGACAAGAAAGATGGCGATGATCAGTTCGGCTGCGTTGCCGAAGGTGGCATTTAAAAATCCACCCAGACGTTGCCCGGCATAATGTGCTACGCTTTCGGTCGCTTTGCCGAGAAAACCAGCTACGAACACGACAGCGATGGCACAAATGATGAATTGGGCGATAGCGTTCCAATGCGTGTAATGAGCGACTGCACTAAGAGCAAATGTCGCTATAAGCAAAGCGGGAGATAACCATTTTTTCAATGAAGAGCACCTCGATATCAGTGGATGTGTACAAGTTTGATGAATGCTGTCACTTGTACGGATTTTCTAAATTAATATACCCAAAATGGTATAGGTTGTAAACGAAAGTCGTTTTTCATACGTAAGGTTTGCATTTGCAGTGGCAGAGGCTTTACAATACAAATAAAGGATGCATGAAGGGGGACATAGGTCATGGCAGAGCAAATTCAACAACTGGAAGCAGGAAACATCAAGATTTCCAACGATGTCGTAGGTAAAATTGCGGGGATGGCCGCACTAGAGACACCAGGCATTGCTGCAATGTCAGGCGGCTTATCAGAAGGCTGGGCCAAAAGGCTGAGCGGTAAAAATGTGCAAAAAGGCGTATCTGTGGAGGTCGGACAGCTCGAAGCTGCCATTGATCTACGTATTATCGTGGTTTACGAAACACCTATTCATGAAGTGTCCCGAATACTTCAGCAAAATGTGCGAGAAGCCGTCGAAAGCATGACGGGTTTGCGGGTCGTGGAAGTGAACGTAAAAGTAGAAGGTGTTGCCTTCAAGGACGACGCGGTATAAAAGGATCTAACGGATAGAATAAGAACACGAAAGCTGGCGGTTGTAGCATCGCCAGTTTTTGTTTGTGGACCTACAGTAAAAGCATTATGCGGACAGCCATGTGAATATACATATACAAAAGAACTTCCAAAGCCACTGTGCAGGTGGTCCATGGAAGTTCTTTTTTTAACGATAACGGTTGGTTCTACGGGCTTGAAAGCGGTTGGGTACTTCGCTGCGGATAGCTACGCCTGTCGTGCGCTCCTGTACCGCCTGCTTGGTGTTTTCACGGGAAATGCTGAGCATAATGCCCATAGAGAACATCATGACGAGCAGAGAAGAACCACCAAAGCTGATAAAGGGAAGCGTTACCCCGGTAATTGGAATTGTCTGTGTTACGCCACCGATATTAATGAATGCCTGAATGGCGATCAATCCCATAATACCTGTACCCACCAGCGTCCCGAACGGATCACGGCAACGAAGGGCGATAAGCATCCCACGCCAAATGAAATACAAATATAGCATCAGGAAGATGGCTGTTCCGATAAAGCCGAATTCTTCACCAATGACGGAGAAAATAAAATCATTAAACGAATTGGGCAAATAGTGAAGCTTGATAATGCCTTTGCCAAATCCTGATCCGCTTAGACCGCCGTCACCTATGGCTTGCAGGGACTGCACCAGATTATATCCGACACCCTGTTTATGTTCCATGGGATTGAGAAAGGCTTGAAAACGTCCAACTTTGTAATCTTGCTTCGCTACAGCTTGTCCATCTACGCCGGAATCTCCAAACAACGATCCTATGCCAAAAACGATGGAAGCACCCAACACGAGCAGAGCGACTGATGCCGTAATATGCTTGATGCTGGCTCCTCCGGCATAAATAATCAAGCCACTGGTGGCTACCAGAATAAAGCAGGAGCCAAGGTCAGGCTGAAGCATGATGAGTCCTGCAACAAAGCCCACAATGACGGTTACAGGTATGTAGCCAGTCCGCAAGTCTCTAAAGCGATCCCCTTTTTTAACGATCAGTGCAGATAAGTAAAGAATAATGGAGATTTTCGCAAGCTCCGTCGGCTGGAATCCAATACTGCCAAACCTGATCCAGCTTTTTGCGCCGTTAAGAGAGCCAGTGAAAAGAACGATAACCAGCAATAGTATGGTTATGAAGAACAAAGGCACAAAAAGCTTTTTATATTTTTCCATTTTGATATTCATAGCTACCAACATAATGAAAAGCCCAAGTACAGCAAATGCCGATTGGCGCTTCACAAAATATAAAGAGTCAAAATTGGTATCTTTATTCAGCAGAGCTACGCTGGAGCTGGCGCTAAATACCATGATTACACCGAATCCAACAAGCAACAAAGTGAGGATCAGCAATTGGAAATCCGGTGTGCCTCTTCTTCGAGCCTCCGGCTTCGTATTTCTCATATCAGCTTCCCCCGGTATTCGTCGCAAGGTACATTCCTCGCAGACATATCATTTTATCGTTTATCCATTTATCATAGTATGTTTGTTAGGCTTCTGCAACCTCCATGGAGCAACAGATATCGCAACAATTCCATATCTGCTACAATAGGATAAATAATGAAGACCTATGGTAGCGCGTACGCAATGAAGCTGCAAGATTTATCAGAAATCGGGAGTTTGCCCGGTGCTTTAACAAGGAGAGGTGGAGCAAAATGACACAACATTCGACAGACAGGTCCTGGTTTATGACACAACATTCGACAGACAGGTCCTGGTTTGATCAATTGCAGGCACATATGGTGGAATGGCGCAGATATTTACATAAGAATCCCGAAATTTCTTTTCAGGAAAGCAACACCGCTGCTTTTGTAGCGGATAAGCTGGAGAGTTGGGGAATAGAGGTTCGCCGTCAGGTCGGAGGACACGGTGTTGTAGGTACTATTCGTGGTGCCAAGCCCGGACCTGTCGTGATGCT
>NZ_JH601056.1:280613-285473 GCF_000245715.1 Paenibacillus sp. Aloe-11 | reverse complement strand
GATGCTCTTCCGATTCAGGATGAAAAGGATTGTGAATATCGTTCCGGCGTGGATGGGGCTATGCATGCTTGCGGACATGACGGACATACATCCATACTACTGGGAACGGCGCATTATTTCAGTCTGAACCGTGACGAGCTGGCAGGTGAAATCCGGTTGCTGTTCCAGCCTGCGGAGGAATTACTGCCTGGCGGTGCGGTTCATGTAATCAAAGAGGGTGTACTGGAAGGAGTGGATGTCATTTATGGCATTCATTTGTGGACACCATTTCCGGTCGGGACCGCTGCTAGCTGCGCAGGGCCGCTGATGGCGGCAGCTGATGATTTTTATATTGAAATTACAGGAAAGGGTGGACATGGTGGTATGCCCCAGTCCTCTCATGACAGTGTGGTGGCGGGCTCAGCTCTCGTAATGCAGCTGCAAAGTATCGTCAGTCGTTCAGTCGACCCTTTGCGACCAGCTGTACTGACGGTGGGGACCATTCAAGGAGGCTTTGCGCAAAATGTGATCGCGGAAACCTGCCGCTTGAGTGGAACGATCCGTACTTTTGATGAGGAAACACGCACTGTGATGAAAGAGCGGCTGCATTCAGTGACGGAGCTTACCGCTGCAACATATGGTACAACAGCACAGATCCGCTACATTATGGGATATCCGCCTGTTGTGAATGATTCGCATGAGGCTGCTCGTTTTTTTAAGGAAGCTGTGCCCGTTTTTGGCGAGGTGAATGTAAAAGAGGCGTCAAAGCTGATGCCTGCTGAAGATTTTGCTTATTATTTGGAACGTGTTCCAGGCTGCTTCATGTTCGTGGGGGCGGGGAACCCAGCTAAAAATGCGGTGTATCCGCATCATCATCCCAAATTTGATTTTGATGAGGATGCCATGATCCATGCGGTTCGTTTGTTTATTGCGATGTCCACCGGATATGCAGCAGAACGAAATGCAGGGATGGATATTTAGGGTCAAATCGGAGTATGAGCTTAATAAAATGGGGTAACCTACTCTTGAAAAGGAGGGAGTACCCATGAAAAAGGTTCAGGAAGTTATGACTAAAGAATGCGTAACGGTGACCCCACAGGACAATATTTATGAGGTTGCAGTTAAAATGAAGGACAATGATACTGGTTTTATCCCGGTTATGGAAAGGGAAGGCAGTGACAGGCTGATCGGTGTAATAACGGACCGAGACCTTGTCGTTCGCGGCTATGCGGCCAAGCATTCTGGTTCCAGTTCGGTCGATACGGTTATGACGACAGGTATTCGCACAGCCAGAGCGGACATGTCGGTGGACCAAGCAGCCGAGCTGATGGCAGAGCAGCAAATTCGGCGCTTGCCCGTGACCGAAGGAGATCGTTTGATCGGGATTGTTTCGATTGGCGACTTGGCTGTACGCAATATATTTGCAGATAATGCCGGTGAGGCCCTTAGCCAAATTTCCGAACAGGTCCACTAGAAGAAAAATAAGGTTGGCATGCCTAGAAGTTCAATCCGAATAGGGGTTGAACTTCTTGCTATTCCGGTTGGACTGCGGATAATAGGACAAGCTGTTTATCATATAAAGTTGGGATGAAGTTTGGTTAGATTGACGGGAGGTAACAATGAATCCGGAACATCCTTGTATTGTACAACGTGATTTTACCATCCTGCTGGAAATGGGCTTGCCTCGTTCGGAGTTTGCTCGCTCACAGTTGCAGGTTTACGCGGAGCTCGTTAAAAGCCCGTCTGCTTTTCATACATATCATATCACTCCATTGTCTCTGTGGAATGCGGCTGCCCTTGGGTGGAGTGCTGAGGATATTCAAGATAGTTTGCATTCCATGTCCCGTTGGGATATCCCGCGTGATTTGTTGAAGGATATTGAACAGCTCGTTTCCAGATACGGAACGCTGACGCTGTCACGGGCGAGAGCGGAGGGAGTGCAAACTTGTAGCACAGATACTGTTAGTGCATATCGTGTTGAGGATGAGACAAGTGAGAACATGGAGAAGGGTACAGTCAGCAGCTATACAATGGTTGATCGCTTGACCCTGACAGCAGATACTCCGGCTTTGCTGGAGGAGCTACTGAGCAAGCAGGAGCTGAGGCAGCTTAGAATGATTCGTACTGGTGAAGTGAGCGCTTCTGTACCGCCTGAAAACCGGGGCCTGCTCAAGCAGGAATGTGCTCGATTGGGGTATCCAGTAGTCGATACGGTCGGATATCTTGAGGGAAATCAGCTCCGTTTTTCCTTGGGGCAAGGACAAGCACAGGTGCAGCTCCGTGATTATCAAGTTGAGGCTGCTGATGCGTTTGAAGGTGCTGACGGCTTGGGCGGTAGCGGTGTGCTGGTGCTTCCATGCGGAGCGGGTAAAACTGTGATTGGTATGGCGGTGATGGATCGGCTTCAGTGTGAAGTGCTTATTTTAACCTCGAATACCACCTCTGTCCGGCAATGGATTGAGGAATTGAAGCAAAAGACCGATATTCCGGATGATTCGATCGGGGAATACAGTGGTCAGAAAAAAGAGGTGCGCCCGATTACGGTGGCAACCTACCAGATTCTGACGCATCGTCGCAGCAAAGACGGGGACTTTGACCATATGAAGCTGCTGAGCGAGCGGAAGTGGGGACTTATTGTATACGATGAGGTGCATTTGCTGCCCGCCCCGGTCTTCCGGGCGACGGCAGATATTCAGGCCACCCGTCGTTTGGGATTGACAGCCACGCTGGTTCGCGAAGACGGCTGTGAGCGGGATGTATTCTCTTTGATTGGGCCCAAGCGGTACGATATGCCTTGGAAGGAGCTGGAGCGACAGGGCTGGATTGCTCAGGTCGATTGTGTGGAGCTGCGGCTTCCGATGACTGCTGAACTGTTGGAACGCAGTATGCGTGCCGAGGGCAGACAGCAGTACCGGATTGCGGCCGAAAATCCGGCCAAGCTGGAAGCAGTACGTAGCCTGATGCAGCGGCACAGCGGTCTACCTACGCTTATTATTGGTCAATATCTGGACCAATTGCGTATATTGGCTCGGGAACTCGGCGTGCCATTGATTACCGGGGCTATGAGTCAGAGTGAGCGGGTACGGTGGTTCGATGCATTCCGCAAGGGAACCATCCGGACTTTACTCGTATCCAAAGTGGCGAACTTTGCGGTGGACTTGCCGGATGCGGCTATAGCTATAGAGGTATCAGGCAGTTTCGGCTCCCGTCAGGAGGAGGCGCAGCGACTTGGCCGCATTTTACGACCGAAGCCCGGTGAGAATAAAGCTTATTTTTATGCACTGGTGACAGAGAATAGCAGGGAGACCGATTTTGCAGCCCGTCGTCAGCTGTTTCTGATTGAGCAGGGCTATGAATATGCAGTTCGCAGATTTAGTCCCACAGAGGCTATGGGAAGCCTGGATGATGAGGCTGAAGATGGTGGAAAGAAAAAGGAGGCGTAATCTAGGATGGGCGTAACGAACACGAAAGGCGACTGGAAGGAGCTAACTTCGGATGAACTGTTGGTGCTTACACGCTGTTTTATCCGGTACGCTGGACAGCCTATGAAGGAAGAAGAGCCCTTGCAGCTTTCCAGGGGAGTGTTAAGCGGAGTCGAAACGAAGCTGGCATTGCATGGATTGCGTGCCCGAGGCTGGATGGAGGCAGTTACCAAATCGTGGGGGGAACGCATTTTATATATCCCGCTTCATCGGCTACCTGATTTGTACGATATGTTGTTAGAGCAAAGTACGATGAATATGATGCATACAGATCATCCAGTGACTGTACATGAAGCAAAGACAGGACTGGAGGCAGAGCTGCTGCACGTGCTGTCACATATTGCGAAGCAGGGAGTTCCTTTGACGGCCAAAGGGACCATACATAAGCGATCATTGCAAAAATTGATCGAACTGACTCCCTTCCGTTCAGAGGATCTGGAGGGGCTTGGACTGCAATACGCGCACACCGATCAGTATCCGGTGCAAACGGCGGTAATGATGGATTTGCTGCTGAGCCTGGGCCTGCTGGTCAAGGAAGCGGTATCCTTTCGCATTCAGGAATCGGAACTGGCAGCTTGGATTCATTTGTCTGCTTGGCAAATGCGCAAGCATATCTTTGTCACACTCATGGAAAGATACGGCAAGGCCGAAACGTCTATGCAGCATTTTCGATACATGCTGTGCGCTGCCTCCCAGTATGCAGGAGCTGAGGGCTGGCTGCCTGTCAAGTCATTGCTGCAATGGATGCTTCAGGTGGGCCTGATCTCACAGGAGAGCCTAAGCAGAACGGGCTCCCAAACTAGTGCCCCTTTGGAATTTGCTGCTGCATCCGGAAGTTCTGAAGCCTTTGAGGATGCTGCGGCTATTGAATTTAACTTTAGCGAACATGACATGGATGAGATTAAAGGCTGGCTGAAAGCCTTGACCGCTTTTGGAATGGGCGATTGGGGACTAAGCGCATTGGGCGAATTGTGCTTTCGCTGGAATGTATCCCCGCTGGATATGCTTCGGCTATATCAGGATGAGGTAGGGCATCAAGAGCAGGGGACCTTTTACATGCAGCCAGATTTTGAAATATTGGTGCCGCCGGATGTAGCTTATGACGTTCGCTGGCGGCTGGAATGCTGCTGTGAACTCGTGACAGGAGATCGGATGGCAGTATACCGTCTCACGAGAGAAAGTGTTGCAGAAGCAATTGAACTGGGTATGGAGGCACAAGCGATTTTTGCCCTTCTGGATAAGCATAGCCAGACAGGTGTACCTGATCATGTGCGTGTGGCTGTGGAGCAGTGGGCAGGCAGTGTCGGACGAACGGCATTTGCATCGGTAACACTCCTGCGCTGTGGTACACATGACGATGCAGACACTGTTGCACGCCACCCCGGGCTGGAAGGGCTGC
>NZ_JH601056.1:273474-280559 GCF_000245715.1 Paenibacillus sp. Aloe-11 | reverse complement strand
TGCATCGGTAACACTCCTGCGCTGTGGTACACATGACGATGCAGACACTGTTGCACGCCACCCCGGGCTGGAAGGGCTGCTTGAACGGATCGGCGAACGGGATTTTATTATTCCGGCCCGCTCGGCTGCCAAAATCCGCAAGACGCTTGCTGCAATTGGATTGAGTCCGCGCCGGGAGCTGGAAGGTACGGACGAGCCCATTCACCGTTATCCATTGGCAGCGGTAACAGATCACATAAGCTCAGACAGTCCTGACAGTGAAATTCGCCCGTATGACAGCTCCGCAGTGCCCTCCTCATGGACAAAAGAATGGAGAAGCTATCATGTGTCCACTGCCCGGCAATTGATCGAACAAGCGATTCACTGGCAGACGGCGGTGGGATTGCGAATCGGCAGGGCAGAGGTTAAATGGATACCGGAATCGGTGATTCCCGGCGAACCGTGGAGTGTCATAGGCTGGTATGCCTCTGAAGAAGGTGCTGAAGCACCAGTTCGCGCGACCCTGCAGCCAGGTGAATGGTCAGATATGCGGCTGCTGGTTCCTTTTACATCGTAGAGCCGGGAAGTGCATGAAACTCCTTCTTCTCAAAAGGAGGATGTGGTATGATGAATGAGTCTACTTTACTAGGTAGAACTTTATATAAAGTGAGATGAACATTCATGAGCGTAGCCGAATTGAATACGGTCAATATGGCAGAAGTGCTTATTAACGCCTATGAATTGGGCGATATGGTCAACCGATCCTTCGAGGTATCGGATTATTTATATTGGAAGCAGCGTGTGGAACAGAACCCGTCTATTCAGGCGTGTGTGCGCAAGCTGGATGCCAAGAAGGAGTTATTCGCGGAAACGGAGCGTTTTGGACATTTTCACCCGAACTATCATGAAGCGAAGGACGCAGTGAAGGTCGTTGAGCTGGAACTGGAACAATTCCAGGAAGTTGTGGAGTTCAAACGGGCGGAAAAGGCGTTGGATGATATGCTTCATGCGATGTCCGAAACGATTGCATTTTCCGTGTCCGACACGATAAAGGTCCCAAGCAATGATCCGAATGTGAAAAAGGGTGGATGCGGTAGCGGAGGCAAGTGCTCCTGCGGATAAACCATAGGGAGGATAGCGACGGAGGGGAGATGAAGCGAATGTTTGCCGAGCGGACAGGGTACATCATATGGGTAAGCGATATCAAAGCTGCCCGCAATTTGGAGAAATACGGGAATGTCCACTACATTTCAAGGCGCATGCATTATGTAGTCATTTATATGAATGCGGATCGGGCAGAGGATACCGTCAAAAATATTCGCAGGCTTTCCTATGTGCGCAAGGTCGAACGCTCTTTCCGAAATGAGATTAGGACGGAGTATAACGACGAAAAGGAAAAGATGAAGGAATATGAAATTTAATCTTCGAATGTTATAAGTTGTAAATTTATAAAAAAGTCGGCCTACGGGCTGGCTTTTTTTTATAAAGTCAGGACTTTTGCATAATATGTCTTAATGCTGTTAGACCTAAAAAATCTTTAAAACCAGTCATAAACTTCAATTTTGTAACTTGTAGTCCCGGGTCTGTTGAGGTAACATATGAATATATTGGTAGATATAAAGACCTATATGGTGGGGAGAGTGATCCCGTGCGTGACAAGGCAATGCAGCGATGGAGTACATACGAACCGTTCTACGTAGAGATGGGTGATAAAAAAGTCGCTGATATCGTGATTACAAATCATGCAAAAACACGTTACTTAGATCGGGTAGAGCAGAAACAGTCCGAGACGAATCATATCGCCGCCTGGCTTTGGGAATGTCTGAAGCAAAATAGGATGGAGTCCTACTATCATAACGAAGAGGATGTATATTTAATTGATGGTGATCTGGTTGTCGTGGCTGAATTTGGTGAGTTGCCAGGCGAGATGGATATTGCGGGGAATCCGCTCCACAAGATGATTGTCATTACCTTTTTGGGCCGGATGTCAGAGACGATTGAACTCAGGGACTTGAAGTCTTACTATTCATGGTTACGCCATTCGCGGCGTATGACACTAATGAAAAGCGCTCGCAAGCAAAAATAGTCGATAAACATAGTCGGTAATGAATCAGACGGTTCTGATGAAAAAGTCTTCAAACTCATCGCAGTGCTGTCAGGTATGTATAAGTATGCAGGTATCAGTTGCATACTTTTTTTATTTTGTATGGATTGTACAAAAATAAAACCGCCCATTTCGGTGAGTTTTCTTGGTAATTCGTGAACAGATGTTTTTCTTATGTTAAAATAGGGGGACTAGAAAGGGGAAAGGGCGGTCAGTATGAATTTTCATCAGTTGCACATCTTTTATACGGTCGCGGAGCGGGGGAGCTTCTCGGCGGCGGCGCAAGCGCTGCATATGACGCAACCTGCCGTGACCATGCAAATTCAGACATTGGAAGATTATTTTGGTACAAAGCTGTTGCACCGATCGACTAAAAAAATCGAGCTTTCGGAGGCGGGAGCGACATTACTGCCTTTTGCCAAAAAAAGCATGGAACTCATCCGGGAAGCAGACGAGGCGATGTCTGCTTTTACCCACATGCTGGAGGGAAGATTGCATATTGGCGCTAGCCTTACGATTGGTGAATATATTGTGCCAAGAATGTTGGGGCCGTTTGGTCAGGAGTACCCTCATATACACATGGCAATGAATGTGATGAATACGACTCAAATTATGGATGATATACTAAAGCATCAGTTGAATTTAGGACTAATCGAGGCTCCGGTCCAGCATCCGGATATTGTGGTGGAGACTGTGATGCAGGACGAGCTGAAACTAATTGTTCCTTCGGGACATGTACTGGCCAAGGCTAAAAAAGTAGTGCTGGAGGATGTGTTTAAGCATCCTTTTATAGCGAGAGAAAAAGGATCTGGTACACGTCAGGTCATAGAGGACGGACTGAAGAATCGTGGTGTAGATGCCTCCCGACTTTCTATCGTTATGGAGATGGGCAGCACTGGAGCGGTCAAATCAGCGGTAGAAGCTGGACTCGGGATTACAATGCTGTCGCCTTCTTCAGTGAAGCATGAGGTTGCGCTCGGATTGTTGAAAATCGTTAATATTTCAGATATCACCTTCAAACGAGAGTTTTACGCCATTCATCTGAAGTCGGCGTTGCTGCCGATTCCGGTCGT
Source organism: Paenibacillus sp. Aloe-11 (assembly GCF_000245715.1). Classification (NCBI taxonomy): domain Bacteria; kingdom Bacillati; phylum Bacillota; class Bacilli; order Caryophanales; family Paenibacillaceae; genus Paenibacillus; species Paenibacillus sp. Aloe-11. The sequence continues at coordinate 277,403 of NZ_JH601056.1, read as the reverse complement.
GACCTTCCTGTCTTACTTGCGTCGTCACGATCAGGGAGGGGACGTGTTTGGTGACCCGGTGGATGGGCCGGCAGGGATGAAAGAAGAGGAGAATGTGCAATGAAGGAGCAGACCCATTTGAAACGATATGATATGAAGGAGCAGACCCATTTGAAACGATATGATTTGCATACACATACTCAAGCATCTGACGGTATGCAGCCACCTGCGGATAATGTGCGCTGGGCTAAGGAAAAGGGTCTGGCGGGTGTGGCCATTACAGACCATGATACGGTGGCTGGGCTGGAGGAAGCTCTTGAGGAGGGGCGGCGTACAGGAATTACCGTGATACCGGGTGTAGAAATCAGTACACGGACTAGCGGCAAGGATATTCATATACTCGGTTATTATATGGATTACCATAATAAAGAGTTTTTGAAGCGATTGGAAAAGCTGCGGCAGGCGCGGGATACCCGTAATGATTTGATTTTGAGCCGATTGCGGAGCCTGGGCGTGAACATCACCCTGGAAGAGGTGGTGGCTACGATGGGCAGACCGCTCGCACCGGATGAAAGCATTGGACGTCCGCATATGGCGGATACGCTGGTTCAAAAAGGATATGCGAAGGACATGCGGGATGCGTTCGACCGTTATTTGGCAGAGGGGGCGCCCGGCTACGTGTCTGTACCCCGTGTAGAGCCTGCGGAGGCTATAAGCTGGATTCGTGAAGCAGGAGGAGTGCCTGTGGTCGCCCACCCCGGGTTGTACGGGGATGATGGGCTGGTTCGCTCCATTATAGAGCAAGCGAAGCCTGTGGGGCTGGAGGTGCGACATTCGGACCATGATGATGCGGCCGAGAAACGATATGCAGCAATGGCGGCGCACTATGGGCTTATCGCGACTGGCGGATCGGATTTTCACGGTGCACGCCAAGGTGTTATTTTCCACGGTGATCTGGGCAGCCGCAGTGTGAATGATCAGGTTGTCGAGGACTTGAGGAAGGCTGCCGCTGAACAGAAGTAACACATGAAGTGTACCCGACATAGGACAAGGGGCTTTCGTATTATCAGATTAGCCAGTAATTGCTGGATGGTCTATTTTTTGGCTGTTTTACGATGGCGGTAGCCTGGAGAACGCTAGCTGTTTTTGATACGATTGGGCAGCGATTTGACCAGCTCTTCATCTGGGGTGATAAAGAGCGTGCGCTGATGGTCATAGATGACAAAGCCCGGTTTGGCTCCGCTGGGCTTGCGCACATGCCGAATCAGGGTGGCGTCTACAGGCACGCTGCTGGACTGTTTGGCCTGGCTAAAGTAGGCGGCGAGCTGAGCTGCCTCCTCCAATGTGGCATCCCCGAATTGCTCAGCACGAATAACAACGTGTGAACCTGGAATATCCTTTGTATGCAGCCAGGTGTCATTCGGTCCGGCCAGTCGGTTGGTGACATATTCATTCTGCAGGTTGTTTTTGCCGACCAGTAGCTCAATCCCCTCGGATGACGTATACACGTGCAAGGTGGGACGGTCGTTTTTCTTCTTTTTCTTCCCTTTTTTGACCCGGTCTCTAAGATAGCCCTGTTGTACCAGTTCTTCACGTATTTCCTCAATGTCGTTCATGGAGGCATGGGCTAACTGCTGAAGCAGATTGTCCATATATCTGATTTCTTCGTGTGTCTTCTCCAATTGCTCGTCTATGACAGCCAGACTGTTTTTATATTTGTTGTATTTTTTAAAATACCGCTGTGCATTATCCGATGGGCCCAGTAACGGGTCCATCGGGATCGTTAGCTGACGCTGTTCCTCATCATAAAAATTGGTAAGTGTCACTTCTTTGTCGCCCTTTTTTACTTCATGCAGCGAAGCGAACAGCAGCTCGCCGTAAATGCGAAATTGATCGGCATCTTCCGCCTCGGCCAAATCCTGATGGAGGTAGTCGAGTTTTTTCACATTTTTGCTCCGCTCATTTTGCAGAAAACGCAGCAGGTCGCTAACCTTTTGCTTGACCGTGTCCCTTTCTGCTTTTTCACCGAAAAAATCCTCCATGCATTGACTTATCGTAGCGTATTCCTTTCGCTCTCCCTGAACCAATGTAAGAGGAATGACTGAAAATATTGCCTTTTCCTGTGCGTTCAAGCCGGATACTGGCTGAAAACGATGATTCTGCACGTCATCCATCATGTGACTGAATGTACTCCATAGCTGATGATGATCGTCGTCAGTTGCTTTGTTAGATACTCGGGCCAGTATTTCCTCGGCGATGAGGGGACTGAGTCCGGTAAAAGTATTTACGATCCAGCGTTTGGGTGCTTCTCCCGCCTCCATAGCTGTTTGATATGAGGAGACGAATGTTGCTTCTTCCGTTTCCAGCGGGTTCAGCTTATTTTGTTCAGGAGGCTCCGTGTATTGAAAGCCGGGCATAATGACCCGATAGCTGCTAATCGATGGTGTGACATGATGGATGCCGTCCAATATAACGCCTGTTTCCGGGTCGAGCAAAATTATGTTGCTATGCCTGCCCATCAGCTCAATGATAATCCGCTTGAGTGAAATATCACCAAGCTCGTCACGCTGTCGCACATCCATGTGAATAATGCGTTCCATGCCCACCTGAGTAATGTTCTCGATGATGCCTCCTTCACAATGCTTGCGAAGCAGCATACAAAACATAGGCGCTTCTGTCGGATTGAGAAAGTTTTGCTCTGTAAAATGTACACGCGGAAATGTCGGATTAGCTGACAGCAGCAGCTTTATGCTTCCGCCTTGTGCCCGCATATTCAGCACCATATCGTGATCGTTTGGCTGATGTATTTTGTTAATGCGCCCGCCACGGATGCTTTGCAGCTCGTGTACGATAGCGCGGGTTACGATTCCGTCCAATGCCATAATGTATGTTCTCCTTTGAAGCCATTATATTTTCGCCTTCCTACTATGATACATAAATTTGGGACAAAACTTAAGCGGCTTTGTGATATTTCGGGTCCTGTCCGAATAGATTGAATCAAGAAAGTCTGTCCAGCTTATCAGCATTCGCGGCACAAAATGTAATAACGGACAGCCATCCTAGGCACAACCGACGGAAACGGACTATCTGACCGGGAGGGAATTGGGGAGAATGGAACAAGCACATTGGCACCAACTAAGCAATGAACAGCTTTCAACAAGTCTGGAAGTCGACCCGAAGCAGGGTCTTTCGGAGGAACAGCTTGCGCAGCGGAGAGAAAGGGCAGGATGGAATGAACTGAGCGAGGGGAAGCGTGTTTCGGCGCTCCTGATGCTGCTCAACCAGTTTAAGGATTTTATGATGCTCATCCTGATGGGGGCTACCCTGATCTCCGGTCTGCTTGGTGAATATTTGGACGCGGTTACCATTATTGCTATTGTGGTGTTGAATGGAATTCTTGGTTTTGTGCAGGAATTTAGAGCAGAGCGTTCGCTGCGGGCTTTGAAACAGCTGTCAGCTCCAACTGCCAAAGTGCTGCGGGGCGGCAAACGGGTACAGATTCAAGCCAGAGAGCTGGTGCCGGGTGATATCGTCCTCCTGGAAAGCGGTGATCGTATTCCCGCAGATGTGAGGTGGCTGAGTACCAACGGCTGTGATGTGGAGGAATCCGCCCTGACCGGTGAATCGGTTCCGGTAAGTAAGCATAGCCGACCTATTCATGCCGCGGAGGTACCGCTTGGGGACCAAAAAAACATCGGATTCATGGGCACGATGATGACCAGAGGCACTGCGCAGGGCATCGTTATTCGTACAGGCATGAGCACTGAAATGGGCAAAATTGCAGACCTGATCGAAAATACAGAGTCGCAGGAGACACCGTTGCAGCACAGGTTGGAGCAATTGGGGAAAATATTGATCATCGTAGCGCTGGCGCTAACGGTGCTCGTTGTCGTAGCTGGCATATTGCATGGTCAGCCAGCCATGAGCATGTTCCTGGCCGGCGTGCGCTT
>NZ_JH601056.1:270368-273463 GCF_000245715.1 Paenibacillus sp. Aloe-11 | reverse complement strand
TATACCAGAAGGTTTGCCCGCAATTGTAACCATTGCACTCGCTTTGGGAGTACAGCGTATGATCAAACGCAAGGCAATCGTACGCAAGCTGCCTTCTGTTGAGACGCTCGGGTGCGCGTCTGTCATTTGCTCCGATAAAACCGGTACGCTGACCCAAAATAAAATGACGGTCACCAAGCTATGGCTGGATGGTCGTTTCTGGGGAGTTACGGGGGAGGGCTATGATCCACACGGTCATATTATGGACAGGGATCTTCCTGCCGACCTGAAAAACGGACAATCATTGCGCAGACTGCTGCAAGCCAGTGTACTTTGCAACAATGCAGAAATTGTTCAAGTCGACATCGAAGAGCTGCGCGCGAGAAAAAAGAGCAAAGAACCAATACCGTCCGCCGTGTGGGAGCTGAAGGGCGACCCGACAGAGGGAGCGCTGGTCACGTTAGCTGCCAAGGGTGGAGTCACCCGACAAGCCTTGTATGAGCTGTACACACGGGAACGCGAATTTCCTTTTGACTCGGAACGGAAGCGGATGTCGGTACTTGTGCGCCATCAGGGAGGGCATATCGTCTTTGCCAAAGGTGCGCCGGATGTGCTGCTCGGCCAGTGTTCTTACATTTTATGGGAAGGGAATGTCGTTCCATTGACGGGCACGCTGCGGCAAAAGGTACTGGCAGCCAACGAAGGGATGGCCTCAGAGGCGCTGCGTGTACTTGGGGTCGCATATCGCGATATTCGCTCCCATGAGCATGTCTCCACGCTTGAGGATGCCGAAGTGCAGCTGATCTTTATCGGCTTGACCGGCATGATTGATCCGCCGCGCCGCGAGGCTCGCGAGGCTATCGTCAGATGCCGCCGTGCTGGTATTCGTACCGTGATGATTACGGGGGATCACGGCACAACCGCGGAGGCCATTGCTCAGCAGCTCGGCATTTTCCAGCGCGGCTCCCATGTGCTGACGGGACAGCAATTGTCTGCGATGGATGATACGGCGCTGGACAAAGCCGTTGACACCGTCTCCGTATATGCGCGTGTGTCACCGGAGCACAAGCTGCGAATCGTCAAGTCGCTGCAAAGACGCGGACATGTCGTAGCGATGACCGGTGATGGCGTGAATGACGCACCGGCGATCAAGGCGTCGGATATCGGCATTGCCATGGGCATTACGGGAACCGATGTGACCAAAGAAGCAGCTGCGCTTGTACTGAGCGACGATAATTTCTCGACGATTGTGGCGGCGATTGAGGAAGGACGGAATATTTACGAAAATATCCGTAAATTTATCCGTTATCTGCTCGCCTCCAACGTTGGTGAAATTTTGACGATGTTTTTCGCGATGATGGCCGGGCTGCCGCTGCCGTTGCTTCCGATCCAGATTTTATGGGTCAATTTGGTAACGGATGGCCTTCCAGCGATGGCTTTGGGTGTGGATCAGCCGGAAAAGGATCTCATGGAGCATAAGCCGCGCGGCGCAAAGGAAAATATTTTTGCCCGTCGACTGGGCTGGAAAATCATTAGTCGCGGACTATTGATCGGCTTATGTACGCTTGCTGCCTTCTGGCTGACATTACGCATCGCGCCCGATAACGCAGGACAACTGATCAAAGCGCAGTCGGTTGCCTTTGCCACACTGGTACTGGCGCAGTTAATTCATGTATTCGATTGCCGCAGTTCGCGTTCTATTTTCCACCGCAATCCGTTTCAAAACAGCTATCTCGTACTTGCCGTGCTGTCATCCATCGTGTTGATGCTGGTGGTTATGTACGTACCCGTACTGCAGCCTATTTTCAAAACGGTACCGCTCGGCTTGCGTGAGTGGGCGCTGTCCATCGTCGCAGCCGGGATTCCGACTTTCCTGATGGGGGCGGGAAGCGTATGGGGCGGCAGACGCAACCGTCACCGTGGTGGAAATACCCGCTTTTCGACGGGGCGTACGAAGTTTTCAGCCTAGCTTTTAGGTCAGGTATCATCACATGGCTTTCCCGCTCTTGCTCTGTATGCTATCATGGAAATAAAGCTTCATGAGGAGCATGAGATTAGCAGCAATGGCGGAGGGAAGCTATGGAATTCACAAAAATGCACGGCTTGGGTAATGATTTTATCGTTTGGTTTGGGCATCAGGAATTACCGTCTGACGCTTCAGAATTGGCTGTTCGGCTATGTGACCGACATTTTGGTGTTGGCGCTGACGGTCTGGTATATATATTGCCTTCAGAAAAAGCTGATTTCCGCATGCGTATCATTAATTCAGACGGATCAGAGGCAGAGCAATGCGGCAATGCTATCCGCTGCGCAGCCAAATATGTATATGACCGCAAGCATATCAGTCGTGAGCGGATTACGATCGAAACGCTGGGTGCAGGTGTGCAGCAGGTCGAATTGACTGTAGAGGACGAACTTGTACGTTTGGTCAAGGTAGACATGGGAGAGCCGATTTTGGAGGGTACGAAAATTCCGACAACGCTGGATCTGGATCGTGTAATTCATGAGCCCATCGAAGCTGGCGGAAGCGGGTTTCGTTTTACGGCTGTATCCATGGGCAATCCCCATTGTGTCATTTATGTTGAAAATGCACCTGGCTTTGAACTGGAGACCTGGGGGCCGAAGCTGGAAAGCCATTCGCTATTCCCTAACAAAACAAATGTCGAGTTCGCTTCGGTGCGAAGTCGGAATCACATAGAGATGAGAGTATGGGAACGGGGAGCCGGGCCTACGCTAGCTTGCGGAACCGGGGCCTGTGCCACGCTTGTGGCTTCTGTACTTAACGGCTATAGTGACCGACGCGCCATGGTTAGTCTAAAGGGCGGCGATCTGGATATTGAATGGAACGAGGACGACAATCACGTGTATATGACGGGCCCAGCTGAAATTGTGTATGATGGTCGATTATAAAAATGAGTGAAAAGGAGATCTTGAGAGGTCTCCTTTTTTGGTATTTAGCAACATTCTGTCTGTTTTTGGCGTCTAAACGATGTATAATGAACAAATGAGAAAACAATAAGGAGGCCGTTCATAGTGCGGAAATTTCGTTGGATTTCAGCAGTTGCAGCCCTCATATTTGTAGCCACCGCCCTTCCGGCCCAAGCCGCTACCCTCCC
>NZ_JH601056.1:176289-270314 GCF_000245715.1 Paenibacillus sp. Aloe-11 | reverse complement strand
AACCGGCTGGAAAAGGCAGTACAGGAACTGATCGGTACGAAAACGCCATTTCAATTTGACGATGTGACGGATATGGGTAAAACCTGGATTGTCGAGGGCGAGCTGGAGGACGGAACAGCTACGTTCCAAACGGAATATAATAAGGAAAAGAACAGAGTGGATTCTACCACCGTACGGTATAAAATAAGCAGCATGGGTAAGGCTCTGGAAGCGCCACTTAAGGCTAAAGTGCTGAACAGTGCCAAAGCGTTTGATCCCAAGCGCTCCATGCAATTTGAGGCTTTCTGGCGGGTTAAATCTCCTTACCAGTCCAACAAGCCTTCGAATTACTGGGTATTTTGGGGGGCAGGAGAAAAGGCGTCCTCATTGTACGTTGATGTGGATCGAGGCAACAGTATAACCATTAATGCAGACTATCCACTGAAGCAAGTGGACCCTGTGTTGCTGAGCCGTGCAACGAACACTTTTAAGCGTGTTAGTGGTCAGCAGATCACCGTACAGCATGCTTCACGCTTCAAGGACGAGGCAAAGGGGCTTTCTTATTGGTCGTTCGAGGACGCAAACGAGTCGAGTGAGGTCAAAATCGGCGCGGCGACCGGCAAAGTGCTGGCTGTATCCACCTATGGGGTAGACTGGAATGATGATACAGATTTCAAAAAATCATTTGCCAATCCCAAATATACCGCCTCAGAAGCTTTGAAACTGGTCAAGCCCAAGGTTCAGCTCTTGTTTAATATCAACTTGTCCGGCTATGAAGTGGAGATTCAAGGGAATCAGTATACATTTTCCAAAAAGCAAAAGGAAACGACTTCTATTGTGGCTAAGGTGAATAAAAAAGGAGCTTTTTACGCGTTCTTCCTTCATGCTGCAGATGGGAAAATGCAATAATTATAGTATAAAATAACAATAATAAGCCAAACCGCTTCACTCCTGGTGACATCATTTTGGGGAGTGAGGCGGCTTTTTTTGTTTTTTGGCTTATGTTTGCAGTCGCTTTTATGTTACATTAATATGAAAATAAACAGCGGGGTGGAGCGGAGGACATGAAACCGGATTTGCGTACTGTGCTGAATCGTGAACTTATTGTCGGAGACGGCGCAATGGGGACCTATTTGTACCAGTTGGGATTTCCAGTAAATACTTCTTACGAAGAGTTGAATATGACTTCACCTGACGTTATAGCAGATGTGCATAGTCAATATTTAAATGCAGGAGCACGATTGCTGGAGACCAATACATTCTCTGCAAATGATTATAAGCTGGCCCGGTTTGGGCTGGAATCCAGGGTGGAAGAGATCAATCGTGCTGGAGTAAGAATTGCCAGAGCAGCGGCCGGACCTGAGCATTATGTAGTGGGTGCGGTAGGCTCCATATGCGGGGGGAAACGGCTTAACATATCCAAGCTGGAGCTGGCCCGAAACTATGACCAGCAGATTGATGCCCTCCTCTCCGAAGGAGTAGACGGCATTTTGTGCGAAACGTTTTATTCACTGGATGAAATGCGTATTGCGCTTCACGGTGTACGTAAATACAGTGACATTCCAGTCATCTGTCAGTTTGCGGTCGATCAGGTTGGTCGCACACAGGATGGTTTTTTAGTAGCAGAAGCTTTTTCGGTATTGCGTGATGAGGGAGCGGACATTCTTGGATTTAACTGTCATTCCGGTCCACAGGGGATTATGAGTGTCATGGAACAGCTGAAAGGCCCCTTGTCGGTACCGCTGTCCGTATATCCTAATGCAGGTCTCGCAGATTATGTGGACGGTCACTATGTATATGGTGCAACACCTGAATATTTTGGAGAATGTGCCGCGTCCTTTGTGGATCTGGGAACGAGGCTGATCGGTGGCTGCTGCGGAACTACGCCAGACCATATTGCGGCGATTTCCAAAGCTTTGAGCGGCTTGCAGCCGCCTCCGCTGGCTCCAAGAGAAGTATTGCTGAAAGAGTCAATTCACGTGGCTGAGCCGGAGCCAACTGTGGATGGACGGGAGCGTGGAAATGGCAGATATGCCAGTAAACCCAACATTGTAGAGACGGTTAAGGAGCGGCATACGGTCATTGTGGAGCTTGATCCTCCACGCGATCTGGATATAACACGGTTTATGCAAGGTGCACATGCGTTGAAGAAAGCCGGGGCCGACGCGCTTACGCTGGCCGACAATTCACTTGCCGTTACTCGGATGAGCAACATGGCGCTTGGACATTTGGTCAGCATTGAAACAGGTTTGCGCCCATTAATTCATATTGCTTGCCGTGACCGCAATTTGATTGGTACTCAGTCTCACATGATGGGTTTTGACGCGCTGGGCATTGACCATGTATTGGCGGTTACTGGAGATCCGGCAAGGTTCGGTGATTTGCCAGGTGCCAGCTCTGTGTATGATATGACTTCTTTTGAAATTATACGTATGATCAAGCAATTGAACGATGGTGTTGCATTTTCCGGTAAGCCACTAAAGCAGAAAGCTAATTTTGTGGTAGGTGCCGCATTTAATCCGAATGTCAAGCATTTGGGTAAAGCTGTGCAGCGGCTGGAAAAGAAAATTGCCTCCGGCGCTGATTATATTATGACCCAGCCCGTCTACGATCGTGAGCTCATCGCAGCTATCGCGGAAGAGACACGGCATTTGGAGGTCCCGATTTTTATCGGTATTATGCCGCTGGCTAGCGGGCGAAATGCAGAATACTTGCACAATGAAGTACCCGGCATTCAATTGTCGGATGAGGTGCGTGCTCGTATGTCTGGTCTGGAGGGTCCGGAAGGACGAGCGATGGGTGTATCCATTGCCAAAGAGCTGCTTGATACGGCGATGGAGCATTTTAATGGAATCTATTTGATGACTCCATTCATGTTCTATGAAATGACGGCTGAGCTGACTTCTTATGTATGGCAAAAATCCGGCCGCGTGCAGGCCCCCTTGTTTCGACTATAATAATCAATTACAATAGTAAAATGGATGTGATGCCGATGTCATTGAGTATGACCGGATACGGTCAAGCCATCTTTCATTATGAAGGCTATAAAGTGCGCTTGGAATTGAAATCGGTAAATCACCGCTATTGCGAAGTGATGATGAGGATTCCGCGCGAATGGACACGTTTTGAGGATGGCTTGAGAAGAACGGTTCAGCAGCAGATCAAACGAGGTCGTGTCGACGTCTTCATCCACAGGGAACGTGATGAAGAACAAATACCCGTCGCACGGTTGAATGACACTGTGGTGCAGGCATACCTGCATGCAGCGGAGCAGCTGGCGGATCGTTATGGCGTGAAAGGAACATTAGGTATAAGCGACATTCTTGCTTTGCCTGACGTCTTGGGTGAGCCTGGAGAGGCTTGCAATGAAGACGGAGAGGGCTGGGAAGAGCAGCTACAGCGAGCCTTACATGAAGCTTTGCAGGGTTTGCTGGAGATGAGAAGGCGAGAAGGCGGGCATTTGGCGCAAGATGTGGAATCACGTATTTCGCATCTGGAATCCCTGCATCATGAAATGACGGTGCTGGCTCCTCATGTTGTGAGCGACTACCGTAACAGGCTAAAAAACAGACTTAAAGAACTTCAGGACGGTTCATTTACGCTTGATGAGCATAAGTTCGGAATGGAGATTGCTTTATTCGCGGATCGCAGCAATATTGATGAGGAGCTTACCCGGCTTCAAAGTCACTTTGGGCAATGCAAGGGGTTGCTGTTGTCGGACGAGCCGGCCGGTCGCAAGCTAGATTTTTTAATCCAGGAAATGAACAGGGAAGTTAACACGATCGGCTCCAAGGCTAATCATCTCACATTGGTTAATTTGGTCGTCGAGATGAAGGCAGAGCTTGAAAAAATTCGTGAGCAGGCTGCGAATATTGAGTAGCTACCTGGTAGCGGCACGGCTGCAATAGTCACATGTATAGGGGGAAAGACCTGAATATGGCAATCAAATTGATCAATATTGGCTTCGGCAATATCGTGTCGGCCAACCGAATTATCTCCATCGTCAGTCCGGAGTCTGCTCCGATCAAGCGGATTATACAGGAAGCAAGGGACCGTCATATGTTAATTGATGCTACCTATGGTCGCCGGACACGGGCTGTTATTATTACGGACAGTGATCATGTAATTCTGTCCGCGGTGCAGCCGGAGACGGTCGCTCATCGCCTATCCACCAAAGATGATGATAATGACGAATAAAAATGGAGTGTACTATGGCTAAGGGATTATTATTTGTAATATCCGGACCTTCGGGTGTTGGTAAAGGAACGGTAGGCAATGCGTTGCGTGAGAAGCTGCCGGAAATAACCTACTCGGTTTCTGCTACGACTCGAGCACCTCGTGCGGGCGAACAGGATGGAGTAAACTATTTTTTTAAAACACGTGAAGAGTTCTTAGGTATGATTGAACGGGATGAGATGCTGGAGTATGCTGAGTATGTGGGCAATTTTTACGGTACTCCACGTGATTTTGTAGATCAGACGCTTGCGCAGGGCAAAGATATATTTCTGGAAATTGAGGTTCAGGGAGCGCTAAAGGTCAAAGAAAAGTTTCCTGAAGGCATCTTTATTTTCCTGCTCCCGCCTTCGCTAGATGAATTAAAGGACAGAATTCGGGGACGAGGTACAGAGACTCAGGACACCATTGACCACCGCATGTCGGTAGCTGTGGATGAAATGAACCTGTTGCGTCATTATGATTATGCGGTTGTGAATGATGAGATTGATTTCGCTTGTAAACGAATAGAATCCATTATTATCGCCGAACATTGTAAGGTTCATCCATAAATCAGGACTTTACATATGCCAAGCGTATTTAAAGTGAAATAATGCTGTATAAGCTGGGCTTGAAGGTGTACACTTGAGTTCAGCTTATACAGTTCCAAAACTACATGAAGAGGTGTCTATTCGTGCTGTATCCTTCCATTGATGAAATGATGAAAAAGGTTGATAGTAAATATTCGCTGGTTGTAGCGGCTTCACGCCGGGCTAGACAGTTGCGTGAGGGTGAGAAGACGTCTCTGAAGAGCCCTAAATCACACAAACAGGTTGGAGTAGCGTTGGAAGAGATCTACGCAGATCATCTTCTGCTTGAAAGCGGCGAAGAATAAGAACTGTAGACAATCATTATAACCAGGCGCAATGCCAATTCCTTTGACAACCGCAAGGTTGTTATTTTTTTCGGTCAGGGGGAGTTAACGATGTTGAAGGGGAAAGTCATTATTCTTGGTATTACCGGCGGAATTGCCGCTTATAAAGCGGCTACGCTGTGCAGTAAGTTGACGCAAAAGGGAGCCGACGTTCATGTGATTATGACAGCTTCCGCCAAGGAGTTTATTACCGAACTTACGTTGCAGTCGCTCTCTCGTAATCCGGTATATAGTGATACGTTTGATGAAAGAGAACCGTCCGTCGTATCCCATATCCATCTGGCAGATGCGGCCGATTTGGTGCTGGTTGCTCCTGCAACCGCGAATATCATCGGGAAAATGGCGCATGGACTTGCTGATGATATGCTGTCTACTACGCTGCTGGCTACGACAGCCCCCATTATGGTGGCACCTGCGATGAACGTGCATATGTATACCCATCCGGCAGTCATGCAAAACATGGAGACGCTCGTATCACGCGGCGTGATGATGATTGAGCCCGGTGAAGGATTGCTGGCTTGTGGTTATGTTGGCAAAGGGCGCTTGGAAGAGCCGGAAACGATCGTGCAAACCATAGAACGCTTTTTTGAACAGCAAGGTCAGGATGGTAAAGGCCAAAGCAAGTCTGAGCCACGTTGGTTTGGTGGAGAAGCTACGGAAAGTCAAGCGCCCGAGTCGCTTGTGAACGAGGATGACAATGAGAATGAAATGTTGCTTTCAGGCAGAAAAGTCATTGTGACTGCTGGCGGCACAATCGAGAGAATTGATCCGGTGCGTTACATCACGAACGATTCCTCCGGCAAGATGGGCTTTGCCATTGCAAAAGTAGCTCAGGAGATGGGTGCAGAGGTGCATTTGATCGCTGCAAATACCAGCGCGGAGCCGCCTTCAGGGATTTCGCTTGAAAGAGTTCAGTCCGCTGAAGACATGTATGCTGCTGTGTTAAGACAATGGGAAGCGTGTGATATGGTCGTGATGGCTGCTGCGGTAGCAGATTATCGGCCACGTGAGGTGGCACAGACCAAGATCAAGAAAAAAGATAATGCCATTACACTGGAATTAGTGAAGAACGTCGATATTCTTGAATCACTTGGACATAGCAAAAAACATCAATTCTTAGTTGGCTTTGCGGCAGAAACCGAAAATATGGAGACGTATGCGATAGATAAGCTGGAACGTAAAAATTGTGATTTGATTGCGGCAAATGATGTAACTGTGGAAGGCACCGGCTTTGGCGCCGATGATAATGCGGTACAAATTTATGACCGTGGCGGAATGGTAGAGCGCATTCCTGTACAGTCAAAGGAAGAAGTCGCGCGTAAATTGCTAACGATAGCTGCGGGACGCATGGGTGGGGTGTTGCATTAATGGAGACAGGCAATTTAGTTGCCAAGGTCATTGTCGATGTGCCAGCCAAGGATACGGACCGTACCTTCGATTATCTAATACCGGATTCAATGAGGCCTTGGATTGAGCCGGGTAGCCGGGTAGCTGTGCCGTTCGGCAAACGAACGGTGCAGGCTTTTGTCATTTCGGTAGTTCCTGCTGAGGAGCCGCCTAAATACCGGATGAGAGCGATTCAGGAGTTGCTGGATTTGGTGCCGCCATTATCTCCTGATCTTGTGGAGCTGGGCAAATGGATGAGTGAACGCTATGCCTGCAATCAAATTATGGCCTTGCAAGTGATGATTCCTACCGCATTAAAGGGTAAAGCGGAACGTTACATTTCCATCGCTGAACAGCATGCGTTTGCAAATGCCTCGCCTGTTCATGCTATCCAGGACCCAGATGATTTACAGCGTACCATGCAATCAGATCAAGGCGAAGAGCTCGAATGGGCTCTTCTCACCGATGATGGTATGAGCGACCCGACGGAGCGTCGGATTGTCAGTTTTATTCAGGAGAAGGAGCAAGTCCCTTTGCAGCAGCTCAGTCGCCGTTTTCCCGAGGAGGCGGAGGTCATTAAAGCGCTGTTGCGGCGGGGAGTGCTCCAGGAAAGTCAGGTTATCAAAGACAAACTCAGCAAAAAGACCATGAAAGCTGTTGACCTGGCTATGAGTATAGACAAGGCCTCAGCGGCATTGGAGAAATTTTCTGCCAAAGCGCAGCGTCAGCGGGAGGTACTTGCTTTTTTGCTGGAACGTAGCGAGTTTCTGCCTCTGCCGCTGAAGGAAGTCCTGACCTCACTGAGTGTATCGGCTGCAACGGTCAAGGCGTTGGAAGATAAGGGTTATGTGATCACGGAGGATGTGGAAGTGTTCCGCGATCCGTACCGGGGCAGGCGCTTTAAGCCTACAGAGCCGCTGCCCCTCACATCAGAGCAGCAGTCGGTGTATGAGCGAATTGTTCGCCAGTTGGACATGCGTGAGCAAGGCGCTTATTTATTGCATGGAGTCACAGGAAGTGGTAAGACGGAGGTCTATTTGCAGACGATTCAGCGCTGTATCAGTCAGAATCGCCAAGCGATTGTACTGGTACCCGAAATATCGTTAACACCACAAATGGTAGAGCGTTTCAAGGGGCGGTTCGGCGATCAGGTGGCAGTGATGCACAGCAGGCTGTCCGGCGGGGAACGTTACGATGAGTGGCGCAAGATACGCGAAGGTCGTGTGAAGGTGGCGATTGGCGCCCGCTCGGCAGTATTTGCGCCTTTTCGTGAGCTAGGACTCATTATTATGGACGAGGAGCACGAAACGTCCTACAAGCAGGAAGAGACCCCCAAATATCATGCGCGGGATGTAGCTATTCGCAGAGCCCATCAGCATGGAGCCGTCGTTATCCTGGGGTCAGCTACACCGTCGCTGGAAAGTTACTTCGCCGCCCGCTCACAAAGCAATGACGAGTTTGCGCCGCTGCTGCTTGAAATGCCAACCCGCGCACTCGGGAACACGTTGCCTGAAGTACATATCATGGATATGCGCGAGGAACTGCGGGCTGGCAACCGCTCCATGTTCAGCCGCGCGCTGCATCAAGGAATCGCAGAACGGTTGGAGCGTAAGGAGCAGACGGTATTGCTGTTGAATCGGCGCGGGCATTCCACGTTCGTTATGTGCCGCAGCTGCGGCTATGTGGCGGGCTGTCCGCATTGCGATATTTCGCTTACGTATCACCAGCGTTCGAACAATTTGCGTTGCCATTACTGTGGTTATTCCGAGCCTGTCCCGCAGATTTGTCCGGAATGCGGCAGTGAGCACATTCGCTACTTCGGTACAGGAACTCAGCGGGTGGAAGAAGAGCTGGCAAAGCTGTTTCCCGGTATACGTGTTGTCCGAATGGATGTGGATACAACATCAGAAAAAAATGCCCATGAAAAGCTGCTTAAGCAGTTTCGTGATAAAAAAGCAGATGTGCTGCTCGGTACCCAGATGGTAGCCAAAGGACTGGATTTTCCTGATGTGACGCTGGTTGGAGTTATTACTGCGGACTCGGCTCTTAATTTACCGGATTTTCGGGCTGCAGAAAAGACATTCCAGCTGTTAACACAGGTAGCCGGACGTGCCGGAAGGCATCAATTGCCAGGTGAGGTATTCGTACAATCTTATACACCAGAGCATTATTCGGTGATTCACGCAAGTCGCCACGACTATGCTTCTTTTGTCAGGGAAGAATTGAAGCATCGCCGCAATTTGCACTATCCGCCGTATTGTCGTCTTATTTTGGTAACCTTTTCTCATGAACAGCTTCCGGTACTGGTCCGGCTGGCTGAAAACTATTCAGCTACCCTGCAGGGGCGGGCGAGACAACGGGGCTGGTTCGGGAATATGGATCGGCTGACATCGGATGTACTTGACATATTGGGACCCGTAGCTTCACCGATCTCGAGAATCAAGAATAGATACCGATTTCAATGTATGATAAAATGGCGTGGAAATATCGATGCGATTGGTCTGGCTCAGCAGGTAGCTGATGAAATGGCGGAATCCGCACAGGCCCAAAAGCTGCTGATTAGTCTGGATGTCGATCCGCAAATGCTAATGTAGAGCGTCTGCGCAAAACTTATTGGCACAGTTAATGCGGACAAGCGGTCCGTACATAGGATAATGTAGCAGTCGCGTTTGTGATGAATACAATTAATAAGTCTAAATGAAGGATAAAGAGGAAGGTGTTCTGTTGTTATGTCAATTAGAATTATCGTGTTGGAGCCGGATGATGTACTGCATAAAGTAGCCAAGGAGGTTACTAAAGTTACACCTAACGTGCAGAAGCTGCTTGACGATATGGCAGATACGATGTATGAAGCGGAGGGAGTAGGTCTTGCCGCTCCGCAAGTAGGCATTTTGAAGCGTCTGATCGTTGTGGATGCCGGAGATGAGCATGGTTTGATTAAAATGATCAATCCGGAAATCGTGGCAGAAGAAGGAGAGCAGCTGGGTCCTGAAGGCTGCTTGAGTATTCCGGGTCTGAACGGGGATGTGCGTCGTGCCGAGAAGGTTACAGTCAAGGGACTGGATCGTGAGGGCAAGGCCATTACTGTTACAGCGACAGGATTGCTTTCTCGTGCTTTTCAGCATGAAATCGATCATTTGAATGGAGTTTTGTTCACGGATATTGCGGAAAAAGTATATGAGGTTGCTCCGGAACAGCCAGGATCGAACCGTCAGGCAGGGGAGTGAGGTTCGATGAATCAAGACATTCGTATTATCTTTATGGGTACACCGGAGTTTGCCGTGCCTTCGCTGAACATGCTGCTGGACAACAGCTACAATGTGGTCGGTGTGATTACCCAGCCGGATAAGCCGCAGGGACGCAAAAAAATATTGATGCCTACACCAGTCAAGGAAGCGGCGGAGAAGCGCGGATTGCCCGTGCTTCAACCGACCCGCCTGCGTCAGCCGGAAGCGGTGGCACAGGTGGCGGAGCTGCGTCCAGATCTGATCGTAACCGCAGCTTATGGGCAAATTTTGCCTAAATCCGTATTGGACCTGCCCCGTTTCGGCTGCCTGAATGTGCATGGCTCGCTGCTTCCCCGTTATCGGGGAGGAGCGCCAATTCAGCGTGCGATCATTAACGGTGAAACCGTTACGGGTGTGACGCTGATGTATATGGCGGAAGGGCTGGATACCGGCGATATGATATCACGGGTTGAGGTTGCTATTGAGCCGGAGGATACGTCCGGTACGATTTTCGAGAAGCTGAGCGTAGCCGGAGCGAAGCTTTTACAGGGTGAGCTGCCGAAGCTGCTGGCAGGGCAATCGGTGCGCACGCCGCAAAACGAGGAAGAGGCCACCTATGCCCCCAATCTGAGTCGTGACGATGAGCGCATTCCATGGCATGATAGTGCGCAGCAGATATACAACCGGATTCGCGGGCTTGTTCCCTTTTCCGGCGCATTTACGCTGTGGGAAGAAAATGTTTTTAAAGTGTGGGCTGCCGAGCAGCCTTCCACTGAATGGGCTTCCACCAAAGGAGCTTTCATAAGTAATGAAGCGGATGGCTCCAATACTCCAGCGCCCGGAACGGTTCTCCAATTGAACGCCCGAGGCATTGAAGTACAGACAGGCAGCGGTACGATCTGGCTGACTCAGGTTCAACCGGCGGGCAAGAAGGTTATGGAAGCCGGGAACTTTGCACGCGGCGGACAAATGAAGCCAGGCATGGTGCTCGGGTGAGCGGGGGGCACTCCCGTCAGGGAGACCAAGGCAAGAGAGCAGGTGCCAGAGCTGGCAGCACTCGCAAACTAACGGCGCGGGAGGTTGCACTTGATGTGTTGACCGGGGTGGAGCAAGAGGGCGCATATAGCAACCTCGAGTTAAATCGTCGGCTCCAGCAAGCAGGCTTGTCCGCAAGTGATGCCGGCTTGGCGACAGAACTTGTGTACGGCACAGTCGCACGCCGTAATACACTGGATTATTATTTGAACAAGTTTGTTCAAAAAGGAACGGCCAAGCTCCAGGCTTGGGTACGTTCACTACTGCGGATGAGTGTGTACCAGATTGTGTATCTGGATCGTATCCCGGATCATGCCGTCGTTAGTGAAGCCGTGACCATTGCCAAGCGGCGCGGGCATCAGGGGATTTCGGGTATGGTCAATGGCGTGCTGCGCAGCATGCTGCGCGAGCCGGACAAGCTGCGTATTCCTGACGGTTTGTCAGCCGAGGAGCGGATCTCGTTAGAGCATTCCCATCCACAATGGCTGGTTAAGCGCTGGATTAAGCAATATGGTGTAGAAACAGCAGAGGCGATTTGTCAGGCTGATAATGAGCCACCTACGGTCAGCGTGCGGGTAAATACGACCATGACCAGCCGTGATCAATTATTGGACGAGATGCTCGCCAAAGGGGTGGACGCCGTTCCTTCGGTAGTTAGCCCTTACGGGATAGTTGTTCGCAGCGGCGGCAACATGGCGCTTACCTCCTGGTATACGGACGGCTTGTTGTCCGTACAGGATGAAAGCTCCATGCTTGTTGCGGAAGCAGTTGCGCCTGAGCCTGGCATGCTGGTACTGGATTGCTGTGCCGCTCCGGGTGGCAAAACAGCTCATATGGCTGAGCTAATGAAGGACCAAGGCCGGATTATTGCGAACGATTTGCATGCCCATAAGCATCATTTGATTCAGGAGCAGGCTGATCGGCTGGGACTCGATGCTGTAGAAACGGTCACTGGTGATGCGTTGGAACTGAAAGATCGTTATGCTCCTGCTTCTTTTGATCGCATTTTGCTTGATGCGCCATGCTCCGGCTTTGGAGTCATTCGCCGTAAGCCGGACTTGCGTTGGAGTAAAACGGAGCAGGATGTGCGCGACATTACACAGCTTCAGTATGAGCTGCTCGACAGTGTAGCCGGGCTATTGAAGCCGGGTGGTATTCTGGTATACAGCACATGTACGATTGAGCCTGACGAAAACGAAGGACAATTGACCCGGTTTTTAAGCGAGCACCCCGAGTATGAATTGGCAGAAGGACATGCTTTCCCGGACGTGAGCCGCGATACAAAGGGCGCTCAGCGCGGCTCGTTGCAGCTGTTGCCACAGCATTTCCACAGTGACGGATTTTATATCGCGCGTCTGCGCCGGTTAAAGTAGTTCGGAAGAGTATTTCAGGCAGTCGCCCACCAGTATTTCCACATTCCGCCGGACCTCTCCGGCGGTTTTTTGCATAAAGATGAAAAATTTTTACCCCCTCAGGGATTTGTGCTAAAATAGGAAGAATGAAAATACTGCCTAAGATCAAACAGAACTTAATGAAGAAGGAACGGGTGTAAACATTGATGAAACCTTTTATATATGATTTAACTCTGGAGGAGCTTCAGGACTGGGCCAAGAATAATGGCGAGCCTGCTTTTCGCGGAGGACAAATTTTTGACTGGCTGTATGTAAAGCGGGTCAACGATTTCAATGAGATGACGAATTTGTCCAAAGGATTGAGAGAAAAGCTTGCAGAGCAATTCAGCTTTGTGACGCTGCATGAAATTACAAAGCTGGAATCGAAAGACGGTACGGTGAAATTCCTGTTCGGTTTGCACGATGATCATGCCATTGAGACGGTTATTATGAGACACAATTACGGAAACAGTATTTGTGTAACGACTCAGGTGGGCTGCCGGATTGGATGTACTTTTTGTGCTTCGACGCTTGGGGGCCTCAAACGGAACCTGACAGCCGGTGAAATTACAGCGCAGGTTGTGCAAGCACAGAAAATTTTGGATAAAACCAATGAACGAGTGAGCAGCATTGTGATTATGGGCTCAGGCGAGCCTTTTGAAAACTATGAAGCGACCATGACGTTTTTGCGTACGATGATTCATGAAAAGGGTCTGAATATAGGTCAACGTCATATCACGGTATCGACCAGTGGCATTGTACCGAATATTTATAAATTTGCAGACGAGGATACCCAGATTAATCTGGCAATATCCATTCATGCGCCTAATGATGCGCTTCGTTCCAAACTGATGCCTGTTAATCGTCGTTATCCATTTAACGATGTTATGGATGCGCTTCGTTACTATCTTGCCAAGACGGGACGGAGAATTTCATTTGAATATGCCCTGATTGGTGGAGTAAACGACCAGGCAGAGCATGCAGAAGAGCTGGCGGATGTATTGAAGGACATGTTGTGCCACGTCAATTTGATCCCGGTCAACCATGTGCCTGAGCGCAAGTACGTACGCACATCGCGCAGCGATATTTTCAATTTCCAGCGTATTCTTGCCGATAAGGGCATCAATGTGACGATCCGGCGTGAACAGGGTCACGATATCGCCGCTGCCTGCGGCCAGTTGCGTGCAAAGCATATGGAGTTGGGGTGAAATTATTTGATCAAAACAGTTCATGTCAGCCATGTCGGACGTGTACGTTCGGTGAATGAGGATTCTGCCTGGATCAGGCATTTGGAGCAAGGGTATATTCTTGGGATTGTTGCCGATGGAATGGGGGGGCACTTGGCCGGTGATACGGCCAGCCGCCTCGCGGTTGAGACACTTGCCGCTGATTTGGCGACGTTGGAGAGCGGATTATCCGCACATTCTTTGACCGCGGCGCTCAGCGACGCTATTTTGCATGCCAATGAAGTTATCTTCCAAACGGCTGCGCGCGATGATAAGTATCATAATATGGGAACGACAGTTGTGGCTGTTTTGCTAAACGATGCTTCCGGAATTATCGGACATATCGGGGACAGCCGAGCCTATGTGATATCCAAAGGAACGGTACGTCAGATTACAGAGGATCACACTCTGGTTAATGAGTTATTCAAAAATGGTCAGATCAGCAAGGAAGAGCGGGAGAACCATCCTCGTCGCAATGTGCTGACACGGGCGCTGGGTACTGATTCCGAGGTGAAAGTGGATATTGACTCCGTTACATTGGGCAAGGGCGATGTGTTGTTGCTGTGCAGTGACGGGCTGAGTAATCTGGTGACGGAAGAGCAAATCAGCAAGGTAGTAGGAGCTGCAGACAATCCTTTGGAGGAACGAGCGGATCGTCTGCTACATTTGGCATTGCTTGCCGGAGGAGACGATAATATCACGGTAGCTTTGTTTGAATTGCCTGACGACACGGTTTCATTGAGTGAAAAGGGGTGTGACGCATGATCGGACACCTGCTAGGGGGAAGATACGAAATTATTGAGCGCATCGGTGGCGGTGGTATGGCGCTGGTGTATAAGGCTCAAGACATTTTGCTGAATCGTAATGTGGCGGTTAAAGTGCTGCGTCAGCAATTTGTTCATGATGAGGAATTTATTCGCCGTTTTCGGCGTGAGGCACAGTCTGCGGCCTCGCTTTCCCATTCGAATGTGGTTAGTATTTATGATGTCGGCCAAGAGGATGAAATCCATTATATTGTAATGGAGTACGTCGAAGGTAAAAATTTGAATGAGATTATTAAAGAACGCGCGCCGTTGCAGGTGGATGAAGCAGTGCGGATCGCTTCACAGATTTGTGATGCGTTGGAGCATGCACACCAAAATCAAATTATTCACCGGGACATTAAGCCCCATAATATATTGATTGGACGTAATGGACGGGTCAAGGTAACCGATTTTGGGATTGCCAGAGCTGTTACGTCAACGACAATTACTCAGACTGGCTCTGTTGTGGGTTCTGTTCACTATTTTTCACCTGAGCATGCAAAAGGAGTCGTCACTGGCGAGAAATCGGACTTATATTCTTTAGGGATTGTGTTATACCAAATGCTGACGGCGCAGCTTCCTTTTTTGGGAGAAAGTCCAATCAGTGTAGCGCTCAAGCATTTGCAAGAGGAATTTGAGGAACCGCGCAAAATTAATCCGTTGATTCCGCAAAGCGTGGAAAATGTCATTCTAAAATCTATGCGCAAAAATCCGGAGGAACGCTATCAGTCGGCAGACGAAATGCTGCAAGACTTGGAAACCTGTCTACTGCCGGGGCGTCGCAATGAATCCAAGCTGGAATTTGCACATTTGGATGATGAGGATCAAACACGGGTTATTCCGGCGATAAAGCCTCAACAAATGGGGATGTCTTCTAATGGAAGCGACGTGCCTGTCCAACCTCGTGAAGCAGAACAGCTTCCAAGCAAGCAATCGTCCAAGAAGAATAGAAAAAAGGCGATCTTTTGGGTAACACTAGTGTTGGTGCTGCTGCTTGCCATGGGTGGACTGGTGGTCTATGTGCAAAGTGTACTCGTCGTACCTGATGTAAAAGTACCCAGTGTACTGACACTGACAGAAGACCAAGCGAAAGTAAATCTTACTAAACTAGGATTGCTCATTGAGGAGCCCGTCCAGCATGTATACCAAGAGGGAATTGCGCCAGGAGTTGTCTTTTATCAAAGTTATCCGGCTGATTCTTTAGTCAAGGAAGGAACCAAGATTGGTCTGAAAGTTGGGATCGCCAAACCGCTTACTCCGATGCCGGATGTTAAAGGCCAGAGCTATGAGAATGCCGTGAAGCTGCTGACCGCCCAGCAAATTAAGGAGACGCAGATTCAGCAAAATGAGCAGTTCAGTGATCAGGCCGTAGGAACCGTCCTCAGTCAGACACCGGCTGCAAATGAGCCTTTCGATAAGGACTCGGTTCAAGTAGTCCTTACGGTCAGCAAAGGTGCGAACACGGTAAAAATGCCGAATTTGGTGGGTATGACGCAGAACCAAGCAGAAAATGAGGTCAAAAAGATGGGGCTGAAGGTTGGCTCGATCAAAGAGGAATATAGCTATGAGCAGGAAAAAGGTAAAGTAACCAAACAATGGCCATCAGAGGCAGGCAGTGAGTTGCCTCCAAATACGGAAATTACGATTTATGTAAGTACTGGCTACCCGCCAGAAGCGATTATGCTCCCGTTTAATGTGCCTGTTGCGCCGAAGGAAGAAGGCAAAAACAGCAAGATTCGGATTACTTATACGGATGCACGTGGGGAAAATCAGGAGTGGGGGAGCCGTACGATTAATACGACGCAGGTGTTTACGATCAATCTGGTGATGGCACCGAACAAGGACAGTGTTGTCTCCGTATTTAGAGACGGAGCCTTTGTTGATACGTATCCTGTTTCTTATATTGATGCGAAAAATGGCACGGTGACGATGCCTCAAATTGCTCCGCCTGCCGGAACGTCACCAACGGATCCTTCTGATGGCAATTCTTCACAGAATGGCAGTGGAAGTGGCTGGGAAGGGAATAACGGAGAACCTTCTAATAATAGCGGAGGCGACCCTAACAACCCGGATGGGACCGGGGGCGAGCCTTCCGCCTTTGTTCCTGGAACGGATTCCACGGGAGTTGCGGGCAGTGAGTTAGCAGTTAGTCATTATAACAACTTGGGCAAAGGGAGCGGTTCCCATAAAAAGAAGGAAAAGTGATTGAGGCTGTACAGCATCAGTAAACCTGCTGGATGAAGGTGCTTGTACTGTTACAAGCAATGAAACTTAAGTATTATGAAGGAGGACGTCTTACACATGCCTGAAGGTCTGATCGTCAAGGCACTCAGCGGATATTATTATGTCTCCAGCCTGGATCAGGATGGGCGCCCGGTATCCGGCGAAGCTACAGTACAATGCAGAGCACGCGGCATTTTTAAGAAAAAAGAGATTACGCCTCTTGTCGGCGATCAGGTCGTTTACGAACTGACTGAGAACGGGGAAGGTATGGTCAAAGAGATTAGAAAGCGTGTGACGGAGCTTATCCGTCCGCCGGTGGCTAATACCACGCTTGCCGTGCTATTGTTTTCCCTGCGTGAGCCGGATTTGAATCTGCCGCTGCTAGATAAATTTTTGGTGCATATTGAGCACGCCGGGCTGGATACGATTATCTGTCTGACCAAGCGCGATTTGTATGAAGGCAGTCCTTCGGAGGATGATACGGTTTTGGCCGTTCAGGAAATATATCGGAAGATCGGTTATGAGGTGCTGGTGACCAGCGCCCGTACCGGGGAAGGCACGGCTGAGCTTAAGAACCTGCTGGCTGGCCAAATTAGCGTGTTCTCCGGGCAGTCAGGTGTAGGAAAGTCTTCTATGCTTAATGCGTTGCAGCCGGGGCTGACGCTAGAGACGAGCGCTATTAGCAATAAGCTGGGGCGAGGAAAACATACGACTCGTCATGTGGAGCTAATTCCTCTGGATAACGGCGGCTTTGTAGCCGATACACCAGGTTTTAGTCAGTTGGATTTTTTGGAGCTGGGTGTGGATGAGTTATCACCCTGCTTTCGTGAATTCCAGCAGTATGCGGAGAGTTGTAAATTTCGAGGCTGCACCCATATTCACGAGCCCGGTTGTAAAGTAAGAGAGGCCGTGGAAGAAGGACATATTTCTCAGGGGCGGTATGACAGCTACTTGCAATTCTACCAGGAACTAAAAGAAAAAAAGCGGAGGTATTGAGCATATGTTAAAAATAGCACCATCGATTTTATCCGCTGATTTTGCCCGTTTGGGTAGTGAAGTTGCGGAAGCCGAGGCAATGGGAGCAGACTGGATTCATGTGGATGTAATGGATGGGCATTTTGTATCCAATATTACACTGGGTCCACCTATCGTTCAGGCAATTCGTCCTCATACGACTCTTCCTCTGGACGTTCACCTGATGATTGAGCATCCTGAACGTTACATTGCTGATTTTGTAAAGGCTGGGGCCAATATTGTCACTGTTCACGTTGAAGCCTGTGTTCATTTGCATGGAGTTATTCATATGATTAAACAGCAAGGTGTGCTGGCAGGAGTGGCCCTCAATCCAGGTACTTCCCCATATGCGATCAAGGAAGTACTGCCTAATGTGGATATGGTTCTAGTCATGACGGTCAATCCTGGTTTTGGGGGGCAATCCTTCATTCCAGAGACGGTGGATAAAATCAGACAGATCCGTGCTTGGCTGAACGAAATAGGGCGTCCAGACGTACATATCGAGGTAGACGGAGGTATTGCGGAGGAGACGGCACCCGTCGTATTTGAAGCAGGTGCTGATGTTCTGGTGGCAGGCAGCGCGGTTTTCAGTAGAGAAGACCGCGGCGCAGCTATTGCGGCTATTCGGGAGAGCGCGGCCCGTTTAACCAAGTGAAGCTAACTGAAGCGTTGTGGATGACTGCAGCGAGTATGGCGACAGGTTTGACCCTTAGCAGCTTCTCGCTGGTGAAGGCTCCATGGAATGCCCTTCTTTCACTTTTCGCTGTTCTAATTGCGCTATTTTATTTTCGTAAAAATGAACGGCGTGGTTTGCGCATCGGCTTTGTGGTGTGCAGCGTGCTTTATTACTTCCTGTTTATTTTTATACTCTCGGCATATCTCTATGTTCACGGACTTGTCTGATGGTATAGCCTGGGATGGTTGTGCATAAATATGGTTACATGAGCGGGATTCTCATGTAGCCTTTTTTGTGTGGCAACAACTATCTATAGGTTGCATAAACTACAGAGAACGGATGCAGGAGGATGATGGGGAGGGTGAAGCATGAAGTTTTATACGATCAAGTTGCCAAAATTTCTGGGTGGGTTCGTTAAAGCCATTTTGAATACATTCCAGAAAAACTGAATTTCATGTAAGGTAAACACAGGTTGCAGAATGAAGACCAGAGGTAGCAGGGCATGCTTCCCGGGCACATCAGCTCGGCAGCTCGGAAGGAATCGGCAAGAACGCGCGGGAAGGTGCCTGACATTTTATCCTTCTGGAACAGTTGGATACTACATTTCGAATAACCAAAAAAGCACCCGTTTAAAACGAGGTGCCTTTTGTTTATAACGTTATTTTTTTACGACTACACGCGAGTCACTTTACCGGCTTTCAATGCACGAGTGCTGACATAAACGCGTTTCGGTTTACCGTTAACGAGAATGCGAACTTTTTGTACGTTGACGCCCCAAGTACGGCGATTACGGTTGTTAGCGTGAGATACGTGGTTACCGCTGCTAGGCTTTTTGCCTGTTACAGAACATTTACGAGACATGATTCCACCTCCTATTCTGAAAATAACCAAGTTCCGTATGGAACAGGTCGCTCTTCAGGCCGACTGGGTCAGCCGGACTTTGTAAGTCACTAACCTGAACAAAACAATACTTTTATATAATATCATAGTCAAAAAAGCTCCGTCAACTGATTCAAAAACTTTATTTATTTCTCTTTCGCATTATAGTACAATATGGGATAGTTATAGCTCCATTTATTCTTGTATATATTAAAATGTGAATTTATTCCAGTCATGCCGGACAGATCAGAGGCGGAAACCATACCCATAGTTACCATTCCTGCCGATGCTTTATAGTTGGGCGGTTGGCTGGTTTTTCATATATATGACCTGTGTAAGAACGGCTCAGGCCATGGGTACAATAAGCTTACGAAAGTGTGACATTCGTATTCATCGTCTGGCTTTAGTATAATTCAATTAAACCTTTAAATAAGGTGTTGTGTAAGGTTGATTGTAAAACAAGTGTATTAAGCTAGGAAGGGGAATTCTCTTGAGTAATCGTTCTTTGAATGGAACAGATTTTACCGCAATGGTTTTAGCCGGGGCGGAACAATTACAGCAGCATGCGGAACACGTCAATTCACTAAATGTATTTCCGGTACCGGACGGTGACACGGGTACCAATATGAATTTGACGATGAGCGCGGGCGTAACGGAAATAAAGAGGGGGAATTCTTCCTCTATCGGTGTCATGTCCGGCATACTATCCAAAGGTTTGCTGATGGGGGCCCGCGGTAATTCAGGGGTTATCCTGTCCCAGTTGTTCCGTGGCTTCAGCCGTTACGCTGCCCCATACGAGGAATTGAATACCCTTCAGTTCGCATCGGCATTGCAGAGCGGGGTGGATGCGGCCTACAAGGCGGTGGTTAAGCCGGTGGAGGGTACAATTCTTACCGTGGCGAAGGAAGCGGCTAAGCATGCTGTTTTTTTCTCGCGCCGGACGAACGACATCACGGAACTGATGGAAGAAGTGCTTGCTAAAGCGAAGGAAACGCTTGCCATGACGCAGGACATGCTCCCAGTACTGAAGCAAGTGGGAGTTGTGGACTCGGGTGGACAAGGACTTGTGTATATTTATGAAGGATTTATGCAATATCTCGAAAGCGGTCTGGTGACAGCTACAGCTGCAAAAGGCGATAAGGTGCGTCCCGTTTTTGCTCCTCAGGTAGCCGGGAGACCTACGGCAGTTGCGCCTTCCCCGGATGCGCCGATTTCAGCGCAAGCGAAGCTCGAAACCGAGGATATTGAATTTTTGTATGATATGGAGTTTTTTATCAATCGACAATTGGGCGGAGCGCAAGGTACGGCCTTTGATGAGGAAGTTTTCCGGAAAGCGTTATCAGTAGATGGTGATTCTATTATCGTAATTTCAGACGATGACGTTATTAAGGTTCATGTGCATTCCAAAGCTCCGGGTGAAGTGTTGAATCTGGCACTGCGTTACGGGGAAATTACACAGATCCGTATTCTGAATATGCGCGAGCAACATCGTGATTTGTTGTCGGCAGGTATGGATGGTGCTCCTGAGCCTGAGTGGTTTGCTGAAATACCAGCAGAGCCTGTACGTGAGGAGGAGCCCTCAGTGCCTCCGGCTCATGAACTGGCACCCTTTGGTTTTATCGCTGTGGCTTCTGGTGAAGGAATTGCCGATATTTTCAGAAGCTTGGGCGTCGATGTTGTGCTTTCCGGCGGTCAGACCATGAATCCGAGTACAGAGGATTTTGTCAATGCGGCACGCTCGATTGCGGCTCAACATATTTTTATTCTTCCGAATAATTCCAATATCATTTTGGCGGCAGAGCAGGCGCGTGAACTACTGGAGATGGAACGCTTGGTGTCGGTTATCCCAAGCAAAACGATTCCTCAGGGGATTGCGGCGGCATTTGCTTTTCAGGAGGAAGAAGCCTTTGAGACCAATCAGGATAATATGCGAGAAGCGGTCAGCCGTGTGAAATCTGGACAGGTGACCTATGCGGTACGGGATACGACGCTTGATGACCTGCACATTATGGCAGGCCATTATATCGGTATTCAAGATTCCAAAATTGTGGCGACAGAGGAAGAGTTAGTCGCAACGTCCCGTCTTTTGCTGACGAAAATGCTGGTGAATGGTGATGAAATTGTTACGATTCTTACAGGTTCGGATGCGAAGCAAGAAGACACAGATCAGCTCGTTGCATGGCTTGAAGAGCATTATTCGGATGCTGAAGTAGAAGTGCATGAAGGTGGTCAGCCGATCTATCCTTATTTGTTCTCAGTGGAAAGCTGATGGGCTGTAGAGCGCCTATGGAAGCCCACCACCAAAAAGGAGGTCTGACTGATGAGCAGTACCCTCATTGTGACGGATAGCACGGCTGATATTCCACAGGAACTGGCAGACCGTCTCGGTATAGTCGTTGTACCGCTGACGGTTATGTTTGGCAGCACGGCTTATCTGGATGGGATTGAAATGTCAGCGGCGCAGTTTTACAGCGAACTGGTGCGGGCAGATGAGCTACCTACGACGTCACAGCCTTCACCAGCCCGTTTTTTGGAGACTTATACGACGTTGCTGGAGCAGCATCCTGAGAGCCAGATTGTTTCTATCCACTTGTCCTCCGGCGTGAGCGGAACGTATCAGTCCGCTCTGCTGGGCAAATCCATGCTGGAGAAGCATGAAGATAGAGTGACCGTGGTAGATTCCAAATCAGCTTCATACGGATACGGTATGCTTGTGGTCTATGCCGCAGAGCTGGCGGCTGCCGGGCAATCTCCGGCTGATATTGTTCAGGCTGTGGAACGTCGTGGGGAGCGCCGTTGTTTGTATTTCCTGGTGGATACACTGGAATACTTGCAAAAAGGCGGACGTATTGGCAAGGCAGCGGCTATGGTTGGTACGTTGCTTAACATTAAGCCGATTCTTTCGATTGACAAAGAAGGCATTATTTATTCGGTTGATAAGGCGAGAGGACATAAAAAAGCGACAGCACGAATCATCGAACTGCTGGAGCGGGATTTAAAAGGCCAAAAAATTAATATTGCTGTGGGTCATACGGCAGATCGCTCGGTGGCAGAAGCGTTCGTGGCTCAGCTGGCAGAGCATTTTGAGCTGGGAGATCGAATATATACTGAACTTGGCGCTGTGATTGGAGCCCATGTAGGGCCAGGAACGATTGGCATTTTTGCATGGCCGGCCAGAGATGAGAGGTAATATGTTGCAACTGGATCAAATACCATTGAAACAAATACACGGCGTGAGTGCTCTCAAAGAAGGAGAGCTTCACGCTTTTGGCATTTTTAACGTGCAGGACATGCTGGAATATTATCCGTTTCGGTATGAAGATTATCGCCTGCGTTCGCTAAGCGAAGTGAAGGACGGAGATAAGATTACGGTACAGGCCAAAATTATGGGTATTCCGGTGCTTCAACGATACGGCCGCAAATCAAGGTTGACTTGTAAATTGATGGCCGAGGATTGGATGTTTACCGCGACGTGGTTTAATCGGCATTTTTTGAAGGATCAGCTAACATCAGGTCGTGAAATTGTGGTGACTGGTAAATGGGACCTTAAGCGGATGCAAATGACCGTTTCGGATTCCGAGTTTCCCGATAAAGGAGTGGCCCGTTCAGGGACACTTCAGCCTGTGTACTCTATAGGCGGCAAGATTACGCAAAGCTGGATGCGAAAAACCATGAATCAGACGCTTCAGCAGTTCGGTGAAATGATTCCTGAAATTTTGCCAGAGCTGCTTGTACGTAAATATAGCATGATGCCTCGTAAAAAGGCCATTACGGGTATACACCAGCCTGAGGACAACCGCGAAGGGCAAGAGGCTCGCCGCCGCATGGTGTATGAGGAGCTTTTTTTATTCCAGCTGAAAATGCAGGCATTCCGGGCGTTAAACCGTGGTCGAGCAGACGGGGTTGTGCATACGGTGGACAATGCTACAGTTCGTGAATTCGTGAGGTCCTTGCCTTTTGAATTAACGGATGCACAGAAGAAGGTCGAGCTGGAAATACTGCATGATCTGCGCTCGCCCTATTGTATGAACCGTCTGCTTCAAGGAGATGTCGGGTCGGGGAAAACGGTTGTTGCCGCTATTGGTTTATTTGCTACCGTGCGTTCCGGTTTTCAGGGGGCACTGATGGTGCCAACCGAAATTTTGGCCGAGCAGCATATGAGGTCGCTTCAGAAGCTGTTTGAGCCCTTTGGAATCAGTGTGGGGCTGCTGACAGGAAGTACGACCGGAAAGAAACGTAAGGAGCTGCTTGCTTCCCTGCAGATGGGGCTGCTGGACATTGTGGTAGGCACCCATGCCCTCATTCAGGAGGATGTATATTTCCGCCAGCTCGGGCTTGTCGTGACGGATGAGCAGCACAGATTCGGCGTGAACCAGCGCAGCATATTGCGTCGCAAGGGATACAATCCCGATGTGCTGACCATGACGGCAACACCGATCCCGCGTACGTTGGCGATTACTGCTTTTGGTGATATGGATGTTTCTACAATATCAGAGCGGCCCAAGGGGCGTATTCCAATTTCGACGTACTGGGTAAAGCATGATCTGATGGATCGGGTGCTTGGCTTTATTTCCCGTGAGGTGGATCAGGGGCGGCAGGCTTATCTGATTTGTCCGTTAATTGAAGAGTCGGAGAAGCTGGACGTACAGAATGCCATTGATTTGCATATTCAAATGCAGCAGGCTTTTCCGAATTACCATGTCGGGTTGCTGCATGGACGAATGACTCCTGCGGAAAAAGAAGAGGTTATGCGTTCTTTTTATGCGAATGAGATTCAGCTGCTCATTTCAACGACGGTTGTGGAGGTAGGAGTAGACGTGCCGAATGCGACGCTCATGATCATTATGGATGCGGATCGCTTCGGACTGTCCCAGCTGCATCAGCTGCGTGGGCGTGTCGGACGGGGCTCCCATGCCTCATATTGTATATTGGTTGCTGATCCCAAGTCGGAGGTTGGTCAGGAGCGGATGAAGGTGATGACCGATACCGACGATGGCTTTGAGGTCGCCAGACGCGATCTGGACCTGAGAGGGCCGGGTGACTTTTTTGGCACCAAGCAGAGTGGGCTACCTGAATTCCGCATAGCAGATATGGTAGCGGATTTTGAGGTGCTGGAAAAGGCTCGTGAGGATGCAACGGATCTGATCAAGGATTCGTCCTTTTGGACATCTCCACAGTATGAAGCACTGCGCGGCTATTTGCAAAAAGAACAGATTTTCCAAGGGGATCTCATTGACTGATTCAGCAAGAATCATGAGGTTGTTCCAATCGTTTTAAACAGATAGGCACAATGGACAGGCTGGCCGTCATATATTTGGGAATGACCGAATGATATGGGAGGTGTGGCAACATTGAGCTATCAGCAATATGGAATCAGCCCGCAACTGGTGGAGAGAATTAAGTTGAAAATGAAAAACCGTGTGCTCAAGGAACGGGTTAAGCAGCAGATCGAAGGTGTAACCAAAGCAGACCTGCAAAACAAGGCTAAAGTACGTCAACTTGTAAAGTCCACTTCTGCAATTTTGAACGAGCGGCTGACGCCTGCACAGGAGGAGCAATTGACAGCCTTTGTACTGGCACAAAAAATTGACCCGTCTAACACGTTCCATCTGATCAAGCTGTGGGGAATGTTCCGTTGATTGCATGTGGTAGGAGATTTAAAGCATTCCCATGTGCTATGTGAAGCACTTATGGAAAAGGATTGCCTGGTGTCAGGCGATCCTTTTTTATTACTTTTTTCTATTCATAGCTTTCTTTTTGCCCAAAAAACGTATGCGTTTGAGGTATTTAGACAAGGACATACTTTTTCAACCTCGGTGCTGCCGTATAGATAAAGGTGAAAACCGATCGATATCTGTGTAAAATCATAGTATATGTATGAGATGTGTGCATAAAGAGGGGGACTTATGAAAAAAGCAAACGCTAATTTGATGAAAGCAATCAATTTAAACAATGTGCGTCAGGCGATGAAACGTGTTGAAACGGCTACCAAACCGCAGTTGGCCTCGCTCACCAAGCTGAGTGTAGTTACGGTGAATTCACTTGTGAAGGAACTGCATGACCTTGGAGAGATATTCGAAGATGAAACCGTTCCATCCAACGGCGGAAGACCTGCGCTAACCTATCGTTACAATTATGATTTCAGCCTCGCGCTCGTCATTTATATGAAAGAGGAGCAAGGACAAGGGTTTGTTTCAGCAGCAGTCGTTAACCTGGAAGATCATATTCTGCTAAAAGAAGAATATTTAATACCTGTTTTTGAACGGCAGCATTTCCATGAGGTTATTGGGCGTTTCCTTGCGTTGTATCCTTCCATTAAAGTGATTGGCATAGGCATTCCTGGACAGGCTGTCAATGGTGAAATTACGGTGAGCAGTCATCGGGAGCTGACGGGTTATCGCATGATTGAAGAGATTGAATCGCAATTTGGGCTGCCTGTTATGGTGGAAAATGATGTTAATGCCGCCATAAGTGGGTATTGTGCGAAACAGGACTTGGATGATGTGCGATGTGTACTTGGCATATATTTTCCTACGAAGTACCCGCCAGGAATGGGGATATATCTGGATGGAAAGATAGTCAAAGGAAAGAATGGCATGGCCGGAGAAATCAAGTTTCTCCCCATGAGTCCTGATTGGTATCGTGAAATGGATAAGGAAACATTTGTGGATGCATTATGCCAAATCATTCAAAGCGTCAACGCCGTGCTTGCTCCAGATAAAATTGTGATCTATCAGGATCGAGTGGAAGCAGATACTTGGTACAATGCATGGGAAATCTATCAGACTCAGCAGCCTATGCCATCGTTTCCGGAAGTGATTTTACAGGAGACATTTCAACAGGACTTTGAAGCAGGCATGCGCTGGCTCACACTCAAAGAATTGGAACCGGTCCTGATCATTTAAATGAGCAGAAAGAACCCCCAGAATTACTGCAGGGGTTCTTTCTGCATCATGTCTTGACAAAGAAAAGCTACTGATGCATATTAAATAAAGATTCTTTATAAAGATATTTATTTATGGTGGGAATGGCAATAAAGATTCACTCATAATGAGAGAGGTGAGGTATGGCAACTTGGTTTTTAATTGTTATCTATCTGGCATTTGTTAGCTTGGGGCTTCCAGATTCTTTGCTTGGATCGGCCTGGCCGGTGATGTGGCCCGACATGGGGGCTTCACTCGGCTCCGCCGGCATCTTGTCCATGGTTGTAGCCGGAGGGACGATCATATCCAGTCTGGCTAGCGGAAACTTGATTCAACGATTGGGGACAGGCAAAGTGACCCTGATCAGCTGTTTGCTGACTGCCGGAGCGTTGTTTGGATTCTCTATGGCACCCTTCATGTTTTGGCTTGTCATTTTGGCTATTCCTCTTGGCCTTGGCGCAGGTGCCGTAGATGCGGCTCTGAATCATTATGTAGCCGAAAACTACAAGGCCCATCATATGAACTGGCTGCACTGTTTCTGGGGCTTAGGAGCAACTATGGGTCCGATTATGATGTCCTACTATATTGCTGATCATAACTCCTGGAGAGGGGGGTATACAGCAGTAGCCATGATCCAGTTCACCCTCGTCCTCATTTTGTTTGTTACGCTCCCCTTATGGAAACGTATCGCGGTGAGTCGTGAGCTTGAGTCTGCACAAAATGACATACAGCATGATCATGCTGAATCCGTACTATTACAGCCAGAGGGAAATGTCAAAACCAACGTACTCCATATCAAAGGCGTCAAGCCTTCCCTTATCGCCTTTTTGTTCTATTGCGGGGTTGAAAGTACGGTGGGATTGTGGGGAGCCAGTTATTTGGTTGGTGCGAGGCATATCACAGCAGAGACGGCTGCGGGATGGATCTCTTTATACTATGGTGGTATTACGATTGGAAGGATGATTACAGGCTTTATTACGCTGAAACTCCATAATCGTGTGTTAATCCGGTGCGGTCAGCTTGTTGCCATTGCAGGCGGGGTCATTCTTTTGCTTCCGCTGCCTGGCGCTCTTTCCCTGGTTGGATTCATTCTGATTGGACTTGGGCTTGCCCCTATCTATCCCGGGCTTCTTCATGAAACGCCAACCCGGTTTGGAAGGGAGAATTCGGCAAGGCTGATGGGATATCAGATGGCTGTCGCTTATACGGGAACGACGTTTCTCCCTCCGCTTTTTGGCATAATCGCTACACAGACGAGCATCAACTTATTCCCGTTTGTTGTGCTTGTTTTCCTTATTTTCATGCTGATGAGTGCAGAGGGGGTAAACCGCATTTTAAACCAACGAGAGAAAGTGAGGAATTAGGATGTTAGCGTATGTGTTATTATGTGCTGTCATATGGATTGGGACCTATCTATGTATGGTGATGTCTGGAGAGCCGATTGAAGTGAAACCAATTCGTTCTATTGACGACCTGTTTGAATAGAACACAACTTCAAAAAATAAATCTTGACATGTAATGCATTACAACGTTTACGATTGCAATGTAGCAAACAGCTTTCCCTAGGGCGGTCCCAATGCTACTAGTCTGGGAAGGGGTATAAATGCCGGGTCTACACCTTTCTTGACAAAGAAAAGTCACATCTTTGGTGTGAACACTTTGTAAAATAACATTATAAAGTTAGTGTATTTACTTTTGAACGCTTATTTAGGAGGTCGAATACATGATGTCAATCATCGTTCAAGCCATTTTAGGTGTGTTTATACTGATTGGCGCATATTTTGCTGTTAGAGGTGTGACTGAATCTCCCCTGACACATATTTACGCCCAACGTTCACACGAGCGAATTATCCGTGGACTACATGGGAATGGGCATGGGAATGAAGGTGAAGGTGATACTTGATAAGGAAATCGCATTAGAACAGACAGATTATTAGAATACCAGGAGGACTTATATGCTTAAACTCGTCGTGACCGATCTGGATGGAACCTTTTTGAATAACAAAGGGTTATTTGATATTGATTTATTTAACCAGGTATATGACGAAATGCAAAAAAAAGATGTTGCTTTTGTTGCTTGTACCGGGAAGCAGTGCGAGAGAGTAGAGAAATTGTTCGGGGAGCATGGCAAAGGCGTCTGGATACTGGGGGATAGCGCAACAAGGATCAAGAAAGACGGGGAAGTTGTCAAGGAGTTTACGATTGAACATGATCTGGCTCAGCAAGCCATTGA
Source organism: Paenibacillus sp. Aloe-11 (assembly GCF_000245715.1). NCBI lineage: Bacteria > Bacillati > Bacillota > Bacilli > Caryophanales > Paenibacillaceae > Paenibacillus > Paenibacillus sp. Aloe-11. The sequence continues at coordinate 242,173 of NZ_JH601056.1, read as the reverse complement.
TGAGATTCAACGTTTTGATCCGGAAGTTACGATTATTGCATGTATCCGTGATACGGCTTATGTGCTTTCTACAATAAAAGATGAATGGTTCAACGTGGTTAAAGGCTCTTACGAAAAAGTGGCTAAAATTGATTCATTTAAACAAATGGACGGTGATTTTAATAAAATTACTGTTTTCGATATCAAAAGCCGAAGCTCTGCACTGAGAAAACATGTGGAAAATACGTTGCTGGGACAAATCTACATTGTCGATTCTGAACCCAAATGGGTGGATATTACCGCTCTTCACACACATAAAGGGGAAACAGTCAAAAAACTGCAGAATATGCTTGGCGTGACGTTTGAGGAAACCATGTCCTTTGGAGACGGTGAAAATGATGTGGAACTGATGAGTATTGCGAAGTACAGCTTTGCAGTTAGCAATGCTTGTGAGAATACCAAAAAGGCGGCCAGTTTTATTACAAAATCCAATGAAGAGAACGGGGTGTTATTAACTATTCAGAAGCTGCTGGATCTGCAGTAGGCAGAAAGCGAAGCAATTCCCATAGCCCTTTCTTACTACGGATTGTGTGCATTCAAAAGCGCTATGACCTGATCATCAGGTTCATGGCGCTTTTGACTTCATCTAATACAATCCTATAAATTACCTGAATACAGAACTAGTGTTTGGTCTTATAATAATCAAGAATGTATGTTCGTATGTAATCGGTTTTTTGGAGGTGCAGTCATGACTAAAACAATTGAGCGGACCATTCTTTTGGCGGATTGCCAGTCCTTTTATGCCAGCGTTGAAAAAGCTTCCCACTCGGAGTATAAAAATAAACCACTTGTAGTGGCCGGAGATCCGGCACGCAGGTCCGGAATTATTCTGGCCGCATGTCCTATAGCAAAAAGTTTCGGGGTGTCTACAGCAGAACGGCTCGGTGAAGCTCTCAAGAAGTGTCCTGAGCTTGTGATTGTCCGTCCCCGTATGAAATATTATATCGATGTTTCCTTGGCAATTACAGATATATACAAAGAATACACCGATCTAGTGGAAGTTTTTAGCATAGATGAACAGTTTTTAGATATTTCTAAAAGTTTAAAAATGTTTGGTGACCCTTTAGATATTGCAAAGGAAATCCAAGAAAAGGTTCTTTTGCAGACCGGGGTCTGGGTTAGGATTGGGATTAGTTCAAACAAAATTCTTGCCAAAATCGCAACCGATATATGGGCCAAAAAGAACAAGAATGGCATTTTTACACTTCTCAAGACAGATGTCGAGCAGTTGCTATGGTCGCAGCCGGTGAATAAAATGTTTGGCGTGGGCTCGCGCATGACGGCCCATTTCGCACGACTCGGGATGACCACTATAGGGGATATCGCCAGAACACCGCTGCCGGAGCTGAAGCGCAAATTCCGCGCCCATTTCGGCAAGCAATCGGACATTCAGGCTGAGGTGATGTGGAGAACCGCTAACGGCCTGGACGACAGCCCCGTCGCTCCATATACGTTCAGCACCCCTCAGAAGTCAATCGGCCATATGATGACCTTGCCTAAAGATTATGTAGAGCCTCACGAGATCGAGACCATTCTGCTGGAGCTCACAGAGGAGGTGTGCCGGGACAGCCGACGCAAAGGGCATATGGGGTCTGTCGTTACCGTCGGCTGCATGTGCAGCCCTTATGAGGCGCCGACCGGATTTTCGCGCCAGATGAAGCTGTCCGATCCAACCAACAATACGAATAAAATTTACAGAGCCGTAAAGGAGATCTTCTATAAATTCTGGGACCATATGCCAGTGAGACGCCTGGGCGTCAGCCTGAGCGGTTTGACGAACGCGGAGACGTATCAGCTTTCCTTTTTTGAAGATCAGGAGCGAGCACGTTCTTTAGAGAAAGCCACGGACAGCATCAAGGATCGTTATGGCAACGCGGCGATCGTAAGAGCCTCCTCCTTAATGCAGGCCGGTCAGGCTCTGGAAAGATCCTTGAAAATCGGGGGACATTATAGGTAAGACAAATAAAGAGCACAAAAAGCCGCGCAATCATCGGCGGCTTTTTGTTTTAAGGAATTAAGCTCTTGTCACAAGTCTTCACTTGGATGCATGCTTTTTCATGGTATCCATGAATCGTTGCATCTGCGGAGTGATCCATTTGTTTTTATGATACGCAAGTTGGCTCCACATTTGAATGCTGACGCAATCGGTATTGATGATTGATAATTTCCCCGCTTCCACAAGCTCGCGTACTACGAAAAAAGGGAGAAATGATATTCCTACATTGTTCAGAAGAAACTTGAGAATAATATCCGTATTTCCAATTTCCAAAACGGGATATCACGTTCGGATAGCATTAGTTGGGATGCACATAAATGGTTAATGCAGACGTATTGCTGCAGCGTAATTTTAGTCAAAGAAAAGCAGCACCTCAGAAACTGCTTCAGCACACATCCTGAATATTTGAAAGATGCCGAGACGGGTGAAGAACAGATTAATTATTGGGATATGGGCCCTGAATTAACGCGCCCTGCTCGAAGTTTGAAACTATGGATGACACTGCAAGCATTAGGGACTAATGCTGTCGGTGAAGCCATAGAGCATGGAGTTCAACTCGCAGAATGGGCTGAAGATGAAATTAAAAATTATAATCATTGGGAAATTGTATCCCCGGCGCAGTTAGCGATTGTTAATTTTCGATATGCTCCAACTGGATTATCCGACCAAGAATTAGATTCACTCAACAAGAGGATCTCCCAAGAAATGGTGGAAAACGGATATGCCTCTGTGCTTACGACGCAGCTCAATGGAAAAACAGTTCTCAGAATCTGTGCAATCCATCCAGACACTACCGAAGATGAGATGAGGAATACAATTCAGCTTCTATCGAATATAGGACGGAGCATCGAATGAGAGAAATAGTTTTCTACGATGGAAAAGCCAAACTCATTTTAACTGGTGAGTAAGACATTAATGAAGGGGAGGGGACAAAATTAAATGTGCTCTATGCATGGCTTCGCAAAATGGCGGAACGCCGTAAATAATCCTCTGTATAAAATCGGATATTTCAACCATAATAAGACAGCCTGTTTATTCTCAAACGTACAGAGGAGCAGATGAATGTGAAAAACAAATGGTTGCTGGCGTTGCCGTTAACCTTGGCGCTCGTTTTTAGCATGACTCCGGTAGTAGTATCCGCGCAAGCGAAGGTAGGCGAGAAGAAGGATTCTGCTTGCATAAGTCCCAAAATGGTGCAACTAAAAGGCGATATGCAGAAGGTATGGATCGACCATACGATATGGACGAGAAGCTATATTGTCAGCGCCATATCTAATCGTCCAGATCAGAAGGATGTATTGGACCGGCTTTTACGGAACCAGCAGGACATAGGCAATGTGATCAAGCCTTATTATGGGGAAGCCGCCGGTAATAAGCTGGCTAATCTTCTGAGAGAGCATATTCTGATCGCAGTTAAAATTGTAGCGGCTGCCAAAGCGGGCAATCAGGCGGATGTAAAAAAGTTAGAGGCGGATTGGCATACAAACGCTGACGATATCGCCAAATTTTTAAGCACAGCGAATCCGAACTGGCAGTTTAAAGTGCTACAAGATATGCTGTATACGCATCTTCAGTTGATTACGGAAATAGTCCTTAACTGTATCAAAGGAGATTGGAAAGCGGATATTGCAGCAACCGACAAAAACGAGATCCATATGATTCATTTTGCGGACATCCTGACAGAAGGTATTGTCAAACAGTTTCCTGGAAAATTTTAAGCGGGCGCTATAGATGCTGCAAAGCAGATTAGCTTTTTATAATCACCCCAAAGGGTGGCTATGGAAAGCTTTTTTTATGGATGCAGTCGGATGTTGAACCGAAATGTATCCTCCCGCAAGCTCAATTTCAATGAAATCAACTGCACCTAACGAGGTTACTGTACTAAAGAGTTTGGGATATTCTGACCCAGGCTCCGGTCTGCTATCTAATGGGTTGGGTACTACGGCCATAATGGATTTTAGTTATTTTAATGAAATGTCGATATAATGCTGCATACTCGGGCGTACAATGATAAGGTCAGGAGATTTTTTACTGCTTGCGCTCCTTCACTAATTACAACCTCCTTTCCAGATATGTGTCCATTACTTTTCCAAAATATTCTTGAATGTAAACACATATAGTAGTATTATATACAGAACAAGTGTTCTTAATACAAATGTATTTTTTGGAACGTTCCAGTTTACGGGAAACCTAACATGGCGTATCATATTATGTTGAACGTAAATAGATGGAAAATGAATGAACATCGAGGGGAGAAAATCATTTTTATGGACCCAAAACGTCGACCATCATCTCAAAAACGCAGCAGGTGGCGTATTTTCGGTAAAGTTTTACTGATTAATATCAAGTGGTTCTCGCTGGCAGGCTTGTTGGGAGTGCTATTTGCCGGAGGGCTTATATCTGGTTATGTGGCAGCGCTCGTTCATGATGAACCTGTACGATCACGTCAGTTGATATATGAGAAAGTAGATGAAAATGCTCTGACCAGCTTTGTATATTTTAATGATCAGGTAACTCCGGTTGGACGAATGCGCATGGAGGAGGATCGACAGCTCGTTGACCTGAAGGATGTTCCTCAGTCTATTATAGATGCTCTTATTTCAACGGAAGACAGTCAGTTTTATGAGCATCGTGGTGTTGATTTAAAAGGAACGGCTCGGGCTGTCAAACAGAAGCTTCTGAATGAGAACCGCCAAACAGGCGGTAGCACACTGACGCAACAGGTAGCCCGGCGGGTTTTCCTCAGCCTTGACAAGACGGACAGCCGTAAGGTGAAGGAAATGCTGCTTGCACTGCGTATGGAGCGTTTCATGAGCAAGGATAAAATTTTAACAGCTTACTTAAATAAAATGCCTTTTGGCAACGGTTCAGCTGGTTATAATTTGTATGGAATTAAGTCTGCTTCATTAGGAATTTTTAATGTAAGTGATCTACATAAGCTTCATATTGCTCAAGCGGCTTATTTGGCAGGTCTGCCGCAATTGCCGTCTGTTTATTCTGCTTTTGATGGTAAAGGGAACTTTGATGAAGAAGGCTTCAACAAAGCAATGGAGCGCCAACGTGTCGTGCTGGCAAGGATGCTGGCAACAGGCAAACTCACACGAATGGAATATTATGAAGCGCTCCAATTTGATGTTAAGGCCACGCTTGCGCCACATCGTGAAAAAAGCTATAATACATTTCCTTATTTGATGCTGGAGACAGAGCGTGAGGCCGCTCAGTTATTAGCGCTTCAGGAAAATCCAAATCTTACGGCCGCCGAGCTTTCCAAGCCCGAGCATGCCGAGCTTCTTCAAAATACACGAGAAGAGCTGCAGCGGTCTGGCTACCGAATTTATACAACGATAAATAAGAAAATTTATAATGATATGCGGCAGATTGCAGCCAATCCGCAAAACTTTTCTCCATACAGCAAGCAGAAGGGATTAGAGCAGATTGCAGCCATCATGATTGATCATAAAACGGGAGCAATACTCGGTATGATCGAGGGCAGGGATTTTAATACCGAGCAAATGAACTATGCAACGCAAATGACACGTCAGCCCGGTTCTGCCATGAAGCCGATTGCTGCTTATTTGCCCGCTTTGGAAAAGGGTTATACTCAGCCTGCTGGGCTTATTGATGATTCGCAAATTATATTGAAAGACGGACGTAAAGGCTATCATATTCCTAAAAATTATAATAGAAGATACGAAGGGCTTATGACGGCCCGTGAAGCACTCAATCGGTCAATCAATATTCCTGCTCTGAGGCTGTTTTTATATGAAGTTAAAATTCATAATGCTTGGAATTTTGTTCGTTCTCTTGGAATTACGACGATACAGCCACAGGATGAATATGCCCAGACAGGTGTACTGGGCGGACTAAGTAAAGGCGTGTCCGTTGAGGAGCTGACTGCAGCATATGGAACGATTCCCAATATGGGGGTATACAATGCACCTCATCTGATCAGCAAAATTACGGATGCCAATGGCAAGATTGTATATGAATATAAACCACAGTCGAAGCGGGTATATTCGCAGCAAACCGCATTTTTGATGACAGATATGCTCAGGACTGTTATATCTGACCCGAGGGGAACCGGGAAACGACTGCAAAAGGCTTTTAGAAGCTACGGCACCATTGATATTGCCGGTAAAACCGGTACGACACAAAACTTTGGTGATGTGTGGTTCATGGGCTACACCCCTGACGTTACGCTTGGCGTCTGGGCTGGTTATCGTCAACAGGTGAATACACTATCACAAGCAGGGCATACCAGAGCACAGTCGATATGGGCGCTAATCATGAATGAGGCGATCAAGGCTCAGCCCCAGCTTTTCAAGAATAAGCATTTTATACAGCCAGAAGGTGTTGTGAAAGTTACGGTCTCTAGTCTTACAGGTAAACTTCCGGGGCGCTATTCCCGCCAATCTGGCCAACTCGTAACCGACTGGTTTAACCAAAAATATGTGCCGACCGAAGTCGGGAGGGAACAGCTTCCCCGTTCTTCCAAACCATCGGTATCAACCAAACCAGATATAAAGAAAACAGAGGTTCCAGCGAAAGAAGAACCTGCAACAGACCAAGAGGAAGTTCCATCAGAGGAGACGACTCCTTCTATTCCTGACACAGACACTGGGATAAGTATGCCTGATGAGAACAATGATTTGCCATCAGTAGATACTTCGCAGCCTGCTGCCGAAAATGAGCAGGAGACTCCTTCTAATGCAGAAACCCAGGATGAGACTCCAAAAACGCAGCCTGATGAGGTTATTTATCCTGAAACAACGCCTGATCAACCCAAAAACTAACAACGGGGGATGATCTAGTTTAAAATGCCGTTCCCGACAATGTCGACAGTGACCTGCGTATGAAAACGGACATTAGGGTACTCTTTATTCCAATCCACACTTTTCCATACGGCTGGATGGTGGGCAATCAACTGTCTGCCTATGCCAAAGGCATCACATCCGCTTTTTTGAAGTGTGCGAATAATTTCTTCTGCATCCTTGGTCATGATCTCGGAAAGCTGATCATTCAGACGATGTACATTAGCTTTATCTTGAAGATGGTCTCGTGCATATTCAACAATTGTGACAGGTAGTTTCAAACTGAGATTCACATCAATCTGACCATCTCGCTGAACCTTCACTGCAAGGTGGCGCTTGACGTTCTGATTATTGGTCTGATACGTAATAAAGTTTTGCACATCGCTGGCAGGTCCAGAATGTATTCTTTTTACAAAACGAGCTGTTTTTTTCCATTTCCCAGTCATCAGGACGTATAATGCTCCTTGCTCAGTGTCCAGGTTTCCGGTGAAGCGTTGCCCGTGAAATAAGGCAATTCCACGGGCTATAACATCTTCTCCTTCTTTGGAAAGATAGGGAAGTGCGAAATCTTGACCTGGATCAAGCATTGGGGGGAGTAATGTCTCCAACGTCATTTCAGGGAAAACACACATCTCCTCGAGGCTCCTGATTTTTTTGGCTATAAATTCACCAATCAAAAGGCTGCCTATGCTTTTTTGTTCTATGATTTCTCCAGCTAGCCCATCTACAATAGCTATCTTGACATGGGATGTTGGATGGTCAGGCTCCCGATACATCACATCCAGATAGGGATATAAATCTTTTCGGGCCACGCTTTCAGAGTACAAAATAACTCCGTATTTGAAATAGCGGATATCCCCGGTTACTTTAGCCCGGATTTTGTCTGTACTCTGTCGGAGAGAATTTCCGGTGCCTGAATGAATTTCATTGGTGCTTTTACCTTGATTGCCTTGAGAGTCATCTACGATTTCCAGCGTTTGCTTCAGCATACCTTCAGGAGTAAAATCATAAGCTGTTGCATTTGCCAATCTGGCATCCCTCAAGCTGTCCTGATCCCAGCAACCCGTCGTAAAAATGAGTAGAGCCAGCATTCCAAGCGCTCTGCTCCTTTTTTTCATGTTTCGGGTTCCTCCTTTTTTTTGAAAATATAAGACAAGATCAGCAGTAGAAAAGGGAGCACAATCAGGAAAATATAAGCGGAATTATTCGCTATGGAACTAATGAGCTCAAAATCTTCTCTTTGTTGGGGCCAATAAGCAATTATACATGAGGCGAGCACAACAAAGGGAACTGCTTTTTTGTGACTTTTTTGCTTGAGTAGGTAGCTTATTCCGTAAGACGCAGCATAATAGTAGGCGCTTATGGCGCCAAAGATCGAAATGAGCCAAATCGGCAGGAAAATAAAGTCGACCCGATCCATCGTTCCCAGCGGAATTGACCTGAGCAAATATATGATCGGCTCCGGCATTATATCAAGCTGCTGCGGACTAAATACAGTTGCACAGATGAACACGGTGAAACAATACAACAAGACCACAGTCGTGTTAGCTGCTAGAATTGACTTGAGCTTGTCCATACTTTTGCCCTCGATCATAGGAAAGACGACGAGGATAAACTCAAAACCAAACATCGCCATCAGTGTTTCTTTTGAACCGACAATAATACGTGGCCATCCCGCCTCAGTTAGTGGTAGCAGATAAAGTGGGTTGGATTCCTTTATGCCATAGCTGATCAATAGCATCATTGGCAAAATCAGAAATGAGATTAACACAAGTACCCGTGTAATTGTCCTCAAATTTTCCCGAACCAGATAGATGCTACTGAACAAAAACAGTGTCAGTATAGCCCACCGGGGAGTAAATTGTAGCATCCAGCGGTTGATAACGTCATAAGCGCTTGCAAGCACCGAGGTGCCCATAAGCAGATAGAAAGCAATGTAAGTGGCAGTCAGTATTTTGCCAATCCAGGAGCCGGTAAGCTGGGTTAATATCTGATATATAGAGGAAGAGGGGAATCGCCTTAGCAAGAGCCAGCACAGCAAAATGATAAGCTGGGTCAGAAAGCCGCCAATAAGGACAGATATCAAGCCCCCTCCTTTGGATGAAAGGCGCATTTGATAGGGGAGTGATAAAATGTCTACGCCAATTTCAAACTTGATAATCAAAAGAAACAGTTGATTCCGTGTAATAGTACTTTCTTTATTCATGTCGTTTCCAGCTCCTAGAGTCGTTCTGTTGCTTCAATTTTTGGGCTTTGGAATCATATGGCCGCTGATGAAGTGCCCATATGGGAAAGCGGATAAAAACATCCTTCATATCGCGAAGCCGGAAAGGTGCCAAAGGAGCAAAGTAGGGCGTACCAAACGTCTCCAGCTTGCCAAGGTGAATGGTGAGAATAAGCAAACCAAAAGCAATGCCGATATATCCGAACAAGGCCGCAGCAATCATCATCGGAAAACGGAGAATACGGACAGCTGAGCTCATTTCATGAGAAGGCACCAAAAAGGAAGAAATGGCTGTTAACGAGACGACGATAATCATCGTATATGACACGAGACCTGTCCGAACGATAGCATCTCCTATGACCAAACCGCCAACGATACCAATCGTTTGACCGACCCGACTGGGTAGACGAACCCCTGCTTCCCGCAGCACCTCAAAGATCAATTCAAGCAGCATGGCCTCGACAATAGCTGGAAAGGGGATGTTCGCCAGTGATTTTTTGATGGTGTGCGCCAGCTCTAGCGGTAAAATAGCTGAATGAAAAGTTATCGTTGCTATGTAAACGGCAGGCAGCGTAAAAGCGATCAGAAAGCTTACCATTCGAATCATTCTTAGAAATGAACTGATAATCCAGCGGCCATGATAATCATCAGGACTTTGGTAGAATGCAAAAAAAGAGACGGGAGCAATTAAAGCGGTAGGGCTGCCTTCAGCCAAAATCGCTACCCGCCCCTCCATTAGATTAGCAGTTACCCGGTCCGGCCGTTCTGTGCTGAGATGTTGAGGAAACAGGGAGAAAGGATTGTCCTCCGTAAACTCTTGAATAAAACCGGGAGGGAGTACCATATCCGAGGAGATCGCTTTAATTCTCGTTTTCACTTCCTCCACCAGCTCGGGATTAGCCAGGTCCTGAACATAGACGATAGCAATTTTAGTTCGCGTTTTAGATCCGACATAAAAATAACGTACAACCAGCAACGGGTTGACAATTTGTTTGCGAATTAGATTGAGATTGATGGATAGCTGCTCAATAAATCCGTTGTGGGGTCCGCGAATAATCCCCTCGTTTTCCGGTTCATCCGTACTACGAGTGTATGTTTTTTCGGTAGAAAGGATATAAAACTCTTCCGTGCCATCTATCATAAAAATGCAATATCCTTGAATAAGCGAATCAATGGCATTTTGGAGGTTAGTATCCTTTTGGTTGCTCAGGGTAGTGAACATTTGATGGGAGCTTGTGTCGGTCTTCTCGTATAAAGCACTCAGGATATGCGTCTGAATCATCTCCTGATCCACGAGCGAATCAATATAGAGAAGCATACTATCTTTACCGTCAACGGAAATCGCTTGTTTTTGTAAATCATCCGTATAAAAAAGTGCTTGCTCTATAAAGGAAACATTGCTGTTTAATTCAAAGAAAGCTGCGTCATGTCTTGTCAAGAGAGCACCTCCTTTTTGGATGAGATAGGTATAATGTGCGCCAAATGGATTGGATTTATCCACGATCTGGTGAATTATCCATGTCTCGCATCTATTGGACTGTAGACGAGATTACAAGGGAACATCATCTTGGGTCAGATCAATTCCCAGATAATGTCCCAGTTTCCGTCTGACCTCACTGCGGGCAAAGGAGGAAAGCATGAAAAACCGCTTTTGATAACCGCGGCACATATACAAAACCTCTACACCTTCATGATTTCGGATTTCACTATATATTTTAATCCCTTGTCTTTTCATTTGGGCCTTCGTCTCTGCTAATTGAACTGCAACGCGCTGTTGTACTTCAGTCAGGCTACGAACGTACAGATCGGGCATTTTTAAAGGAGAGGTGCCCAGAATACGAATGTCCCGCTCCAAAACATCCAGCACAAGGGTTAAAAGTACACAGATCTTGATCAACGCCGCATCTTTTTCGGAAGGTTGAGGGGCTTTACTCTTGTTGTCATGCAGCTTTTTGTTTGTCATAAAAATCTCCTTTACTCGGAGTAGGAATACAATATATAATAAGTGTACAGAACAAATGTTCTCTTTATACCTCATCATAGGAATTTTTCTGTTATGTAAGCAATCATCAATTATTGGAAAAGCAGCAGGAAAGCAAATTTTATAGTTTTATACCTGGTTTGAAGCACTAATCGGGGTGTCAATACACAGAATTTTTTGCTTGGATCGCCGGTGACAGTGAAACGGGATTTATGTTAAGCTAATGCTTAAAAAACTTACATAAAAGGAGAGATCGTTACTGATTGCGGTCAGTTGCTATTATTTATCATAAGAAGGTAGAGAAAGAGGGTATACATATTGTCACGTTCGTTGTATGCAGCATTATTGCTACTGAGTCTTATTTGGGGTGGTTCGTTTCTGTTTATTAAAGTGTTGTTGCTGCATCAAGTAGGACCGTGGACCATCGTTTTTCTCCGTTCCAGCTTCGGATTTGTTTTTATTGTCTTGTTGATGCTGTTTATGCGCATACCGTTTAAAATCAAAAGCATTCCGTGGAAGTCCGTTATTCTGGTAGCTTTGGTCAACATGGTTTTACCATGGACTTTGATCGGTTTTAGTGAGACCAGAATAGCTAGCAGCATGGCTTCGGTATTGAATGCTACAACGCCCATTTGGACCATGCTGGTGGGGCTTGTCCTTTTCGGAGCTATATTTCATCGCCTACAGTGGCTGGGAATGTGTCTCGCTTTTGTAGGGATCATTATTTTACTGGGCATTAATCCTGCATCCATTATTTCAGTTGATCCTGTAGGTTTTGGATGTATGCTGCTTGCGACTCTCTGCTACGGATTTGGAACGCAGCTGTCCAAACGTTTTCTCTCCAATCTGTCCATGTATCAGGCTACCTTTGCGACACTGTTTGGTGCGGCAGTTGGGGGTGGTATCATGATGACAATTGTAGAGAGACCTGATTTGTCGATTGTTTTTGTTCCCGGTGTGTTTGGTTCCCTCGTAGGACTAGGGGTTCTGGGATCAGGAGTAGCGTATATTTTGTTCAACTATATGATATTGCGAGGAAGTGCAGAATTTGCTGCTTCGGTGACTTATTTTGTACCAGTGAGCGCTATTGTATGGGGATTTTTGCTGCTGAATGAGCATATTGGCTGGAATGTTCTTGCCGGACTCGTTCTTATCCTGGGAGGTGTATTTATGGCCAATCAGCGTAGAACAATCAAATTAGCTGGATAATAGCGCTGTAAACGGGTAGAAATACGCGGGAGTATATTTTATGTGCATTCGCCAAACCTTCGGTATAATGCTGTAATTCGCACATACAATAAAGCATGCTCGCACATACCATAAAAAATATGGTGCAGCCATAAAAAGCAAGCTTTTTAGCAAGTGGTAAGGTGTGGTATAATAATTTATAGAAATACAAGTACCACAGAAATGTCGGAGTTTTATTCCACAAAAGAAAGGATCAGGATACCATGTGTCCCCGAAGGATACTTCCCCAAAGGACGATTTGGAAACGATTTGATCTGTCTTATACTTAGCTTTTCCGCGGAGTAACGTCAAGTTGCGAAAGCCAACTCTGCGGAAGAGGGGATTGTACATGCGAAGGACCAAGTCCTCAAGGCACATTTTACCCGGTAGCTTCCGTAAGAGTGGGCTCATCCACATTAAACTTACGAGAAACCGAGGGAGCCTGTATGAGGAAAACTTACGAATCTATCGTGAACAATGGAGCACTAAGGCAGATTGTTGTCATGCTGCTCGGAACATGCATTTTAGCTTTTACGTACTATCACATTAATGCTCAAAATCATTTGTCAGAAGGCGGATTTGCGGGCCTGGCCCTGCTGGGACATTACGCCTTTGGCATATCTCCGGCGTGGAGTATGCTGTTGCTGGATATTCCTGTCATCATTCTGGCATGGGTGTTGAAGGGCAGAAGATTCATGCTGCTGGCATTGATCGGAGCAGTCGGCTTTTCCCTGTTTTATGCAGGATTTGAAAAATATTCGACGCTGGTTATAGATCTGCACGGCAACTTGCTAATAGCGGCTTTGCTTTGTGGAGTACTGACTGGGTTGGGAGCCGGAATCGTACTGCGATTCGGTGGAGCAACCGGGGGCGATGACATTTTGTCCCTGCTGATCAGTGAGTGGCGCGGATGGAAAATCGGCAATGTGTTTATTGTCAGTGACATTATCGTATTAGGATTATCACTATTGTATCTACCTGTGAAGGAAACAATGTTTACAATACTGGCTGTGTGGCTTGCCGGAAAAATAATTACATGGACGACAACATTCCAACTGCACCGACCTGTGAAAAAAGTACTGCCTGCGGCTGTTCCAGCCCAAAAGGTAGTTGCCAAAACCGTGCCGGTCGTCCACAGCCTTCGTCAATAAGGAAAGGGTGTTACGTTAGGAGAGAAATCTTCTTACGTAACACCCTTTCGCTGTATCTAAGCTCTGCCAGAAAGGCTTCTGGGCAGACTGAATGCGTCCAGAATGATGGTGATCGTTCCATTCCTTGGCTTGAGAAGTTGTAATGGCAATGGAGCGTCCTTCTTTATAACCGTCACGAAGTAGTGCGTTAGCAGTGTAAACAAAAAAATGAAATAAAAATATTGTAAAATGTATTTTGAGAAAAAGCGTATAATGATGTGCAGAATACAGAATACAGAATACAGAATACAGAATACAGAATACAGAATACAGAATACAGAATACAGAATACAGAATACAGAATACAGAATACAGAATACAGAATACAGAATACAGAATACAGAATACAGAATACAGAATACAGAATACAGAATACAGAATACAGAATACAGAATACAGAATACAGAATACAGAATACAGAATACAGAATACAGAATACAGAATACAGAATACAGAATACAGAATACAGAATACAGAATACAGAATACAGAATACAGAATACAGAATACAGAATACAGAATACAGAATACAGAATACAGAATACAGAATACAGAATACAGAATACAGAATACAGAATACAGAATACAGAATACAGAATACAGAATACAGAATACAGAATACAGAATACAGAATACAGAATACAGAATACAGAATACAGAATACAGAATACAGAATACAGAATACAGAATACAGAATACAGAATACAGAATACAGAATACAGAATACAGAATACAGAATACAGAATACAGAATACAGAATACAGAATACAGAATACAGAATACAGAATACAGAATACAGAATACAGAATACAGAATACAGAATACAGAATACCAGAAAAGGGGTGGAGCATTTGTTTGCCTGGGGGGTTGTTTTTCTACTTACCATCATCATACATACTACGGATAGCTTGTCTTACGCCCTACGTCTTGGAGGCTTGCGGGCGCGTCGTATCGGACTGGCGTTAACCGTAGCGGGGATGCTGCTGTTGGTTTCACGTACCTCTAATATGGCGCAGGGACCTTTGCTGGGAGGAATGGTCGATCAGGCCAAAGCCGCGGCACGGATGGGCGGAGCGGATGTCGGATTGGAGTTACATATGCATGGAGTGTTATTGGCCGCAACCGTTGGAACAATGTTCGCTATCTTGCTGTATCCGACGGTTGTGCGTATGTCAGCCAGATGGATTGTACACTTGGAGCATACTGGGTCTATTCCGGCTATGGTGCGTCATTTCATGCTGCGAAATCGCTGGAAGTATGCGGGCTACTATATAAAGCGTCCTACCTGGTCCATGCTCACCTCACTGTTGAGTGGAGTAATACCCAAGCGTCTCATTGTTCTGAATATGACGGTTACCGCAATTTATACGACCGGGGTGGTATCTGCCTTGTACGCATCGTTCCTGTGGCCCGCTCAAAGTACAGCAATGTCCATGTCATCAGGTCTAATCAATGGCGTGGCAACGGTACTATTGACCCTGTTAGTTGATCCTCGATTGGCCGTTTTGTCGGAAAAAACGTTGCGTGGAGAACTGCCTTTACATCGGATGAACAGTATGTACGGCTGGATGATCATTTCGCGATTGGCAGGTACCTTGCTTGCACAGTTGCTACTGGTACCGCTGGCCATTTGGCTTGGATGGGTTATGGGCTGAGGTGCAATGATGTGCTGTACATCGAAAAAAGGCTGACCCGAGGTCATCCGTTAAAGATGCTTTGGGCCAGCCTAAGAGGCATATATGCTTTATGTGGTTCACTTACTTTTCAAATAATGACTTATAGGCTCCATACCCCTCACGCTCCAAGTCCTCTAGAGGAACAAAGCGGAGTGCGGCGGAATTGATGCAATAGCGGAGTCCCTCTGGACCTGGACCATCGTCAAATACATGCCCCAAATGAGAGTCCGCTTCACGGCTACGGACCTCGGTACGGATCATAAAATGGCTGAGATCGGTCTTTTCTTTGATGCTGTAGCTGCGCAGGGGGCGGGTAAAGCTGGGCCAACCGCAGCCCGCATCATATTTGTCCAGCGAGCTGAACAAAGGCTCTCCGGATACGATATCCACGTAAATACCTTCACCCTCATGATTCCAAAATTCATTTTGAAAAGGGCGCTCAGTCGCGTTTTTTTGTGTTACTTCGTATTGGATAGGGGTCAGCCGATCTCTAAGATCAGATTTATCAATCTTGTTGGACCAATTCTGCTCGATAAAGTCCTCGCGGCCTGAGCCTTTGCGGTAGCGTTTGTAATGAGCGGGATTCTTCTTGTGATAGTCCTGATGATATTCTTCAGCTTCATAAAAAGTTGCCGCAGGCAGGATGGGTGTAGCAATGGGCTTGTCGAAGCGTCCACTTTGAGCCAGGGCTTCTTTAGAGGCTTCTGCTTGGATTCGCTGTTCTTCATTATGATAGAAAATAGCCGTTTGGTAAGACGAGCCTCTATCATGGAATTGTCCTCCTTCATCTGTCGGGTCAATCTGTTGCCAGAAAAGCTCCAACAGTTTTTCATACGGAAAAACTTGTGGATCAAATGTAATCTGTACCGCTTCCACATGTCCCGTAGTTTCAGAGCATACCTCTTCATAGGTGGGGTTTTCTGTATGTCCTCCTGTATAGCCGGATCTAACCTTTAAAATACCGGGCAATTCCTCGAAAGGGGAAACCATGCACCAGAAGCAGCCGCCTGCAAAAGTTGCCTTTTCCACTGTGTCTGGATTGTTGGTGCTCATATTCGTCACTCCAATCTGAGTTTGTTAATTAGTTGATATTTAAATAGCTTACAATTAAATTATATATGACATTTTCGCAAAATCCAACGAACCATCACAAGCTGATCGGTTTCGCAACGATCTCTTCCTCAAAATTATAGTTCTACAACCCAACAGATTCGGGGAAAAAACCACAACGTTATGTTCTATTGGTACGTTGGAGTCTTTTTCGATACAGTACAAAGCAGCCGCCCAGCAGCACAGTATACAACAGCAAAATGAGCACGCCGGTGATCGGATGTTCCGCAATGGTGCCGCCTGCATAAGCGTATACGGCAATTGCGGGCAGTTTGCCAATAGCAGTCCCTAGCAGAAAGCTCCAAAACGGAAACCCCGTTACTCCGGCGTATACATTTACAGCCGCCTGCGGGATGACCGGAATCAGGCGAGCCAGTAGCACAGCGGTAAAAGGCTTCCGCTCCATGACCTGGTTCAAGCGTTCTAACGCGGGAAACCGCTCCAGATATGCCCGTCCTTTGTCGCGGAACAGGGTACGTACCGCACCATAAACGACCAGTGCAGCCAAGGTAGTGCCAAGCCAGCAGATCAAAGCGCCTTGCCAGGCACCTGCCGCATAAGCAATGGAAGCGATAATCAGCTTGTAAGGCACGAACGGAATTAACGCGAATAAAAATGCAATTAGCAGCAGAGCCGGGAAGGAGGTTTGCTTATTTGCCCAAGCAAGCCAATCATATCTGTAGATAAACGCGATGCAGAGCAGCGAAACATAAGCAGCGGCGAATAGCCATTTTTTCATTTACATACCTCTTTCATTATTTCTGTTTGGCTTATCGCTTATACGGAAAAAATAGGGTTCACATTCCCAATAATGTGTGTTATACTGCCACTAACAGAATAGTTCCCAAAGGGGAGTAGCTCAACGAGTAAAGTCGTCATTACGGGATCATAAATCCCCGGCTTTATTGGCAACGTTATGTTGTAAGCGAGACCTTTGCCAGGATTTTCGGAATCCGGGTAAATGGTCTTTTTTTGATGCTAAATTTGGGTCAAGCGCCATTTCCGGATTTCCGTGAAGCGGCGCTTTTTTAGTATAAAGCGCTGAACTATGTACAAGTATAACAAATAAATAAAGAAGGTGGGAGGAACGTATGGATTTTTTCTCAATTGAGTTTTTTACCGCATTATTGTCCATCATTATCATTGATCTGGTGCTAGCTGGAGATAATGCGATCGTAATTGGCCTGGCAGCTCGCAATGTTGACAAGGCCAACCAAAAGAAGGTTATTATTTGGGGGACGGTCGGCGCAGTCATCATTCGTGTGATTGCTACGGTATTAGTCACGTTTTTACTGCAAATTTATGGCTTGCGATTGATCGGGGGACTTGCACTCATCTATATCGCCTACAAGCTGCTGGTGGAAGAAAAGAAGCACGAAATTTCAGCAACCAATCAAATGTGGGCAGCGATTCGCACCATTATTATTGCGGATACAATGATGGGACTCGACAATGTACTTGCTGTCGCGGGAGCGGCTCATGGTGATATGCTGCTTGTAATTCTTGGTCTGGCGATCTCCGTTCCAATCATGGTATGGGGAAGTACGATTATCTTGAAACTGACTGAACGTTATCCGGTCGTCATTACGATTGGAGCTGCTGTATTAGCCTATACCGCTGCCAAAATGGTGGTGGCTGAGCCGTTAATTGCACAGTGGTTTGCAAATGGGGTCGTTAAATACGGTTTTGAAGCTCTGATTGTGGTTCTGGTTGTAGCCATTGGGCTGCGCGTTAAAAAAATAAAATCGGAGAAAACAAAAAAACAAGCGCTTCACGCCTAAGCAAGCCTTTTTAAGTCATTGCAGCTTAAGCAGAGCATTCTTACATAGAGGCTGTTCCGTTAAGTCCAACTGGACCGGAGCAGTCTCTTTTTTCTTTGCTTGTCAGCAGACTTCCATGTAAACTAGACAACAGATGAATGAGTAATTAGAGGTGATGACAGTATGAACAAGCAGAAAACAAGAGTGGCTATTGCAGGGCTGGGAGGTATTGCTCGCAAGGTGTATTTGCCATTGCTGACTGCACACGAAGGTGTAGACATTATAGGTGTCATGAACCGTTCGCAAGAGCCGGTTAATTCTATCATGGAGCAATACAGGTTGCCGAGAGGAACGACAGATGTAAAGGAGATGCTGGCGTGGGAGCCGGAAGCTGTATTTATACATGCAGCGACGGAAGCTCATTTTGATCTGGTTATGGTGTGTATTGAAAAAGGAATTGCGGTGTATGTAGATAAACCGTTGTCCTATGATATTCGTCAAAGTGTGGAGATGACCGCGTTTGCGGAGGCACAAGCCGTGCTGCTGGCGGTAGGCTTTAACCGACGTTTTGCTCCGCATTATGTAGCTGCTAAAGCTTGGCTGGAGGCAGCGGGCGGCTTCAGTCAATGTGCAGCTATTAAACACCGAACGGGGTATGATCGGAGACCTGCTGAACAAACGGTCTATGATGATTTGATTCATATGCTTGATTTGCTATTATGGCTGGGCGGCGATCATTATGAGCTGTTGCACAGTAAACTGACGACGACGAATGAAGGGTATATGGAAGCTTCGTTTGGTTCCGTACGTTTGGGAAATGCCTTCGGCAGCTATAGCATGAGCAGACAGGCAGGAGCTGACATAGAGAGGCTGGAGCTGCATGGGGCAGGTCGATCTGCTGAAGTAACCAATATGGAACAGGCTGTTTTCACGGAAAAAAGCAAGCTGCCACTAACGCAAGTTTTCGGAAGCTGGGACACGATATTGGAAAGACGGGGATTCAGCGGAGTCGTGAACCATTTTCTGGAGCATATTCATCGTCCAGAGGAGTGCGCTATAAGTGCTGGAAAGGTGCTGGAAAGCCATATGCTGGCAGACGAACTGGTCAATCATCTGAATGACTAAGACCAAAGCTTATTGAATGGAAGACAGCGATCATGACGAACCCAGACATCAGGAAATAGGTTGAAGGAGAAATGAATAAATGGTAGAGGATAACCGTGGTAAACAGCTAGAAGAAGCCATTATCGAAAATTACAAGCAGGAAGAGGACATGATGATTCTGGTGTTTGCGCAATGGTGCATCAATCATGGACTGGAGCCGGAGGAATTATATCGTGCAGCGTATCCACAGCAAGATAGCAACGAGCGTCTGCTACGAGTACGCAAGCTGACTGTATCGCGTGAAGAAGCGGGCGATATTCCGCTCGATACGGTATTGGGAGTGCTATCCATGTTCGGAAACGAGGACTTGGCGATGGTCGTAGCTGAGGCGGCTGCCCAGCTTCCGCAGGAACGAAAATAGGGCTAGCCAGAATAAAGGAAATGCTATAATAACGATAGCATAGAATCAACTGCTTGAATTAGGATCTTGTTATAGGGAGGGTAAACTGACGATGAAAGATGTAACGGTACCAAGCACCTGTAAGGGCTGCGAAAGAGACATCACGATATCTGAGGAACAAATTACCAGAATTCTAAATAACATGAGACCCAAAGTGGAATGTGTGAACGATGAAGTGTATGAGGCCAGACTGTTGGCCTGCTCACAATGCGAAGACTTAATGGCTGGGCATACATGTGGCATTAGCGGAAGCATTGTCCGTGTACGTGCCTTGGCAGCCACGCATAACTGTCCCAGTTATAGTGGTTCACGCTGGCAAGGAGCGTCCTCATAATACCCCCATCGTAGTCTGCCTTAATGGCAGGCTTTTTGGTTTGACTGAACCTTTTTGCTTAAGATTGACAAATAGTAGACAATAAAATATATTAAACGTGTAAAATGATTTTGTTTAATTATTAATGTTTTTATTAATCAAATGCTAGCTGGACTTGATGAAAACACAAAGGTTAGGTTAGCAAAAAGCTCGGCAGAAAGAGCTACATTTTCGTTATTTTGAAAGCGTAATCATTTGTACGGATGAGGCAGGGATTTTTATATTTTAGGGGAGGGCTTGTTGTGAAGGGTTCCATTATTGTAAATACCGATTGGGAACAAGGCGTTATTAACAAGAATATCTACGGGCAATTTGCCGAGCATCTTGGAAGATGTATTTATGAAGGCTTATGGGTTGGCCAGGAATCTCCGATTCCGAACACGGACGGAATTCGCAATGATGTGGTAGAAGCGCTTAAAAGGCTGAATATTCCTGTGCTGCGTTGGCCAGGGGGCTGTTTTGCTGATGAATATCATTGGAAAGACGGTGTCGGACCGAAAGAAAATCGCAAGAGAATGGTAAATACGCACTGGGGTGGTGTGGTTGAAAATAATCATTTTGGTACACATGAGTTTTTCCAGTTGTGTGAGCTGTTAAATGCAGAGCCTTATATATGTGGAAATGTAGGCAGTGGTACAGTGCAGGAAATGTCGGAATGGGTAGAGTATATGACCTTTGATGGGGAATCACCTATGGCTGCATGGCGTCAGGAAAACGGTCGTGAGAAACCGTGGAAGCTCAAATATTTTGGCGTGGGGAACGAAAACTGGGGGTGTGGCGGCAACATGCGTCCGGAATATTATGCCGATCTGTATCGCCGTTATCAGACCTATGTTCGTAACTATGGCGATAACCGCATTTATCGGATTGCAGGCGGGGCAAATGTGGATGATTACCGTTGGACCGAAGTGCTGATGCGAGAAGCCGGACATCTTATGGACGGTTTGAGTCTGCACAATTACACGGTCCCTGGTACTTGGGAAGCGAAACGGCAAGCACTCGGTTTTGATGAAGCGGAATGGTTTGAGACGATGAAAAAATCATTGCACATGGACGAATTGATTACCCGCCATTCTGCCATTATGGACCAATATGATCCTGATAAGCGGGTCGGATTGATCGTCGATGAATGGGGAACCTGGTTCCTGACCGAGCCGGGTACGAATCCGGGCTTTCTGTATCAGCAAAATACGATGCGCGATGCGCTTGTAGCTGGACTGCACCTGCACATTTTCCATAACCACCATGACCGTGTGCAGATGACGAATATTGCCCAAATGGTCAATGTTTTGCAGGCGATGGTTCTGACCGAAGGGCCAGCTATGCTGTTGACGCCGACATATCATGTATTTGAAATGTTCAAGGTGCATCAGGATGCACAAGCACTCGCTACTCATACCAAGCTAGGCAATTATGAATACGATGGAGATTCCATCCCGCAAGTAAGTGTGTCCGCTTCCAAGGCACAGGATGGCTATATTCATATTAGCTTGTGCAATGTCCATCCGGGCGAGTCTGCAAATTTAAATCTGGAGCTGAGAGGACTGGAAGAGGTTAAGGAGATCAGTGGAGTTGTCCTTGTCAGCGATGAAATGCAGAAACATAATACGTTTGACCAGCCGGAGCGCGTAAAAAAGGCAGCTTTTACGTCCTTCCAGCAGCAGGGTCAGCGTTTGGATGTTGTATTGCCGCCGATGTCGGTAGTGATGCTGGCGATTGCTCCGTAACAATCCAGGCTGTGGTATGTAAAGCAGTACTCGCTTTATCATTTAGTTTGACAAAGAGAGCGTTCAGCGAACGCTCTCTTTTATTTATAATTGCTCGCGGTGAATCACTCTGAACTCCTTGGGAGACATGCCAAAGCGGGAACGGAATACACGGTGAAAATACGTATAGTTTGCAAATCCGGACGATTCTGCGGCTTGTTCCAGTGACATAGGACTGAAAATGATTCGCTCCCTCGCCATGTTGAGCCTGATGTCCAGCGTGTACTGCATAATGCTTGTATCGAATGTTTCCTTGAACAAATGCACGGCTCGGGATACGCTGATGCCGACATGTGAAGAAACGTCATCCAGTTTGAAGTTGGAGGATGCATTTTCCTCAATATAATTTTTAATCTGATAAGCCAGGTAATTATGATGTGTAGCAATAGGATGCTCGGACAGCATACGGTCGAACTCCAAACATAAAATGCGTATGTAATAGCTTGAAATTTCCGGGTAAGGATTAGAAATACGACGCTGTTCCATCACTAGCTGGCGAAATAGGCCGAGCAGGGCTTCTGTGAGCTGAACCTTGATTCGGTTAGGCCGTTTGTGGTGATTCCACCACTCATCTACCCAAGCGCCACCGAAAAAGATGTGGTAATCTCCGCTTTCCACGATCTGTTCACCTATGGAATTCAACTCATTGTGAATATCCAGCTCATAGGGCTCAGTTGGACTAAACAGCAACAGGTCTCCCGCCTCAATTCGTGTCATTTTTCCATTAATGCGGGCCTGGCAGCGTCCGTCTGTTTGCAGTCGAAATAAATAATTTTTAATCCCATCAGGCTGGTTCGAATAAAAGGGTTTACGATGAAAGGAATAGCCTGCGGTAAGAACCTGACAAGACTCGACGATGGACATATGATGACTCCTTTGGGCAATTAGCTGTTTCAAATATTGACCAGATTGTTCATGTTTTAATCATATTATTCATTTTAAACGAAACCGAAATAGAATACCATGTGAACTGTAAAGCTTACATGCTAGATCACAAAGTACATGTTGGAGGCCAAGGAGTGTGACGATGTGGAACGAATGAAGGCCGGGATCATCGGTTGTGGTAACATTAGTACGGTATATCTTGAAAATCTGCAAAACAGTCCGCTTATTGAGGTGGTAGCTGTCGCTGACCTGCTAGAGGAAAGGGCCAGGGCGAAGGCCGATGAATTCAACATTGAAAACGCATACAAAGTGGATGAGTTGCTGCGTCAGCCTGAGATTGAGCTTGTATTTAATCTTACTGTGCCTGGCAGCCATGCACTGACAGATGTGGCGATACTGGAGGCAGGCAAGCACGTGTACAGTGAAAAGCCTTTGGCGGTATCTTTGGAGGACGGCAGACGCATTCTGGATGTAGCCAAAGCAAAAAACCTCCGTGTCGGCTGTGCTCCGGATACATTTCTCGGCGCGGGCATTCAGACTGCACGCCATGCCATACAGACCGGAATCATTGGTCAGCCAGTAGCTGCTACGGCCTTTTTAATGGGCAGGGGCCCAGAGTGGTGGCATGAGAATCCGGAGTTTTTCTATGCCGCTGGAGGTGGGCCGATGTTTGACATGGGGCCTTACTATTTGACCTCGCTGATCCACCTGCTTGGGCCGATTCGGCGAATTAGTGGATCTGTAGGGATTCAGATTCCGGAACGTTATATACATTCCGGTCCCAAAAGCGGCACACCACTGCAAGTGGAGACACCAACGCATCTGGCCGGGACCCTGGATTTTCATAACGGTGCTATCGTAACACTGATCACCAGCTTTGATATTCAGGGAGCTTCCGAGCTGCCGCGTATCGAAATTTACGGAACAAAAGGGACTTTGAATCTACCGGACCCTAACTTTTTTAACGGTGATGTTAAGCTTCGTCGACCTGGAGAGGAAAACGTGGAGGTGTTGAAGCCTCTTTTTGAATGTGGAAAAAACGAGCGTGGAATAGGTGCAGGCGAGATGGTGAGAGCCATTCGCAGTGAAAAGAACCACCGTGCCAATGCGGAGCTAGCCTACCATGTGTTGGAAGCCATGCATGCTTTTCAACGTTCCTCATTGGAAGGAAAGCATATTATGCTGGAGAGCACGTTTGAGCCGGACGAGGATTTGTATGAAGGAACAGATATAACGGTACATCCATCCTAATAGAAGAGGTGAAGGGCAATGGCAAAAGTAGGATTGCAATTGTACACAGTAAGGGAAGATCTTGAACAGGATTTTGAAGGTACGTTGCGCAAGGTCGCTGAGCTTGGCTATAAAGGGGTAGAATTCCATACCTTTTTCGGACGCAGTGCCAAGGATGTCAAAGCGCTTTTGGATGAACTGAAGCTGGAAGTTGTCGGAACTCACGTGCCATATACTCGCTTGCTGGATCATTTGGATGAAGAGATTGCATACCACAAGGAATTGGGCAATAAGTACCTGATCGTTCCTTATTTAACCGACGAACAGCGCCAGTGGGATGAACTTTTTGCCAATCTGAATCGTATTGGTGAAAAGGTGAAGGAACAGGGCCTGATTTTGGCTTATCATAATCATGATTTTGAAATGACGGAGAAAATTAATGATCGTCCGGTATTTGATGCTATATATGATGCAGTTCCCGCTGATTTGTTACAGGTCGAAATGGATACTTGTTGGGTATACTATGGAGGCTATGATCCTGTGGAATACATCGGACGTTATCGGGGTCGCCTGCCTATCATTCACTTAAAGGATATGGCACGTGACGAACAGCAAAAAGCAGTTACCGTAGAGCTTGGCCAAGGAGAAGTACAGCTTCAGGCTATTACGGACGCCGCTATTCAGGCAGGCGTGGATTGGATTGTGGTGGAACAGGATTTCAGCTCAAATCCTCCAATCGAAAGCATTGAAACTAGCTTTAAGTGGCTCCAACACTACGCAGCTCAGGGAGGAAATATTCATGTCTAAAACACTCAAAGTCGGGATTATTGGTTGTGGGGGGATTGCCAACGGCAAGCATTTGCCGAGTCTTGCCAAGCAAAAGCGTGCAGAGATCATTGCTTTTTGTGACATCATTCCGGGACGCGCTGAGGAGGCCGCAGCAAAGTTTGGTGCTAAAGGCTCTCAAGTTTACAGTGATTACCGTAAGCTGCTTGAAAATAAAGACATTGAAGTTGTACATGTATGTACGCCCAACGACTCACACTCCGAAATCACGGTCGCCGCACTTGAGGCAGGCAAGCATGTGCTGTGTGAAAAGCCGATGGCCAAAACGGCCGAGCAGGCACGGGAAATGCTTGCTGCGGCCAACCGTACAGGTAAAAAGCTGTCCATTGCGTATCAGAACCGTTATCGCGATGATAGTTTGTATCTGAAGCAATTGGTCGAGCAGGGAGAGCTTGGTGAAATTTATCTGGGCAAAGCAATCGCTCTGCGTCGACGCGCGGTTCCGACATGGGGAGTATTCTTGGATGAAGAGAAGCAGGGCGGTGGCCCACTTATTGATATTGGTACACATGCACTCGATTTGACACTCTGGCTGATGGATAATTACAAGCCTAAAAGCGTAATGGGATCAACCTTCCATAAGCTGGGGGATCGTAAAAATGCGGCGAATGCCTTTGGACCTTGGAATCCTGAGGAATTTAAGGTGGAGGATTCTGCTTTTGGTTTTATTACAATGCAAAATGGAGCTACGATCGTACTGGAATCCAGCTGGGCATTAAACGTTGTAGAATTTGGCGAAGCCAAGACACTGCTATGCGGAACGGAAGGCGGAGCCGATATGCAGGATGGATTGCGCATTAACGGAGAAAAGAATAGCCGCTTGTTTGATACGAAAATAGATCTGGATGCGGGCGGTGTGGCCTTTTACTCAGGAGAAACGGAAAATGAGGCAGACCGGGAAGCCCGTCTGTGGATCGAATCCATTCTGGACGATAAAGAGCCGCTTGTGAAGCCGGAACAGGCACTGGTTGTCACTGAAATTCTGGAAGCCATTTATGAATCGGCACGTACGGGGAAGGCGGTTTATTTTGATTAAAGTCGCTTTTTTCACATATGATACAGGGAGGGATTTCTTTTGAAACTTGGAGTATTTATGGTGTTGTTCGGCGGACGCTCACTGGAGGAAGCGCTAGATTATGTAGCTTCCCAAGGACTGGATGCTGTAGAAATCGGTACAGGCGGCAATCCGGGAGATAAGCACTGCAAGCCGGATGAACTGCTGGCCAACGAAACGGCGCTCAAAAACTTCAAAAAAGCAGTAGAGTCCCGGGGACTCACGATTAGTGCGCTTAGCTGCCACGGCAACCCTCTTCACCCGCAAAAACACTTGGCTCAGGCAGATCATGAAACGTTTCTTAAAACCGTTCAATTGGCTGAAAAGCTGGAAGTTCCCGTTGTCAACACTTTTTCTGGCTGTCCAGGTGATCATGAGGATGCGAAGTATCCGAACTGGCCGGTAGCTCCGTGGCCTAATGATTTTCAGGAAGTGCTAAAGTGGCAATGGGAGAACAAAATTATTCCTTATTGGAGTGAGGCGGGGAAATTTGCAGCAGATCACCATGTAAAAATTGGACTGGAGCTACACGGGGGCTTTTCGGTTCATACGCCAGCAACTTTGCTTCGTCTGCGTGAAGCAGTCGGGGAGGTCATTGGTGCCAATCTGGACCCGAGTCATATGTGGTGGCAGGGCATTGATCCGGTGCAGGCGGTTCAAATTTTAGGTCGGGCAGGAGCCATTCATCATTTTCATGCCAAGGATACGACGATTGATCCGATCAATGTGAATAAATACGGACTTACCGATATGCAGGAATATACCAATATGCTAGATCGCGCATGGCAGTTCCGTACCGTCGGCTATGGACATGATGTTAAAACCTGGGCGGATATCATCAGTGCTCTCCGTCTGGTAGGTTACGATTATGTGGTAAGCATTGAGCATGAAGATGGTCTGATGTCCGTAGAGGAAGGCTTTACTAAGGCCGTTCACAATCTTCGTCAGGTTCTAATTGAAGAGCCGCTGAGCGAGATGTGGTGGGTCTAACCTAATAGGGGGAAATGTGGATGATTAACGTCACCATTTGGAATGAAATGTGGATGATTAACGTCACCATTTGGAATGAATTTCTGAATGAGAAGCTGAATGATGAGGCAAAACAGGTGTATCCTGACGGGATACACAAGGCATTGGCAGCCGGCCTGGCCGGTGAGGAATTTGTTATTCGAACGGCTACTCTGCATGATGATGCTGAGCATGGTTTGGGAGAGGAAGTCCTGAATTCCACAGATGTGCTGCTGTGGTGGGGGCATAAAGCCCACGATCAGGTAAGTGATGAGGTTACAGCTCGTGTTGTAAAACGAGTACAGGATGGCATGGGCTTGATCGTTCTGCATTCGGGTCACTTTTCCAAGCCATTCAAAGCTCTGATGGGAACCAGTTGTGATCTGAAATGGAGAGTAGCAGGCGAACAGGAAATTATCTGGTCCGTAAATCCGTCACACCCCATTACAGAAGGAGTAAATTCCAAAATTTTGTTGGAGCATGAAGAGATGTATGGCGAGTTCTTTGATATTCCTACGCCGGATGAACTGATATTTGTTAGTAACTTTGAAGGCGGCGAGGTATTCAGAACCGGATGTACTTTCCGTCGAGGCAGCGGCAAAATATTTTATTTCCGTCCCGGGCATGAAACATATCCGACCTATTACCAGCCTGATATATTGAAGGTCATTGCCAATAGCATACGTTGGGCCTGCTCGACAGGTATAATTAATCCAATATATGGTAAAAGCAAGGCGATAAGACCTCTCGGTGGAGTGCTGGTATAAGAATAGATCGACAGGCAGAATCCCAAGAGATTCCGCCTGTCTTTTCATTTAACGATTTAGACATATACCTGTTGCTGTTGTTGTTGTATAATCAGCTTTGGTCATGGCAACTTTATCGGAGCAAGTATTAATTTAAGAAGAAAGTGTTTTCTTTCGGGATAAAGTATGCTAAAATGATATATACTAACAAAAGGAAAGCTTTATCAAACCGAAATGCAAAAGAAGGTGAAAAATTTGGAGGGTCAACCGCAATTTACAAAAATGTGTCCGCGTTTTGAAACCGCCTTTTCATGTCTGGGAAAGCGCTGGAACGGATTGATTATTCAATCCATGATGAGCGGTCCCAAGCGGTTTAAGGATATTTCCAATCTGATTCCCACAATGAGTGACAAAATGTTATCAGAGCGGATGAAAGACTTGGAAAATGAAGGAATTCTTACGCGTCATGTATACCCGGAAACTCCTGTCCGCATTGAATACGAGCTTACAACCAAAGGCCGTGCACTTCAGCCAGTAATGGAGCAGATTCAATTTTGGGCTGAAGAATGGATTAGATGAGCACCAAACTAAATAAGCGTTTTTCATAGCAAAACAGCCTTTTCCTAGAAAAAGGCTGTTTTTATTTTGTATGTAAGGGCTATTTTCCGCTATACCGCAATGATCAATATAGATAAGTTAGTACGCTTAAAAACTTTTGATGCGTTCGGCAATTGAAAATAATCCGGTTGCCGTACGGCGTGGGATACGAGTTTGAATATCCAGTGCGGCTGTACGAAATGTACCTAGACATGAATGGCACAGTCTTTCTGCATAAATGGGGGATTGGCAGGACTCGCAAGGATAATCAAGCTGGTTGTATGTAGAGGGAAACTTGCCTGCTCTTACCCAATCTGTGA
This sequence comes from Paenibacillus sp. Aloe-11, assembly GCF_000245715.1. Taxonomy (NCBI): domain Bacteria; kingdom Bacillati; phylum Bacillota; class Bacilli; order Caryophanales; family Paenibacillaceae; genus Paenibacillus; species Paenibacillus sp. Aloe-11. Next base: position 213,771 of record NZ_JH601056.1, on the reverse strand, counting down.
GCAAATTCATGGGTGTTCCGGTTGCAGCACTGAGCTGGCGGGTGTGCGTAGCTGGGTGCTTCCATAAATAATTGGAGCAGCGGTCGAAGAATACATTTTCCTCCTGAATACAGGTGTTGCACAGGTTTCTAAGATTTCGACGGAAAACAGAACCACATTTTGGGCAATTAGCAGTATGTATCTCCATAGAAACCAGTCCTTTATATCGAAATGTAGTGAAATTTTTTTGAATTTATTAGTTATATATTACTATGACTTTATACCTATATCAATCTTTATTTAACAATTGCTGATCTTTAAGTATATGCAAAACTCTTGATTGACATGACATTGTTACTTATGTATTATAACTTACATAAAGTTACTTATTGAAAAAAATAAATTTATAAACGATAAGGAGATTTCCGTATGACACCAGCTTTATTTTTGGCCCACGGGTCGCCGATGCTTGCTATTGAACAGAACGACTATACTGCTTTCTTGGAGCGATTAGGGAAGAGTATTCGTCCCAAGGCTATTGTTATTTTCACTGCCCATTGGGAGACGCAGGTATTGACAATCAGCTCGATGGATGACGCATATGAAACGATTTATGATTTTGGCGGCTTCCCGCCGGAACTGTACGAGGTGAAATATCCTGCACATGGTTCGATAGAGCTGGCAAATAAGCTGAAAGAATTATATGAGCAAAAGGGCATTGACGTACAAACTGATCAGGTAAGAGGACTGGATCATGGGTCTTGGACACTATTGCACCGTATGTATCCTGAGGCAGACATCCCGGTCGTTCAGATTTCTGTAAATCCATATCTCTCGCCCAAAGCACAATATGCTATTGGTGAAGTGCTGCGCGGACTGGGGGAACAGGATATTCTGGTCATTGGCAGTGGTGTAACCGTCCATAATCTGCGCATCGTCCAATGGGGAGCAAGGACAACAGAGCCTTGGGCCATTGATTTTGATGACTGGATTATAGACAAGGTGCAACATGGGGATATAGAGGCTTTGGATTGCTACGAAAGCGAAGCGCCGTATGCCCGTCAGGCGGTACCAAGAGCAGAGCACTTTGTGCCTTTGTTTATTGCAATGGGGAGTGGCAATCCAGCGAACAAGGCCAGGGTCATTCATAGAAGCTATGAGATGGGGAATTTAAGTTACCTGTGCTTTCAGTTCTAAAGGTGGGATGGATCAAGAAGGCATATCGTTAGTTGCTTTTTGGTGAGAAGAGGAAATAAAATGAGGGAGTGTTTTATAGCCAGGATGGCATAAACACTCCCGTTTGTTTAGACAAGATTAACTAAATCCGGCAAATCTCACGTGGGCACAATTCACAATGACATACGCTTTGCAGCATTTCCAAATCCTTGACAACAATCATGCCGTTATCATATTCAACTGCATTTTTCTTACGCAGATCGCTTAGCATCCGGTTTACGCTTTCCCGGGTGGCACCGATCATATTGGAAAGGTCAGTATGCGTAATTTTTTTATGAATCAGGATATGATCACCGTGAGGCTCGCCATAGGTGTTGCATAACCGAATAAGTGTTGAGCAGAGAGCTCCGGGCTTACCGTACATCATCAGATCGCGGAACTTGGTCTGAGTAATTCGGTGATGCGACCCCATCCATTTCATAAAGTCAATGGCAAAATCGCAATGCTGGCAAATGAGCAGCTCCAGGTCTGTATGATCAATTACACCAATATCGCTGTCTTCCAGAACCTCAGCAGAAAAGGAGTGTTTAGTTCCGAAAAATGGATCAGCTTGACCCACAAGATCGCCGCTTTGATACATATATAAAATAAGTTCCTTACCCTCATCCGTTGTTTTTGTCACTTTCACGCGTCCGCGTTTGATATAAAACAGCTTATCTGCTGTATCTCCTTCCCAAAACAAATGCGAGCTTTCTGGCATGACTCGATCTTTCATCATCACTTGCAGCCGGTTGAAGCTGGCCTCCGAGAAGCAACAGGTGTTACCGTGAGCTTCCATTACGTTTGCAGGGTTTCTCATCGTCCATTTCCCCTTTGTTTCCTATGTTTTTTTATCTGCAACTTGATCAATTCAAATTTATTATATACCTGTGCAATGCGTTTTTGGGGCAAGAAGTAGGGGGAAAAGTGGCAGATTTGCAAACTTTGTGATTTAATTCACTACAAAAATAAAATTTTAAATAGATTGTGAAAAAAATCACAAAATATCTTGGAAAGCTGTGTTACGATCAGTGCGTGAACAAGAGAAAGTACACGAGATAACAGGAGGATGAGGGAAATGGCTGTTAAAAACGAGGTTATCCAAAAAGAGCAAAGCGCAGAGCAGTATATTCAAACGCTGATTGACCGGGCGAACCGGGCACAGCAAGCTTTCATGAGTATGAATCAGGAACAGATTGACGAAATCGTACAAGCTATGGCACTCGCAGGGATGGATAAACACATGTACCTGGCAAAGCTGGCTGTTGAAGAAACAGGACGCGGTGTGTACGAGGACAAAATCACTAAAAACATGTTTGCAACAGAATATATCTACCATAGCATCAAAAATGAAAAAACCGTCGGTGTCATTGAAGATAATGATTTTGACAGTTTTCAAAAAATAGCTGAGCCAGTCGGCATCATTATGGGGATTACTCCAGTGACAAACCCGACTTCGACTACCATGTTCAAAGCGTTGATTGCCATTAAAACACGTAACCCAATCATTTTCGGCTTCCATCCATCCGCTCAATCGTGTAGTGCGGAAGCAGCCCGCGTCTTGCTTGAAGCAGCCGTTAAACACGGGGCTCCTGCTGACTGTATTCAATGGATTGAAGCTCCTTCGATGGATAAGACAAATTCACTTATGAATCACCCGGATGTGGCACTGATTCTGGCAACTGGTGGATCAGGCATGGTTAAGGCGGCATATAGCTGCGGTAAACCTGCTCTGGGCGTAGGTCCTGGTAACGTGCCTTGCTTCATTGAAAAAACAGCGGACATCAAGCAGGCTGTGAATGATCTGATCCTCTCGAAATCTTTTGATAACGGTATGATCTGTGCTTCCGAGCAAGCGGTTATTATCGAAGAGCCAATCTTTGAGCAAGTGAAAAAATTGATGATCGCTAACGGTTGCTACTTTGTAAATAAAGAAGAAGCAGCTAAGCTCACTCAGGGAGCTATGAATGTAGAGAAATGTGCAGTGAACCCGGCTATCGTTGGACAGTCCGCTGTAAAAATTGCTGAAATGAGCGGTATCACCGTACCGGCAGGAACCAAAATTTTGGTCGCTGAGATTGAAGGGGTAGGAACAAAATACCCATTGTCCGCGGAAAAATTGAGTCCTGTACTGGCTTGCTATAAAGTAAAAAATGCTGAACAAGGTATTCAACGCGCTGCTGAAGTCGTAGAGTTCGGGGGCATGGGTCACTCGTCCGCTATTCATTCGAACGATGAGGACGTTATTGCCCGGTTCGCAAACCGTTTGCAAACAGGCCGTATCATTGTAAATTCACCTTCCACGCATGGTGCGATCGGTGACATCTACAACACCAACCTTCCATCGTTGACGCTCGGTTGCGGTTCGTACGGACGTAACTCAACTTCGTCGAACGTATCGGCAGTCAATTTGATTAACGTGAAAAGGGTGGCGAAACGGACGGTGAATATGCAATGGTTCAAAGTACCTTCCAAAGTTTATTTTGAAAAAAATTCGACTCAGTATCTTGCTAAAATGCCTGACATCACACGTGTAGCTATTGTCACAGACCCTATGATGGTGAAGCTTGGCTATGTGGATCGTGTCATTCATTATTTGCACCAACGCCAAACACCGGTAGCGATCGAGGTCTTCTCTGAAGTAGAGCCAGATCCATCGACAGTTACGGTAGAACGCGGTACTGAAATGATGAGACGTTTCCAACCGGATTGCATTATCGCACTGGGCGGCGGTTCCCCAATGGATGCTGCGAAGGGCATGTGGTTGTTCTATGAATATCCAGATACAGATTTCAACAACCTGAAACAAAAATTCATGGATATTCGCAAACGGATTTACAAGTACCCACGTCTGGGCCAAAAAGCACAATTCGTAGCCATTCCTACAACCTCGGGTACAGGTTCAGAAGTTACTTCTTTCGCGGTAATTACAGACAAAAACCTGGGCAACACGAAGTACCCGCTGGCTGACTATGAGTTGACCCCAGATGTGGCAATTATTGACCCTGTGTTTGTATATTCGCTGCCTAAAACAGCTGTAGCGGATACAGGTATGGACGTTCTGACACACGCCATTGAGGCTTACGTGTCCGTAATGGCAAATGACTACACAGACGGTCTGGCCATTAAAGCCATTCAATTGGTATTCCAACACCTGGAGCAATCAGCTCTGACTGGTGATAAGCTGGCTCGCGAAAAAATGCATAATGCTTCCACGCTCGCAGGGATGGCGTTTGCCAATGCATTCTTGGGTATTAACCACAGTCTAGCGCACAAATGGGGCGGACAGTACCATACAGCGCATGGTCGCACGAATGCGATCTTGATGCCGCACGTCATTCGCTACAATGCGAAAAAACCGACAAAATTCGCTTCGTTCCCTAAATATTCGCATTTTGTTGCGGATGAGCGCTATGCGGAGATTGCTCGCATACTGGGATTGCCTGCTCGCACCACGGAAGAAGGAGTTAACAGCCTGATCGAAGCGATCCGTAAGATGAACAAAACACTCGGTATCGAGGAATCGTTCCAACAACTCGGTTTCGATCCGAAGGATTTTGAAGCACGTGTAGATTATTTGGCTGACCGCGCTTTTGAGGATCAATGTACAACTGCGAATCCGAAGCTGCCGCTGGTTACTGAATTGGCTGATGTATACCGCAATGCCTTCTACGGACGTTTTGACCAATAATATAATAGGTATGAAGAGGCTTGTAACAAGCATTTTCCTATTCAATACCACTACAGGCTCTCTTTGATAGAGGGCCTGTTGGCTTGGGAAGGGAGGTGAGTGAGAAGTTTACAGGATCAGGCGGGAGCAAGGGAAAAATAAAGTGACATAAATCACTCATATTGTGATTTATATCACATACTGCACTCTGTCATTATTCTACAATAAGAGTGTAAGAAAGGTCCCGACACTGAGCTAAGGCATCGGTGAAAAGGCCGGGATAAAATAGTGAAAAAAATCACAAACCCGGAAGACCAAACAATTTGGAGGGATTTACATGTCGGTGATTGAGAGAGATTTACAAGGACAACAAGCTGGCTGGAGAGGTTTTAAAAAAGGCAAATGGATGAAAGAAGTCAACGTTAACGATTTTATCCAAACCAATATTTCACCTTATGTAGGTACTGAAGAGTTCCTGGTTGGCCCTACTGCCAACACAACTGCACTGTGGGATATTGTATCTGATCTTACTAAAAAAGAGCTGGCAAACGGCGGTGTACTTGATGTAGACGTGAATACGCCATCTACTATTACTTCACATAAGCCGGGTTATCTGGACCGGGATAAAGAACAAATTGTTGGTGTGCAAACAGATGCACCATTCAAGCGTTCCTTGCAACCATTCGGTGGAATTCGGATGATGATTGATGCATGTAAAGCCTATGGCTTTGAAGTGCCTGAAAGCATTATTGATATATTCACGCATATCCGTAAAACGCACAACCAAGGTGTGTTTGATGCCTACACGGATGAAATGAGAGCAGCTCGTAAAGCTGGTATTATTACTGGCTTGCCAGATGCATACGGTCGTGGTCGGATTATTGGTGACTACCGTCGTGTAGCTCTGTATGGAGTAGACTTCCTGATCCAAGATAAAAAGCTTCAATTGAAAAGCCTTGAAGTTGACGCTATGGAAGAGGACGTAATTCGTCTGCGCGAAGAAATTTCCGAACAAATTCGTGCTTTGAATGAATTGAAACAAATGGCTGCTGAACATGGCTTTGATATTTCAAAACCAGCTAACAATGCGAAAGAAGCTTTCCAATGGGTATATTTTGGCTACCTTGCGGCGATCAAAGAACAAAATGGCGCAGCAATGTCCCTGGGACGTGTATCTTCGTTCCTTGATATTTATACTCAACGTGATCTTGAAGAAAACGCGCTGACAGAAGAACAAGCTCAAGAATTGGTCGATCATTTTGTCATGAAGCTGCGTATTGTTAAATTCCTGCGCACACCTGACTATAATGAACTGTTCAGTGGAGACCCAACATGGGTAACAGAATCTATTGGTGGTATGTCTGTCACTGGAGAAACTCGTGTTACCAAAAACAGCTTCCGCTTCTTGCACACGCTGTACAACTTGGGGCCTGCTCCAGAACCTAACTTGACTGTGCTGTGGTCAGAACAATTGCCTGAAGGGTTCAAAAAATATTGTGCAAAAGTTTCTATTGAAACCAGCTCCATTCAATATGAAAATGACGATCTGATGCGTCCAATCTATGGCGATGATTATGGTATTGCTTGTTGTGTATCCGCCATGAAAATCGGTAAACAAATGCAATTCTTCGGTGCTCGCGCCAACTTGGCTAAAGCTCTGTTATATGCTATTAACGGTGGTAAGGATGAAAAATCCGGCGTTCAAGTAGGACCTGAATTCCCAGCCATTACAAGCGAAGTGCTGGATTATGAAGAAGTGTTGAGCCGCTTCAAACCTATGATGGAATGGCTGGCAAAACTGTATATGAACACATTGAATGTGATTCACTACATGCATGATAAATACAGCTACGAACGCATTGAAATGGCGCTGCATGACCGTGATATTCTTCGTACCATGGCTTGTGGTATTGCTGGTCTGTCAGTAGCAACTGACTCCTTGAGCGCTATTAAATTTGCAAAAGTAAAACCAATCCGTAATGAAAAAGGGATTGCTGTTGATTTTGAAATCGAAGGTGAATACCCTTGCTATGGTAACAACGATGATCGTGTAGATACCATCGCAGTAGAACTGGTAGAGACCTTTATGAGTATGATTCGCAAGCACAAAGCTTATCGGAATGCTCTTCCTACTCAATCTGTCCTGACCATTACTTCCAACGTGGTGTACGGTAAGAAAACAGGTACAACACCGGATGGACGTAAAGCAGGCGAACCGTTTGCGCCAGGTGCGAACCCAATGCATGGCCGTGACAAAAAAGGTGCTTTGGCATCTCTGAGTTCGGTAGCCAAGCTGCCTTATGAGCACAGTCTGGACGGTATTTCGAATACTTTCTCCATCGTGCCTAAAGCACTGGGTAAGGAAGAAGAAACACGCAAAACGAACCTCGTTTCGATGATGGACGGCTACTTCGGAAGCCATGCGCATCATTTGAACGTCAACGTATTTGCTCGTGAGCAACTGCTGGATGCCATGGAACACCCAGAAAATTATCCACAGCTTACGATTCGTGTATCGGGCTATGCCGTTAACTTCATCAAGCTGACTCGTGAACAACAGCTGGATGTTATTAACCGTACATTCCACGGTACGATGTAATTAGCTTAACCTATCATATATTACAAACGACGCACGCATAGCGGATGCGGGAAGGATGATGCAACATGTTGAAAGGTCATATACACTCATTGGAAACCTTCGGGACCGTCGATGGTCCCGGCATCCGCTTCGTGCTTTTTATGCAAGGATGCTTGTTGAAATGTCAATATTGTCATAATCCGGACACCTGGGCTTTAAATGAAGGTAATCCGATGACACTGGAGGAGGTATTGGCTGAAATAGAACCGTATTTAGCCTACTACCGATCTTCAGGAGGCGGTTTGACCGTATCCGGTGGAGAACCGACATTGCAAGCTCATTTTGTAGCAGAGCTGTTCACGGAAGTGAAGCGTCGCTGGAATTTGCACACGACGCTGGACAGTAACGGTTTTAATGACGCGGACCGTATCCAAGATTTGCTGAACGTAACGGACTTGGTGCTTCTGGATATTAAGCATATTGACAACGACAAGCATATTAAGCTCACAGGCAAGTCCAATGACCGTATGTTAAAAACAGCACGCTGGTTATCTGAACAAGGACGCAAAATGTGGATTAGACACGTATTTGTGCCAGGCATTCATGATGATGAGCAAGATCTATTGAATTTGGGTCGGTTTATCGGAACGTTGAACGGAGTCGAAAAGTTCGAGATTTTGCCTTATCACCAAATGGGTGTATACAAATGGGAAATGCTCGGCAAGGCGTATCCGCTGGAAGGGGTTCCGTCCCCTACTGAAGAAGAAGTTCAACGTGCTTATCGACTCATTGAAGAGGGTCGTCTGGAGACTGCAGAGAAGAACGCTGTTTGTCGCCTGTCATAATGAGGATGGCTCCCAAGCTACTTACTGTTATAAAGCCGCTGCACATCAGATTAGATGGCAGCGGTTTTTTTTTGTTGAATTTTTGAATTCCAGGAGGAGGTTTTTTATTTTCATATTAAGAAAAATTCCCAGCAACTTTTTGGTAACTGCCGCGTCTAATAGTATGACTTTTTACGGGAATGATAATAATTTGGGATAGAAGGAGACAGACAATGAATTTCAAGAAGTGGACCATGCTCACCGCGCTTGCGGTAGCTCAGGTGGCCGCAGTAGCCCCTGTAGGAGCAGAAGCAACAACAACAACCGTTCAATCTACCGATTCGGTTAGCGGACAGCAGGCTCAAGCCAATGTCGCAGAATCTGGCGTTCAGAATAGCAGCGGAGGTCAAGATAGCACGGGAACACCAAACAGCACGACAACGTCTGATAATACAGGCGTAACCAATGATCCATTGTCTGGCTTGCCTACGGATACAACCAACGGATCAAACGTATCCAGTGATGTATACGGGGATGGAACGATCACCAATCCTGGCGGCTCTCCAACATCCATGGGCGCAAATCAATTGATTTTGTATTTGAACAGCGCAAAAATGGAACAGAACGGACAGGTATACACGGCGACTCAGCCTATGACAGTCAAGGACGGCGTTTCCTATGTAGCTATCCGTTCACTTGTCAGCCGCGTCGGATTACAGTTTAGTTATGACACTGCAACCAAAGAAACTGTAATCACCCAAGGAACAAACGTGTTGCGCTTCAAGACGGACAGCAAGGTTTACACCGTTAATGGTGAAGCTAGACAAATGAAGGGCCCGGCTTTCCAACAGAAGAATGTTTTTATGGTCCCATTGACCTCTATTACACAGGCCTTAAATATTCCTTATACTGTGAATAATACAACAAAACAGGTTATCATGGATTTGAATCAGAAGCCTAAAGCTTCCTTCACGGTTCAGCAAAAAGATATCTATGCAGGTGAAACCCAAGTTACGTATTTAACGAAGGAATCTTCTCCTACAGGTCTTCCGATTGTGAATCAACGTTGGGAAGGCAAGCAGGACGTGTTTCAGGAGCCAGGTACATATGTAGTTACCTATTCCGTTCTTGACTCCGCAGGGAACTGGAGTGATCCATATTCGGTTACGATTACGGTGAAACCGCCAAATCAGCCGCCGGTGGCTCTGTTTACAACAGATAAAAAAGAATACAAAATGGGTGAAAAAATCACGATTACGGATCTGAGTACGGATGATGAAAATGCGATCACCAAGCGTGATTGGGTAAACAAGAAACTGGCATTTTTCGAACCGGGTGACGTGACCATTACATTGACCGTCACTGACAAGCATGGTGCAACAGGTACTGTAAGCCAAACGATTAAAATTACAAATGAACTGCTCTACAATGAAGATGATTTCAACAAAATCTTTACTCCTTATGGTGATAAATATAGTGCAGACGGCAGTCAGGTGCCTACTATGGCTACCATTCCAGTGACGAGTACGTCTTCACCACGTCTTTTGATCCGTGCCAACAGTCCGGAACGGGTATTCCAGGATGGCATCGTGTATCAGGAAACGGGATCAGGCAGCACGCGTATACTCGTCCATCATGTGAATGAAACGGGCAGAGATGTAAAAATGTACGTTATTGCAACCAACAATAATATTACGCCTGCCAATATAAATGTCGAAAATTCCGGTTTTGCCGGTCCATCTGAGTTTGCGACAGCTGCGGGTAAGGTTTCGATTCAGCGCTACTTTCAATCCATGTTGGATGGAAGCAAACGCTCCAGCACAGTTCTGAATCCGGGCGAAAGCCGCGTTATTTTACAGGATTTGAATGCGCAAAAAATTAAGCAAAAACAGGTCATTTCTCTCTTGTCCGACTTGTATACGGATCAACCTATTCAATACACGGTTGTTGTGTTAGATGCAAATGCAGATCCGTTAACCGCGCTGCCTACTCTGGCAAAACTGCCAAAGGACGGCATTCATAACCGTGGAACGTATGCGAATTCCGATATCTCGCTCAATTATACGGAAGAGGTTGGTAAAACAGCTCAGCGTATCGTTCTTGGTGACAATAAAGTAGACCCGAACCTGCTGGGTACTGACGGTCTGGACGGTTCTTCTGCTTCCAATGCCGGTAACTTTGGTGTCGTCTATAAAGTTAAGCTGGACCATGTAGCACCGTATTCCCTGATTGCTTTCAACCCGCGTGGTGGTGAATATGCCGGTTATGCGATGGTAAACAATCAGGTTGTGGGTATTCCAACGAATGGTTCTGTGCAAGCACCGAATGAGATGAGTGTGCTGTATCGTACAGGTCATATCGAGGAAAGCGTAGAGATGTATTTCACTGCAGCGGCAGGAAGCAACTTGCCGGTTTCTGTAGTTGTTATGCCGTTGCCGCCTATTAAAAACTAATATGAAATAACCGGTGCTGTTCACCGGCTTAGACCATTGGTCTCATCATTCACCGTTTAAAAGTCAGATGTCATTTGCAGAATATAGGCGTTCTCCTGCTGCGGAATTGTTTGCAGTCCTGGAGAACGTCTTTTTTCTTACTCACAGGTGCGAATATCTCTTATAATATTGACTTTAATCGTGGTATAATAAAAAAATGCAAGCCTAAGCCTGCATCAGAATACCTGAAACTACAGACAGGGGAGGGTGAAACGCATGCTGACAAAGGATGAAATCATCGCAACAATGTCCGCTCAAGGGCTGCGTATTACAGATCAGCGCAAGACGCTGGCCACGTTATTTTCCGAGAATGAAGGGTATTTGTCTCCTAAAGACGTTTATGAATATATGGGTAAAAAATATAGTGGACTCAGCTTTGACACGGTTTATCGTAATCTGCGTGTAATGCAGGAGTTGGGCGTGCTTGAGCAGGTATCTTTTGAGGATGGAATGAAGTTCAAGGTAAGCTGCAATGAGCATCATCATCACCATCATATGATTTGCTTGAGCTGCCAAAAAACATTACCGATTTCTTTTTGCCCGATGCAGATGACAGATACGACGGATCAGTTCCAAATCGTTGAGCACAAATTTGAAATTTTCGGGTATTGCAAAAATTGCCAACAAAAAAACGGGCATCATGAGAGTAATTCTGATGGAGGATTCAGGCAGACGAGCAGTCACACTCACAGCCACGGGGGCTATTAAAATGAAAATCACCACACGCAGAGTGGTTCAGGCTCCGATCAAGTTTTATCGTTCCTATATCTCACCGTTAAAGCCAGCGACCTGCCGGTTTTATCCAACATGCTCGGCATACGCGTTGGAGGCGGTAGAGGTGCATGGTGCGCTTAAAGGCTCATGGCTGGCCGCCAAGCGTATAGCCAAGTGCCATCCCTTTCATCCGGGCGGGGTAGATTTGGTTCCTCCTATCCAAAAGCGGGCGGATAAGTCCGGCGAAGACCGTTTGGCTGACTACGGTGAGAGGATGCCGGGAAGGGGCTGACTTGACATCGCTGCGTGGATTTGGTTATATTTTGGTTAATATTGTTTTCCTGTGAAGGGATGAGTAGGGTAAGAGTCCAGTACAGAGAGCCGGGTTTAGCTGCAAACCGGTCTGGAGCGAAGCCTGAATATGGTCCTGGAGGAACCTTTTTCGAGCGTATCTGCCAACGTTTTTTGTGCAAGCGTGGGGCAATTGTAAGGGAAAGGCGTGATCCAGCGTTAATGGGCGGTCAGATGTGACTGGTGAAGCCTGTAGTCTGCGAGGATACAGGGAATTTGGGTGGTAACGCGTGAGGTGACTCTCGTCCCATAGGGGCGGGGGTCTTTTTTGTGCCCAATTTGTGTCGAAATCATGAATTGGAGTAACAGGAAAACAAAACAGGAGGAATACACATGTCCCATGAGAACACATTTTACATTACGACACCGATCTATTATCCCAGTGACAAGCTTCATATAGGTCATGCTTATACGACGGTAGCGGGTGATGCGATGGCTCGGTACAAGCGGCTGCGAGGCTATGAGGTTCGTTATTTGACAGGAACGGATGAGCATGGTCAGAAAATTGAGCAGAAGGCGAGTGCAGCCGGTAAAACGCCGCAACGTTTCGTTGATGATATCGTGGCAGGTATTCAAGATCTGTGGCGGAAGCTCGACATTTCCAATGACGATTTTATCCGTACCACAGAAGAACGTCACAAGACAGTCGTACAGGACATTTTTGATCGTTTGCTGAAGCAAGGCGATATTTACAAGGGAGAATACGAAGGCTGGTACAGCATTCCTGACGAGACTTACTACACCGAAACTCAACTGGTTGACGTGGTGAAGGACGCTGAAGGCAATGTAGCTGGAGGCAAAAGTCCGGATAGTGGACACCCGGTAGAACTGGTCAAGGAAGAATGTTATTTTTTCCGTATGAGCAAGTATGCTGATCGGTTGCTGCAATTTTATGAGGAGAATCCGCAGTTTATCCAGCCGGAATCCCGCAAAAAAGAGATGATTAATAACTTCATCAAGCCGGGGCTGGAGGATCTGGCAGTATCCCGCACAACCTTTGACTGGGGCATTAAAGTGAAGGGTGATCCGAAGCATGTCGTATACGTATGGATTGACGCGCTTTCCAATTATATTACAGCCTTGGGTTATGGTTCCTCCAATACTGAGCTGTATGATAAATTTTGGCCTGCAAATGTGCACATCGTAGGTAAAGAGATTGTGCGCTTCCACACGATCTATTGGCCGATTATGCTGATGGCGCTGGATCTTCCGTTGCCCAAAAAGGTATTTGCACATGGCTGGCTGCTTATGAAAGACGGTAAAATGTCGAAGTCCAAAGGCAATGTCGTAGACCCGGTTACGTTGATTGACCGTTATGGTCTGGATCAGCTTCGCTACTACCTGCTGCGCGAGGTGCCTTTCGGGGCGGATGGAACCTTCACACCAGAAAGCTTTGTTGATCGGGTGAATTCGGATCTGGCCAATGATTTGGGTAATTTGTTGAACCGTACCGTAGCGATGGTAGACAAATATTTTGCAGGCAAGGTTCCAGCTTATGAAGCGAATGTAACAGCATTCGACGGAGCTTTGGTAGAGATGGCAACATCGACTTACAGTAAAGTAGAAGAAGCGATGGAAAATATGGAGTTTTCCGTGGCATTGACAGCGATTAGTCAATTTATTAGCCGCAGCAACAAGTATATTGACGAGACGCAACCATGGAATTTGGCTAAGGATGAGAACAAACGCCGCGAATTGGCATCCGTCATGGTGCATTTGGTAGAAAGCTTGCGTATCGCTTCTATTCTGCTGCAACCGTTCTTGACGCGTGCTCCTCATAAAATTTGGGAACAACTCGGTATCAGCCAAGGTGAGCTGACTACATGGGATAGCGGCAAGCAGTTTGGACGTATTCCAGAAGGAACGCAGTTGGTCAAAGGCAATCCAATTTTCCCGCGTCTGGACTCGGAGCAAGAGGTTGCTTTCATTGTGGAAGCCATGACCGGAGGCAAGAAGCCGGAGGAAGCTGTGGCTCAAGTTCAGCCACAAAATGCGGCTGAGGCAGGCCAGGAGGCACCAGAGGCGAAGGAAGAGATTGGCATTGAGGATTTTGCCAAGATAGAACTGCGAGTCGCTCAGGTCATTGCCTGTGAGCCTGTGAAGAAGGCTGACAAACTATTGAAACTTCAACTTGATCTCGGTTATGAGCAGCGCCAGGTTGTATCGGGAATTGCCAAGTTTTATACGCCAGAGGATATGATTGGACGCAAGGTGATTTGTGTGACCAACCTTAAGCCTGTGAAACTTCGTGGAGAGCTGTCACAAGGTATGATTTTGGCAGCATCGCATGGAGATCAGCTTACGCTGGCCACCGTACCGGAAGGTATGCCGAATGGTGCGATTGTAAAGTAGAATAAATTAGAAAAGATGTATCAGCGTATGTCCGGGCAGCTTCATGTCCGGGCCTGCGCTTTTTGGCTTGCATCATATTTTGCTCCCTTCTCACGTATGTTGTAGTAAATAGGGCTTGTTTGCCCGTGTCTACTAGACAGGTAGGAGGACGTGAAGATGACGGATGTTAACGCCGGGTTGGCGATCATAGCCGGATTGGTTTCTTTTTTTTCACCGTGCTGTTTGCCGCTGTATCCCTCTTATTTATCGTATATGACAGGGATGTCGGCTCGTGAGCTTGCCGAAGGACGGCATAAAGCAGAGGTGCGTTACCGTACGATGGGGCACACGCTTGCTTTTGTACTGGGTTTTTCGGTTGTGTTCTATTCACTTGGTGCAAGCGTCGGGCTGCTTGGAGAATGGTTTGGTAATTATGGGGATACGCTAAGAGTGTTGGCTGGGTTGCTGATTCTAATTATGGGTTTGGTATCTCTTGGTGTCGTGCGTCCTTTGATTTTAATGAGGGAGCATAAGCTTCGTTGGACATGGAAGCCTGCCGGTTATGCCGGTTCCTTTGTGATCGGAATTGGGTTTGCGGCAGGCTGGTCCCCCTGTATCGGTCCCATGCTGACAGCTATTATCGCTTTGGCGGCAGTTGAGCATCACACCTGGTTCAAGCTGATTACAGGCTACGCGCTTGGCTTTGCGATTCCATTTTTTGCATTGGCTTTGCTGGCAGGCTCTGTTCGGCTATCCTCTCGTTATACATCCATTATTATCAAAACAGGTGGTATACTGCTTATTATTACTGGTATTTTGCTGGTGACCGATCATATGACAGATCTAACCCTGTTTTTACAACGGATTACACCGGATTGGATGCTGATTATGTGAAGTACTCAATACGGCTTAATGGAAAATGTTCAAAAATGCGTTCTGTGATAAACTCCCGTAGTGCGTTTTGCTGTTCGTCGGGATAAACATATTTGTTTTGTCCCCAGCGACCCCATTTTTTCTTGCGTTTCTCTATGTCCATTTCGAGCTTGGTTTTCGGGTAACGCTTTTCAATAACAGCTTTGGATGTTTTGGTAAAACGGTGCTGAATTAATTCAAACGTCAAATCTGTAGCAGCATGCTGGGGCAAGGTTTCTCCCAGTCTGCGCAGCAACTCACCATAGCCTTCTTCCCAGCCGTCATACCAGATGATCGGTGCAATGATGAAGCCCAGCGGATAACCGGCGCGTGCTACTTTTCCCGCTGCTTCAATCCGCTCCTCAAAACGTGAGGTTGCAGGCTCAAACTGTTTAATAACATAATCGGAATTAATGCTAAAACGGATGCGAGTATGACCATTATGCTCAATATCGAGCAATGGATCGACATGATGATATTTAGTAACAAAGCGCAGTCGACCATATTTCTCATCTGCCATAAAACGAATCAAGTCTCCGAGTGATCCGGTGATATGCTCCAGACCAACAGGGTCGGAGGTGCAGGCTGCTTCAAAACGAGTGATTTCAGGGACACGTTCCTGAATATAGGATTTAGCTGCGGTCAGGATATCGTCGGTGTTGACATACACACGAATATATGGTTTTGCTCCCAAGGTGGTTTGTAAATAACAGTAATGACAGTGTCCCATGCAACCGGTCGAAATGGGGATAGCGTATTCAGCTGAAGGTTTGGACTGGTCAAAGGTTAACGTTTTGCGAAGACCGACGACCAGTGTTTTTTTGGCCATTCGGTACTTTTCAACCTCAGTTTCACCCGGCAAATTGGTAATCCGGTTGTGCGAGGTGGTCATCCGATACGGAATACCCTTGGCTTTCACCCAATCCATAATACGCTGGCCTTTGGGATAATTCAGTGCATCCGGCTCAAAAAACACCAGATCGGGCATGAACGGCTTGGTTCCTCTGCTTTGGACAGGAGTACGTTCAAGCGTAGACAAGGGTAACGCTCCTTTCCGAATAAAACTCAAGATTCAGATGTTTCATCTCTGACTCATGCCACAGGATAAAACATACAAAGACGATATCGCTAGTGTGCCCGGCTTAAGATTGAACAAATCATGGCAATCGTTGTGAGCAACGGTAGGAGACTTGCCAATAGACAATGATAACATGTATCATTACATATGTAGGTTTAACGCAGGAAATGAAGGCGGTAGCGCCCGTTCAATTACAGAAAAGAGGGAAATAAGTGCCAACGCCAAGCATGGAAGATTATTTGGAGCGCATTTACCAGCTGATTGATGAGAAAGGCTACGCTCGTGTCTCGGATATCGCAGAGGGGCTGGAGGTGCATCCTTCGTCCGTTACCAAGATGATCCAGAAGCTGGATAAAGACGATTATCTTGTATATGAGAAATATCGGGGACTGATTTTGACGCCCAAAGGGAAAAAGGTTGGAAAACGGTTAGTTGATCGTCACCAGCTACTGGAGCAATTTTTGGATATGATTGGGGTTGACAAGGACCTGATTTATAAAGACGTGGAAGGTATTGAGCACCATTTGAGCTGGGATTCCATCACCCGCATTGAAACATTGGTCGAATATTTCCGCCGGGATGAAGATCGCTTGCGCCAGCTTCATGATATACACAAGGAATTGAGTGGGGATTCCTAAAAAGCATTGTCCGTAAGGACAGATGCTTTTTTATTTGCAAAGACCGCAACAAACATCCGGTTGTTAGCGTCTATCCATTATATAGCAGGACAAGATAGGGGTTAAAATTAACTGGGTTAGCGGAGGACTGTAACAAAATGAATTGGAAGAGAATAGGGGCATCGGCTGCGGGCTTACTCTTGGCAGTGCAGACGGTCATTATGCCTGGAGCTCAAGCAGCTCCAAACGGAGATATTGAGATTATATTGGACGGAAAGTCCCTGCAAAGTGATGCGTCACCGTATATTGTACAGGGAGCCAATGTAACGATGGTTCCTTTGAGGGTGATCAGTGAGGGATTGGGTGCGCAGGTGAACTGGTCGGAAGCATCCGGCACGGTAACGATTACAGCGCAGGACCAAAATATATCGATGGAGAACGGCGGACAAAGCGCGACCGTGAACGGCAAGTCTGTTCGATTGGACGCATCTGCTCGTATGACAAGCGGGAGAGTCATGGTGCCGCTGCGTTTTGTAGGAGAAGCGTTAGGTTTAAAAGTAGACTGGCAGGCGACTGAGCGAGTTATTACGTTAAGCAGTGGTAAAGAAGGTGTGTCTACAGGTGCAAATACCTCTGCGGGGAATAGCACTATTCCAGATACGTCTGCATCTGTCAATCAGGAAAGTGAAAGTACGGATCAGAATGCCAGCGATGATGGGCAGGCGATGGGTACTTCACCGTCCACATCTACGAGCGAGAACAGTTCAAATGCTGCAAACGGAAATGTCGTTCAAG
This sequence comes from Paenibacillus sp. Aloe-11, assembly GCF_000245715.1. Lineage (NCBI taxonomy): Bacteria > Bacillati > Bacillota > Bacilli > Caryophanales > Paenibacillaceae > Paenibacillus > Paenibacillus sp. Aloe-11. The sequence continues at coordinate 196,215 of NZ_JH601056.1, read as the reverse complement.
TGAAGGCCTCGACTTCCATGCGCGGAGCCTGGATTTCTACGATTAATGGAGATTGGCCTTCTTCGGCGGCCCGAAGTAGTGCCGAGAAGCAAAAGCAGGAATTTACCAAAATGCTCGATGATTTGCAGGGCATGGGCATTAATGCGGTGTTCGTTCAGGTTCGTGCCAGTGGGGATGCGCTCTATCCGTCCAGTCTCGTGCCATGGAGCAAGTATTTGACGAACACCCAAGGTAAAAACCCAGGCTACGATCCTTTGAAATTTATGATCAGCGAATCGCATAAGCGAGGAATGGAATTTCATGCCTGGTTTAACCCGTTCCGTGCTAATTCGACAGGAACCACCAGCGGATTGGCTGCAAATCATGTGGCTAACCAGCATCCAGACTGGATTGTTAAAAATGGCAGCCAGTTGTACATCAATCCGGGAATTCCAGCCGCACGTCAGCATGTCATTACGGCGATCATGGAAGTGGTAAACGGCTACGATATTGACGGTGTTCATTTGGATGACTATTTCTATCCTTACAGCGGAACTTTTGATGATGATGCAACCTTCAAAGCATATAATGCCAACAATATCTCGAACAAGGGCGACTGGCGGAGAGATAATGTAAACAGTTTTGTTCGAGATTTGGGCAAAACCATTCATGCAAGCAAGTCCAAGGTTCAATTCGGGATTAGTCCTTTTGGGGTGTGGCGCAACAAGTCTCAGGACTTAACCGGATCAGACACGAAGGCAGGCGTTACGGCGTATGATACGACGTTTGCAGATGTACGGACCTGGATCAACAAGGGCTGGATTGATTATGTAGCTCCACAAATTTACTGGAGTATCGGTTTCCCGGCAGCCGGTTATGACAAGCTTGTCGCATGGTGGTCCAATGAGGTCAAAAATTCAGATGTTAAGCTGTATATCGGTCATTCTCCGTATAAAATTGGCACCCCAGAAAAGGGCTGGCAAACGGCTCAAGAGCTCATTAAGCAGCTTGAACTGAACGAAAATTATAAGCAGGTCAAAGGGGATATTTACTTTAGTGCACAGCATTTGCGGAAAAATCCTTACGGACTTATTCAACTTCTTCAAAATTATTATCAAATGTGATATAAATTGGATCATATAGGTTCTATTTGGGCCTCTGTTCTCATACATAAGCAGTAGAACTGCTTACTCCCAAGAGAACGGAGGTTTTTTGATCTATGCTGATCAATGCTGTGTTCCAGGGTGGAGGGGTTAAGGGTATATCGCTGGCGGGTGCAGTTAAGGCTGCGGAGGAGCATGGGACTGTATTCAATCGTGTAGCCGGCACATCATCAGGAGCTATCGTCGCTGCTTTATTGGCGGCAGGATACTCGGCAGATGAAATGAAAGCCGTGATTGAGAAGACCCCCTTGGTTAAGTTGTTGCGGCGTTCTCCGGTGTTTAACATCAAGTGGATTGGGCCGGCTGCTCGTATCTTCCTGAAAAAAGGGCTCTACTCAGGGGAAGCACTGGAGCACTGGGTACGTGAACTGTTGCGAGCCAAGGGAGTCCGTACATTCGCGGATTTACCCCCTGGCAAGCTGCGGATTATTGCATCAGACATCACGAATGGCCGCATTTTGGTACTGCCTGAGGATATTAAACGTTTTGGTATCAACCCTTCTTCGCTGGAGGTCGCCAAGGCCATTCGAATGAGCACAAGTATCCCTTATTTTTTTGATCCGGTGATGTTAAGACTTGATTCTGCACTTGCCAAAGGGAAAACTTTTTCCCAACAATTTGTTTTTGTTGTTGATGGAGCTTTGCTAAGCAATCTGCCTTTGTGGCTATTTGATGAGCCTGTGAACGAACGTGAAGCCAAAACGATTCCAACGGTAGGATTTCAGATGGTGGGCAGAACGGGAACGGAAACCAAGGTTTCTTATATCCGGGGGCCATTGACGATGCTGCAGGCTATTTTTGATACGATGCTATCGGCGCACGATGAACGATATATCGAGCAGGAGAACCGATACCGGACTATTAAAATCCCAACGTTGGGTATCCGCACCGCGCAATTCAACATTTCTCCAGAGCAGAGTAATTTGTTGTATGCTTCCGGTGTGCAGGCAGGGGAAGCCTTTTTCCACAAATGGAGCATTACATCCTATCAACAGCAGTACAGCAAGTATCAATTGATGAAAAATACAATGTACGCCATGAAGTAATCGCTACCAACAGCTAAATTGGATTAGAAGGTAAAAAAAGGAGCCGCTCCCATGGACATATTTCATTACACGGGGGTGGCTCCTTTTACTGCATCATACGTGGTCTTTGCCTGACTAATGATACTTAGGCTGCTCTTCTTCATTTTTGCCCTTAGAACCTTCAATGACATGAAAAGGGTACGCCTTGCGCTTGCTTGAAGTTTGCTTGCGTGAGTTGGCTGTTTTGGCCATCGTACGCGCAGAGGGCTTGATTTTGGGAGAACGGCTTCGTCGTCCCGGCAAGTATTTGTATAGCAGAAAAATAACTGTAAAAACAAGGACAGGAATCAGTAAACTCATGAGAAAGCCCAAGCTTCCTCTCCATACCATATCCACAATTCCATATGCACCCAAAGCAAGGGTAAGCCAGAAAATAACCGCATGTCTGTTCATCATCTACTCATCCTTTCACAGGATCAAGAACCGGGCTGTTGAAGGTCTCCTTTGCAGGTGCATTTTCCAACTCGGCATCCAATTCAAGCATACGCTTAAAAGAAGCAATGGATACCTCTACTTGATCATCGGTCGGTTCTTTGGTGGTCAGCAGTTGCAGCCACAGGCCGGGATAGCCCAAATAACGAAGTACTGGAATCTCCCGCAGGGCATTGGTCAGCTTGAGGAATTCAAAAGAAAGGCCCAACACAATCGGAAGCAGCAGAAGCCGTTGTCCCATGCGTTCCCACAGACTATCGTACGTAAACAGGGAATAGACGAGTACGCCGATAATCACGGTGAGCATAATGAAGCTGCTGCCGCAGCGGTAATGCAGCCGGCTATATTTTTGCACGTTGGCTGGCGTTAATTCTTCTCCTGCTTCAAATGCAGTAATTACTTTATGCTCCGCACCGTGGTATTGAAACAGTCGTTTAATTAGCGGAGTTTGGGAAATAGCCCATAAATAAGCCAGCAACAGAATCAGCTTAATAGCTCCTTCGGCGAGATTGTGCAGAATCTGGTTGTGAAATACATTTTCAAACAGAAAGTTCTCTACGACAACCGGAACGAGGGTTAACACAATTTTGCCGAACAAAAAGGAGATAATCCCGACCGCCGCCACACCGATGATCATGCTCAGGCTCCAGCGGGACTCTTCTTTTTTCTTTTGCTCTGCACGTTCTTCAGGATCGAGCTCATCATCTGCATAGGCATCAGCTGAATAATTTAAATGCTTGGTACCCTTGGCACTGGAATCGATGATACTTACAATTCCCCGCAGCAACGGTATTTTACGAAATTTGGATACCCAGGATTGCTCCTTGCGCGGTACTTCCAAATATGTGATTTCGCCGGTTTTACGGCGAACTGCCGTGACATTGACACGCTTGCCGCCGAACATGACACCTTCAATAACTGCCTGGCCACCGTAACTTACAGGCTTCGATGCTTGTGACAACCGACTCACCTCTCTTTATACGTGATACATGCTTTTTTGTATATTGTATCGAATTTGGGAGTGAATATCTAGTTGGGGCAAATTTGAGAAGCAGTATTTAGACCGCTCCGAGCTCGGATCATCCTTCCGATCGCTGTTATTCCCGTATTTTTTGGATTAAATAAAAGATGTAGAGGTTAAAATCCGTGAATAAAGGCGAACGCTAACGCTTCTTCAGGACGATTCCGAGCCCTCCGCTGCTACCCGCCTCTCAATTTGTTTGGGGTGGGGGAGTAAAATCGTGTTTTAAACCTCTATGAAAAGCTTGTTGCGGGGCTTTAGCCCCATTTTAGCTTTTTCCGAAATTAAAGCATTTCGGTTATGGAATATTTACGAAAGCGGTATCCCTGTATTAAATTTCTTTATCAGATTTGTGAAAAGTCTGATATTACTAACCCTTTAAGGGTTAGTATGTAAAAAAACTAATTTTAGACTCTGAGCTTTTGAGTGTTGAATAATGGATGTAAATACGTTGATTAACCAAGCCCGTCAAGGAAAAAGTTGGCACAAGCGCATAAAGCAGCGGAGAGAACGGAATCGTTCTGAAGAAGCGACAGCGTTCGCCTTTGCCTTCGGATTTCTACCCTTGAGGGTAAAAAATCAGAAATCTGGAGGCAACAGCGATCGGAGGAATGATCCGTTCGCGTAGCGACCATATATGCACGCAGTACAAGTCATCACCAATCTTCGCCACACCTGCCCCTCATGTAACAAGAACTCACTAACGTCAGTGTTAAACTCACCCCTTCGGAGCATACTACCTAGCAAAACGGATATACAAACGCATCACAACGTGCAGCATCATGAAAGGGGAGCAAACGACATGAGTGAAACCTACTCCGTACCGAAGGGGAGACATAATCAGGAGCAGTCTCGTGAATCTCAGGACCAACGCAGCCATAACCATAACAGTAGTAGGGGCAGACAACAGTCAGGCAAAATACATACGCCGCTCATTCCCTTTGCGTTGGAGCTTGGTTTTTTTGCAGGTTTGCTCTGGGGATTGCTGCGGTGGCTATTTTTTACGATGCATTTTACGATAGTAGCACCCGGCTTTCTGGCAGAGCCATTTTTCAAGCATTCGTTCATGAAAACAACGGCAGGACATCTGGTAGGCTTGCTGTTTTTTATCGCACTATCCGTTATAGCTTCATTGGTGTACACACTGATGCTCCGCCAATTTAAAGGACCTATGCCCGGCATCGTTTACGGTCTGGTCTGGTGGGTTATTTTATTTGTATTAACCGGCCCCAAGCTCGGGATGATGAATCCGCCTCATCGGCTAACATGGAATTCCATATATACGGAAATTTGCTTGTTTTTATTGTGGGGCTTGTTTATCGGCTACACGATTGCTGTGGAGTATACGGATGAAAGAAAGCGCGAGCCTGAGAAAGCTGGGGATTGAACGTAACAAAAACTTCTCAAGCGCCTATCCCCTGTGTTAAAATAGCATTTGGTTATTTGACAGAGGGGAGCGGAATGAAGGATGAAGAATGACCGGGTGTTAAAGCTGCGGCAGGCGCTGGGCGAGCAAAATCTGCGTGCCATGCTGATTACCAGCCCTGTCAACCGCCGATATTTGACAGGCTTCACAGGTTCGGCGGGTTATGTGCTGATCACGGAATCCCATAGCTACCTGCTGACCGACTTTCGTTATATGACGCAGGCGACCGAGCAAGCTAAAGGTTTTACGGTGGTGCAGCACGCTGCGCAGGTTATGGAAACAGTGAAAGAGTTGCTGTCCTCCCATCAGATCAGTGAAACAGGCTTCGAGCAAGACGATGTATCTGTTGCTACGCATAAAGCTTACAGCGAAGATTTGTCGCCTCTTACGCTGGTTCCGGTGTCAGGCATTGTGGAGAAGTTGCGGGTGTACAAGGATGCAGAAGAGCTGGAAGTAATGCAGCGGGCAGCGGATTTGGCGGACGCCACATTTGCACACATTTTACCTTACATCAAACCGGGTGTCAGCGAGCGTGAGCTGGATCTGGAAATGGAATTTTTCATGCGCAAGCAAGGAGCTACCTCTTCTTCATTTGACACGATTGTGGCATCCGGGGTTCGTTCGGCATTGCCTCATGGGGTAGCCAGTGCCAAGTTGGTACAAGCGGGCGAACTGATTACGTTTGACTTTGGCGCATTGCTGGATGGCTACTGCTCCGATCTGACTCGTACAGTCGCTACGCAAGGGGACTTATCGCCTCAGCTGCGTGAAATCTACGATATTGTGCTCAAGGCGCAGCTTCACGCTCTGGAACATATTAAACCTGGCATGACTGGCCGAGAAGCGGATGCGCTGACTCGCGATATCATTGCAAGTCATGGCTATGGAGACAATTTCGGGCACAGTACAGGTCATGGTCTGGGTATGGAAGTGCATGAATCCACACGTCTGTCGAAGGCGAGTGACGATATTCTGGAGCCGGGTATGGTTGTAACGGTCGAGCCGGGTATTTATGTACCTGGGTTGGGCGGCGTGCGGATTGAGGATGATATCGTTATTACAGATAGCGGCATCAAAGTATTAACACATTCAAGCAAAGAATTTACGGTCGTTTAATAACGATAACAGTCCTGTAGGAGGGGTATTTTAGTGATTAACGTTAATGATTTTAAAACAGGTTTGACCGTCGAGGTAGACGGAGATATTTTTACGGTACTGGACTTCCAACACGTAAAACCAGGTAAAGGTGCAGCGTTCGTACGCTCCAAGCTGAAAAACTTGCGCAACGGCAACACCGTTGAACGTACATTCCGTGCGGGAGAAACAATTGGTCGTGCGCAAATCGAAAATCGTGGTGTATCCTACCTCTATGCAAGTGCAGATGATCATACATTCATGGACAACGAAACTTACGATCAGTTCACATTGTCCAGCGATCAGCTGAAATGGGAGCTTAATTTCCTGAAAGAAAATATGAATGTAAATATTGTCAGCTATAACGGAGAAATTCTGGGGATTAACCTGCCTACGAGCGTAGAGCTTAAAGTAGTCGAAACCGAACCGGGTATTAAAGGCAATACGGCTACAGGTGCGACCAAAAATGCCAAATTGGAAACAGGTCTGAATGTTCAGGTTCCTTTGTTCATTAACCAAGATGACATTTTGTTAATTGATACTCGTGACGGCAAATACATGTCTCGCGCATAATTCTTTTTCCAGTTTTTGGAGTCCTCTGTCCTTGTTAAGGGCAGGGGATATTTTTATAAGGATTTATGATTAAAAAACATTGGCTCCGTATAGCACTTTCGTATTATACTGTACTAAAGTTTATGCCGCAGGATGTCACGTTCGAGCCGGTTGTGCCATCTCAAGGTTACATACTGTTGAGTCTGAGGGAGTGAATATCGTTGTCTTTGTATGTCATGAAATTCGGAGGCAGTTCCGTCGGTGATACGGAACGCATGAAACGCGTGGCAAAACGCGTTGTTGAGAAACAGAGTGAAGGGCATCAATGTGTAGTGGTCGTTTCCGCAATGGGAGACACGACAGACGAACTGATTGACCAGGCCAAATTGCTGAATGAGCAGTTGCCTGCACGTGAGTTGGATATGCTGATGACGACAGGCGAGCAAATTTCGATCGCATTATTGTCAATGGCTATTCAGCAGTTGGGTCATGAGGCGGTATCGTTTACGGGATGGCAAGCTGGTTTCCGTACTGAATCTGACTTTGGTCGGGCACGGATTACGGACATTCAGCCTCAGCGTGTGCTGGATGCACTGAGCAGCAACAAGATTGTCGTTGTAGCCGGTTTCCAGGGGATGTCTGCCGAGGGAGACATTACGACGCTGGGACGTGGAGGTTCCGATACGACGGCGGTTGCACTGGCGGCAGCGATCCAGGCCGATGCATGCGAAATTTACACAGATGTAGACGGCATTTATTCTACAGACCCACGGATCGTGAAGGTTGCTCGCAAGCTGAAAGAAATTTCGTATGATGAAATGCTGGAATTAGCCAATCTGGGTGCGGCTGTATTGCATCCCCGTGCGGTAGAATATGCCAAACATAATCGGGTGCCATTGATTGTGCGGTCCAGTTTTAACCATAATGAAGGAACGGTCGTAAAGGAGGATGCAGTAATGGAGCAGGGCGTTGTAGTCAGTGGGATTGCATATGATAAAAATGTAGCAAGAATCAGCATTTTGGGCGTCGCCGATATCCCTGGTGTACTCGCAAAAGTATTCGGAACACTGGCGGCAGCCAAAATCGATGTAGATATTATTGTACAGAGTGGGGTTGAAGCGGGTAAAGCAGACTTCTCCTTTACAGTAGCTCTAACAGACCGTGAGGCAGCACTGAAGACACTGGAAGGAATTCGCACAGAGCTTCCATATCGTGAAGTAACGTCTGAGGAAAATCTGGTAAAAGTATCTATTGTGGGCGCAGGCATGGTTAGCCATCCGGGGGTTGCGGCGCAAATGTTCTCTGTGTTGGCGGAGCAAGGCGTTAGCATTAAAATGGTCAGCACATCTGAAATTAAAGTATCGTGTGTCATTGAGGCTGGTAAGCTTCATGAGGTTATTCAGGCGCTGCACACAGCGTACAACCTGGATACCGAGGAGCAAGCATTTGTAGGTGGACCGAAGGACCGTCGTTAATAAAGCTACTTATAGTTTTATAATCATAGAATATTGTGGTAGGTTAAGAGGTTGTCCAACAGTATGAGTCTGACTGTGGGGCAGCCTCTTTTTGTTGTAAATCTATCTTTTCTACTCAAGGGTATCTCTTTGCCGACAAGGCTTTGAGGTGCTTTTTTTTGATTTCTGGAAATGAAGCAAAGGAGCTTGAACAAGTGAAGAAAAGGCCTGTTAAGTGCTGATAGAAGCTGTGAAATTCTCGACTAGGTTTTCGATATATTTTCGGCATAAAAAGCGAGAGTCAGCCATAGACTTGTCTTAAAGAATAAGGACAACTGTGAGGGGGCGGCATCGGTATGGAATGGCTGGAATTATTTCCCGAACCGTTGCACGGTATACTCGGAAAGCTTCCAGAAACGGTATTTAGGCAACTGGAAGAAATTCGGGTCCGGGAAGGAAGGCCGCTGGAAATTAACACGAATGGTGAACATCATTTTGTAACGCCCGCGGGTCGACTGACTTTGAACCATGTGGAAGCCTATAAGCCTAACCGGGAGGATGCCCACCGTTTGCTGGATTTTATCAGCAATCATTCCCTGTATACCATGGAGGAGGAGCTGCGCAAAGGCTTTATTACGATCCCAGGCGGTCATCGTATTGGGCTGGCGGGAAGAACCGTGCTTAGCAGGGGACGAGTGGAGCATTTGAGGGATATAAGCAGCTTTAATGTAAGAATTGCCCGGGCAATTCCCGGTATAGCTGATCGGATATTGCCTTATGTAGCGGATCAAAAGTCCGGAAAAATCCGGCATACCCTCATCTTATCTCCTCCTCAGCATGGCAAAACGACACTGCTTAGAGACTTGGCTCGGCAGCTAAGCTACGGAGGGGTGGGAAGTAATGGGGGGCGACGAAGTGGACTTAAGGTAGGGATTATAGACGAACGCTCTGAAATTGCCGGCAGTCACAAGGGGATCCCCGGATTTGATGTCGGACCTCGCACCGACGTATTGGACGGATGTCCAAAAGCAGAAGGCATGATGATGATGATTCGTTCGATGTCACCAGATGTGCTCATTGTCGATGAAATCGGGCGGCCAGAGGATGCCGAGGCGGTGCGTGAAGCACTACATGCGGGCATCGCAGTCATTGCCTCTGCACATGGCCGTGATGTAGCCGAAATGGCGACCCGTTCTGCTCTTGCCGGACTAACAGCAGGGCAGGAGCTATTTCAGCTCTATGTCATGCTGGAGAGGACGAGCCGGGGCGTCTCCTTGCGGCTGGCAGATGCCAAGCAGCGTAGGCTGACATTGCCTGGAGATGGGCAGAACGGGGGCATATCCTATGCTTAAGATGGGCAGAACGGGGGCATATCCTATGCTTAAGCTGCTGGGAGCCGCGTTGGTTATATTAGCCGCTACGCTGGCAGGCTGGCAGCGGGCAAGGCAGTTTGCGATGAGGCCGCGGCAGATCAGGGAACTAATTCTCGCGCTGCAAAGACTGACCACCGAGGTCTCCTACGGAGTGTCCCCACTACCGGATGCTTTCGCCAAGACAGGAGAGCCGCTGAGGGAGCCGCTGCGAACCTTGTTCACACAAGCCTCACGCTGGATGCACCCCTCTTTTGGCCTGACCGCCAGAGAAAGCTTGCATAAAGCAATTGAAGATTCGTGGAGCCGTTCCTCTATGCAGCAGGCCGAGAAGGAGGCGATGCGGCAGCTTGCTTACAGCCTCGGAACCAGCGACCGTGAAGACCAGATCAAGCACATTGCGCTAACGATCCAGCAGTTATCCCATGAAGAAGCGCAGGCGCAGGCAGATCAGGTGAGATACGAGCGCATGAGCAGAAGCCTGGGACTGCTGATCGGAGCATTGATCGTCATTTTGATCTATTAGATCTTCCAGATAGCCGGAATCGGCATTATCATCGCCATGATTCATACCGTACTTAAGCAAATGGGCAAGGAGGACATGGCCCATTGGGTAACGGTTATCGGTTTTGTTGTGGTGCTGTTCATGGTGGTACGAATGCTGGATAACCTTCTGCAAGAGATCAAATCAATCTTTCTTTTTCAGTAGGTGGATACATGGAAATCATTCAGGTGGTGGGATTTGCACTCATTGCCACAGTCCTCATTTTGGTCATTAAGGAACAGAAGCCGATGTTTGCCTTTTTAATTGCAACCGCTGCGGGAGTCGTTATTTTCCTGCTGTTGATTGGCAAGATCGGATCCGTAGTTTCCGTGCTGGAGCGACTGGCCAGATCTTCAGGTATGGACATGATTTATTTTAAAACGGTACTGAAAATTATCGGAATTGCTTATATCGCCGAATTTGGAGCGCAGATCGTTCGGGATGCGGGGCAAGACGGCATTGCCTCCAAAATTGAGCTTACGGGAAAGGTGCTTATTATGGTGCTGGCCATCCCGATTATCAGCATTATTATTGACACGATTCTGAAGCTGATGCCCGCCTGAGGGGGTGATGCCATGAAAAGGCTGGGGGGCATGCCGAATCTCAAAGTCATTACGGTTTTGCTGCTATGTCTCTGGTGCGCCTCGGCTGCGGTCCTCTTTGCAGATACGCCTTCCAACGAATGGATCAAACAGCAGGCGGAGCAAATGCCAAAAGATGAGGTTGAACACTATTGGGATGGGCTAATGCAGCAATACGGCGGATTTTTCCCTGATCAGAAAATGCCTTCTTTCATGGACATGCTTCTTCCGGGTGGTGAAGGATTTAGCATTAAGAGTGTACTGAACGCTATCGTTGATTTTTTTATTCATGAAATCCGGGTAAATGCCAAGCTGCTCGTCACCATTGTCATGCTCAGCATTATGAGTATGGTGCTGGAAACGCTGCAAAGCGCTTTTGAAAGCAAGCAGGTCAGTAAAGTCGCCTACGCCATCGTGTACATGGTCATTATCATCCTGGCGATTAACAGTTTTAGTGTAGCCATTGGTTATGCCAAAGAAGCTATTGACAGTATGATTCACTTCATGATGGCAATGCTGCCCTTGCTGTTTACCATGTTGGCCTCCATGGGTAACGTCGTCACGGTGTCGGTCACCCACCCGCTGATCGTTTTTATGATTAACACGGTCGGGATAGTTATTCATACGCTGGTTTTCCCGCTGCTCTTCTTCTCGGCCGTGCTGTATCTGGTCAACTCACTTACGGGTAAATACAAGCTGACCCAGTTAGCCGATCTGCTGCGAAAGGCTGGAGTAGGGGTGCTGGGGGTGCTGCTGACGATTTTCCTCGGAGTCATTTCGGTACAGGGCTTGACGTCGTCGGTTACGGACGGATTAACGATTCGTACAGCCAAATATATTACGGGCAGCTTTGTTCCGGTGGTTGGCAAAGCGTTGACGGATGCGACAGATACAGTCATTTCGGCTTCGTTGCTTGTTAAAAATGCCATTGGTCTGGTGGGAGTCATTATAATTTTATTCCTGTGCGCTTTCCCTGCCCTCAAAATTCTGACACTGGCTCTCATTTATAAAGTGACTGCTGCAATCATGCAGCCTCTGGGAGAAACGCCCATAGTGGAATGTCTGGATGCGATCGGCAAAAGCATGATTTATGTTTTCGCAGCGCTGGCGGCAGTGGGCTTAATGTCCTTTCTTGCGATTACTGTAATGCTCGCAGCAGGCAATATGACGGTCATGATGAGGTGAATCAATGCACGCAATCCAACGGGAGGGAGGAGAGTGACGTGACCTGGCTGGGAGGATGGCTTAAGGAACTGGTGCTGATTGTGCTGCTGGCTTCTTTTGTCGATATGATCTTACCGAGCCGATCCATGGAAAGGTATGTCAAGCTCGTACTCAGCCTGCTTATTTTACTGACGCTGCTCTCTCCGGTCGTACGTCTGCTGAGCACCAGTCCCTCGGAGATTTTGGGGCGAGCCTTTGATCTTCAACGTCAGGCGGAGATGAACCAGAGGGAACCGACATTGGAGGAGATTTTAGCAAAAGGCAACAAGCTGAAGCAACAGCAGGAGCAGAGCTCCATGCAATGGGCCGGTCAAGAAGTAGCCAAGGAAATGAAAGCCCAGTTGGAGCAGTATACCGGATTACCCATTCAGTCGGTTCAAGTTACATTGGCACAAATTCAGCAGAAGGAATCGGGATTAAAGGCTGGAACAGGCATTCAGTCCGTTGTGGTCAAATTAGCAGAGCAGCAGCCAGAAAATGAAAAGAAAAGCACGAACGAACCGTCTGGTGCGGATTCCAAGCCAATTATGGTAGAGCCTGTTGCTGAAAAAACAGTTCATATTCACGTAGAGCCAACACCTTCGAATGCTTCCGATCAAGCTGAGGGAACGCAATCGAATCCCCGTAACCCTCCCGAAGGCGCAAAAGATGCAACAGCAACGAGTACACAAGCTTTTGGCTTAATCACGGGGGTGCTGCGTGAAAAATGGGGAATCGACAGCAAAAGTGTTCAAGTACTTCTTGCACAGAACGGAACACATGAATGGTAACAGGAGGTGAGCAGAAATGGGCAAATGGATGAAAAAACTGGAGAAATGGATGGGGGGAGGGGAGGAGGGAACCAAAAGGTTCAATTCGTTTCGCTGGCTGCTTATTCTAGGTCTGATCGGAGTAGCCATCATGCTTTTTAACTCATTCGTCAATGTGAAAAAGGTGGACCCGGAAAACGTAGGGCGTGAACCGCCTGGCGTGATGAAAAATGAGTCTGCACTAGAGACAACAGCGGGGGAAAAGAACTCTTTTGCCGGGATCGAGAAGGTCTTTGAGGACAATATGAAGCAGATGCTGGAGCAAATTGTAGGTGTGGGAACGGTTGATGTCATGGTTACCGTAGACTCCACCGAAGAGGTTATCGTCCAGCGCAATGTGAAGGATATGCAGGAAGAAAATAACGAAACGGATGCTAATGGCGGCCAACGGCATACCACTCAATATACACGCGATGGAGAGATTGTCACCTATGAATCGTCAGGAGGCCAGCACACCCCGATCGTTACCAAAAAAGTAAAGCCGCAGGTGAGGGGAGTACTCGTTGTGGCCATGGGGGCAGAAAACCCTACGGTGAAGAAGCTCATTATTGATGCTGTACAGAAGGGGCTTAATGTGCCTTCCTACAAAATCTCAGTTGTGCCGCGCAAGCAGGGATAATATAGGATTCACAGGCAAAGAAGCTAGTATATTAACCATTAATGAATATGGAGGACGGAACATGAATAATAAAAGACAAACCGTTTGGCTGGTGTCCATGCTGAGTTTAATGGTCGTGCTGTCTGCGTATTATTTGTTTACGGAGGACTCAAGCCCGGCAAACCCGCCAGTGGCAGACAGTGAGCAAGTGAGCAAGGATAAGCAGGGAACCGCACAGGAAGCAACTTCGAAGGCAGAAGAGCAATTGAATGAGCTGAAAGTGAATGAAGTGGTGACGAATGGGGAAGTCACTGGCGATGCAGCAGCCTCTTCCACGAAGTCGGACACAGGAACAGAGACCTCTAAGGGCGATAAGGACACGGCAGCTAAGACGGACACAACCGCAAAAAGTGAAGATAAAACAACCTCTACCGCCAAAACTGACCAGCAGGTACTTGATCAAGTGGCCACAGAGCAAGAGGCCAAACCTACAGCAGCAGCGGTGATTGATAACTATTTGCTGGAACGGGATGTGGAAAATCAAAAGAAAAATGACGAGCTAACAACAGCCATGAACGACAGTACACCTAAGAAAGCTGCAGAGGCGCAAAAGGAATTGCATGTGCTGGAAGATAAACAGGCCAAAATTACCGGGATTGAAGAAGAGCTTCAGCAGCAGTTTGCCAATGCGGTCGTGCGTGAGGAAGATGCTGATAAATACAAAGTAGTTGTTCTGAGTGAGAAGTTGGACGCCAAACAAGCGGTAACCATTGTCGATAAAGTCATGAAAGAACTGAATGTAACGCAGGACAAAATCAGTGTGCAGTATGTTACACAATAAGACAAAAATCGCGAAAAAGCCCGGATTTCTGCATTTTCCCGGGCTCTTTCTATTTTTAATGATTGTGATATAATACATAAAGCTGTTTCAACAATGTTATCAGCAACCGGCAAAATGCTGAAGGAGTGATTAATAGAGATGTTTAAATTAAGCGAGATTAAGGAATTGATCAAGCTGGTGGATGAAACGTCTGTACATGAGCTTGAAATTGAAAATGAGGGAACTCGCCTGTTGATCCGCAAACCGGGCAAGAGCGAGATCGTTACAGTACAGGCTCCTGTGGCAGTACCTGCTTATACAGCCGCACCACAAGCTGCTATTCCGAATCCACAAGTACAGTCCGATGCTGGACAAGCAAATGCTGGGGAAACCAAGGAATATGCAAGCAATCTACATAAAATCGTATCTCCGATGGTAGGCACTTTCTATAGTTCTTCATCCCCGGATGCGGCTCCGTATGTGAGTATCGGCAGCAAAGTGGGCGATAAAACAACGGTATGTATCATTGAAGCGATGAAGCTGATGAACGAGCTGGAAGCTGAAGTGAAGGGCGAAATTGTGGAAATTTTGGCCGAAAACGGACAGCTGGTCGAGTATGGCCAGCCATTGTTCCTTGTGAAACCGGAGTAAGAAGCTTGCTTGAGCCCTCTTTCGAGGGCCAAACAAGACTGCTCCCAGGGAGGATAAAGTCATGACATTTCAAAAAGTATTGATTGCGAATCGTGGAGAAATTGCGGTTCGCATCATTCGCGCTTGCCGCGAAATGAATATTTCCACGGTTGCCGTATATTCGGAAGCCGATAAGGATTCGCTGCATGTGCGTCTCGCAGACGAGGCCTACTGTATTGGACCGACACTGTCCAAGGACAGCTACCTGAATTTTACGAACCTGATGAGTGTTGCTACCTTGACTGAATGTGATGCCATTCATCCAGGCTACGGATTTTTGGCGGAAAACGCCGACTTCGCTGAAATTTGCGAATCGTGCAATATTACGTTCATTGGTCCTTCTCCCGAAGCGATTAACAAAATGGGAGACAAGGCCGTAGCCAAGCAGACGATGAAGGATGCCGGAGTTCCGGTTATTCCGGGTTCGGACGGGCTTGTCGAGGATTTGCAGGATGCGATTAGCATCGCACGCGATATCGGTTATCCTGTGATTATCAAGGCCACTGCAGGTGGCGGCGGTAAAGGGATTCGTATTGCCGAGGATGAGGATAACCTCATTCAGCAAATTACTACTGCCCAGCAGGAAGCGCAAAAAGCGTTTGGCAATGCGGGTGTTTATTTGGAAAAATATTTGACCGGTATGAAGCATGTGGAAATTCAGATCATAGCGGACAAGCACGGCAATGTTGTGCATTTGGGCGAACGCGACTGCTCTGTGCAGCGCCGCCGTCAGAAGTTATTAGAGGAAGCGCCATGTCCTGTACTTTCACCGGATGTGCGTGATGAAATGGGCCAGGCAGCGGTTCGTGCGGCTTTGGCTGTGCAATACTCTGGTGCGGGTACGCTGGAATTTTTGCTTGGTCCGGACAATCATTTTTATTTCATGGAAATGAATACACGTATTCAGGTAGAGCATCCCGTGACGGAGATGATTACCGGTGTAGACCTGATCAAGGAAATGATTTCGGTCGCTGAAGGGCATCCGTTGTCCTTTACACAGGAAGAAGTGGTCATTAATGGATGGGCGATAGAGTGCCGTATTAACGCCGAGGACCCGGATCGCAATTTTATGCCTGCACCGGGGAAAATCGGATTTTATCTGCCTCCAGGCGGTCCTGGGGTGCGCGTAGACAGCGCAGCTTACCCGGGTTACAGCATTCCTCCTTATTATGACTCCATGATCGCCAAGCTGATTGTGTGGGCACCTACACGGCAGGATGCAATTGCCAAAATGAAGCGGGCTTTAACTGAGTTTGCTGTTGAGGGTATACCAACAACGATTTCTTTTCATCAGCGTTTGCTGGAGCATCCGACCTTTATTAAAGGCGATTTTGATATTAAATTTTTGGAGGAAAACGAAGTTTAATCGGTATATTTCCTCCGTTTGTCATAATGAACGCCAAATGATATAGTATGGATAATAAGTGAGCATGTCTGCTTTGATATCCAAAGCTGGAATGAAACTTATTTTGACCGAAAGGTGTTGAAGGTATGAGCACAGTGCCAACCGAATTCGAACGTACAGAAATTGGGGAGATTCAGATTGCCCCGGAAGTGATTGAAGTGATTGCCGGACTGGCTACCGTTGAGGTGCCAGGCGTAGCGGGAATGAGTGGCGGATTTGCAGGCGGATTTGCCGAGCTGCTGGGCCGCAAAAACTTGTCTAAAGGTGTGAAAGTGGAAGTCGGACAGCGTGAAGCAGCTGTAGACGTCTCCGTTATTATTGAGTACGGTAACCGTCTGCCTGAGGTGGCTGCTGCTATTCAGCATAATGTTAAGCGTTCCATTGAAACGATGACAGGACTTAACGTTGTTGAAGTGAACGTGCAAATTCATGATGTTCAATTCAAAAGTGCCGAAAAAGTAGAAGAGCCGGAAGTTCTGGGCGCCGGACGGGTTAAATAGAGCGATACTTTGTACAAACCCCCGACCCTTTTGGGTCGAGGGTTTACTCTAATTTAAGGAGGCTGTGCGTTTCGTGGCCAAAGTTATGGACAGACTTCTGCTGTTCTTGTACAGCTTGAGTATCGGAATTATTTCCATTCTCGCCATCCTCCTCTTGAGCGGGGCCATTCCGTATGCTATAAGTATTGAGGATGAGCGAGTCGTATGGTTTGCCAGCTTGATCATTGCAGGAGTTCTGCTGCTATTGAGTCTCCGGGTTTTTTATATCTCTATTCGCCGGAGCCAGTCTGTGCAGCATTCTATTGATCAACGAACGGAATACGGCGACATTCAGATTTCGGTGGATACCATTGAAAATCTGTGTCTCAAAGCGTCATCCCGCTTTCGTGGGATGCAGGATTTGAAGGCACGTGTTCGCGTGCTGGAATCGGGACTTGATATTACGATTCGGGCGGTTGTAGACGGGGAAAGATCCATTCCGGTGTTAACCTCCGAGGTACAAAAGGGGGTACACGATCATGTGGAAGAAATTACAGGCATTCCTGTGTCCAATGTGTCGGTGTACATCGCTAATGTTTCTCAGTCACCAAGCTTTAAGAGTCGTGTGGAATAGAGGTGATTTTCCCTGATGCCCTGGAAAGAAATATGGGGAAGTTACAAGGGCCGGATCACGGGGATTACGGCCGGTATTTTTTTTGGTTTTATTTATTTGTGGGCAGGCTTTTGGAATATGTTGTTCTTTGCATTGATGGTGTTCATCGGATACACGCTAGGAAGACGTAGCGATTCAGCGCTTGGTTCCCTCCTCCCTTGGAAGGAATGGAGCGACTGGCTGTCGCAGCGTTGGCGTCCTTTTAAATGAACCCTGTGATACGTGTTCTCCAAAATAGAGCTGTAGCTTCTTTGCGCCCAACGTTTTGGAGGATGCGTTCACAGGTTTTTTTGTGAAAATGGTTAAAATGAAAATAGATACAGGCAAGCGTAGGAGGCAGGGCATGAAAAGACGTCTGGCGAGGGAATTAGCGGTACAAAGCATGTACCATATGGAAATGAATGAAGTGGATGCAGCAGCAGCGGTGGACATGTTGCTTCAGGAAGCCGCTGAGGAGAACGAAGCGGAAGTTGTCATTAAAAACGCAGCAGCGTTGAGATCGTACGTTTTGGAGCATGTGCGCGGTACGTGGGAACATAAGGAAGCCATTGATGGGTTGTTGGTGGATTACCTTAAGGGCTGGCAGCTCAGCAGACTTTCACGTGTGGATCGTCAAATATTAAGACTTGCCGTATATGAAATGATTTTCCGTGAAGATGTTCCAGCCAAGGTGGCAGTCAACGAAGCTATCGAATTGTCCAAGCATTTTGGTACCGAAGAGTCGGGCAAATTTGTTAATGGTGTGCTGGGTCGGGTGATACAAGAGCTGGAGCAGCTAAAAGCACGTTTTTAAGTTGAAACTACTGAATCAGGTTGGGGAGTGGTTAAACATGTCGGCACCGATCATTGATGGTAAACAAATCTCTCAGGATATTCGCGCAAGCATTCAGCAAGAGGTCATTCGTCTGAAAGATCACCAGTTTCAACCCGGATTGGCTGTTGTACTGGTAGGTGAAGATCCCGCTTCGCAGGTGTATGTTAAAAACAAGGAAAAGGCGTGCCATGATCTCGGCTATTATTCCGAGGTTCATCGGCTGCCAGTGGATACTTCGCAGGAAGCATTGCTGGAACTGGTCGATAAGCTGAATCACCAAAGCAATATTCACGGAATTCTGGTGCAGCTACCGCTGCCCAAGCACATTCATGAAAAAGCGGTCATTGATGCTATTGCCGTGGAGAAAGACGTGGATGGATTTCATCCGGTAAACGTAGGCAATCTGGTTATCGGTGACGATAGCCTGCTGCCTTGTACTCCCGCTGGAGTGATTGAGCTGATTAAGCGTACAGGGGTAGAAATAGCGGGTAAACATGCGGTGGTTATTGGTCGCAGTAATATCGTAGGTAAGCCAGTGTCATTATTGTTGCAGCGGGAAAATGCTACAGTAACGATGTGTCATTCCCGCACAGCGAATATTGCCGAGTTAAGCCAGCAAGCGGATATTTTGGTTGTTGCCATCGGCAAAGCCAATTTTATTGATGCTTCGTTCGTAAAGCCCGGTGCAGTAGTGATCGATGTTGGAATGAATCGTCTGGAAAACGGAAAGCTGGCGGGTGACGTTGATTTTGAGAGCGTGAAGCAAGTGTCCGGTCCGATTACGCCTGTTCCCGGCGGAGTAGGCCCAATGACGATAACGATGCTGATGCAAAATACGCTCGTAGCGGCCAAGCGGTCGCACGGTTTGGCTTAAGAGCGACTGCCTGTGGCTGAACAGCGTATTTACTCCATAAAGGACCTGAATCGTTATATCCGGATGAAGCTCGAATCGGATCAGGTGCTGTCCGACGTATGGATACGCGGGGAAATTTCTAACTTTACGCATCATTCGAGTGGTCACATGTATTTTACGCTCAAGGATGAGGGGAGCCGCATACGTTCGATTATGTTTGCGACCCATAATAAGCGGCTCCCTTTCGTGCCTAAGGAAGGTACGCGTGTTATTGCCCGGGGAAACGTATCCGTGTACGAACGGGATGGACAATATCAATTTTATGCGACCCAAATGCAGCCCGACGGCATCGGAAGCCTGTATCTTGCTTACGAGCAGCTCAAACAAAAGCTGGATGCCGAAGGATTATTTGAACCTGCTCGCAAGCGTCGTTTGCCGGCTCACCCGGCAACGATCGGCGTAATTACATCGCCGACCGGGGCGGCTGTGCGTGATATTATCACGACGCTTCAACGGCGATACCCGCAGGCGGGAATTGTCCTCTATCCTGTGCTTGTACAAGGCAAAGGGGCTGCCCCCTCCATCGTCAAGGCGATTGAAGCCATGAATCGCATGCAGGAGGTGCAGGTGGTGATCGTCGGGCGGGGTGGCGGCTCGCTGGAAGAGCTGTGGGCGTTTAACGAGGAAGCCGTTGCGCGCGCCATCTATGCATCGGTCATCCCGGTTATTTCGGCGGTCGGACATGAAACGGATTTTACCATTGCCGATTTCGTGGCCGATTTGCGTGCCGCTACGCCGACCGCAGCGGCCGAGCTGGCTG
>NZ_JH601056.1:116902-176111 GCF_000245715.1 Paenibacillus sp. Aloe-11 | reverse complement strand
GACATGCTGCAGCAGCGGCTAATCCGTGCAGCGGGCCACCGTACGCGCTTAAACGCGGAAAAAAACGCGCGTATGCGTCAGGTGCTGGAGCGTTTTAATCCGCGTGAACAAATTAGTTCGGCACGCAAGCAGACGGATATGGCGCAGCGTCAGCTGGAGTCAGCGATACGTGCGATTATGAAATCGGGACGGCAGCAGCTGCATACGGGCATTCGCCAGCTGGATGCGCTGAGCCCGCTCAAGGTCATGGCCCGAGGCTACAGCCTGGGATATGATGAGCAGGAAAAACGGCTGATCAAGTCGCTCAAAGACGTACAGCCGGGAGATTCCATCAGGATTAAAGTGAGTGACGGGCAGTTGGATTGCCAAGTATGGGGAATGAAGGAGGACGCGAAGCACGGTGGCGAATGAAACGGAACTGAATTTTGAAGCGGCGATGGCCGCTCTTGAAGAAATTGTCGGGCAACTGGAGCACGGAGACGTTCCTCTGGAGCAAGCCATTGATCTGTTTCAGCGCGGCATGAAGCTGTCTCAGCTTTGCAGTCAGAAGCTGGAACAGGTCGAACGTAAAATTGAAATGATCGTGGAAGAGGATGGAGATTTGCGCAAGAAGCCTTTCGGCGGCGGATTGGATGAAAACGGTGGTGAAGGGGTTGAATAGACCGTCATTCAAGGAGTATTTGAACGGGACGGCAGACGCGGTTTCGTCTGCGTTAACCGAGCAGTTCCCGGCCCATTGGAACATTCCTGCAGTTCTTCGAGAATCTATGAATTATTCACTCACCGCAGGCGGAAAACGTCTGCGGCCTCTGCTTGTGATCGCGGCTGCCGAAGCATTTGGCGGAAGCAGGGAGGCTGCGTTGCCGGTGGCATGTGCGGTAGAAATGGTACATACGTATTCCCTCATTCACGACGACTTGCCAGCTATGGATGATGATGATTACCGTCGGGGCAAGCTGACGAATCATAAGGTATATGGCGAAGCGGTTGCTATCCTTGCGGGAGACGCACTGCTGACCCACGCCTTTTACAGCGTCGTACAAGCAGGTCGGCGTCATGGGGTTTCATCTGATGCGCTACTGTCCATCGTAGAGGAGCTGTCCGAAATGAGCGGAGCACGGGGCATGGTAGGTGGCCAGGTCGCGGATATGTCCGGCGAGCAGGGGTTGACAGGTATCGAGGAACTGGAGTATATCCATCTCCATAAAACCGCTGATTTGATCATTTTCTCCCTCTTGGCAGGTGGACGAATCGGCGGAGCGGACAAGAATCAATTAGAAGCGCTTCGCCAATTTGGACGCGACCTGGGTCTGGCTTTTCAAATTCAGGACGATATACTGGATCTCATAGGCGATGAGAGCAAAATGGGTAAAAAAACACAAAGTGATGTTGAACAGGAAAAGGTAACTTATCCGTTTTTTATCGGTATGGAAGCATCCCAGCAGCAAGTGGAGAAGCTTACGGCATCTGCCAAAAAAGCGTTAATAGAAGGCGGTATACCGGATTCGTCGCGTTTGCTGGAGATTGCGGATTACCTGATGAAGCGTGATCATTAGTGCGGTTAAAGCTGCTTTGACTTGTCTGCGTTTAAGCAAGGTCATAAAGTATGATATAATATTTGTTAACTTTACACACAAACTTGAAGGAAAGCGGGGAGATATGCGTGCTGCTTCCACACATAAAGCAACCAGGCGATCTGAAATCACTGTCGGTTGAGGAGTTGGCTTCTCTAGCCGAGGAAATCAGGAGCTTTTTGATTGAGAAGCTGTCCGTGACTGGGGGGCATCTGGCATCGAATCTGGGAGTGGTTGAGCTCACAATCGCCCTGCATTACTGCTATAACAGTCCGAAGGACAAGATGATTTATGACGTTGGACATCAGGCCTACGTGCACAAAATATTGACAGGGCGAATGGACCGGTTTGATACTCTTCGTCAGCGTGATGGACTTTGTGGATTTGTCAAGAGAAGCGAGAGCGAGCATGATGTCTGGGAAGCCGGTCATAGCAGCACGTCTCTGTCAGCGGCGATGGGAATGGCATTGGCACGAGATTTGAAGGGCGAGGACAATAAAGTTATTGCGGTGATCGGGGATGGAGCGTTGACCGGAGGCATGGCCTTCGAAGCGTTGAACCATATCGGTCATGAACGTAAAAATTTGATGGTCATTCTGAATGACAACGAAATGTCAATAGCGCCGAATGTTGGGGCCATGCATAATTATTTGAGCAAAATCCGCTCGGATCGTCACTATTTGCGGGCTAAAGATGAGCTCGAAGTTTTGTTGAAAAAAATACCCGCTATTGGCGGTAAACTTGCCAAATCGGCTGGCCGTGTCAAGGACAGTCTTAAATATATGATGGTGCCTGGCGTGCTGTTTGAGGAACTGGGTCTTACGTATCTTGGTCCGGTCGACGGACATGATTTGCCGAAGCTGATCGAAACCTTTCACCAGGCCGATAACGTCACGGGTCCTGTGCTGGTGCATGTCGTAACCACTAAGGGCAAGGGCTACAAGCCTGCGGAGGCAGATTCACACAAATGGCACGGAATCAGTCCGTACAAAATTGAATCCGGTCAGGTCCTCAAGGCTGTGGGCAACCCCATGTATACGGAAATTTTTGGGCGGACGCTGATTGAGCTGGCTGAACAGGACGAACGCATTATAGCGGTTACGCCTGCTATGCCTGGTGGTTCTGGACTGGTACCATTCAGCGAGGAGTTCCCTACACGGATGATTGACGTCGGCATTGCCGAGCAGCATGCAGCTACCATGTGTGCCGCATTGGCGATGGAGGGACTGAAGCCGGTATTTGCGGTATATTCCACCTTTATGCAGCGTGCTTACGATCAGATTGTACATGATATTTGCCGCCATAATGCGAATGTGATGTTTGCGATTGATCGTGCCGGTTTTGTCGGGGCTGACGGGGAAACGCACCATGGCGTGTTCGATGTGGCATTTTTACGTCATATCCCTAATCTTGTGCTTATGATGCCTAAGGATGAAAACGAGCTGCGCCATATGATGAAAACAGCGCTGGACTACGATGATGGCCCAATTGCTTATCGCTATCCGCGTGTTAATGTGGTGGGTGTGCCATTGGATTCGGAACTGAAAGCCATACCGATTGGCAGTTGGGAGCTTCTGCGCAAGGGTGAGGGCTACGCTGTAATTGCTTCAGGCCCGATGCTTCAGGTGGCGACGGAGGCTGCGGAGACGATGAAACGAGAAGGCCTGCAGGTAGGTGTCGTCAATGCCCGTTTCCTCAAGCCTGTGGATGAGGATATGCTGCGTGAACTGGCCCGCCAGCATACGAAGCTGATCGTTCTGGAAGAAGCTTCCGAAGCGGGAAGTTTGGGTAGCGCTGTGCTGGAATTTTATGCTAAAGAAGGAATTCAAAATGCACAGGTGCGTCTGATGGGGATTCCTGATATATTTGTGGAGCATGGCTCCATTAAAGAGCAGCGTGCTGAAGTGGGGCTCACCGCTGAATCCGTGTGCCTCAAGCTTCGTCAATGGACTGCAGAGCCGGCTTATGGCATGGGACAATCGGTATAAGGGAACCTGGAGCGAAGACGAGAATAATTACAAAAAAAGTATGACAAAAGCAGCTTGGCTGCCTAAAGGGAGATTAACATGTCTGTTCCGAAGGAACGCATTGATGTATTGCTTGTAGAACAAGGCTTTTTTGAAAGCCGGGAAAAAGCCAAGGCCGCTATCATGGCAGGTTTAGTGCTGGCGGACAGCGAGCGGATCGAGAAGGCGGGTATGAAGGTGCCACGCGACAGCGAGCTTAAAGTTAAGGGATCGGTGCATCCGTATGTAAGCCGTGGAGGATTGAAGCTGGAAAAGGCTATTCGCCAATTTGCGCTCGACATGAACGGCAGGGCGATGCTGGATATCGGCTCATCCACCGGCGGTTTTACAGATTGTGCGCTTCAGCATGGAGCGGAATACGTATATGCGATTGACGTCGGTTATAATCAATTGGACTGGTCGCTTCGTAATGATGAACGGGTATGTGTCATGGAGAAAACAAATTTCAGGTATATGACACCTGCGGATTTGAACGGTCCTGTTCCAAATTTCGCAAGTATTGACGTTTCTTTTATTTCGTTGCGCATTATTTTGCCTCCGCTGCTTGCATTGCTGAAACAACCTGCCGATATTGTAGCTCTGATCAAGCCGCAATTTGAAGCCGGCCGTGAAAAGGTTGGAAAATCCGGTGTAGTCCGTGACCCTGCTACGCATAAAGAAGTGTTGCAGACCATCCTGTTGTTTGCGCAAGAGCTTGGCCTCTCGCTGCAAGACTTGGCCTATTCTCCGATTACAGGTGGAGAGGGCAATATTGAATTTTTGGCGCATTGGCGTTTGGACGAGGCTCTGGTTGCAAAATTGCCACTGGAGAACGACGATTTCAGTTCACTGATTGAGCGTACCGTTCAGGAAGCGGGTCAGACTTTTAACAATGGTCCGTCGCGCAAGTAACATTCAGGGGTTCTCATGAGTTCGGTGAACTTAAGGGAACCCCTTTTTGGTGTGGGGGATTGATTATCGAACTCACGTTCGCCTATAATGAGGAGTATAGAGGAATTTTACGTCTTGTCCTAGAATATGTCCATGAGGTGATCGATTCATGGACACACGATATGATACGGTTATCATTGTTGTGATCGGGGTGATATTAGCAATATGGGCTTTATACAGCCTGCGTGCATGGTTAGAGGAGCCCGAACCACTTGTGTTAAAGACGATACCGATTAACGAGGAGCTGGACGAAGGCCCCGCCGTGGACCTGCTTGAAAACGCAGGTTATGAAGTGGTGGGCGGAAAAATGAAAATACCGCTTGCTTTTAAAGTGAATGGAAATACCGTGTATAGTCGTTTGTTTATAGACTACGTGGCTGTACGAAACGGTTCGACATATATGGTTACAACATCACGCCGGAAGAAACCAATTCAGTGGAGCGGTCCTGAATTGCGGGACAGGCTCTTGCCGTATTTGCTGCTCTATCCGGGATGCGCGGGTGTATTGTACGTCGATACGGACGAGCAAAGTATTCGCCTTATTACATTAATGGAAGACCTCGAAGAAGAGGAATATGAAGATTAATCCACAGGAGGATTATATGAAGGGTCAACGACATATTAAAATCAGGGAAATTATTTCACAACAGGAGATTGAGACACAGGATGAGCTGGTTGAAGCATTGCGCAAGGCTGGTTTTCAGGTGACTCAGGCCACTGTATCACGCGATATTAAGGAGCTGCTGCTCATTAAGGTTCCAATGGATGATGGCAGATATAAATATTCGATGCCTTCAGATCAGCGGTATAATCCGGTGCAGAAGCTGAAACGTACGTTGGTTGACAATTTTTTGCATATTGATCACACAACAAATCTGATTGTGATGAAGTGTCTGCCGGGAACAGCCAACTCCATTGCTGCTTTACTGGACAACATTGAATGGCCTGAGGTTATGGGGACGATTAGCGGGGATGATACCATTCTGATTATTTGTCGGTCGGAAGAGAACAGCGAAGCCATCGTGAATCGTCTTATGGGCTTCATTTCCTAATTGGCAAATCAGGCGTTTTAATTTGTACATCATGAGGTGAAAGAACGATGCTGGTCACTTTGTCTATACGAAATTTGGCAGTTGTAGAAGCTGTTGATGTTCATTTTTTTAAAGGCTTTCACGTTTTGAGTGGAGAAACAGGTGCTGGTAAATCCATCATTATCGATGCGCTGGGTCTAATTGCAGGCGGTAGAGGCTCTGCCGATCTTGTGCGCTATGGGTGTGATAAAGCAGAGATGGAGGCCTTATTTGAACTACCTGCCAATCATCCAGTGTGGAGTACGTTGGAGCAACAAGGCATTAAAGCCAATGCGGAGGAGCATTTGCTGATTCGTCGCGAACTCACAGTCCAAGGGAAAAGCTCTTCACGAATTAATGGGCAAATGGTTAATTTAACGATGTTGCGTGAGGTAGGCGAGCAGTTAGTCAATATCCACGGACAGCATGAGCATCAAAGCTTGCTGCGTGCAGATCGTCACCTGGCGCTCTTGGATACGTTCGGGGATACGGTCATTGGTCCGGTCAAAGCGTTGTATCGAGAGCGCTACAATGCTTTTGTCAAGGCTGAAAAAGAAGTACGGGAATTGCAAAGTTCCAGCCAGAAGGCTTATCAGCTATTGGATATGTACCGATTTCAACTGGAAGAGATCGCTGCAGCGGAGCTGAAATTGGGGGAAGATGAATTATTGGCAGAAGAACGGGTCAAGCTATCCCATAGTGAGAAAATGATGGATGGGATATCAGGAGCCTACGAATTGCTAAACGGCAAAGGTGGACTGGACGTGATCAATGATGTATTGTCCAGACTAAATGATGTCCAAAACTACGACAGCAAAAGCCTTCAGCCTATTGCCGAGCAGATTCAATCAGCTTTTTACCAGTTGGAGGATGCAGCATTTCAATTACGTTCGTATCGTGAGGATATTGAATTTAATCCGGGGAAGCTGTACGAAGTAGAACAACGTTTGAATCAAATTACCGGGCTACAACGAAAATATGGTGATAGTATCGAGCAGATTTTGGAATACTATAGCCGTATTGAGCAGGAAACCGACCTGCTGGAAAATAAGGATGAACGACTGGAGCAATTGATTGCAAATCGAGATCAGCTGCTTGCGGATTTGCTGGAAATTGCGGAAGAGCTTACGGAAGCACGTGAAATTTGCGCGGAAGAGCTTGCAGAGCAAGTGGAACAAGAATTAAAAGACCTTCAAATGGAAAGAACGTCACTCAAGGTGCGTATGGATGCAATTGAAGATCCACGAGGATATGAATATAAAGGACTTCGTGTAAGACCTACCAAGCAAGGGATTGATAATGCGGAATTCCTTATTTCTCCCAATCCTGGCGAGCCGCTTCGTCCACTTGGCAAAATCGCTTCAGGCGGTGAATTGTCACGTATTATGTTGGCAATGAAGAGCATTTTTGCTCGTCATGATCAAATTCCGGTACTCATTTTTGATGAGGTGGATACCGGAGTGAGTGGTCGTGCGGCTCAATCCATTGCCGAGAAGCTGTATCGATTGTCCTCTGTCTGCCAAGTATTTTCCATTACTCATTTACCGCAGGTGGCATGTATGGCGGATCACCAGTATTTAATTGAGAAAAACGTTTATGATGGACGGACCATGACACAAATTGAGGGATTAACCGAAGAAGGGCGTGTCAAGGAATTGGCACGTATGCTGGGCGGCGTAGAAATTACCGAAAAAACATTGCATCACGCACAGGAAATGTTGAATTTGGCGGAAGGAAAGAAAGCCTGAAAAGAGCGGCTGGCGTAATGATTAACAGTTATAAAAGCCTGGGGGCAAGGTTACCTTATAGGTACGCAATTGGC
Source organism: Paenibacillus sp. Aloe-11 (assembly GCF_000245715.1). Classification (NCBI taxonomy): domain Bacteria; kingdom Bacillati; phylum Bacillota; class Bacilli; order Caryophanales; family Paenibacillaceae; genus Paenibacillus; species Paenibacillus sp. Aloe-11. The sequence continues at coordinate 168,688 of NZ_JH601056.1, read as the reverse complement.
GACCACCTTTACTCGTCAAGCGAAAGAAGCAAAGGGAGCGTGACAGCCATTGAATTTTTACTCCAGGATCAAATTGCTCGGTCTTTTGCTTGTTTTTCTTATGTGTTCTATCGGTAACGCTACGTATGTGCATGCGGCGCTGCCTCCACAAGCTTCTTTGGATTGGTACGGTTCTAAAAGCACGAGAACAGCTCAAGAGAGCGTGATTCCCGATTTAAAAGTATACCCGGGAGGACAGACGATTGGGGTCAAGGTAAAATCCTCAGGAGTGCTTGTCGTCGGTCACCATGTCATCCAGGAAAGTCACGATCGCAAGGTATCACCTGGAGAGACAGCAGGAATTCGTTTAGGGGACCGGATTACGCATATGAACGGCAAGCCGCTGGATAGCCTGGCGAAAGTTGCAGAGGCGGTAGACGAAGCAGGTAAGAACAAAAAGCCGCTTGACATTACGCTTTGTCGAGGGGAGCAGACCCTTACGACCAAGCTAACACCAGCCTATGATTCAGATGATAAAGCGTGGCGGCTAGGATTGTACATTAGAGACTCGGCTGCGGGTGTAGGTACATTAACGTTTTACGCTCCTGATCAGGGTGTTTACGGTGCTTTGGGACACGTAATTACCGACATGAATACTCAAACCCCTATTGTCGTGGGGAGTGGAGAGATTGTGCAGTCCAATGTGACATCAATTGCAAAAAGCCAAAGTGGGGAGCCAGGGGAAAAACGCGCTCATTTTCTCAAAGATCATCGGATATTAGGCAACATTGAACGTAATACAAACTTCGGAATTTTTGGGAAAATGTCCGATGAGCCGAAATATGGCTTATATTCAAAGCCCATTCCTGTGGCTCTTGCCAATGAAGTAAAGGAAGGACCCGCAGAAATATTGACCGTCCTCGAAGGTCAGCAGATTCAAAGGTTTCAAGCAGAGATTGTACACATTTCTCAACAGGACAAACCGGCAACCAAAGGACTTGTGATCCGTATTGTAGATCCAAAGCTGCTGGAGAAAACGGGTGGAATTGTACAAGGCATGAGCGGTAGTCCAATTATTCAAAATGGCAAGCTTATCGGGGCAGTGACACATGTATTTGTAAACGATCCGAAATCTGGCTACGGTTGCTTTATCGAATGGATGCTGCGTGATGCAGGAATTATGCAAAATAATGTGAGCATGACAAACAATCTTAAGGCGAGCTAGTGGCCCTAAGATTTTTTTGTCGAAAAGCAGGGAATTAGCTCATAAAAGCAAGATAAAAATTTAATTATAATGGAAACGATAAAAAAAATAAATAAAAATAATTTTCGACAGAAGGAATTCATAATTCGATGTCGAAATCATATACTCCGACAAGAAATATTTATATACTGTAAATAGAAATCCCAACGGAATAACACTCAATAAGGAGGAAGTACATTGCAAAAAATTGAGGTATTGTTGGCTGATGACAACCGGGAATTTACGAATTTGCTTGCTGAATATATTTCCGATCAGGAGGATATGGAAGTTACAGGAATCGCCTATAACGGTGAAGAAGTGCTTCAACGCATCGAAGAATCCCGCAACATACCTGATGTACTTATTTTAGATATTATTATGCCTCATCTGGATGGTCTCGGTGTATTGGAGCGTTTGAGAGAAATGAACCTGACTCCACAGCCGAAAATCATCATGCTGACTGCATTCGGTCAAGAAAATATTACACAGAGAGCCGTACAGCTGGGGGCATCTTATTATATTTTAAAGCCGTTTGACATGGAAGTGCTTGCCAACCGTGTTCGCCAATTGGTGGGGCCACAGCTAGTCAGCAACAGTCCGGTGACCGTTTCATCCATGCGTTCCAATGTTGTGCCGATGGGTAAGACCAAAAATCTGGACGCCAGTATTACGGCCATCATTCACGAAATCGGTGTACCCGCTCATATTAAGGGCTATCAATATTTACGCGAAGCCATTACGATGGTGTACAATAATATCGAAATTTTAGGTGCCATCACCAAAACATTATATCCGGCAATCGCCGAAAAATTCAAAACGACGGCATCCCGCGTGGAACGCGCCATTCGTCATGCGATCGAGGTAGCATGGACACGTGGAAATATCGACAGCATTTCCCACCTTTTCGGCTACACCATTAATATCTCCAAATCCAAGCCAACCAACTCAGAGTTCATCGCGATGGTCGCTGACAAGCTGCGGATTGAGAATAAGGTGTCCTAAAGGGCTAAAAGCATGAAGAGAATAAGAAACGCTGTGCCCGAAAATCGTAGTATAACCATAAAAACCAGCCCGACACTTTTGTGTTGGACTGGTTTTTCGTTTAACTATTCACTTTTTTAGTAAGCGGACCAACCAGCATCAGCCGTAATAACAGTTCCATTTACAAAGCTGGAATCATCTGATGCGAGGAAGAGAGCGACCTTCGCGATTTCTTCGGCCTCCCCAGCCCTAGGAGTCAGGTTTTGCCCAGCCATCGCTCTTTCCATACCAAATGCATTAGGTGCGTTAATGGAAGCTGCAATATTGGTAATTACAGCGCCGGGAGCAATAGCATTACACCGTACACCTTTATTAGCATATTGGAAGCCTACATTTTTAGTTAGGCCGACAACAGCATGTTTTGCTGCAGTATAGGCTGCTCCCGCTCGAGAGCCTTGCAACCCTCCCAGGGAAGCGATGTTAATAATGACCCCAGCGCCTTTGTCGGTAAAAATAGGAAGTGCCTTTCGAATGGCACGCATAGGTCCGGTGCTGTTGATTGCAAATATGCGTTCCCAGAGCTCATCGGTCAAATCAGCAGCCGGAACAAAATTATCCATGATCCCCGCATTGTTAACTAAAATATCCAACGTTCCATACGTGCTTACGGCGGTATCAATTAGATTTTGAATATCTGCTTCTTTGGAAACGTTCGCTACAATAGCAATAGCAGTTCCGTCAAACGATTCAATCTCTGCTACGGTTGAGTTGGCCGAATCTAAATGGATATCAGATACAACCACTTTAGCCCCTTCTTTAGCGTACAAAATGGCTATTTCCTTGCCCATCCCAGAGGCAGCTCCTGTGACTACTGCAACTTTACCTTGAAGTTTCATGATGATCCCTCCGCATGTTCAGTCATGTGCAATGTACTTTATCGAACACCTGTTTACTAAGTATCATTCCCCTCTGTTTATAGTATAATCAAAGAAATGAATGAACCACAATCAGCAAACAAGCAGCAAATTGTTGCTTTTTGAACAGTATATCTATTATGTGTATATAAAATTTAAAATAATGGCGGTGCCGCATGACTGATCCAACATTAGTTCAGGATAAACGTATTCGAAGAACGAAAAAACTATTGAGGGAATCTTTAGTGTGCCTTCTAAAAGAAAAAGATTTGAAGGATATAACCATAACGGATATCGTACAGCAGGCAGACATCAATAGAGGGACATTTTACAAGCATTATCAGTACAAGGAAGATCTGTTGGGAGAGGTTATTGATGAGGTTCTATTGGATCTAGTGGATTCCTATCGGGAACCTTACCGTCAGGCTGAAACTTTTGTAGTGGGAGACATGGTGGCTTCCACCATTAAAATCTTCGAGCATATTGCGCAGTATGCAAATTTTTATGAAATTGTGTTGAAAACAGATATGCTTCCAGGAGTCCAGACAAAGATTTGTAATGAGCTTAAAAAACTTCCAATACAGGATCTTGTAAATACACAGCAGAATAATCACATAAATCAAGAACTTCAGTCTAGTTATTATGCTTATGCTATTCTGGGGATGATCATAGAGTGGGTGAATGGAGATTTTCAGCACTCCCCTCGTTACATGGCGGAACAATTGTTGGAGATCATGAAATATAATAGCCTCAACGTAGTTTATAAAATTAACCCAAATCAGATGCACTAACCCACATGAAGAAATAATTTTCCTATTGGAAACATTTCTGAAAATCTCTTAAATTTGATATAAACAAACTGTCGATTCTTGTCGATATAATATCTATATATAAAAGAGATTGAGGAGCGAAAATATGAAATTTAACATCCGAGCGAAATTGTTATTGGGTTTTCTTGCGGTTATTGTCTTATTGATCGTCATTAGCTTAGTGTCCATCTCAAAAATGAAAAACCTGGGTGATAATTCGATGGAAATCGATAGCCGTTGGATGCCTAGTGTAACGATTCTGGGAACGCTGAACGGCGACGTATCTGATGTAGAACGGCTCTCCTTGAATATTATTGTAGAACGCGACCCGGCGGAAATGGAGAAGGTGCAAGCGGAATACGATAAGGTTTTGAAAAAGGTCGAGAGCGGACGAAAAACCTATGAAAAATTAATTGCCACTCCAAAAGAACGCGAAATGTACGAGGACTTTTCCAAAAAATATGCAGCGTACCTGGAAAAGCTGCCAGAGGTAATTGCAGCCGGGAAAGCTAACGATTATGTTCAATCCAGCATTCTGCACAAAGAGTCTTATGTGCTATGGTATAGTGCGAACGACACGATCAATCAACTTATTAAGCTGAATGCAGATGGTTCAAAACAGATTACGCAAGAAGCCGTTGACAACTTTATCTCGGGTAGACAAATAGTCATCATATTGAGTATTGCTGCCGTTTTGTTGGCACTGATTATGGCAGTCATCATCGCCCAGATTATTTCTAAACCCATTTTGCGAATCAGTCGTGCTGCTGAGAGCATTGCATCGGGTGATCTTACAGGTGAGGCTATCATTGTGAAGGGCAGGGATGAGATTAGTACGTTGGCCCTTTCCTTTAATACGATGGTTGAAAACCTTCGTCAACTGATTCAATCGGTTAGTAAGACAACTGAAATGGTAACCACATCGTCAGAGGAATTGACGGCCAGCGCAGAGCAAAATAGCCAAGCTTCTGCACAAATAACCGAAACGGTACAAGAAGTAGCTACCGGAACGGGCAACCAGGTGGATATGGTGACCAAATCGTCCCAGGCTATCGAGGAAATGTCCATCGGTGTAGAACAAATTGCCATTCGTGCGCAAAATGTATTTGCATCAGCTCAGGATGCGGCTCACAAATCAGCTGAGGGTAATCAGATGATTCAGCAGGCTGTTACGCAAATGAATGCTGTGAATGACTCGATGAATAGCTTGGCAGGTCTTATGGCTGGATTGGGAGAACGTTCAGATGAAATTGGCAAAATAATTGATGTAATTACCAATATTTCGAGTCAAACCAACCTTCTTGCTCTGAACGCCGCCATTGAAGCGGCCCGCGCAGGAGAGCACGGTCGCGGATTTGCCGTAGTTGCAGGCGAAGTGCGCAAGTTGGCTGAACAATCGGCTCATTCTGCTCAACAAATTACGGAACTTGTGGGCTTGATTCAAAAGGATACCGCACATGCGATTGAGGCGGTAGCTGCCAATGGGCAGGATGTTATGACAGGTCGGGAAGTCGTACAAAATGCAGGTGCATCCTTTGAACTGATTCAGGAAACCGTGAATAAAGTGGCAAGCGAAATTGAAGAGGTATCTGCTGGTTCGGAGCAAATGTCTGCAAGTACCGATGAGATTGTTGGTTTTGTCAAGCAAATTTCGGCAATTGCCGAGGAAGCTGCAGCCGGTACACAGCACGTGTCTGCTGCAACTCAAGAGCAGCTGGCCTCGATGGAGGAAATTGCTTCATCTGCAAGAAACCTGTCTACGATGGCAGAGGATCTGCAAGGGCAAATCGGCAAATTCAAAGTATAATTTGAAGGCTATTATTTACTTAGTTTCAGGGGAAAGCTGCTCTATTGTAGAGCGGCTTTTTCTGCCATATCCCCCTTTTCCTTAATATGGTGATTATGTTCACTCAATGATATAATGATAAATAATGATGCGGCTGGAGTGTGATCAGAATAAAAGCAAAGGCGGGGTGAGAACATGTGGAATAGCTTAACTTGGGTGGTCATCGGCGTATTGGTGGTGGCGTTGGGATGGATTGTTATGACACGGCGTGGTCGCAGCAGCAAAAAACAATTGAACGAACAGCGAGGCAGCAATGTCGTTGAATTTCGCTCTCGCAAGCCTGTCCGAAAGCCTCGTGTTGGGAACACATCCAAGTTTAAGGTATCCTCTCCCTCTGGCTCCAGCACGACGACAGAAGCAACAGGCAGGCAGGTCCAATCCGGGTTTGGACTGTCTGATCCTATACAGCACAGGGGTAAGCAAAAATGCTCCTTTTGTAGAAAAGAAGACAAATTAATCTTTTATGCCGACGATAACGGTTCCCTCTACGGGGCATGCAAGGAGTGCAGGATTAAGGCAGAAAGACAGGATATGTTGCCACTTTAGTCTATGCAGATGTCGACAACCAAGAATATAGTTAAAAATCCCCAGCCGTAGTTAACGGTGGGGATTTTTTGGGATTGCATTCGCTTATTTTAATGAAGCTGTCTGTCGATCAATTCCTCCAGCGCATCCGCAATGTGATCTGGACCATAGGATAACTCTTCACGGCTTAAGCTCAACCAGGCGTGACGCTCGTCCATATCAAAGGCAGCCTCCAGCCAGCCGGATAATCCTCTGCCTCTACGGTCTACTTCGACAAGCACATGCACGCCTTCGGGTTCCAACTGCATGATCAGCTCCAGCTCTTCGATATCGCGTGCATATTCCGATCCAGGTGCAAATTCAAATTCCTGCACGTACGGAACACCACGTCCCAGCTTGGGATGACGTTCGCAGGTGGAGGAACGGAATCGGAAGCCGAGCAGGTGAACCGCCTCAAATACCGTACTCATATAAGGATGCGGCTCGATTTTGAGTGAGTCACGGTCAGTTGGGTCCAAAGCCATGTCGATATCTAATACCGTTTCCAGCCACACAGGCTGCTTGGCATGAGTGACAGGCGTTTCCAGCGGAAGCTGGAAGGAAAAAGGAATTTCAAGCTCCTGTCCTTGCTTTAAATGAAAGCCGTCAGACACCTTGATCCGTGCGATACAGCAGTTAGCAGTGGTTTTTTTATCATCGTGCTCTACGATATATTCTGTTTTGAGCTCAATGTCGATTTTGCCGATCTCCTGATCAATTTTACCGCCCTTGATACGCATGATGCCACTGAGCTCTTCCCCAGGCACATATACGGCTTGATCCACCAATGTATCGACCTTGGCTGATCCGATTCCTGCGCTTGCTAAGATTTTGTTGAAAAAACTCATAAGTACGCCCCCCGATAATCTCATGGTCATGTATACAAACGACAAACTGGAAGCTTGTACAGCTTAACCGGATATACGGGCTGGTGGCTCCATTCGTTCCAAAAAAATGCAAGGAAAAAGTCATGGGTGATCGCGTGCTAATCGCAGTTTACTTTATGAGGCGGTATAAAGCATTTGCGACAGCGAGGCTCATAGGCCTCAGAGTCGCCGATCATCACGATGGGCCCTACTGTGGATGGCTTTCCATTTACCATCCGTTGGGTAAATACCGCCTCCGAGCTGCCGCATACGGCGCAAAAAGAGGTCAGCTTTTCGATGTCATCCGCCATGGCAAGCAGACCGCCAATATAGCCGAATTCCTTGCCCCGGTAGTCCAGATTCAAGCCATCTGCAATGACATGTTTGCCACAATAAGCCAACTCCTGTATCAGAGCCATAATATGACGGCTGAAAAACTGGACTTCATCAAAGGCGACCACGTCGGCCTCCTTCGTTTCTTCCAAAATACGCTGAACCAGCTCATCTGTGAGTTTTCTTGGAATAGAAATAGCGGGCAGCCGATATCCGATGCGGCTTACAATTTCGTCCGTGGCGTAGCGGTTATCTTCAGCCGGTTTGTATGCAATCACCTTGCGGTGCCCGTATTGGATTAGTTTTTGACAGCGGCGAATCAATTCACCGGATTTTTCACTAAACATGGGGCCTGTAATAATCGTAATTCGTCCTGTAGGCAACGCGAATTCCCCTCTCTCTATCATGCGCATAACGCTGTGAATCATCATTTTCCGAAAGAAAAAGCCATTATAGATTACCATAATGAGCAGCATGCAGACCAGAGAAAATATATTGTTTTTCGACATGTTTGTGTATATTTGTTTTTGAATGTGAATGTGGTCGTCATTGCTCTGTTGCCACGGGCATGATATGGTGAAGTGTAGTGGAAAGAAGGGAAGAGGGGACAGGCATGAACCAAAAAGCTACGGATTATAGTGCCAGAAAAAGAACATTGCTGGAGCAAGGGCTGATAAGCCCGCAAGCACAGGAGTTGATCTCTGAGCTGGAGACAGAACTGAATCTTCTGCGCCAGCAAAATGAATCGTTCCGCAATGCGTTGCGAGCCAAATCAGCTCAAAACCCAAGGATGTCTACCAAATTGCGGGATGCACTGTACGAATAAGATGAGTGCATAAACGCTATATTTTGTATAGAGAAATAAAGAGAGTACAATAAGCTATATATAATCATAGTTAATGGAGGAGAAGCATGACTATACATTGTGATGTCGCTATTTTAGGTGGGGGAACCGGGGGATATGTGGCGGCGATTCGCGCAGCCCAGCTCGGCAAGGAAGTCGTTATTATCGAACAGGACAAGCTTGGCGGAACCTGTCTGCATCGTGGCTGTATTCCGAGCAAGGCTTTGCTGCGCAGCGCGGAAGTATATGCAACCATTAAGGAAAGTGCGCAATATGGTATCGAGACGTCGGGTGCGCAGCTTGTGTTCCCTAAAGTACAGGAGCGTAAGGAAGCTGTGGTAGAGCAGCTGCATCAGGGGGTTCAATTTTTGATGCGCAAAAATAAAATCACGGTACTGAGCGGCAAGGGACGCGTGATTGGACCGTCGATTTTTTCACCAAAAAGCGGTGCAGTAGCTGTGGAGCTGGAAGATGGTGAGATGGAGACGGTCGTTCCTGCCCATCTCATGATTGCGACCGGATCACGCCCGCGTGTGCTGCCCGGATTGGAGCCGGATGGCGAATTTATTCTAAGCAGTGACGAAGCACTGATGCTGGAAGAATTACCTGCGTCGCTAATCATCGTAGGTGGAGGTGTTATTGGTGTGGAATGGGCTTCCATGCTAAATGATTTTGGCGTGGAGGTTACGGTAGTTGAGGCAGCCCATCGCCTTATTCCAACCGAGGATGAGGATATTTCGCGTGAAATGCAGCGCTTGTTAACCAAGCGTGGGGTTAAGGTGCTGACGGGCTCGCAGGTGCTGGCCGAAACATACGGCAAGGATGGGGAAGGCGTACAGATTAACGTGCAAAAAGGGGATGAAACCGAAACCCTCAGCGCCTCCAAGCTGCTCATTTCAGTGGGCCGTCAGGCGAATGTGGAAAATATCGGACTGGAAAATACGGATATTCGGGTAGAGCGTGGCTTTATTTCGGTTAATGAGCATTTACAGACGAATGAGCCGCATATCTATGCAATCGGGGATTGCATCGGGGGCTTACAGCTAGCGCATGCGGCGAGCCATGAAGGTTTGCAGGCGGTTCACCACCTGGCGGGTGAAGATTTTCACAGCGTACCGAATCATCTGATTCCGCGTTGCATTTATACACGTCCTGAGGCAGCGAGTGTCGGCTTGACGGAGCAAGAGGCACGTGAGCGGGGACATCAGGTGAAAACAGGGAAGTTCCCTTTTCAAGCTATCGGAAAATCGCTCGTATATGGTAGTCGGGACGGGTTCGTCAAAGTTGTTGCCGACAAGGAAACGAATGATATTCTCGGTGTACATATGATCGGTACGCATGTGACGGACCTTATAAGCGAGGCGGCCCTTGCACAATTGCTGGATGCTACGCCTTGGGAAGTCGGACAGCTTATTCACCCGCATCCGACGTTGTCGGAGATTTTGGGAGAAGCGATGCTGGCGGTTGATGGACGGGCAATCGGCATATAAACCATTCAAATAAATCGGTGCTTTTCTTTTTGGGGAGAAAAGGATTATAATGGGGTTAGTCAGAGTTTAGTACCAGGTTTTAAGACAAGATGGTACTAGGTGCTGGTAGTAGGATGTTTTGATACTTAAGGAGGTGCCTCGATGAGTTCAAAAGGCGCTGTAGACGCTGGTTTCAGACATGAACAGCTGGGACTTACCCACGGACAAGTAATTGACATGTACAGATATATGCTGCTTGCAAGGAAATTTGACGAGCGCAATATGCTCCTGCAGCGGGCAGGAAAAATTAATTTTCACGTTTCCGGCATTGGTCAGGAAGCGGCACAAGTAGGGGCAGCTTTTGGTCTGGATCGGGAAAAGGATTATTTTCTTCCGTATTACCGGGATTACGGATTCGTGCTTGCTGTGGGGATGACACCACGCGAGCTGATGCTGTCAGCATTTGCCAAGGCAGATGATCCGAATAGCGGCGGTCGTCAGATGCCGGGTCACTTTGGCAGTAAACGGCTGCGGATTGTGACAGGCTCCAGTCCAGTAACTACACAGGTTCCGCATGCAGTGGGTGTAGCGCTGGCTGCCAAAATGCAGAAAAAGGATTTTGTATCGTTTGTTACATTTGGGGAAGGCTCCAGCAATCAGGGGGATTTTCACGAGGGCTGTAACTTTGCAGGTGTACAGAAGCTGCCGGTCATCATTATGTGCGAGAACAATCAATATGCAATATCAGTGCCGATTCATAAACAGCTGGCGGGCAAGGTGAGCGATCGTGCTTTGGGCTACGGGTTCCCTGGAATTCGGGTCGATGGCAATGATGCGCTGGCCGTATATGCGGCTGTGAAGGAAGCACGTGAACGCGCTGTGCGTGGTGATGGTCCGACGTTGATCGAAGCGATGATGTACCGTCTGTCTCCTCACTCTACCTCGGATAATGATCTGGCTTACCGGACCAAGGAAGAAGTGGATGAGAACTGGGCCAAGGACGGCGTAGCCCGCATGAAAAATTACTTGATCGAATGCGGCATTTGGGATGAGGCCAAGGACGCTGATTTGTCGGCTGAGCTGCTGCTCGAAGTCAAGGAAGCGATTGAATATGCAGATATTGCTCCTTTTCCGAAGCCTGAGGATACGCTGCTGCATGTGTATGCCGACAGCGATGGGGAGGGCCGATAATTATGGCGATTATGGAATATATTGATGCGATTCGCCTGGCCATGAAAGAAGAAATGGAGCAGGATGAAACGGTTTTTGTACTAGGCGAGGATGTCGGTGTGAAGGGTGGCGTCTTTACGACGACCAAGGGTCTTATGGAGCAATTCGGCGAGCAGCGTGTCATGGATACGCCATTGGCAGAGTCGGCAATTGCCGGGGTTGCGATTGGTGCAGCCATGTACGGAATGAAGCCGATTGCCGAAATGCAATACTCGGACTTTATGCTTCCGGCGACGAACCAAATTATTAGTGAAGCGGCTAAAATCCGCTATCGCTCTAACAACGACTGGAATTGTCCTGTTGTCATCCGCGCGCCAATCGGTGGGGGTATTTTTGGCGGCTTGTATCACTCGCAGTGTCCAGAGTCGATCTTTTTTGGTACGCCGGGTCTGAAAATTGTAGCTCCTTTTACGCCTTATGACGCCAAAGGATTGCTAAAGGCTGCCATTCGTGACCCTGATCCGGTGCTGTTTTTTGAAAACAAAAAATCCTACAAGCTGATTAAGGGTGAAGTGCCTGAGGATGATTATATCGTACCGATTGGCAAGGCCAATCTATTGCGTGAAGGTGACGATATTACGGTTATTGGCTACAGCCAGCCGCTGCATTTTGTGATGCAGGCTGCGGAGGAACTGGAGAAGGAAGAGGGCATTACCGCACACGTTGTGGATTTGCGCACACTCCAGCCGCTGGATCGTCAGGCCATTATTGAGGCTGCACGCCATACCGGCAAGGTACTTATCGTGCATGAGGACAACAAAACGGGCGGCATCGGCGCTGAGGTATCGGCCATTATTAATGAGGAATGTTTATTCGAGCTGGATGCCCCGATTGAGCGGCTGTGCGCTCCTGATGTACCAGCTATGCCGATCAGTCCACCCATGGAGAAATTTTATATGTTGAACAAGGACAAAGTGAAGGAAGCCATGCGTCGTCTTGCCATGTTTTAGAATGGAGCAGATTGGACGAAAGCATTCCAAAAGTGTAGCGAGGGCAGCGGTAAAACGCGCCCTCCTATGATGTTAAGGAGCTGAAAAAATGTCAGACCAAACACAATGGAACGACGTGACCATGCCTCAATTGGCAGAATCGCTCGTATCGGCGACTATTGCCAAATGGCTGAAACAACCTGGCGACACGGTGGAGCAGTTTGAACCGATTTGCGAGGTCATTACAGATAAAGTAAACGCGGAAATCCCATCCACATTGGACGGAATTATGGGGGATCTGTTAGCAGAAGAAGGTCAGACGGTAGCAGTAGGTGAGTTGATTTGCCGTATCCAGACCAAGTCGGCTGCACCTGCGGTATCAGCAACTTCTGCTGCACCAGCAGCCCCTAGCAATACACAAGCTCAGCAGGGAGCTGCTTCTGATCAGTCGATGCGGGGACGTTTTTCCCCGGCGGTACAAACGTTGGCTGCTGAGCACAATGTGGACTTAAGCCGAGTACCGGGCACGGGCATGGGGGGACGAATTACCCGCAAGGATGTCCTGAATTATGTGCAGCAGGGCGGCTCTGCTCAGGCTGTAGTACCAGAACAGCCAACCGGAACGGCGCAGGGACAAGGCTCGCCTTTTACTGGAATACAGCCTTCTGCCGCTCAGCAGAGTACACCGATTCAAAATATGGACCCTGCTATTCCGGTACGCAACAGCGGTATTCATTTAACGGAGGCTCCAAAGGTTCCTATGATTGAGGTTGAGGGTGACAGCCATAACAGGTCAGAATATTTTATTGATGTCACACCTATTCGGAGTGCGATTGCACGCAATATGCGGCAAAGCGTTTCAGAAATTCCACATGCCTGGACGATGATAGAGGTGGATGTGACCAATCTGGTGATGCTCCGCAACAAGGTCAAAAACGAGTTCAAGCAAAAAGAAGGGATCAACATTACGTACCTTGCTTTCCTCATGAAAGCAGTCGTGAATGCGATCAAGGAATATCCGATCATGAACTCGGTGTGGGCAGTGGATAAAATTATCATCAAAAGAGACATCAATATTTCGCTGGCTGTGGGTACGGAGGATTCAGTCCTCACCCCTGTCATCAAAAAAGCGGATCAGAAAAATATTGCTGGACTGGCTCGTGAAATCGAGGATTTGGCTCGTAAAACACGGGAGGGAACGCTCAAACTGGATGATATGCAGGGCGGAACGTTCACCGTTAACAACACAGGCTCCTTTGGTTCAATTCTGTCTTATCCGGTGATCAACTATCCGCAGGCAGCAATCCTCACCTTTGAATCCATCGTCAAAAGACCGGTGGTCATTGATGATATGATTGCGGTTCGCTCGATGGCTAATCTGTGCTTGTCGCTGGATCATCGCATTCTGGACGGTGTCATTTGCGGACGATTCCTGCAACGGGTCAAAGAAAACCTGGAAGGCTACACCTTGGATACGAAGCTGTACTAATTTTCCGAACAGCTGGGTCATCCGAACATTTGGGTAAATGGACGGGGAGGAAGTGACAGGCCGTGGACAGACGACCGCTCGAAGTAACCTATATAGATAGAATGGAATATGCTCATGCATGGGACGTTCAGAAGGAGATCGTAGGGAAGCTGGATGCTGGAGAAGCGAGGGAAACGCTTATGCTTCTCCAGCACCCGCCGACCTACACGATTGGCTCTCAGCGGCATCCCGAGCATTTGCTGCTCACACCCGAGCAACTGGAAGCTCAGGGAATTAGCGTCTTTCAGATTGACCGTGGGGGAGACATTACATATCATGGGCCAGGACAACTTGTCGGATACCCTCTGCTTATGCTCGGTAATCGGGAGGAGTTGAATCTGCACGGTTACCTTCGGAGTTTGGAAGAAGTGATCATTCGACTGCTGGCAGCTCACGGGATTGAGGGGAATCGTAAGCCTGAATATACAGGGGTGTGGGTCGGGAATCTTAAAATTGCCGCCATTGGTGTGAAATTCAACAAGTGCAAGCACCGTCGGGGCTTTATAACCAGTCACGGCTTCGCCTTCAACATCAAATCAGGGATTCAGCATGAGGGCTTTAAAGGTATTGTCCCATGTGGCATTCAGGAATACGGAGTGACTTCACTGGAGGACTGTACACAGCAGACTTTTTCGGTGGAGCAAATTGCGAAGGAAATTGTTCCGCACTTCGAACAGCAATTTTCGTTTGCTGCGGAATGGCAAGCGCATTCCTAAACATAAAGATAAGGCGGGCTATTACGTGATTGACACGACAGCCCGCCTGTTTGCATTCACAACAGCTTGTCCGCTCACAGCCTTTATCGAGCCATGAGGCGGCCAGATACTATGAGCGTAGTTGTTGTCCATTATAGTGGCATAATGAACGGCTCGATGACCATGAACAGTGTAGAGCCAATCATAGCAGCGAGCATAACATAAACGAAAAAACGAACCCATTTTTTGTTAGACATGTGTAACTCCTTTTGTAAAGGTTTAAGTCATAGATAAGACCATCTATTCGTATTGTAGCGTAAACGGGAAAGAGAGGAAAGTTTAATGAGAGCAAACGTAGTGAGAGATCGAATCGTACAGGAATTTATGGAACTGGTACAGGTGGACAGCGAAACGAAGTATGAGCAGGAAATAGCACGTGTTTTAAAAGAAAAATTTAATGCGCTTGGGCTGGAGGTAACGGAAGACGATTCCCGTGAAAGAACCGGACATGGCTCAGGCAATCTGATTGTCACCTGGAAAGCGGAAGGTGTGGAGAAAGCACCCAAATTGTTTTTTACCTGCCACATGGATACCGTTACTCCGGGCAAAGGTATTAAGCCGCAGTTGGGTGAAGATGGCTGGATTCGCAGTGACGGTTCAACGATTCTGGGATCGGACGACAAGGCGGGTATTGCTGCCCTGTTTGAGGCAATTCGCGTCGTGCGCGAGCAGAACATTCCCCATGGTCAAATTCAATTCGTTATTACAGCTGGTGAGGAATCCGGTCTGATGGGTGCGCGGGCGATGAAGCCGGAAGTGCTGGATTCGGACTTCGGGTATGCTTTGGATTCCAATGGGGAAGTGGGTTCCATTTGTATAGCTGCACCTACGCAGGCACGTATTGAAATGAAGATTACAGGGAAATCCGCTCACGCGGGCGTGAATCCTGAAGACGGCATTAGTGCCATTCAAGTCGCATCCAAAGCGATTTCCAATATGAAGCTGGGCCGAATCGATAAAGAAACCACTGCCAACATCGGCAGCTTCGAAGGCGGTGGGGCAACGAATATTGTATGCGATTTTGTCCTGATTCGCGCAGAGGCACGCAGTATTGTGCAGGAAAAGGTTAACTATCAAATCCAGCATATGCGTGAAGCACTGGAAACTACAGCGCGTGAATTTGGCGCACAGGGTGAGTTCCGCAGTGAGGTGATCTATCCGGCATTCAGCTTTACGGAGCATGATGAGGTTGTGCAGGTAGCACAGCGTGCGATTCAAGGGCTGGGATTACCAACATCGACCTTCCATTCCGGTGGTGGGTCAGATGCCAATGTATTCAACGGACTGGGGATTCCAACGGTTAATCTGGCTGTGGGCTACCAGAACATTCATACAACAGAGGAAAAAATCAAGGCTGATGATCTGGTAAAGGTTGCTGAAGTCGTTGTAGCTCTGATTCAGGAGACAGCAAAGTAAAACTTGTATCCTATGCACAAAGAGGTTCAGGCTAAAGACGGGAATATCGTTCCTTGTTTTTAGACCTGAACCTTTTTTGGAACCGTCAGCGAAGCAATGGTGGCTGAGGGACCGTGTTCCTTTTGCCATTGACGCAAGAGAGCTTGAATCTGCCAGGCTTTGCCGACAATATGGAGGGTGGTTTCGGTACGGTAGCTTTTCATCTCAGTAGCTCCTTATCACAGGAAGTTTATTATACCACCAGCATATGTCCGAAGTGGACAAGTTAGACTATCGTTGGCGATAATAGATAAAGAAAAAGATAGATGACGAAGAAGGAGACATATTCAATGAGCGACCAAGTGAATCACCACACGAACGATTTGCATCGCAAGCTATATTCGAATCCTGCGCTTGAGGAAAAGACGGTGTCTACGCAGCCGATTTTTGAAGGAAAGGTCATTACGTTACAGGTGGACACCGTAGAGCTACCCGACGGCTCTACTGGAAAGCGTGAAATCGTAAAGCATCCGGGTGCAGTGGCTGTATTGGCACTGCATCAGGGGAAAATGCTGGTCGTGGACCAGTACAGACAGGCTATGGGACGATGTGAGGTGGAAATTCCAGCAGGCAAGCTGGAGCGAGGCGAAGACCCGATGGAGGCGGCGAGACGTGAGCTGAGAGAAGAGACAGGTTATAATGCCAAGTCGTTAAAGCTGCTGCATTCCTTTTATACTTCCCCCGGCTTTGCGGATGAAATCATACATCTATATGTGACCGAAGAGCTGGAGCTAGGGGAAATGGAGCCGGATGAGGATGAATTTCTGGAGCTGTTTGAGGTGACGCTGGAAGAAGCACAGGCGCTCATTCGTGAAGGACGGATAAGCGATGCCAAAACGATTTTGGCTGTCTATGCATGGCAGCTCCAGCAGCACACAGGGAGCTTCCAAGCAATATGAACGGAAATAAGGTAGAACTTACAGACTATTTCGCTGACCTCCATATTCATATTGGCAGAACAGAGAAGGGAAATCCGGTGAAAATCAGTGGCAGCCGTGATCTGACCTTCGCTAACATTGCCAAGGAAGCCTCCGGTCGCAAAGGGATCGGGCTGATCGGGATCATTGATTGCCACGCACCGAATGTGCAGGAAGATATTCGAGCTTATTTGCATACAGGGGAAATGACGGAAATCAGCGGCGGCGGCATCGCCTACCGTGATACGGTGGTTCTGCTAGGCACGGAGCTGGAAATCCGAGCCGAAGGACGCCCCGAAGCGCATGTATTGGCCTACTTTCCAAATTTGGCGGTGATGGAGGATTTTACGCAATGGATGGCCCGACATATGAAAAATGTCAATCTCAGCTCACAACGCATCTACGCACCGCCACGCGAATTACAGCAGCAAATTTACGGGCGTGGAGGCATCATGGTGCCTGCGCACGTGTTTACCCCTCATAAGGGCATTTACGGCAGCTCTGCGGCCCGAATGGAAGAACTGCTCGATATGGAGCTCATCAGTGGAGTGGAGCTGGGGCTAAGCGCAGATTCATCCATGGCCGGAATGATCTCGGAGCTGGATCGTTTCAGTTTTATTACCAATTCTGATGCCCATTCACTTGGGAAAATCGGACGAGAATACAACAAATTATCGCTCACGAAGCCGTGCTTTGATGAATTCAGAATGGCTTTGGAGCGGCGGGAAGGACGAAGGGTGTGTGCCAACTACGGATTAAACCCCAAGCTGGGCAAATACCACCGTTCTTACTGTCAAAGCTGCGGTACGATTATTGACGAGCAACAGATGGTGGACGAACGTTGTCCTGATTGTGGTCACCCCAAGCTGGTGCGGGGCGTGCTGGATCGAATATGGAGCATTGCCGACCGTGAACAGCCCGTGATTCCCTCACATCGCCCGCCGTACATTTATCAGATTCCGCTTGAGTTTATCCCCGGTCTGGGCAAAGCCAAGCTGAATCATCTGCTGACCGCGTTTGGGACGGAAATGAATATATTGCATAAGGTCAATCAGGGTGACCTGGCGGCCGTTGTCGGGGAAGTATTGGCAGAGCAAATTATTCTGTCCCGTGAGGGACGACTCTCTCTCGTGTCCGGCGGTGGCGGAACATACGGCAAAATAGCCAAGTCCTAGCAAAGTCATGTCCCGATAAAGTCATATCAGCATTTGCTTGTTCATAACCATAAAATAACCTTAAAAATATCTATGCCGCCGCTGGCTTGGCACATCTTTTACGAATCTTTACTGCCTCCATTCATGGCCATCAGCTGTCGGATTCCGGTTGTTTTTTGGACAAACAAGCAGATGAAAGGGGCAGGACGCCGATGCAATGGTTTCGTCATACGTTAAAAGACCAGACGCCGTATTATGTTTTTTTGGCTGTGCTGTTTCTGGTGGGGGTTGTCTTTGGCGCACTGATGGTTAATGCGCTCTCGCTGGAGCAGCTGCAGGATTTGTCGCGTTATCTAAAGGATTTTTTTGCGACGGTCAATCAAAACGAGCAGGGCTTTGCTGATCCACAGGCGGCCTCGACCTTTTGGGATAGCGTGTCTCTGCATTTGAAATGGGTCGGTTTAATTTGGGTGTGCGGCCTTTCGGTCATCGGTCTTCCCGGTATTCTCGTGCTGGATTTTCTCAAGGGTGTACTAATCGGATTTTCAGTGGGCTATTTAGTAGGGCAATACTCGTGGAAAGGGCTGTTATTTTCCCTCGTCTCGGTAGCTCCTCATAACCTGCTTGTGATTCCGGTGCTGCTTGTGTGCAGTGTGGCTGCGATGACCTTTTCCATTCATATGATCAAAACTAAAATACTTGCTACCCGCCCGTCTGACGGGATGCTGCGTCCTTTGCTGTCTTACGCAGGACTGACGGCGGTAATGATGCTGCTTCTCGTCGGTAGCGCGTCCTTTGAAACCTGGATCACCCCGGTTATGATGCAATGGGTCACTCCCATGCTAACGGCTTCCGTACCATCCTAACCTGTTTCAAAATGTTTGACTTTATTTGTATAGACCCCCTATAATAATAGGAGTGAAAAAAAGTGCAGTAGGCAGTAGCTTTGCAGGGGGAGGGAGACACATGGAAGCACGGATCGAAAAAATTAAGCAGCAAATGGAAGCACGGATCGAAAAAATTAAGCAGCAACTGCAATCCCAGGGCTACAAACTAACGCCTCAGCGGGAAGCCACCGTTAGAGTTTTACTTGAGAACGAAGATGATCATCTGAGTGCGGAAGATGTATTTATGCTCGTCAAAGAGAAAGCTCCCGAAATCGGTCTGGCAACCGTATACCGTACCCTAGAACTGCTAAGTGAACTGCATGTCGTGGAGAAAATTAATTTTGGTGATGGCGTGGCTCGTTATGATTTGCGTGGCGATACGTCCAAGCATCACCACCACCATTTGATATGTGTGCAGTGCGGCAGTGTAGATGAAATACTGGAGGATTGGCTTGGGCCGTTGGAAGAGCGTCTGGAACGGGAATTTAATTTTACCGTAGTGGACCATCGTTTGGACTTTCACGGTATTTGCTATCGTTGCAAGGCGAAGAACGATACGACTGCTCAAAAGTCTTTGGGCAAAACCAGGAAAAACAAATCTCAGGATTAACGCGTTCGGGGGGAGCTTTTTAGTTCGGGACTTTTTTGGCTCGAGACTTTTTAGTCTGGAACTTTTTAGTCCGGAACTTTTAGTTCGGGATGGCTGCACAGGATCAAGCGGTATAAAAAGGAATAGCTTGTCATATCCTTGCCTTAGAGAGCCTGATAGGTTCTATATTCTGGGAAAAGGCGGCTGATCCACATGGTTATATCGATGCGAAACGTATTAAAATGGCTGCGTATAGTCATACTGTTCGGGGCTTTGGCATGCATGTTCTTTTATAGCCTCAGATTGTTTACAGATTGGATAACACCTGTGGATCATTACCGGATACCAGAAGGGCATGCAGTTAAGGTAATTGGCGGACAGGCATTTTCTGAGGGAACTGAGCACCAGATGGTGTTGTTGGAGCGTTTGCGTTTTTTTTACTGGTATGGGGAATAGCCATGAATCGCTGTAGGTAGAACAAGGAGACTTTTGCTACTCATGAAAATGTATATTCAACCTTTCGTTCGATATATGGAAGAGGAAAAGGGCTTGTCGCGCAGCACATTGGAAGCGTATCATCGGGACATACAGCAGTTCGCCGAGTTCACGGAAACCTGTGGCCTTCAGCAGCCGGACAACGTCCAGCGGTCACATTTGGTGCTGTATTTGGGACGTTTGAAGGAACAGGGGAAAGCAGCGGCGACGATCTCTCGCAGCGTTGCCTCCATTCGCTCCTTTTTTCATTTTTTGATTCGGGAGGGAATTGCAGGCCAAGATCCGTCTGTTCTGCTAGAGCTGCCGAAAGCGACCAAAAAGAAGCCCTCGGTGCTCACGCAGGATGAAATAGAGCGTTTGCTGTCAGCTCCGGACGTGACTACCCCGCAGGGGGCACGGGATAAGGCGATGCTGGAACTGCTGTATGCAACAGGCATCCGCGTATCCGAGCTGATTGCTCTGAACGTGCATGATGTGCGCACCGATCTGCGTTTTGTTCACTGTGGCGGCGAGGCGGGCAAGGAGCGTGTAGTGCCGATTAGCCGTGAGGCGGCACAGTGGTCGCAGACCTACATAGATGAGCAGCGCCCATCGTTGCTGCGACCCATGCAGGACGAAGAAGCTCAGGCGGAGCAGGAAGCCCTGTTCTTGAATGTATCTGGTCAGCGCCTTAGTAGACAGGGCTTCTGGAAAATAATTAAGAAGTATGGTCAGGAGGCAGGCATAAACGAGGATATTACGCCGCATACGCTGCGGCATTCCTTTGCGGTACATATGCTGGAGGGCGGAGCCGATTTGCGCTCTGTACAGGAAATGCTGGGCCATGCCGATATGTCTACGACGCAGGTTTATGCGCAGACGGCCAGACGGAATATGAAGGAAGTATATGAAAGGCATCACCCGCACGGCAGCAACCGCACTTCTCATGAAAGCAAGGAACATCGGTAACGCTGCGGTAATGACGCTTTGCTGTCATTAGAAAATGTGAGGAGCACTATAACTTAACGATTGTACAAGTCAGGAGCGATATTGATGTCAACAGCCAACCAAGCTATGATTCAGGAAGCAGCAGATTATATCCATTCCAAGAGCGGAATTCGTCCGGAAATTGGTCTTATTCTGGGATCGGGTCTCGGTATTCTGGCCGATTTGATTCAGGATGGAATTAGCATTCCCTATCAGGAAATTCCCCATTTTCCCGTATCGACGGTAGAAGGTCATGAGGGGGAATTACTGTTAGGTACGATTGAAGGTCGCGCTGTTGTCATGATGAAGGGGCGCTTCCACATGTACGAGGGCTATGGCCCGCAGCTAACCGCTTTCCCTGTTCGGGTCATGAAGCAACTGGGTATTCAAAGTCTGCTGGTAACGAATGCGGCAGGTGGCGTAAATACATCCTACCAGGCAGGCGATCTGATGGTCATCTCGGATCATCTGAATCTGACAGGACAGAATCCGCTGATTGGACCGAATGATGCGGGGTTGGGTGTTCGTTTCCCTGACATGTCAGAGGCGTACAGCCGCCGTCTGCGTGAAATTGCCAAACAAACAGCTGCTAAGCAGGGCTTCAGCTTGCAGGAAGGCGTATATGCCGGTCTGCTGGGACCAAACTATGAAACGCCTGCTGAAATCGTCATGCTGCGTACCCTGGGCGCAGACGCGGTGGGGATGTCGACTGTGTCTGAGGTTATTGTAGCCCGTCATGCGGGCATTGAGGTGCTCGGTTTCTCCTGTATCACGAATATGGCAGCGGGCATTCTGAATCAGCCTCTGTCCCATAGTGAAGTGATGGAGACGGCGGAAAAGGTACGCGAGCAATTTTTGAAGCTTGTACTGGCGATTATTCCACAAATGTAGATAAGGTGCGCCGCTGAGCCAAAATGGCGGGCATGTAACCAAAGAACCCCATATCCGAGCGTCTTTTGATGCGCTCGGATACGGGGTTCTTTTTTGCCTCGGGCTGCCTGAGTGTGGTGATATCTTCTAATGAAGTGGGGATGTGCTCAATGCTGCCGAATTTGTCTTTTCTGCTACAGCCAGTCTATGCCGCTCCTGCACCTTGATGACAATCACCATAAAAATGATCCAGTAGATGGATAATGAGTTCAGAAAACGACTATCCGTTATATTGTTTAATACGATGAATAGGAAAAAGACCATTGCTGTCAGCCATGTATACATATCTGCTTTGCCAATTCTGAATTTTAATAAGGTGATTGTAACGAGTGCGATCGTGGCGAGGAGTCCTGCGAGGCCCACGTCGATCCATAAATCCCGGAAGCCGCTATGGCTGCTTGTCAGATCAAATCGGATTCCACCCGCATAGATACTGGGCCGGGCTGCCCAGTAGGAGCCGTAACCATGACCAAACCAGTAATGGCTCTGAATAGCACCAGCGATTCCCTGCCAGATTTCTGTCCTTCCGGTCAAGGTTGTTGTTTTTCCGAACTCTGATGCAATCGCATCCCCAAAAGTAAAGGCGAATACCAAGCCCAAAAGCACAAGCAGGCCGGAAGTACTAATGAAGAAACCTCGCAACGCGACACTTCGAATTCTTTTGAATAGCAATATAAACAAAATAAATGCGAACAGCGAGGATGTCAGCACCAACGAGGTGGTAGATTGGCATTTAATGAGCAATAGGGCATTGAGCAGAATAAAGCCGATATGCAAAGCTTTGTGTTTTCCCTTGAAAAAGGATATGACATGCGAAACAAAACTTAATAAAGAGAGGGTCCCGAGTGTGTTTTTATGACCGGAGATCCCCTTCCACAGTCCAGTATGTTCTACGCCTGCATGAATAGCAAAGGAGGGAACGAGCACAACAGCCAACAGATTGAGTACGCTCAAAATACTTAATGTAATGACGAGTAGGCGGATGCAGCCCTGTGCTGTGTAGTGGGTAACAAAATAAAGGCCGAAGGTAGAGAAGGCAAGGAATTTGAGAACCATCAGCATAGATGAGGTCTGCTCCTGTTCAGCCCATAAGCAGGAGGCGGCTATGTACATCATGAGCAAGGTCAGCAACGGATTGTCTGCTAAAGTTGCGATCATCGTTTTGAGTGAAGGCAGCAGCATGATATAGCTGAATAACAGAATGAGCAGGGCAATTGTGATGACTCTGGGAGATAGGCCCTGACAGGCATAAGGAATTGAAAAAGCCAGTAAACCGGCCACTGTGAGTATATGCTTCACGTCTTCACCACCTTGATACGTTATGTATCTATTTTATACAAATCGTATCTTTTTGTACAGCCTAGAGCAACCTCTCTCGTGCATATCCTCAGTCCATGCTAAGAAAATGAATAATCAACCATATGGAATATTTTTCTTCCAATCTGACGACAATGGTTAGCAGCACGCGAATAGGCCGGAGGGGCAAGTATACGGGCTCCGGTGCTTTCCGCCAATATGTTGAGGAGGGAACCGATTGTGAAGAAAAAAGTGGTGGCGTTCATTCTGGCTTGTCTCGTGGCCTTGACTGCTGTCCCCGTCGGCGGTTGGGCCGAAGAAAGCAAACCCAAGGGAGGCTCTGCGGCGGAGCTGGCTCCTGAGGCTCTCTCGGCGATCCTGATGGATGCAGATACAGGCACAGTTATCTATGAAAAAAACAGTCGTGAAAAGCTTCCCCCAGCGAGCATTACCAAAATTATGACGATGCTGCTGACGATGGAAGCTATTGATAACGGCAAGCTCAAGCTAACCGATAAAGTGCGGGCCAGCGAATATGCATCCTCGATGGGTGGGTCGCAAATTTTTCTGGAGCCGGGAGAAGAAATGACGGTTGACGAGATGTTAAAGGGAATTGCAATGGCTTCCGGGAACGATGCTTCTGTGGCCATGGCTGAGAAAATTGCAGGATCCGAGCAGGCTTTTGTCGAGCTGATGAATGCCAAAGCGCAGCAACTGGGACTCAAGGATACCCATTTTGCCAATTGCAACGGTTTACCTGTAAAAAATCACTATTCTTCTGCGCATGATATTGCGCTAATGAGCCGGGAGCTGTTGAAATATCCACAAATTACGAAGTATACAGGAGCATATCAGGACTATTTGCGCAAATCCTCGGTCAAGCCCTTTTGGCTGGTGAATACCAATAAGCTTGTTCGCTTCTACACCGGAGCAGATGGGCTGAAAACAGGCTATACGTCAGAAGCAAAATTTTGTCTTTCCGCTACGGCGAAGCGTGATGGATTGCGTGTCGTAGCCGTCGTGCTCGGTGAGCCGAATACCAAGATACGCAACAATGAAGTATCATCGATGTTTGACTACGCATTTTCTCAATATACAATGAAATCCATATACAAGCCGGGTGACTTGCTGGGAAGCGTAAAAGTTGAAAAAGGCGTATTGCCAGAATTAAAAATACAGGCAGACCGCTCATACAGTGTGCTGGTGAAAAAAGGTGGAACTAAACAAACGCTGCGTCATGAGCTGCAATTGGCTCCAAGTCTCAAAGCACCTGTCCGTGCAGGAGATCCGGTCGGCAAGCTGGTTGTCTATCAGGATGGTCAACGGTTAAAGGAGTTTAACATTACTTCGCCTGTGGCTATTGAGAAGGCCGGATGGTGGAAATTGTTAAAACGCACCATGTCGAATCTGTTTTCTTTGTAGATTGGACGGGGTTTTCTTCTAGTTTTGTCGGAGGGCAGGAATCGTCTGCGGCAGCGTAGAAATCCTTGTCCAAGACCGGGAGGAGAGTGAGTAAGCATGAACCTGCAAATTGAAATGGAGCATCACCGGGGGGTACTGATTGTGAGACTAGCCGGTGAGCTTGATCACCATACGTCGGACATGGTCCGCATGCAAATGGATGAGGCGATTCAGCGTCGGCAATGCGAGCACATCGTGCTCAGCCTGAAGAATCTTCAGTTTATGGACAGCTCAGGGCTTGGTGTTATCCTGGGCCGATACAAGCTGATCAAGCAAAAGGGCGGGAAAATGGCCGTCTGTGATGTCAATCCGCCAGTATATCGACTGCTGGAGATGTCAGGGTTGTTTAAAATTATGCCTATATATGACAACGAGGGAAATGCGCTCACGGAACTGGAGGTCGTATCATGAGAGAAGGCACAGGAAACAATTTCATGAGCTTGCAGTTTGCCGCCAAATCCGAGAATGAAGCTTTTGCCCGTGTGGCTGTTGCAGCCTTTATTTCCAGGCTTGATCCTACAATGGATGAGCTGAGCGACTTGAAAACCGTGGTGTCTGAAGCAGTGACAAACAGTATTATTCACGGATATGACAGTGATCCGTCAGGTGTCGTAACGATTAAAGTCGGCATTGAAGCAGACGTGATTACGCTGGTCATTGAAGACGCAGGACGGGGAATTGAGGATCTGGAGCTGGCCAAGCAGCCTCTGTATACATCCAAGCCTGAGTTGGAACGCTCAGGTATGGGCTTTACCATTATGGAAAACTTCATGGATGAGTTTGAGGCAGTCAGTGAGCCGGGCGGAGGCACGTCGGTCCGGATGAAGAAAAGGATTGAATCCAAGAAAGCTTTATATAATTAGGGGTTGGTCCTATGGAAGCAGGAGGAAAAAAAACTTCACACAGCTATTTGGAGGATGCGGAAGTCAAGCGGCTCATTGCACGAAGTCAGTCTGGTGATAATGATGCACGTGAGACGTTGGTCAATAGTAATATCCGGCTCGTTTGGTCTGTCGTGCAGCGCTTTATGAACCGGGGATATGAACCTGACGATCTTTTTCAAATTGGTTGCATCGGTTTGTTAAAATCGGTGGATAAATTTGATCTCAGCTATGAAGTCAAATTCTCGACTTATGCGGTACCGATGATTATTGGCGAGATTCAACGGTTTCTTCGTGATGACGGGACTCTCAAGGTTAGCCGTTCCCTGAAGGAGACGGCCAATAAGGTCCGCAAAATGAAGGACGAGCTTTCCAAACGGCTCAACCGACTGCCTACGGTTAAGGAAGTTGCCGATGAGCTGGGAGTCACGCCAGAGGATGTTGTTTTTGCGCAGGAAGCGAATAAGCCGCCTACCTCGATTCACGAAACGGTGTTCGAAAATGACGGTGACCCCATCACGCTCATGGATCAGATTGCTGACGAATCGCAGGAAAGATGGTTTGACAAGCTGGCTCTGAATGAGGCCATCGGCGGACTTTCCGAGCGGGAGCGGTTAATTGTGTACCTGCGTTATTACCGGGATCAGACCCAGTCGGAGGTTGCAAGTCGACTTGGTATTTCCCAGGTGCAGGTATCCCGGCTGGAAAAAAAGATTTTGCAGCTGATCCGCGATCAAATTGCCCAATAATAGCAGTCAGGATTTAGCGAAATCCTTCTACGTGAGTCTAAAGAGTATTCCGAGGCCATTTTTCATGGCAGGGGATACTCTTTTTTGCGTGGGAAAAAGGACAAGTCGAAGAATAGATTTGCTTGCTTCGTTCCATAATAATCGGTAATTACGAGGATAAGGAGGGGATCGGATGACTCATAGTCCGGCTCCTACAGTGGCTCCTATAGTATACTTGCGGCTTCGTAGCCGTGTGCGGATGATACAAGGGCAGGATTTGCATTTGGGAGATGTGGCCCATCTGCTAGCCGATCCCGAATGGGAAAACGAGCTGCTTGAGCTTGTTCTCAAACGGCCGCAGAAGCAGGACGGCAACCTGATACTGGTGGACATGCTGCAGATCATTTCCAAAATTAAAGAACATATTCCGGGTGTTGTAATCGAATCCCTTGGCAAGCCGCATGTACTTGTGGAAGTCGTGGAAAAACCCCGTAAGCCATCCAAAATACTGTTCGTTTTGGTATGGGTGCTTCTGTTTTTTGGCTCTGCATTAACGATTATGAACTTTCACGCCGACGTCAGCATGATGGAGGTACAGGTTCGGATTGTGGAGATGATTACGGGGAAAAAGGATAAGCATCCGTACCTGTTTCAAATTGCCTACTCGATCGGTATCGGTTTTGGCATGATCGTGTTCTTCAATCATTTGTTCAAAAAAAAGTGGAACGAGGAGCCGACGCCGCTGGAGGTGGAAATGTATTTGTATCAGGAAAATGTGGATCAGTACGTTGTGGCGGAGGAATATGAAAAAATGGCCCGCCTGCATTCAAAGGATAAGCAGCCATGACATTTGTACAGGGCGCGCTGCAGATTATTTTGGGCATCGCTGGAGGTCTGGCAGTGGGGAGCGGCGTAATCGCGTTTTTTATTGTACTGGATATCATGCCGCGATTGGCCCAGCTCACCCGCACATATAAAAAATCACGTGCATACGAAAAGGCGATGGTTTTAGGTTCAGTGGTGGGAACCGTGGCTGATTTTTGGAATATCTGCTTGCCATTACCTAAATTTTTTACATGGATACCCGGGTTATTTTGTGGATTGTTTATTGGTTTGCTCGCCGCAGCTTTAACGGAGGTATTAAATCTTCTGCCCATACTGGCCAAGAGACTTCATATGTCCGTGTATATGTTTGGCCTGTTGATGGCGATGGTACTTGGAAAGGTAACGGGTTCCTTATTCGACTGGTTTATATATAACCGATAACAATGAAAGCAGAGGGGACTAACGAGATGGATCACAGGGCAGATCAAGAGCATCAGGAGCATGTTCAGGCAGACGGAGCAATTGGAAGGGAAAATGATACTGACGGGGAAAATCTGAGCTTATGGAAGCAAAAGCAAGAGCAGGAAGCGAACCGTCTTAAGCACAAAAAAGAAAGTGAGCGTTCTGATAATGTAGAGGAATCCATTCGATATTGGCAGATTGAGGATGATATTTCGCCAAAGATGAAGGATAATCGCGAAACACTCAAAATGGTATTGGGTCTGGGAGAGACTTTTGATGTGGTGTTCAGGGAAATGACAACGGGTGGGCGCCATATTGGGTATCTGTTCCTGAATACCTTTGCCAAGGATCAGATCATGGTTGAGGTGCTGAAGCGGCTTACCTATCTGACGCCGGATGATCTGTCTTCGGATGGGCTGCAAGCATACTTTGAATATTATATCCCACATATTCAAGTGGAAAAGACGGACAAAATGTCGGTTGTCATCAACAAGGTGCTAGCAGGCTATAGCGCCTTTCTTATGGAAGGCGAGCGTTTTTCCGTCATTCTGGATACCCGTAATTACCCGGTACGTAGTCCGGAGGAGCCCTCGTTGGAGCGTGTCGTACGTGGTGCCCGGGATGGATTTACCGAGACGATGCTTACGAATGTAGGGCTGGTGCGTCGTCGTTTGCGGGACCCCGGACTTAAATTTGAAGCGATGCAGGTCGGACGCCGAACAAGGACAGACATATGCCTGGGCTACATTGATGATATCGTGGATAAGGTGATGGTGGATACCGTACGTGACAAAATTAAAAACGTCAATCTGGACGGAATTCCGCTGGCGGACAAGCAATTAGAGGAGACGATTATCAATAAAGGCTGGAATCCATATCCATTGGTGCGATATTCGGAGCGACCAGATGTCGTGGCTTCGCATATTATGGAAGGAAGACTTGTTATTTTCGTAGATACCTCACCCAGTGTAATGATCTTGCCAACCACTTTTTTCGACTTGTGCCAGCATGCGGAAGAAAATCGGCAGACGGCATTCATGGGAAGCTATTTGCGCTGGGTACGCTTTATTGGGATTTTCGCCTCGATGTTTTTGCTTCCGATGTGGCTGCTTATGGTCATCAATCCCGAACTAAAACCGGCATTTCTCGATTTTATCGGTCCTCAAAAGCAAGCTCACCTTCCACTGATCGCCCAGTTTATCATCGTAGAGCTAGGGGTCGATCTCATGCGGATGGCGGCAGTTCATACCCCTACACCCCTGGCTTCCGCTATGGGCTTGATCGCAGCCGTTCTGGTCGGTGACATTGCGGTTAAGTCAGGGCTGTTTGTGAATGAGGTTGTGCTGTATATGGCTGTAGCCGCCATAGGCATGTTCGCCACTCCGAGCTATGAGCTAGGATTGGCCAACAGACTGATCCGGTTATTTCTACTGATCTCTGTAGCCATTTTCCACGTTCCAGGCTTTGTCGTAGGAACGACCCTGATTATTTTGATGCTGACAATGCATCGGTCATACAATTCTTCTTACTTGTGGCCGTTCATCCCTTTTAATGCCAAGGCGTTAGCTTCTATTTTGTTCCGCAAGCCTGTACTAGATGCGCCTAACCGCCCGTCATTTAATAAAACGAGGGACAATACGCGTATGCCCCATACGGATGCCAATACAGATTCGGACTCAGGCAATGGACAGGAGCATTAATCTAAATGATCTGCATAAAAATCCATTGTTCTTGATGTTTTTTTTGCTATACTGGTGTAAACATTCGATGGAATATGACTAGCTTGTTCCAGAAAGAGAGGCGCCAGAACATGTATTTGCATGGAAGCAGTAAAATTAACAGCAATGGACATTTGGAAATTGGCGGATGTGATACAACGCTTTTGAAGGAGCGTTTTGGAACACCGCTATATATTGTAGATGAACAGTTAGTACGCCGGCGCTGCCGGGAGTTTATAGAAGCTTTTCATGAAACCGGCTTGAAGTTTCAAGTCGCCTATGCAAGCAAAGCATTTTGCGTCATGGCGATGTGTGCTTTGGCTGCAGAAGAAGGAATGTCGCTCGACGTTGTTTCCAGTGGAGAGCTGTTCACTGCGCTGCAAGCAGGATTTCCGGCAGAGCGAATCCATTTTCACGGCAACAACAAAACACCGGAAGAAATTGAAATGGCGTTGGATGCGCACATTGGCTGCTTCGTGGTCGACAGCGAGATGGAGCTGCATTTGCTGCAGGCCCTTGCCTCCGAGCGGAAACAGCAGGTGAATATTTTATTGCGAGTTACGCCAGGGGTTGAAGCGCATACGCACGAATATATGGCCACAGGCCAGGAGGATTCGAAATTCGGTTTTGACATTGCGAACGGTACAGCGCGCCAAGCGGTAGAGCAGGCTATCGGGCTGGATCATCTGCATCTGCTGGGAGTGCATTCCCATATCGGCTCGCAAATCTTTGAAGTGAACGGCTTCCAAATGGCTGCCGAGCGGGTCGCTGCTTTTTCCAGAGAAATCAAGGAACAGCTTCAGTTTTCTTTCAAGGTGATTAATCTGGGCGGGGGATTTGGCATTCGTTACACCGAAGAGGACACACCGCTGAAAATTTCTACCTATGTTCATGCTATTGGCGAAGCGGTTAAAACCCATTTTTCCGGGCTTTATGACGAACTTCCGGAAATCTGGATTGAACCGGGACGCAGCATTGTGGGCGATTCAGGCACAACCTTGTACACGGTAGGAAGCATTAAGGATATTCCACAGGTACGGAAATATGTCTCGGTAGACGGGGGTATGACGGATAATCCGCGTCCGGCGTTATATCAGGCCAAGTATGAAGCGATGCTGGCGAATCGGGCGCAGAATGTGAACGAAGAGACCGTATCCATTGCGGGCAAATGCTGTGAGAGCGGCGATATGCTGATTTGGGATGTGGAGCTGCCTCGTCCGAATAGCGGGGATTTGCTCGCTGTTGCCTCAACCGGAGCCTACAATTACTCCATGGCAAGTAATTATAACCGGATACGCCGTCCGGCGGTGGTATTCGTGAACAATGGTGAAGCCGAACTGGTGGTGCGCCGGGAAACCTACGAGGATATCGTACGCAACGATGTTGTGCCGCAGCGCTTGGTTCGTGACGAAGCCAGTCCAGCAGTTCATTCCAATGCTAAAATTACGGTTTCGTCCTGATTTTTGATGTGTGTGAGCAAGCAGACCATTGGGCCGGGGATACTATACCGGTACAGTGGTCTTTTTTTTGGACAAGGCTTTGCTAAGCGCAGCAATTCATAGTAAACTGGAACTTGATGTTATTTAGCTTTCAAAACAGGTTGAAAAGGAGATACAAACAATGAAAAAAGGTAGAATAGATCTTGAAAACGGCGGTATCGTCGAAATTGATTTTTTCCCGGAAGAAGCTCCAAATACGGTTGCTAACTTTGAAAAGCTCGCTAACAGCGGCTTCTACAACGGTCTAAGCTTCCACCGTGTCATTCCGGGCTTTGTTGCTCAAGGCGGTTGTCCAATCGGTAACGGTACAGGCGGCCCTGGCTACACCATTGACTGTGAAACAGCTACGAACACAACAAAGCATGCCAAAGGCGTTCTGTCCATGGCTCATGCGGGCCGCAACACAGGTGGCAGCCAATTCTTCATCTGCTACGCTCCACAGCCGCATTTGGATGGAGTACATACTGTATTTGGCAAAGTGACCAAAGGTATGGAATTTATCGATGCTGTAAAACAAGGTGACAAAATGAAAGAGGTTAAAGTATTTGACGCATAAAATGCCGTTAAATGCCTGATTTTTTGACCTAACACGCAGGCCGTTCTGTCTTTTGGACAGGACGGCTTTTTGTTGTCTTTTATTTGACGGTTTGCTGTTTTTCCCAATCACGCAGTTGTTTCAGTGAGTAAGATCACATTCGAAAAGTAAGCGTTGTGATAGCCTTTTCATTAGAATGCATTTTCATTTATTTTTATGAGTATTCAAGCTCAATGAAGGTTGCAAAAGAAGGAGGCTTATCACATTGTCTATTTTAACGCGCACAAATCGACTCGGATTTTTCGAAATCCGGCTGGAATCCATTGGTGGACTCGGCGCTAATCTGGCTGGCAAAATGCTGGCCGAAACCGGTGTGCTTGGTTTGGGGCTGAATGCTTCAAATTTCTCGTCCTACGGTTCAGAAAAGAAGGGAACTCCGGTTAAAAGCTTTGTCCGCTTCTGTGATCCGGGAGTTGATATCCGTGATCACAGTCCGATCGAACAACCGCATGTGGTAGGCATTTTCCATGAAGCATTATACAAAACGGTAAATGTGATCAGCGGACTTCCAGCCGATGGGATCGTTGTGGTCAATTCCACGCGTCCGGCAGAAGAAATACGGGCTGATTTGGGACTGGTATCCGGTACGCTGGCGGTGGTGGATGCAATGGGCATCGCATTGGAGGAGCGAACCAAACTGAATACGTCCATGCTCGGAGCCTTGTTCCGTGTCTGCGATTTTTTGGACCCGGAAGCGATGAGATCGGTTATTCGCAGTACCTTTGAAAAGAAATATCCACAATTAGTGGAGCCTAACCTGCGTACGTTTAACCGTGGGTTTGAGGAAGTGGAGCTGCACGTATATCCGGTCACCCATGACACGCAGGATCGGGTTTTTGAACGTCCGCAGCCTTTGCTCGGCTACGAAACGCAAACATTGGGTGGAGTTATTGCTACGCAGGGGAACAGCATGACAAAAGATCTTAGTGGCTCACGTCAGGGTTATTTACCTGAATATGAAGCTGACAAATGTACTCATTGTGCCAAATGCGATTCAATTTGCCCGGATTACTGCTTTGTATGGGAAGAGCAAGCAGACAAACGCGGCAGAATGATGCCATTTTTGCAAGGAATTGATTATCAGTATTGTAAAGGATGTCTAAAATGCGTGGATATTTGCCCATCGGGAGCATTAAGTTCGCGTCGTGAGCAATGGGGCTGGTCGGAACAGCACCGAGTTGCCCACCAATTTCCGGTGTATGAAGGAGGTCGTGTGTAATGGCTAAACTGGAGGAGGAGCTCAAACAAGCAGGCGCCGCACAAGTAACGACGTTCGAATCCGGCAATGAAATGGCCGCTACAGCGGCTGCGCAAATCAATTATCATATGATGGGATATTTTCCGATCACTCCGTCGACCGAGGTGGCGCAGTACCTGGATCAGATGAGAACGAGGGGTCAGCATAACATCAAGCTGGTTGCAGCGGATGGAGAACATGGATCGGCGGGGATATGCTATGGTGCCGCAGCAGCGGGAGCAAGAGTGGTGAATGCCACCAGCTCGCAGGGCTTCCTGTATATGCTGGAGCAGCTGCCTGTTCAGTCAGGTACGCGTTTCCCTATGGTTATGAATTTGGTGACACGGGCCGTCAGTGGTCCGCTGGATATTCGCGGGGATCATTCGGACCTGTACTACGGTCTGAATACGGGCTGGGTCATTTTGACGGCAAGCACGCCACAGGCTGTGTATGATATGAATATCATGGCGCTGAAAATTGCGGAGCACAGCGATGTTCGATTGCCTGTGATGGTCGCTTATGACGGCTTTTATACGTCACATCAGAAGCGCAAGGTGCAATATTTTGCCGATGCGGAGACGGTACGGGATTTTGTAGGGCCGAATCCCAATCTGAAATCATCCGAATATTTTGGATTTTGATCATCCGGTTACGGTAGGCGCTCATATGAATGGCGATGATCTGACGAACAATCACTTCCAGCAGTCTGAGGCATTAAGACGGTCTGAAGGAGTATATGAGCAGGTTGCGGCAGAATATGCATCTTTATCCGGTCGGGAATATCCGATTTTGGATCTATATCATATGGAAGATGCCGAGGTTGCGGTATTCCTGCTGAATTCGGCGGCTGAATCGGCCAAGGATGTGGCGGATCAGTTCCGTGCGCGCGGCATTAAGGCCGGGGTCGTTCGTCCGAATATCATCCGCCCGTTCCCGGCTGCGCAGCTGCGTGAGGCACTGCGCCACGTCAAGGCGCTGGTGGTGGGCGAGCGTGCGGATTCGTACGGCGCCGACGGCGGTAATTTGACGCACGAAATCAAGGCGGCTCTACAGGAGGACCCGCTGAACAAGACGACTGTATTGTGCCGCATCTTTGGCTTGGGCGGCAAGGATTTTTATGCGGAAGACGCAGAGGCGTTCTTCCAGCTCGCGATCGAGGCGGCAGAAGCCGGCCGTGCGGAGAAGCCGTTTGATTATTACGGCATTCATCCGGGTTCACCGGATAAGGTGATGCCGCAGGTCATGCAGCCGCCACGGGGCGATGCGTACCGCACGGGTCTGATTCAGGTCACGCCGGACGAGGCGACCGGAAAGCTCAAGGTCAAGGTACCGCCGCTGCGTTCGCTGACGACCAAACCACGTCGGCTTACGCCGGGGCACGGAGCTTGTCCGGGCTGCGGAGCACTATCTGCGCTTGAGCTGTTTTTCAAAGGGATTGAAGGCGATATTGTCGTATTGTTCCAGACAGGCTGCGTCTATGTGGTGACAACGGGTTATCCATATACATCACACAAGCAACCGATGATCCATAATCTTTTTCAAAACGGGGCAGCTACACTTTCGGGAGCGCTGGAAGCTTACTTGGAAATGAAGCGTCGTAATGAGATTGAGATGTCGGATGATCCAACCTTTATTATGATCAGCGGCGACGGTGGTATGGATATTGGCATGGGTTCTGCGATTGGTGCGGCTCTGCGCAATCATAAGCTGATCATGCTGGAATATGATAACGAGGGATACATGAACACAGGCTCGCAGCAATCGTATTCCACTCCTCTCGGTCATATGACCAGTACGTCGGGTGTAGGGAAGATGCAAAAAGGGAAGCAAGGACATCACAAGGACACCGTGCAAATCATGGCCGCCTGCAACATTCCGTATGCCTTCACAGCTGCTGAAAGCCATCCGCAGGATATGCTGCGTAAAGCGGCCAAAGCGCAATGGTATGCGAACAACGTGGGAACGGCCTATGGCAAAATCCTGTGTGCCTGCCCATTGAACTGGAAGTCGGAAGATCGGCTGGGAACCAGCATTGTGGAGGCTGCTGTTGAGTCTTGCTTCTTCCCATTGTACGAAATTGAGCAGGGCAATACGACGATTACGTACAACCCGGAAGACAAGGGGAAACGGATTCCAGCCGCTGAATGGTTGAAATTAATGGGGAAAACGAAGCATCTGCTTAAGGAGGAAGCGACGTTGGCCACCTTTGAGCAGGAAATTGAACGCCGCTGGACCATTCTGAAAAAGAAACATGAAATTTCGGAGCTATAATTCGGTTTTTCCAAAAAGATTCTTTGCGCTTGCTGCGTGAAGAATCTTTTTTGTCGTTTATGGGATGAAGCATAAAAAAACAGGTAATGATTTCCGATATAGGAGTGGAGGCCTATATGAAATTGATTAAATAACAGTCTTCTTCTGAATTTTTAGATGCAATGAGGTGCAGGTATGATTAAACTGAATACAGTTGAAATAATCGAAATTATAAAAAAGCAAATCCCTAAGGTCATGAACATCAAGCCCGTGGAGCTGAAATTTACAGATGATTTTGGACGGGCATCACTGGCGGGAACGGAGCATAAATTTACGCTGACGAATCAGCATTATTCCGCCAAGGTGATGGATTGCGTGTTGGAAACACAGGTGCGTCCGATATTAATGTGTGAAATTATTTATTTTCTAAAATGTGAGTTTATTGATGGACATGTTGAAGTACGGCTGGATTATGACGCATCCTCTGAAGGAAGCCACGGACCCACAGCTTCGGCGGTTATTACCTTTGACCATGCTACACAGCTCGGCTTGGAAGAACTGGCTGATCTGATTGATCTGGCGCTTCATATGAATGATAAAACCTGGTTTGAAGAACTCTCCAGCCAATATGTTAAAACAAAAGCAGGGGCGTCTATCCGATAACTTGCTTTTTTTAGAAGTTGGTGCTAATATACGTAACAAGTTTACTGTTAATTCAATTGAATAAGAGCAAGATCCTTCGGGGCGGGGCGAAATTCCCCACCGGCGGTGATGACGTGCTTGTGGATCGCTTTTTATGATCATAGCACGGCTTAGTCCGTGACCCGGATGCTGAACGATCAGCAGAAGGTGGACCTGGTGCAATTCCGGGACCGACAGTATAGTCTGGATGGGAGAAGGATACGGAGCGCATGTGCATGACGTGACATGTGCCGATTATTAGCATACGTAAATGTACGTACGGCTTATTTCGTTGTAGGGCGGCATCGGGGGACAGCTTTTTAGTTTTCTTTTCGGTAGGTCTTCTAGCGTATTAGGTTGTATCGTAGTCATGCTTTTTATTGGCATACGTATTATTCGTGAGATTTCAACATGCATATGGACTGCGCTTGTATACTGTAGATTTGACTCTCATCACCCCCATGACGGATAGATTCCGTACTGGGGGTTTTTTGCGCTTACGACAGATGAATTAGGGATAAACTGAAACGAGATGGAAAGGAGTGAGGGCATGTTTACCGGGTTGGTCGAGGAAGTGGGGCGCATTCAAACGATTTCCAAAAGCGGAGAAGCGATGGTACTGGGGATTGAGGGCTCCGTCGTCTTGGGCGACTTGAAAATAGGAGACAGTGTTTCCGTGAATGGTGTTTGTCTGACGGCCATACAGATCGGTGTTAAGGATTTTAAGGTTGATGTCATGCCGGAAACCTTTCGCAGCAGCAATCTGAAAGAACTCAAATCCGGTAGCCGGGTCAATCTGGAGCGGGCGATGGCAGCAAGTGGAAGGTTCGGAGGTCATATTGTGCAGGGGCATGTAGACGGAACAGGCACGATTCGCCGGGTGACTTCAGACCAGAATGCGGTTGTGTTCGAAGTTGCACCTTCTAATCAAGCATTATTCAAATATATTCTTCTCAAGGGTTCGATCACACTGGATGGCATCAGCCTCACAGTCGCGCAGCGTACGGGAGATACCTTTGCCGTATCCATTATCCCCCATACCTTATCCGAGACAGCCTTACAAGCCAAACGTGAGGGTGACACCGTCAATATTGAATGCGACATACTGGGCAAGTATGTGGAACAGCTTTTGAATTACAGAGGCTCAGCGGCGACGGAGGGAGCAGAAAAAGCTCCTATAAGTCTGGACTATCTGGCGAGGCACGGCTTTGCTTGATCTGGAATGGTAATTCTGCCAGAGGAGTACTTATGCCACAAAAACTAAGGAGGACAGCACTATGGATAGAGGGAGTCAAACAAGTGCAACGGCTAACATAATGGAGCATGACGAGGGGGAACTGGACGAAGAGATTCGTCTGGATTCCATCGAAGAAGCGCTGGAGGATTTGAAGAACGGTAAAGTCGTTATCGTCGTGGATGATGAACGGCGCGAAAATGAAGGTGATTTTGTTGCGTTGGCTGAAAAGGCAACTCCGGAGGTCATTAATTTCATGATCACTGAAGGTCGTGGACTGGTCTGCGTGCCGATAACACAGCAAAGAGCCGAGGCGTTGGAACTGCATCCAATGGTGGAGCAGAATACAGATTTCCACGGCACAGCCTTTACCGTGTCGGTTGATCATATGGAGACAATAACAGGTATTTCGGCAGCCGAGCGTTCCTTGACTGTACGCGCCTTGGCTGACGATACAGTCGTAGGAAGCGATTTTCGCAAGCCTGGCCACATGTTTCCGCTGATTGCCCGTGATGGCGGTGTTTTGCAGCGTGCAGGTCATACGGAAGCGGCAGTCGATCTGGCCCGACTCAGCGGCTTCAAGCCCGCCGGAGTCATTTGTGAAATTATAAAGGAAGACGGCACCATGGCCCGACTGCCTGATTTGGCCGTGTTCGCCAAGCATCATCAGCTGAAGCTGATCAGTATTCAGGATTTAATTGACTATCGTCGTCGTTTGTCATTGTAAAAATCATTTTAAAAAAGAGAGGTTGATAAGCATGGCACGTTTTCTGGAAGGTAATCTTGTATCGGATGGTTTAAAATATGGTATTGTGGTAGGAAGATTCAACGAGTTTATTACAAGCAAGCTGTTAAGTGGTGCAATTGACGCACTTCAACGACACGGTGTACAGGAAGATGAAATTGATGTGGCCTGGGTTCCTGGTGCTTTTGAAATTTCACTGATTGCGCAAAAAATGGCGGCAAGCGGCAAATATGATGCTGTTATTACGCTGGGGACCGTGATCCGTGGTTCTACTTCGCATTATGATATTGTCTGCAACGAAGTGGCAAAGGGAGTGGCGGCAATCAATCTGAAAACGGGCGTACCCGTTATTTTTGGTGTGGTGACTACAGAAAATATTGAGCAGGCTATTGAGCGTGCAGGCACGAAGGCTGGTAATAAGGGTTGGGATTCTGCGCTGGCGGCGATTGAAATGGCGAACCTGGGCAAGCAATTTTAATGATATAAGCAACTAGATAAGGACGGCGTAATTGCAAAGCGAACAAGGGAATGGATTGTTAAGCAAGGCAATGACGTATATACTACAGAAAGAGGGATTGATAACGTCGAGCATACGTGCTATGGGGAAAGGTATTGTTGAATGATGATTGGAGTAAGGCAGGGGGAAGCACATTGACAGTCGTAAATTACAAGCTGGAAACATTCGAAGGTCCGCTGGATCTGCTATTGCATCTGATTGATAAAGCCGAGATCGACATTCAGGATATCCCGATTAGTGATATTACGGATCAGTATATGGCTTTTTTGCACAGTATGCAGGAGCTGGAACTGGACATTACGAGCGAGTTTCTGGTGATGGCGGCGACGCTCTTATCGATTAAGAGTAAATTGCTGCTTCCCAAACCACCTGTGATGGAATATGACGATATGGATTATTATGAAGAAGAGGATTATGATCCGCGCGAGGAACTGGTTCGCAAGCTGGTGGAGTATCGTAAATATAAAGGGATTGCTCGTCATCTGAGTGAACGTGAGTGGGAACGGAGTCTGATTTATGGCAAAGAGCCGGAAGATCTGAGTGCATTCCTGCCCACCGAACCTGTAAATCCGGTGCACGGGCTACATACGAGCGATTTGGTCGCGGCCTTTCAGCGTGCATTGCGTAAAGCAGAACGACGTACGACGGTAACTCGTGTCCACCGGGATGAAATTTCAGTCAAGGACCGTATCCGGCAGGTTGTCGGGGTGTTAGAGGGATTGGGGACAGGAGGGCGGTTTCTGTTCTCCAAGCTGATGCATGAGGATATGTATCGGCATGAAGTGGTAGTAACCTTTTTGGCGATTCTCGAACTGATGAAAATGAAGCAAATTTTCTGTTATCAGGAGAAGATTTTTGATGATATTGTAATGGAGTGGAGAGGGGATTTACGGGTTAATGGATTATCTGAAGCTGAAATCAATTATTGAGGGACTGTTGTTTCTCGCGGGAGAGGAAGGATTGTCCGCCAAGCAGATCGCCGACATTGTAGAGCAGCAGCAAGAACTGGTTGAAAAAAGCCTGGAAGATATGAAACAGGATATGGAGCAGGGAGGAAGAGGTCTGCAACTTGTCCGTCTTGCCGGGAATTATCAACTTGCAACATTACCTGAGCATGCACCCTATTTTGAAAAGCTCGCTTATTCTCCGGCACGTGCCTCACTGTCTCAAGCGGCTTTGGAAACACTGGCCATTGTTGCGTATCGCCAGCCCATTACAAGAATCGAAATCGAAGATATTCGGGGCGTCAAATCCGAGCGGGCCATACATACACTGGTCAACAAGGAGCTTATTGAGGAAAAAGGTCGTGCAGAGGCCATTGGACGACCGATATTGTACGGAACGACGAAATCATTTCTGGATTATTTCGGTCTGGGCTCTCTCGCGGATCTACCGCAACCGGAGATGTTCGAGGATTCGGACAATCTGGAGGAGGAGACACAATTATTGTTCGAGCGTCTGGAGAGCAGCCAGCCTGCTGCAAACGATCCGGATCTTGAAGCCTGATAAGAAAAGAAACAGCCAGTTCCTGCAGAGAGGGACTGGCTGTTTGCTATTTTAGGATGCATGATTTTCCTGTGAAGAACCCATACTATTTTTGCCATGGTATATCCATAGAAAAAGGTTGGGAGGACTCGTCAGTGTGGAAATGGATCGGTATCGCCATCATTGTTGTCATATTACTTGTGCTGGCTGTTTTGTTCTCTCGTATCCGCTGGAAGCTTGATATTGCCAAGCATGACAGTGATGATCGGGCGCATCTGGAGATCAGATTTCTGTGCGGGTTGATCAAAATCAATTATGATATTCCTGCTATTCTGATAGCCAATCTGCAAAAAGGGCTTCTCTATCGGCTTGACCGCAACAAAAACATACATAAAACCGATGCTTCCGTGGATAGTGGAAATATTAATGCAGAAAAAATTAAGCATTTTATACACGATGTACGAGTTTTGCTCAAAGGAACGAAAGCCTTAAGCCGCTGGCTGCGGCATACGTTAGCCCATGTGACGATGACCAAAATGGAATGGTCCACCAATATCAGTCTTGCTGACGCAGCCTATACGGCTACCTCAACCGGTATTCTATGGGGCCTGAAAACGACGCTGATCGGTTTTGCTTCCAGCTTTGTACATATGAACTGCACCCCCAAGCTGTTTGTTGTACCCTATTGGGCCAATCGTTTGCGTTTTACCACCACTTTGACCTGTGAAGGAAATGTGTCGCTCGGATATTTATTTTTTTCCATGCTCATTTTAGCTTATCGGATATGGCGCGTTCCGGGTGGACCGGAAGCTTGGAAACGGGTTTTGTCCAAGAAGCCTATCCGGCATGAGGGATGAGCGATACATATTTTCTAGGTGCTCTGTGCACAATAGCGAAAGAAAAGGCAGTCTACGATTGAAAATAAGCAGAGGAGGAATAATCATGTCAGATCACCCGATTCAAGGGCTCATGCAAACCGCGATGGAAAACATCAAAGCCATGGTAGACGTAAATACGATTGTGGGAGAAGCGGTGGAAACACCCGATGGTTCCGTTATTTTGCCAATCAGTAAGGTGGGGTTTGGTTTCGCAGCCGGGGGAAGTGATTTTAATGTTGATGAAGAAGAACATCATACTTCCTCGGCAGCGGGTAATCATAGCGGGAAGGAAGGGCATCCGTTTGGTGGCGGTAGCGGTGGCGGTGTATCTATTCAACCGATTGCTTTTCTGGTTGTTGGCAAACAGGGGGCACAAATCGTTCCTTTGGACAATCAAACACATCTGATTGAGAAATTAATCGACTCCACCCCCTACCTGATTGATAAGGTTCAGTCCATCTTCCAAAGTGCAGGCGGCGGTATGCAGACTCCAGGCGGTATGCAGACTCCAGGCGGCATGCAGCCCCCACCTCCACAGGTACCTGTAAATGTCACTACAGATCCCAGCCAATCTGGCCCGGCTTACTTGTAAAGGTCATGAACTAAAATGTTACTTCAGGAGGGTATTCCAAAGCCTACATGGGCTAAGGAATACCTTCCTTTTGTTTGCATTTGTTTCTATCTGCGAATATATCGCCTTCCACCAATGACTGCATGTACACGCTGACCATGTTCCTGTTGATAAGAAGTATGCAGCGATCGTTCAACTTCACGGTTTCCTTCAGGGGCAAACTGGGCTAAATAGCTGAAGTCCGGATAAATCACCTCATCCGTTAAATAAGCAGATATGGTAGCCCCCGGCTTGCGATGCTGATTGAGGGAATCAATAATGCCTTTTGCTGGCAAGATGCCGATCCCATGTCCATAAAACGAGTCCTCCTCCTTCATCTTAACGACATTTTCTCCTTTCCACTCCAATGTTTCGGGTGACACATCCGGATTATTGAAATACAGGATGTCGCCGGGAGACGCTTTATGACTTCCTTGCTCCTGTATGAGCTTGAGGTCACTGTCATAGTGCCAATCATACAACAGCATATCTGCAAAAATCCGGTTAAATTCACTTTCCAGAATGGAATCCAGCACTGCTTTGTACAATACAATCACCATAGCAGTTGCACATTCAAAGGCATATTGATCACCATGTATAAAGATATCCCTGATCCCCTGCGCCGGAGTAACACCTGCTTTGAGCTGAAATCCACCTTTTGCCGTCAAATCCCAAAACTGCGGATTACGACGCGCGGTTGCAAACGTGGCAAAGGATACGCCGCTTCGTTGTAATGCCTCTGCGGACTCTACAATCCGGGATCTCAAAATCGGTTCAAACTGTAGGCGCTGCATGCTGTACCCCCATCCAAATTAAATATTTAGCTACTCAGGATCTTGCAAATCCTCAACTATATATATGTGATCAGGAGTGTAAATTGCCTGACCGGGCATATCTTGTAGAGGAATTTTCTGTTATAAAGGTGGACATACTTTGAACAGCTTGGACATAGAATGGTACAAGACTTGCTCAAAACCGGAGGAATCCAAATGTTTAAAAAGAAGCAACACATCCACGCGGGCCAAAACCAGCTTTCGTCTAATGGACGCGCCTTTGTTTTGCCGCTGGCACTGCTGCTTATTGTGTCATTGCCGCTCGCATTGCTGGGTCCACAGCCTGTTCGGGGAGCGATGAAGACAGAGGTATCCCCACCTGCATTAAAAACCCATGCGCAGGCCTCCTCTTTAATTGATGTCGCATCAGGAAGAATCATATATGCTGCCGAGGGTGACCGGGAGCTGCGTATTGCCAGCCTGACCAAAATTATGACTGCTATTGTAGCTATTGAGCATGGACGCTTGCAGGATCAGGTAAAGGTTAGTCCGACGGCTTATGCCAAAGAAGGTTCCTCACTTTTTCTGCGAATGGGTGAACAAATGACGCTGGAAAACATGCTGTATGGTCTGATGCTGCGTTCCGGAAATGATGCTGCTTCTGCCATTGCCGAGCATGTGGGTGGGACAGAAGAGGGATTCGTTCATTTGATGAATGAAAAGGCGGTTCAGCTTGGGCTAAGTCATACGCATTTTGCTAATCCTCATGGACTGGATACCGAAGGGCATTATTCCTCAGCGAACGATATGGCCCGGCTAACCGCTTATGCGCTGCATAATCCAACTTTTGCACATATCGTTAAGACAGAACTGAAAAAAGCACCGAATCCCAACGATCCCTGGGATTACTCGTGGCGTAACAAGAACAAGATGCTGAGGCTCTATGAAGGGGCAGATGGTGTGAAAACTGGCTATACCAAAAAAGCCTTCCGTTGTCTGGTCAGTTCGGCCACGCGCGACGGTCGCCAGCTTGCTGCCGTTACTTTGAATGACGGGGATGATTGGAATGACCATGCACATATGCTGGATTACGGGTTTCAATATTATCCACTCATTCCGATTACGGACAAGCAACAACCCATTAAAGGCTATCCGCTATTGACGGGCGCGAGCTTTGCTTATCCTCTGAACGACGGTGAGAAGAGCCAACTGCACAAAAGATTAGTGCTGTATAAAAAGTCCCGCTCTGCTGGCAGATCGGACGTATCCTTCGGTTTACGAGGACGTGTCGAGTTTCTGCTGGAAGGCAAACTGATCGGTTCCGTTCCTGTGTATGCAAAAGGCAGCAAGCTGCCCACTCCAAGAACGATACAGCCAGGACAGGAGGTTCCAACTGATCAAGCTCCTGTAAGCAGCACTCAGCAACGCAGCTGGACAAGCGGATGGAGTGTGATTATCAGAAATCTGTTTGGAGTATAGGAGGGATCAATCATGATTCATCTCATATGGGTGGCTTTGATTTGTATCGGATTTGTATTTGCTGCTGCACAGGGAAATATT
Source organism: Paenibacillus sp. Aloe-11 (assembly GCF_000245715.1). NCBI lineage: Bacteria > Bacillati > Bacillota > Bacilli > Caryophanales > Paenibacillaceae > Paenibacillus > Paenibacillus sp. Aloe-11. The sequence continues at coordinate 125,570 of NZ_JH601056.1, read as the reverse complement.
GAGGTAGTGACCAAGGCGGCTTTTGACGGGGCAGCCACAGGTGTTACAGTGTGCTTTGGACTGATCAGCGTGCTTGTGTTCTGGATGGGCATGATGAGGCTGGCCGAAGACGGCGGGCTCTTGCAAAAAATATCCAAGCTGCTTGCTCCCATCGTTGCCTTTTTGTTCCCGGATGTTCCGCGCAATCATCCGGCTATGGGCTATATTTTGTCCAATATGAGCGCCAATCTGCTGGGCCTAGGCAATGCAGCAACTCCAATGGGCATCAAGGCGATGCAGGAGCTGCAAACGCTCAACCCGGATAAGCAGACCGCTACTCCTGCCATGTGTACGCTGCTGGCGTTAAATACGGCCAGCATTACGTTGATTCCCACGACGTTGATTGCGATTCGGCTTAATTATCATTCTGCACATCCGGCAGAAATCGTCGGCACGACACTGGTGGCAACTGCGATAGCGACCTTTGCTGCGATAGTGGCAGATCGGTGGTACCGTAGTCGAGAACTGCGCCGCCCCCCAGCGAATCCGCCGTCTCAGACCGCATTGACGCCACAGCCTCCTCAAACCACGGCAACCCCTGCGTCCTCTTCGACAGCGCCGCCTGTATCTTCACCTGCAGCTCGACGGACGGGAATCACCGCTGTCCAGAGCAGGGATACCACTTGGAAAGGGTGAGGGAGGCATGCTCAATTTTATTAACCTCATATCGACTTGGGCCATTCCGGCTATTCTCGCTTTTATTCCTTTATATGCATATGCCAAGAAAGTGCCCGTTTACGATTCCTTTGTGGATGGGGCCAAGGACGGCTTCTCCACCGCGATCAACATCATTCCTCATCTCGTAGGCATGATGGTAGCGATCAGCATTTTTCGAGCTTCTGGTGCCTTGGATTATATGATATCCTGGGTTACACCATGGATTAAAAGCTGGGGCGTCCCCGGTGAGGTGCTGCCTCTAGGGCTGCTCCGTCCATTGACGGGCACCGGTTCGCTTGCGTTCACGACAGATCTGATTCGCACCTATGGCCCGGACTCTATGATCGGCCGGATCGCTTCAACCATTCAGGGCAGCACGGACACAACTTTGTATGTACTGACTGTATATTTTGGTGCGGTAGGTATCCGCAATGGACGATATGCTCTGAAGGTAGGACTATTTTCCGACGTGGTTGGTTTTGTCGCAGCCATTGCAATTTGCCTGCTTGTATTTTGATTCCTGCATCGTTTTTTGAACGGGGGTTGTGATTTTGTTCGTAGATGGGTATCATTAGCATGAGGTGAATTAGCGAACATGGAAAGATTGCAGAAAATATTGGCCCAGGCTGGTGTAGCGTCCAGACGGAAATGTGAGGAGCTCATTCAGGCGGGCAGCGTGGAAGTGAACGGGGTTGTCGTAACAGAGCTGGGAACGAAGGCGGACCCTGATCAGGATATAATTACGGTAAAGGGTAGACCGATCAAAACCGAGAAAAAAATCTACCTGATGATGAACAAGCCCAAAGGGGTTATTACGAGCGCCTCCGATCCGGAAGGTCGAAAAATCGTGTCCGACTACCTGAAAGGTGTCAAGGAACGTGTGTATCCGGTAGGCCGTCTGGATTACGATACGGAAGGACTGCTGTTGCTTACCAATGACGGCGAGTTCGCCAATTTGCTCACCCATCCCAAGCATCATGTGCCCAAGACATATGTAGCGACTGTCAAAGGCGTTCCGCATGGTACCGAGCTGGACAAGCTGAAAAAAGGGATTGTGCTGGAAGATGGCATTACTGCACCAGCCGAGGTAGAATATAAAGATGTAGACCCGGATGGCAAGGAGTCTGTTATCCAAATTACCATTTATGAAGGTAGAAATCGTCAGGTAAGACGGATGTTTGAGGCTATTTCACACCCGGTTATCAGACTTAAACGAATTGCCTTCGGGGATCTTTTGCTGCAAAACTTGAAGCGTGGTCTGACCAGACCCCTCACCAAGGACGAAATCAACCGTCTCATTCAACTTGCCAAATCAGACAACACGAAAAAGAAACGGACAGGACGGGGGTCATAACCCCGGCCTTTTTGATGTAAAGAGACTGTTGAACAAGAGTAAAGTTTGACCACGCACGGGAAAATAGTAAAATAGAGAGAATGCTTTTTTTAGCGAAGGGGCTGGGAATATGTCAGAACATAGCAACCGCATATTAATTGTAGATGATGAAGAACGCATTCGCCGCCTTCTGCGGATGTATCTGGAAAAAGAAGGTTATGAAATTGATGAAGCCGAGGATGGGGAGATTGCTCTCCAAAAAGCGACTGCAAGCGATTACAGCATTATTTTGCTGGATGTGATGCTTCCGGGCATGGATGGGATTGAAGTATGTACACGCCTTCGTCAGACCAAGGCAACGCCTGTCATTATGCTGACCGCCAAAGGCGAAGAAGTAAACCGCGTACAAGGCTTTGAAGTTGGGGCCGATGATTATGTGGTCAAGCCTTTTAGTCCCCGGGAAGTCATTTATCGGGTTAAAGCGATTTTGCGCCGTTCTTCGGAAACTGCCTTTCTAACCAAAGAAGCGGTCCCAAGCAATAGTATCGTTTTTCCGAATCTTATTATTGAGCATGATGCACACCGGGTAAGTGCGGGCGGAATTGAGATCAGTCTCACCCCAAAAGAGTACGAGCTGTTGCACTATTTGGCAGTGTCACCGGATAAAGTCTTTTCGCGTGAAGAACTCCTAAAAGATGTATGGAATTATGAATTTTTTGGCGATCTGCGTACCGTTGATACGCATGTGAAGCGGCTTCGTGAAAAACTGAATAAGGTATCCCCGGAGGCAGCGGCTATGATTACAACCGTTTGGGGTGTAGGCTATAAGCTGGAGGTTCCAAAATAACGTGAACTTTTGGAGATCACTGGTAGGCAAGCTGTGGATCACCATCATTTGTCTTGTAGGCTCCGTGCTTATTTTCCTGGGACTTTTTTTATTGCCGTATATCAACAGGAATTTCGCGGCGCATGAATCGACGGAAATCAAGCATTTGTTCACCTATGCCTGTATTGTCGGATTTTTATTAACGACCTTTTTTGCTTTATTTCTTTTTACCAAAATCACACAGCCTATGCAGCTGTTGATTCAGGCGGCGAATGCCATTCGTGAGGGAAAGTATGATACACGGCTTTCACTGGTGACCAGTGATGAGATCGGGGAGCTGGCGAAAACCTTTAATCATATGTCTACGGAACTGGAAGCGACGATCCGCAGTCTGAATGAGGAGAAAAACCATCTATCCAGGGTACTGCGAAGCATGTCTGACGCTGTAATTACCTTTGACAGAAGCGGGCAAATTATTTTGACGAATCCGCCTGCGCAAAATTTGCTGGATAGCTGGGGAGAGCTGGAATGGCAAGGACAAGATCAAAAGGAGTTTGGAGCACCTGTGCCAGACCCGTTGCTGCCACTGTTTCATATGGTTATGGACAAAGGAGAGGACGTCGGAGACCATATTCATGTAAAGAATGGCTCCTGGTCGGTGCAGATGGCCCCTCTGTACACGGATAATGTAATTCGTGGCACGGTAGCTGTGCTTAGGGATATCACAGAAGAAGTGAAGCTTGAAAAGATGAGAAGCGACTTTGTCGCCAATGTATCTCATGAAATCCGTACACCATTATCCATGATGCAGGGCTACAGTGAAGCGCTGCTGGATGGTATGGCTGGTTCACCGGAGGAATCCGAGGAGCTGGTGCAGGTCATCCATGATGAATCACTGCGCATGGGAAGGCTGGTTAAGGATCTGCTTGATCTGGCTCGAATGGAAGCAGGTCATACAGACATGCATCGTCAGGAAGTGAATGTGAACGAGCTGATTGAGCGTGTTCACCGCAAATTTGCAGTACGCTCGAAGGAACAGGGGCTGACTCTTGATTATCATGATCAGGGCCAACAGCTGCTGTTGTCTGATGCGGACGAGGATCGGCTGGAGCAGGTACTGACCAATCTGTTAGATAACGCATTCAGACATACACCCGAAGGGAAAAAGGTTACCATTGGGGCAGATCGAATTCTCGGGGAACGGCATGAGCTTGTACGCATCCGGATTAAGGATGAAGGCGTGGGTATTGCCAGCGAGGATTTGCCTTATATTTTTGACCGTTTTTACAAGGCCGACAAGGCCAGAGTGCGAGGCGAGGATAAGGGCACAGGCCTGGGACTTGCTATTGTCAAAAATATTGTAGAGGCTCATGGAGGCTCTGTCTCTGCTGCCAGCACATTGGGAGAAGGGACAGAGTTCACGATTCTGCTGCCGATCTCCAAAAAACCAAAGTCAGGCTCTGTCACAGACTAAGGAAACTTAGCTGATTATCCTGTTCGAAAGCATCCTCGGAAGAGGGTGCTTTTTGTTGAAAAATCAACATTTATCTTGTTCAACGTGGAACATTCAGCATCAAGATAGATGCTTGACATTGGCATAGGAAAAAGACGCCTGATTACCCAGGCGCCTCACTTTTATAGGGAAAGTCAATGGACTTTCTTAAGCTCTGTCTATATTTAATCCAGTACTACTTCTTGAGCGGTATTCAGCTCCGGCAACCCGACCAGCTGAATCAGCACGTCTTTTGGCACAGCCTTATCAACCGTCAGGATCATGATCGCTTCACCACCAACAATTTTACGTCCTACTTGCATGGAGGCGATATTGACGCCGTTTTCGCCAAGCAGGGTTCCGACACGGCCGATAATGCCTGGCTTGTCATTGTGGGAGATGAGCAGGAAATGAGCTTCTGGTGCCACATCAACCGGGAATTGGTTCAACTGAACGATACGTTCGCCATAACCTGCAAGCAGGGTGCCAGCTACACTTTGCTCTTCGCCACTTTGCGTTTTAAGCGTAACGGTGATCAGGTTCGTAAAGCCCTTGGTAGCCGGTGCCTGAGATACGACCAGATGGATGTCACGTGTTTTGGCAAGATGTACAGAATTTACAATGTTTACATCGCTGCCCAGATGGCGGCTGAGTACACCTTTCAAAATATAACGTGTCAGCGGCTGTGTATCTACAGAGGACAAATCGCCAGCGTAATCCACATGGATTTCACGTACAGCCTGATTTGTTACCTGTGCGGCAAAGCTGCCCAGCTTCTCGCCAAGCGAGAAATACGGCTGCAATTGCGTCATCACATTGGATGGAACAGGAGGCATGTTGACCGCATTTTTAAACGGCTCGTCACGCAAAATGTGCAGCACCTGCTCGGATACGTCGATGGCTACGTTCTCTTGCGCTTCGACCGTCGAGGCACCCAGATGCGGTGTGACGATAATTTTCGGATGGCTCAGGAAAGGGTGATCCTGTGCTGGCGGTTCCGACTCGAATACGTCAAAGGCAGCACCGGCCACAATGCCTTTATCAATGGCTTCAACGAGAGCCATTTCATCGATAACACCGCCTCGGGCACAGTTAATGATGCGCATACCTTTTTTCATCACTTCAAACTGCGGGCGTGAAATCATATGCTTGGTTTCCGGTGTTAAAGGTGTGTGTACGGTCATGAAATCTGCGTTGCGGATGATTTCGTCCACGCTGGCCAGCTTGATGCCCAGCTTCTCGGCACGTTCTTCCGTCAGAAACGGATCATAGCCGAGGATGTTCATGCCAAAGGCTTTGGCGCGTTTGGCTACTTCGCTGCCGATGCGTCCCATACCGAGGACTCCAAGCGTTTTGTTGCGCAGCTCGACACCGAGGAATGTTTTACGATCCCATGTACCGGCGATGGTTTTGGCATATGCCTGTGGAATATGGCGTGCCAGAGCCATCATCATGGCAAAAGTATGCTCACATGTCGTAATTGTGTTGCCGTCAGGAGCGTTAATTACGATAATCCCGCGTTGCGTTGCTGCCTCAAGATCGATGTTGTCGACTCCGACACCGGCGCGTCCGACAACCTTGAGGTTTTTACCTGCGGCCATGATGCGTTCGGTTACCCGGGTTTGGCTGCGGACGAGCAGTGCGTCATAGTCGCCAATAATCTGAACCAATTCATCCTCGCTGAGACCTGTGTTCTTGTCCACCGTGACATCGTCTGCATCCATCAGCTGCTGAATGCCCAGGTCACTGATCGGATCGGATACTAACACTTTAAACATTTGGTTTCCTCCTCAAAGTTAACTTCTTTTATGGACAGGATGTACTTCTAACTGAAATACATTCCATAAAGAACATGAAAAAACTTGAAATGCTTCTAAAAGTACAGGAGAGCGTGGTTAACACTTGTGTGATAACGCATTGACGCAGAAAAGGGATAAAATAGCATTACACACCGAGCTTTCGGTCAAAGCTAATGGACAAAAGCTCTGTGGGGAGCCGCTTTGCGGTTTTTGGGCATCAAAAAAACTCCCGAATCACATACTATCTCCATAGTAAGGGACGAGAGTTATCGTGGTACCACCCTAATTCGCAGCCATTTCGCAATGGACTGCCTTCAGCGGTCATATAATGACCGAAAGGATAACGGTTTTCTGCCGATTGCATCTAATGCCGGAATAAAATTTCCTAGGCCTCGATGCAATAACTCAGGAGCGCTGAAGAACATTACTTCGCCATCGGCTTCCACCCAAGCACCGATTCTCTGAGGACGAAATCAATATCTTTTCTCCATCAAGGTTGTTGTCGTAAATAATTTTTTCATAATGTATCACGGCTTACATGGCCATGTCAATAGGAGATGCGACATGTATAGATAGCTGGCTAGAAAGTAGCTATAACATGCGGAATAATTAAGAATTAGGTCTTCTTGAATCCGCTCGACTTTTTGGCTATGATGCTAAAGAAGACTATGCAGAGGACTAACTAATCATGAAAAAGCTTAAAGTGAAATGGAAAAGAGCGCAAATTCACGAACTGAATGACCGCTTGCTGCTTTACAATTTGTATCTAACCCAGGGACTGACCCTGCTGGTCGGTGCAGTCTGGATTATTTTTCAGCAAAGAAATGTGTTGGAACTGTTTGCCTTGCCGAACAGCTTACATGTCTTATGGTGGGGACTGGGATTGGCCGCTGCTATGCTTCTGGTGGATCTGGTGTTATCCCGAGTTATGCCTGAGGATGCTATGGATGACGGCGGTATCAACCAATTGCTGTTTCAAAATCGACCGATTTGGCATATTATTTGTATAGCGGCCGTCGTCTCGATCTGTGAGGAACTTTTGTTCAGAGGTGCGATTCAGTACAGCTTTGGACCTTATTGGACAAGCATTTTGTTTGCAGTCATCCATATCCGATATTTGCGGCATTGGATTCCAACAGGCTGGGTATTCCTTAGCAGTTACGGATTGGGCTATATCTACGTACAGACCGGCAGCCTATGGGCGCCGATCATTTGTCATTTTGTGATTGACCTGATATCCGGTTTAGCGTTGCGTTTTCGGAGGTATGAAGAATGAATCAGGAGCTTAGCAGAGTGCAGACCTATGGTAGCCGTCGTAATGGTCGCAAAGTCAAGGAGGAGGACAGGTCGAAATCAAAACCAGTCCGTTCCCGTGCTTCACGACCCGTGCCTGAATTGGCCCACGTTGACGTTGCACCAGAAGTTGCTGTGATGATGGAGGATGACGCTCCTGTCAGTGAGTACCGTACGCGGGCAGAAATGTTTCCGTCCCGCCGCATCCGGGTAAGCAAGTGGTTTTTAAATTTTTTGAGCACGCTTTTTGTACTTATTACAGCAGCGCTGCTATGGTGGGGCATTAAGGGAGCACCGCCTATCAGTAAATTGCTCTGGTAATAAAAGGGTGTATGAAAAAGGCCTTTATCTCCGCACAGGCTTATGCGGAAGATGAAGGCCTTTTTTGCAATTATCGTTGATTATTGACCATAAACCCAAATTCCTGTTAGCCGGCAGGAACCTCAATGCTTTGCGGATCAACAAACCGGTAGCCCTTTTGCTCCAGGCGAGTCAATAGACTGTCCAGCGCCTCAGCTGTCCATGGCAGTTCATGCATCAAAATGTTGCTGCCAGGATGTAGCTGCTCCGTTACATTTTTGAGAAGCGCATCCGTTTTGTTAGGCTGACTCTTCTTCATAGTCCAGTCCAGAGAACCGACGGACCAGGTCATGTACAGAAGTCCGTTTTCCTTGGCAACCTTACGGCCTACGTCACCGCCTGCACCATGAGGTGGGCGAAAAAACACCGGTGCTTGGCCCGTTATATCCTTGACTATTTTTTGGACGGTTTCAATCTGCTTTTTGACCTCAGCCTCCGATTTGTTCTTTAGCACGATGTGATCCCAGCTATGGTTGCCGATGGGTTGTCCACGGTCATGGATAAGCTTGAGCAGCTCAGGATGCTCCTTCACACGGTAACCGTTTACGAAGAAAATAGCTTTGGCCTTGTGCTTGTCTAGCGTATCAATGATTTTATTAATCATGGCCGCTTCCTTGGGCCCATCGTCAAAGGTTAGCAAGATTACCTTTTTTTCCACTCCTTCTTGGTTGGGAACCACATTATACGCTTTGTCCAAATGATAAGTTTTATTGGTGGCAGCCACCGTAGCTGAATTCTCCGATTTGCTGTTGTCAACAACGGACTTGTCATGTTGTGCTGTTGTTTTACCTGCTGAGTTATGATCTTTAGGGACTGTTTGACTGCCGTTGCTTGTGTCAGAAGCTGCCGAAGTTTGATTGTTGCCGGTA
>NZ_JH601056.1:78197-116889 GCF_000245715.1 Paenibacillus sp. Aloe-11 | reverse complement strand
TTCGCCGTGCAAGCACTAAGCAGCAGACATGCAGTCAATAAAATGGCTGCTGTTTTTGTACCCATTAATTCATCTCACCTTCCTGTATTTATACCGTATGAGTTTGTCTTTCCTGACGAACACTATGCTTGATTCTACCACAAAGGGAGGTTCTAATTGTGAAGACATCTTCATTTTTCCTGGGAATCGTTTTGGGCGCTGTCGCAGGCTCTATGATCTCCCGTAACCGCAACATGCTGGGCTTTTCTATGAACATGGATGGAAAAAAAGGCGAAAATTTGGTGCAGAAAGCCCGCACCAAAATGATGGACGCTGCGTTTCCCGGAATGGGCGATATTACGCTAAACAAACATGATACCCATGAGGATCATGATCATCGTTCCAAAACAGATAAAACCGTTCATACTGTCCAAAGCAAAGAAGAGAATATGAAGCTGATTAAAGACTTTATCAGCAGTAGTCCCGATGTTAAACGTGAGGTCGAGCAGATATTGAAGGAAACTCATACAGCCGTACCGGGATTATAGCCCCGGAACCCTCTATCCCGAATCATTTTGCGGCTTTTTTGTGAAAGCCGTTCAAATGATTCTTTTTTTTCTCATTTTTATTTCGTGCATTTACGATTATAAAATGATAACATGATTACATAGAACCATTTTCATCACAGGCATCATAATTGCATCATAATCTGTTAATAACACTCGGCTGCCAGGAGGAGGGTCCAGTATGAAAATAGAAAGATTAAGTCAGGACAAGATACGGATTTTCCTTACCTTTGACGATTTGAGCGAACGCGGTATTCAAAAAGACGATATGTGGCAAGAAATCCCAAGAGTCCATGAGCTGTTCACCGAAATGATGGATCAGGCATACAGCGAACTGGGCTTCGATGCCACGGGACCGTTAGCTGTCGAAGTCTTTGCGCTTCCTGCTCAGGGAATGGTTGTTATCGTCACTCGGGGAAAATACGATCACCAGCAATATGGTTCGGGTCCCGATGAGGAGCTTCCAGAAGAAGTCTACGAAATGGAAGTCACGATGGAACACAGTGATTCCATTGTTTACGCGTTTAGCGATTTCGAAGTACTCATAGAAGCGGCTCACATGCTCCGCAGCAACACTACGGAAGCAGGTAAGCTGTATCATTATAGAGGAAAATGGATGCTGCATTTGGAGCCAGAAGAGGTAGAGGAGTCCAAGCTCGCGGCCTTGATCGCGGTTCTTGCCGAATTCGGGGAAGGCTCATCCGTAACGCCAGCAATGCTGGAGGAGTACGGCAAGCTGATCATTCCTGAACAGGCTGTTGCTGTCATCTGCACTCATTTTGACAGCCGTTCTTAATCGGGCTATAGAAAGTGATATGAAGTAAATTTGTCGGCTCTGCGCTGAATGCAGGGCCGACTGATTTTTATGGAGGGATGATCGGTGCTTCTGTTTTCGGTTTTAGCGGCAGCCACAGCGCCGGGTCTTGCCTTATTAATGTATTTTTACTTGAAGGACAGATATGATGCGGAGCCGCTGCACATGGTTGTAAAAGTGTTTCTACTCGGCTTCTTGGTGGTGCTTCCTGTTATGATTTTTCAACGCGGGCTGCTGCTTTGGCTAGGGGATAACACGTTAATCCAGGTGTTCGGCATTTCGGCCGGAGTGGAAGAGTTTTTTAAATGGTTTTTGTTGTATCACATTATATATAATCATACCGAGTTCGATGAGCCTTATGACGGCATTTTGTATGCGGCCGCGGTTTCCCTCGGATTTGCTACGGTTGAAAATCTATTGTATGCCTGGGCGGGGCATGCTTCTGTGAGCATGATGCTGATGAGATCACTGCTACCTGTGTCTGGTCATGCGATGTTTGGAGTAATGATGGGCTATTACTTGGGAAAAGCCAAGTTTTCAGAGGGGTGGAAGAGCAAATACATGCTGCTTCTGTCATTGGTGTTTCCATGGTTTTGGCACGGTGTATATGATCTGATTTTAACGGAATTCCAGCATGACTGGGTTTGGTTTATCATTCCTCTGATGGCATTTTTGTGGTATGGAGGCATGGCGAAAATCACTCATGCTAACAACCGTTCTCCTTTCAGATTATTAAAACGGGAAGAAAAGGTTAATATGTAACAAAAAGGGACACACTGATCTGACAAACCTGTTAGAGAAAGAGGTGTCTTTTTTGCGTATTAAAGTGAGAATTCATTGTAAAAGATGCGGGGAACGTTTTGTGCTTAGAGGACGCATGGAGCAAGGGCGAATTCTGACCGGCTTTAAGCGTTGTATATGCGATCATTGCGAGTTTATTGTTGAACTCATGGAAAACCATGCATAAGAGAGCTTTCTTCTTGTCACACTATCGGTAGTGTACTTGAAGAAAGGAGACTCCCAATATGTATAAGCGACTTAGTTCCGTATTGTTCCCGATTGTTGCCCTGCTCATGATAGGAGCATTTGTGTGGGGTTATCGGGAAAACCAGATGAGAAAAGAGGTATCTCTTCAGGCCAAAAGCATGTCGATTAAAACGGAAAATCAATATCAGCGTGCGTTTCATGATTTGTCGTTTCATATGGATCAACTGCATTCCCAATTGGGTAACGCAGTTGCTGTCCATAATACTTCACACGCGATGCATCGCAAATGTTTGATGAATGTGTGGAGGATTACAAGTGAGGCCCAAAGTGAGGTTAACCAGTTGCCTCTTAATGTGATGCCATTTAACCATGCCAAGGATTTGCTGTCACATTTATCTACATTTTCGTATCAGACTGCCGTGCGTGACCTGGATCACGAGCCTTTAACGAAGAAAGAATTATCCAATCTGAAAACGTTATATAACAATTCCAGAGAAATTTCGAAAAGCATGCACGAAGTTCGAGCAAAGGCCTTGAGTAAAAACTTGCGATGGACTGATGTAGAGCAAGCCCCAGGCGCACAAACCGGTCCAAAGGATAACACCATTATCGATGGCTTCAAAACCGTGGACAAAAAGGTGGAGGGCTACAAGGAGCTGGATTGGGGACCTTCTGTGGCCACCATTTATGCCAAGCGTTCTGTGAAAAAATTGAATCTCCCGGTCGTGAGTGCCGAGCAAATTAAACGGAATGCTGCCGAGTTTACAGGCAAACCGGAAAGCCAGATTCGTGTACAAGAAAACGGTAAAGGAACTGAATGGGCGTCCTATACGGCTACCCTGCTCAACAACAAGCAGAAGCCTGTGGCCACCATGGATTTTACGAAAAAGGGCGGTAAGCTCATCTCTTATCACGATATGAGGGAAGTAGGTCCTAAAAAAGTCACCCGCAATGAGGCGATTCGCCATGCTAGTGATTTTCTCGCACATAAGGGCTATAAGGGGATGAAGCCGGTAGCTTATGATGAAAGGACAAATTTGGCAGCCATCACATATGCAAGCGTGCAAGGGGACGTGATTATCTATCCGGAAAAAATCACAGTCAGATCAGGCCTGGATAACGGAACAGTGACTGGGCTTCAAGCGAGCGACTATGTGCACGAGCACAATCCTCTCCGACGTATCCCGAAGGCCAAACTGGATTTGAAGGCTGCACGAGCGAAGTTAAATCCCGAGTTTCATGAGACCTACCACCGGAAAGCATTGATTGAAAATGAACTGTCGAAAGAAGTTCTGTGCTATGAATTCGGCGGAAAAATCAATGGCTCCGTTTATCGGATATACATTAATGCAGATACAGGAATGGAAGAAACGATTGAGCAAGTGAAAGACTCGGATGAGCCTCAAGCCAAAGCAAAAAATGCATAACGCGAAGGTACAGGGGATATAAATCCTTAACCGCTCTAAACCTCCTTAAATTAAGGGGGTTTAGAGCGCTTTAATCATGGTTCCAACAAATAAAATGCTTAAAATAGGCATAAAGTCGTGGTATTATAGACCTTGGTTAAAGCTTTTAATGGACAAGGACGGTGAATGGTTTGTTTCCTAAAATTAATGATGTGTTATACATACAAGTGGCTGGTAGCGATCACAAGGACGAGCTTTTTGAATTCAAGTCGCGAATTGCGGAAGAGGAATCACAGAATTTTCTGATTGAAATTCCTATGTCACAAACGAGTGGGCGTTTGAAAAGGCTCTATCTTGGAGAAGAGCTATCCATATTTTTCATGAGCGAGGGTGGAATTAAAAACTATTTTAATACTCATGTTACGGGCTTTAAAGAAGATGTGCTGCGGATGGTCCGCATCCAAAAGCCGGACCCGGACAGCATCAGCAAAATTCAGCGTCGAAACTATCTCCGGGTTCAGGCCAGTCTGGAAATTGCGGTAAAACATGGTGTAAACGAGTCAAGATTTGTAGCAGAGACACATGATGTGGGAGGCGGAGGCGTTTCTTTTCAGATACAGGAAGCACACCACCTGGAAGAAGGAGAATCGTTGTCCTGCTGGATTTTGGTTCCTTATAGAAACGGCACGCTGGAGCATGTTTGGTTCCAGTCTGAAGTTATACGCATTCAGGAGATGGAAAATGGCCGTAGGCTCATCATGCTGAAATATGAAAAAATTGCGGATCAGGAACGCCAAAAGCTGATTAAATATTGCTTTGAGAGGCAGCTGGAATTTCGGGAAAAATCGTAATCATCCGGGGCGATTCTTTTTCAGTAAACCTGCCGTTCATTTTGCATCGTCTATAAATGTGTGGTATAATTTTCACGTCGCAGGCAATGCCTGCTTTTTTCTTGAGGTTAGGTTAGGAGGAATTCCCCGTTGGCAAGGCAGCAAGTATCTTCAAATAAAAAAATAAATGTAGCCATTGACGGACCTGCTGGTGCAGGGAAAAGTACAGTGGCCCGCTTGGTGGCGAAAGCACTTTCTTATGTATATGTGGACACTGGAGCCATGTACCGGGCAGCAACGTGGTATATGATATGTAATGAAATTCCGGCGGAAAATGTAGAAAAAGTGCTTCAACATGTACCTGAGCTGGTGATTGAATTAGTACCGGACCCCACAGGTCAAAAGGTTTATTGTAACGGGGAAGACGTAACTACAGTAATCCGCTCGATGGAAGTGACCAGCAAGGTATCAAAGTATTCGAGTATTGCAGGTTTACGCACACGTTTGACTGAAAACCAGCGTGAAATGGCTGCGCGTAAGGGCGTCGTTATGGACGGGCGGGACATTGGAACCACAGTGCTTCCAGATGCGGAAGTTAAGGTGTTCATGACTGCAAGTGTTCAGGAACGTGCCTCTCGCCGTTTTAAAGAATTGAACGGAGCTGATGATATCACTCTGGAGCAGCTTGAACGTGACATTGCGGCACGTGACAAGCTTGACGAGGAGAGGGAAGTATCCCCGCTTCGTTGCAGTGAGGATGCCATCGTACTGGATACGACCCATATGGGCATTCAGGATGTCGTGGATACGATCGTATCTTATTGCGCGGCGAAGAAGGATGGGGAGATCAGCCAATGATATATACGGTATGCGCCAGTATTTTGCGACTCATTTACCGCATTCTGTTTAGACTTGAGGCGGTAGGCAGGGAAAATGTACCTGCTGAGGGCGGAGTATTGTTGTGCTCTAATCATATTAGTAATCTTGATCCTCCTACAGTTGGTATTTTGCTGAAGCGAAAGGTTCACTTTATGGCAAAAGCCGAGCTGTTTAATATTCCCGTACTGGGTCCACTGATTGACAAGCTGGGAGCTTTTCCAGTCAAACGTGGTGGTGTGAGTAAGGAATCCATTAAACTGGCATTGAACATCTTGCGTGATGGAAAAGTGATGGGGATCTTCCCGGAAGGATCTAGAGGAGCTGGAGGAATCGGTAAAAAGGGTGCTGCCAGCTTTGCGCTGCGCAGTGGAGCGGCTGCCGTTCCGGTCGCCATTGTAGGTGATTACAAGCTTTTCCGTAAAACGAAAGTGATATACGGCAAGCCTGTCAATTTGGAGGCTTACCAAAAAGGTGCCGATATTGAGGGAGACCCGCTTGAACTGGCGACAGAAGCAATTATGTCCCGCATCCGTACGATGAAGGAAACTGGCAAACCTACGAATAACTGAAAGGCTTGCATGAATTATGTCTAAGCTCGGAAAACTAGAACAAAAGTTTAATTGATGTTTTGAACTCTGCCATGCGCAGGTTTAAATAAATGGTTTTTTTGAATTGAGGAGGGTATTGACATGTCGGAAGAAATTAAAAATCAAGAAGCTGCTGAAGCGGCTAATCAAGACGAGCTCGATCAAATCGTCTCCCTGAAAAAAGGTGACACCGTTAAAGGTACGATCGTGAAATTGGAAGATAACCAAGCGGTAGTAAGCATTGGATATAAATACGATGGAGTTATTCCAATTCGCGAGTTGTCTTCTGGTTTGGATAACGCAGAAGAAGCAGTACAAGTAGGCCAAGAAGTCGAAGCTAGAATCATTAGCATCGATGATGCCAAAGAAAAGCTTGTTCTGTCCAAACGTGCAATCGACAGCGAAAATGCTTGGGAAAAGCTGGAGCAGCTGTTCGAAAGCAAAGAAGTGTTTGAAGTCGTAGTAAACGATGTCGTTAAAGGCGGTATCGTAGTAGACGTGGGTGTGCGTGGATTCATTCCTGCATCCATGGTAGAACGTCATTTCGTTGAAGATTTCAGCGATTACAAAGGCCGCACATTGCGTGTTGTTGTAAAAGAGCTGGATCGCGAAAACAATAAAGTGATCCTTTCCCAAAAAGACGTTCTGGAAGCAGAATTTGAAGCCAACAAGCAGAAAGTAATGGCTGAGCTGAAAGAAGGACAAGAAATCGTAGGTACGGTTCAACGTCTGACTCAGTTCGGTGCTTTTGTTGACGTAGGTGGCGTGGACGGTTTGGTTCACGTATCTGAAATCGCTTGGACTCATGTTGATAAGCCTTCTGATGCTGTTTCCGAAGGGGATCAAGTAAAAGTAAAAGTCTTGAAAGTAGATCCTGAAAAAGGAAAAATCAGCCTGAGCATGAAAGCTGCACAGCCTGGTCCTTGGGAATCAGCTGCTGGACAATTTAATAACAATGACATCGTAACTGGTGTTGTAAAACGTCTGGTTAACTTCGGTGCATTCGTTGAAATCGCTCCTGGTGTGGAAGGTTTGGTTCATATTTCCCAAATTTCCCACAAACACATCGGAACTCCACAAGAGGTTCTGGAAGAAGGACAAGAAGTGAAAGTTAAGATTCTTGAAATGAATCCTTCCGAAAAACGTGTTAGCTTGAGCATTAAAGAAACTGAAGAAGCTCCTGAAGCTGCTCCAAAAGCAGAAAGAGCGCCACGTGCAGCTCGCGCGCCTCGTGAGGAACTGAACAATCCGAACGTTTCGCTCAGCAACTCCGGTCTGAGCATTACGCTTGGCGAACGCTTTGGCGATAAGCTGAACAAATTTAAATGAGTTTGAATCAATACACTTTATAATAAGCATAACGTACACCATCGGCGGACCCAGAGGGTTCGCCGATTGTTGTTACGTGACGATATCGCCAATAGGTATGTTTTTTGCTATGATGAGAGCTGAGAATGACAGGAGGAGTGAATTTATGGCAAGACCCGTTGTGGCTATCGTTGGTCGCCCGAATGTGGGGAAATCCACTATTTTTAATCGGATTATCGGGGATCGTTTGTCCATCGTGGAAGATAAACCCGGAATCACCCGTGACCGTATATACGGTATATCGGAGTGGAATGGTAAATCCTTCAGTATTATCGATACTGGTGGTATTGAGATTGATGGTGAAGATATCATATTGAAATCCATCCGTATGCAAGCTGAACTGGCAATAGAAGAAGCCGATGTTATCGTATTCATGAGTGATGCGAAAGCAGGAATTACGCAATCGGATGAAGAGGTAGCTCAAATGCTGTATCGTTCGGGTAAACCGATCATTGTAGCGGTAAACAAAGTGGACAACCTCAATCGTGCCGATCTGATTTACGAGTTTTATTCTTATGGATTTGGAGATCCTATCCCCGTTTCCGGTAGCCATGGTACAGGTATAGGTGACCTGTTGGATGCAATCACGTCCAACTTGCCTGAGCTTGAAGAAGAGCACTATGATGATGACGTTATTCGTGTCGCTTTGATCGGTCGCCCGAACGTTGGCAAATCTTCACTTGTGAACGCCATTCTGGGAGAAGAACGGGTTATTGTTAGTGATATTGCAGGCACGACACGTGATGCGATTGATACGCCTTTTGAAAAAGACGGTCAGAAATATGTACTGATTGATACGGCTGGGATGCGTAAACGCGGTAAAGTATATGAAACGACAGAAAAATATAGTGTAATGCGTGCGATGCGTGCTATCGAGCGTGCAGATGTTGTCCTGGTTGTTATTAACGGCGAGGAAGGTATTATTGAGCAGGATAAGCACATTGCCGGCTATGCTTATGAGGCGGGTAAAGCGTCGCTGTTTGTTGTTAACAAATGGGATGTCGTGGATAAAGATGATAAAACGATGCATCAGTTTGAAACTAAAATCCGCGATCACTTCCTGTTCATGACGTATGCTCCGATTGTGTTCTTGTCTGCCAAAACGAAGCAACGCTTGCAAAAGCTGCTTCCTGTAGTGCAGCATGTGGCGCAGCAGCATGTCATGCGTATTCAGACGCATTTGCTGAATGATGTCATTTCCGATGCAGTGGCGATCAATCCTCCACCAACAGACAAAGGACGTCGTCTGCGCATTAACTATGTGACCCAGGTTGCTGTCAAGCCGCCTACGATGGTTGTATTCGTTAATGATCCGGAAATCATGCACTTCTCTTACGAGCGTTATCTGGAGAACAAAATTCGCGCCGCCTTCAATTTTGAGGGGACTCCAATTCGTATCTTTACACGGCGCAAGTCTGACGAAGGTTAGGAGCGAATAGGTTGATTTTACAGATCGTTGCCATCGTACTCAGTTACTTGCTTGGCTCTGTCAGCTTTAGTTTGCTGTATGGAAAATTAAAAGGAATCGACATTCGCCAGCATGGAAGCGGCAATGCCGGTGCGACGAATACGCTGCGCGTGCTTGGAAAAGGCCCGGCTATTCTGGTATTGCTGCTGGATGTACTTAAAGGGGTTATTGCGGTGCTGATTGGGCACTGGCTGGGCGGAGAATCTACTTGGTTGCCGGGTTTGTGCGGAATCGCGGCGATCGCGGGCCATAACTGGCCGATATATTTTCACTTTCGCGGAGGAAAAGGGATTGCTACCGCTATTGGTGTGTTGGCATCGCTGGCCCTGCTTCCCGCTTTATATGCCGGGATCATTGCGATTCTCGCCATCGTAATAACCCGCTATGTGTCCCTTGGATCACTGATTTTTGTCATTCTGACCCCATGGATTTTGCTTGTGCTTGGATATGAATGGCCGTTCTTCTGGACAGCTCTAGTCATTTGCTTGTTCGCTGTGTGGAGACACCGTACCAATATCGTCAAGCTGGTACGGGGAAACGAAAATAAGCTTGGCTCTAAAGGAGGAGATCGTCTTGTCTGAGAAAATAGCTGTGCTGGTCGCCGGTAGCTGGGGGACAGCCCTGGCTTCCGTTCTTGCGACCAATAACAACGATGTCTCTGTCTGGACGAGAAATGAGCAGCAAGCAGCTGAAATCAATGAAAAGCATACGAATGAGCATTATTTACCCGGCTCCATTTTGTCTGATCGTATTTCCGCTACAACCGACATGGAGACTGCCGTATCTGGTGCTAAAGCTGTTATTATCGTATCTCCTTCGTCTGCCGCTCGTCAGGTAGCACGTAGTCTAAAAGCTCACTTTGCCAAGGATATGTTGGTGGTGCATGCCATTAAAGGCTTTGAAACCGAAACGCTCAAGCGTATGTCCACGGTGATCTCGGAAGAACTGGAAATCGCAGAGGGTGATATTGCCGTGCTGTCTGGTCCGAGTCATGCGGAGGAAGTGGTGCGTAAATGCCCAACAACGGTCGTAGTAGCTTCCTCCAATGAGCAAGCTGCACAGGCTGCGCAGGAGCTGTTCATGAACTCCTATTTTCGGGTATATACCAACCGTGATTTGCTGGGCGTAGAGCTGTCCGGGGCGTTGAAAAACATTATCGCTCTAGGTGCGGGAATGTCGGACGGACTTGGTTTCGGTGATAATGCCAAAGCGGCTTTATTGACGCGTGGATTAGCAGAGATTACTCGTGCCGGGGTTGAGATGGGCGCTAATCCATTGACCTTTGCCGGCCTGGCTGGTATTGGTGACCTTGTTGTCACTGCAACGAGCCGTCACAGCCGCAACTGGCGCGCAGGCTCGCTATTGGGACAGGGTCAACAGCTGGATGCTGTGCTGGAATCCATGGGCATGGTGGTAGAAGGCATTCGCACAACAAAGGCGGCATACGCGATCTCACAAAAGCTGGGTGTTCAGATGCCTATCACAGAAGTGTTGTATGGGGTACTGTTCGAAGGACGCGACGTCCGCAAAGCGGTCGAGGCGCTGATGGGTCGCGACCCTAAGACCGAGATGGAAGTTATGCCGCTGCAAACTTGGGAGCAATGGCATTCATAATGGCTGGGTGATCCCAAAAGTATAGTAAAGGCTGTCTCGTAAGTAGATTTTTTCTACGAATGAGATAGCCTTTTTAGTTAGGCGTTAGGCATGTCCTTTGTAAGCTTAATCACCTTTCATCTTCACCATTCATAGACTGAGTTGAGCAATGGCGGAGGAGGGGAGATTGTGAGTAAAAACTTTCCGAAAGAAGCGTTGAAGGCCATTAACAAAAAAGGCGGAAAAAACATATCCGAAAATGCGGTGAAAAAGCTGGCAGGCACGGTAAAGGCGGACACGCTTCAAAATGAAGCGCAGTTGCGTCAGCTTATCAAGCAGGTATCTGCGATGGCCAACATTCCGGTGTCGGAAGATACAGTAAGGGATATTGTCAGTGCCGTCAAAAAGAGCGGAATGAGTTCCTCCAATATGGAAGCGTTGATGAAAATGATGATGAAAAAATAAAAAGTTGGCCGCAAATGGTCAGGTTTGACCGTGAACCGGGTGGGTTCGCGGTTTTTTTTTATATGTTCACGTTTTTTATATATTGAAGCAGGCTTTCGCTTGCTTTTCACTGCACAAAATATCGAACTACCATGCCGAACATGATATAATGATGCCCAATAGGAAACGGGTTGAAAGACAGTAAGGAGGAAACAATGTTGAAAGAGGCCATATCATCGGCGCTATTAAACGGGCTGCCTCACGATTTGACAGCTGCGCTGAGTAGCTTGGCTGATCGTTGGTCAACGGTGTCGGTTCCGTGGATGCTGGGAGGAAGCTGTTCACTATTGGTGCAGGGAGTTGAGCTGGATCGCCTGCCGCGGGACATTGATATTTATGCGGATATTCACGCAGCAAAGCAGCTTCATGCGCACCCTCCGGGTGTAAATATAGACCAACAGCAGGTTGACCGCAGCGGCTCGTACGTTTCATTGCTAAGCCATTATGAGCTGGAGGGATTTCCCGTTGAGCTGGTGGGGGGATTCGAGGTGCTCTGTGACGGAGCGTTATACCGATTGGAGGTCGAAAAGCTCCTCTGGTCAGCGGGAATCCAGCTTGATTTGGGGCGTGCTTCACTACATCTGATGCCGCTCAGTCACGAGTTGCTATTTAATTTGTTGCGAAATCGCCCTGACCGATATGGAGCAATTGCAGAGGTCATGAAGCGTGATCCACAGCGTCATCTGGTGGTACTCAAACAGCTGCTGATCAGTAACGTTTGGACAGAGAAGCAGTTGGACAGGCTGGTAGAGCTTTTGCCTTGGCCAGAGTTGCATTCCATCATCCGGATGGGACATGATGTATAAGCTTCGTATGCTAAGAGGAAAGACGAAGGGAGAGACCGTTCATGAATGTGAAGATTACGTTCAAGCCGTCAGGCAGGCGCGTACGGGTTGGTCAGGGTACGACATTGCTCCAGGCTGCCCGTAAAGCAGGTGTATATATTCCCACTCGCTGTGACGGAAAAGCGGCCTGCCTCATGTGTAAGGTACATATATCACCGGAATGGGCTGCATTCGCAGGCCGTCCCAATGATGCAGAGCAGCGTAAGCTGGGACCTTTATTGGAGGAAGGCATACGATTGTCCTGTCAGGCTCGTGCTCAAGGTGATGTAGAGGCTACGATACCGGAGGATAGGCTTAAGGCTGCTATCAGGCGGCAACTGGAGCGCCAAGCGATGGATGACGAACTGTGGTAATAATACATTTTTATCTTTGGGGGGGGGCTATTATGAAAACTACATCTAAGCCAGATATTTATAAAATGGAATTTAATGGCCAAGAATTAGTGGGGTTAAAAGATTATGGAGTATCAATTACAACAAAGGATGTTATCCGACGCTTACAAAGCGGTCAGGAGAACATCCTTTTTTATATGGCGCGTGGCGCCGAAGTCATGGGGAACCCCCTCTCCGCATATATTAGGTGAGTGGACCCAAACGTAAAATATTGTTTTTGCAATGATGGCTGTGGCCTGCTCTATTTTTTCAAAAAATTGAACATATTTTACGGAGGGGATACATATGATGGTATCAGTCCAAATGCATGTACGAGTTTACGCCGTTTCGCCGATTCCATCAGTCTCCTGAATCTCGGCGGCGGACGACTTCCGGGCATTTTAAAGGCTGTTCTGCCGCATCTGGGATCAAGCAGTTGGTTGAACACGAAGCGGATGCTCTTTAAGCATTTTTCCTTCGGAGACTTTTGAGGAGGGGATTTCATTGGAGAAAGTGGACATTTTTAAAGACATTGCCGAACGCACCGGAGGAGACATTTATCTTGGGGTCGTTGGCGCAGTCCGAACAGGAAAATCAACGTTTATCAAGCGGTTTATGGAGACAATTGTTCTGCCAAACATTACAAGTGAGGCGGATCGTGCCCGCGCCGTAGATGAGCTGCCGCAAAGCGCGGCAGGAAAGACGATCATGACGACGGAGCCTAAATTCGTACCGAATAATGCCGTCCAGATCAAAGTAACGGAAGGACTGGAGGTAAATGTACGTCTGGTCGACTGTGTAGGATACGCAGTAGAAGGCGCGAAGGGCTACGAGGATGAAAATGGTCCGAGGATGATCTCCACACCATGGTTCGAAGAGCCGATTCCATTTCAGGAAGCAGCGGAAATTGGTACACGCAAAGTTATTCAGGAGCATTCGACGCTTGGTGTTGTGGTCACGACAGATGGTACGATTGCTGAAATTCCGCGCAGCTCTTACGTGGAATCAGAGGAGCGTGTCATTGAGGAGTTGAAGGAAGTTGGCAAGCCATTCGTGCTGGTCATTAACTCCACGCATCCGCGCAGTGATGAAACACTTCAGCTTCGCAGTGAGCTGGCTGCCAAGTACGATATTCCGGTCATGACACTCAGCGCAGCGACAATGACAGAGGATGATGTTACAGGCGTACTTCGTGAAGTATTGTATGAATTTCCGGTGCATGAGGTAAATGTGAACCTGCCGAGCTGGGTCATGGTACTGAACGAAGATCATTGGCTTCGCAGCAATTATGAAAATTCCGTTCGCGATACGGTTAAAGATATCCGACGCCTGCGTGATGTAGATCGGGTGGTCGGTCAGTTTATGGAATATGAATTTATCGACAGGGCCGGTTTGAGCGGGATGAATATGGGGCAGGGCGTAGCTGAAATTGATTTGTATGCGCCGGATGAGCTGTACGATCAGATTTTGGTTGAAGTTGTAGGGGTGGAGATTCGTGGCAAGGATCATTTGTTGCAAATGATGCAGGATTTTGCCCATGCCAAACGGGAATATGACCGCTTCGCTGAGGCGCTGGAAATGGTCAAGACAACGGGATATGGCATAGCCGCTCCGTCACTGGCCGAGATGGCGTTAGACGAACCACAGTTGATTCGCCAGGGTACGAGGTTTGGGGTGCGGCTCAAGGCGACTGCGCCTTCCATTCACATGATCCGTGTCGATGTGGAATCAGAATTTGCTCCGATTATCGGTACAGAGAAGCAAAGTGAGGAGCTTATGCGCTATCTGATGCAGGATTTTGAAAATGATCCGATCAAAATTTGGGACTCAGATATTTTCGGACGTTCGCTGCATTCCATTGTACGTGAAGGCATTCAGGGCAAGATCGCCATGATGCCGGACAATGCACGCTACAAGCTGCAGGAAACGCTGGGTCGCATTATCAACGAAGGCTCCGGCGGTCTCATTGCTATTATTCTTTAAGCGTAATCAAATGAAAAAAATGCAAGAAAATAAAGGTTTAGATTGACCCACAAAAAATGAGACAGCGGTAGCTGCGGACGAGGAAGTAAAGTCCCAGGCTGCCGCTGTTTTATTGAACTAATATTCCCCTTTGGCAGAATAGGGTTGCTATTGCAACGATACGACTGAAATGAGTTTTATCGCTCAAGAACCACTGACTATTGATTGACAGCGTAGTTCTGACACTCGGCAGGACACCCCAGGTATTCAAATACTCTGTGTGCAGGATCGTCAACTGGCAAGTAAACTTCAATCCCAGGATACATGCGGCTGCTAACAGAAAGATGAATTTGCTTGTAGCGGATGGGGACTAACTCCCCTGAGGTATCCCTTCTGGCCAAAATGGTCTTCGATTGCTCAACTTCGTCTGCCAAATCCTTTGGCTGCTTATTCCAATACTTATTAATATCGTCGTATTTCTGAAATCTATTAAATAACTTTTTATACCAGTGATCATAGCGGGAATACATGTTATTTCTTTTGAAAGCTTGTATACCGTAAATGGCATGTGACTCCCACTGTTCGAGCGACGCCGTATCGAAGGTAGAACGGGGACGAATGGGCAAATCCCGATTAAAATGAAAATCAGCCATATTCAATTTGTCATTCATAAAAGAATCGAAGGGGATGTCGAATAAATGGCGAAATGGCTCATTTAACCCCTTGATATCTAAGGTATGGGTGACGATCATTGCCGGAAACGGCAAATTACTCATGATCTGTTGCGCATGCTCCAGTGCCAGCTCCAGAGACCGTCCTTCCAATTCGTGATGGATCGGAAGATACTCAGCGGCCAGGAGCAGATCGTTGCGCTCATCGGAATTGCACTCCAGATATTCAGCAATTTGGATAATCGTTTGACGATCCGGCACTCGACGCGAACGTCCAACCAAAAGATTTTTATACGTAGGACATGCCTCATCATTAAGCTCCTGCTGAGTAAACCGTTTCAACAGCGGGTGAGATTGATCAGCATATTCCCGTTGACGTTTCATGCGAACAGCTTCAATTTCTCCCAATACGATTTTTAACGTTTTATACTGGAAGTTCTCGTCCTTATGCACGGTCATCTTTTTCAATCCTTTTCACATTAATGAGGTGTAGCTCTACACTTGGTGCAGGTGATCCACCACAGTATACTACATTGTGAAAAAGGGAGCTATTTTACAAAAAGCTCTCAATTACACTTATGGAGGAGATTATATGATTCGTGCAATTGTAACAGATCCGTTTGCTTCAGAATTTTTCAGTATAAAGGAAGTTGTTGCTCCACAAGCCCAGCCTTGGGAAGCGATCGTTCAAGTACAGGCTTTTTCTCTTAATCGGGGTGAAATATCAGATGCAATGGATAATAAAAAGCAGATGAGGCCGGGCTGGGATTTTGCCGGGGTCGTCATCGAGCAGGCCCAAAATGGCACTGGTCCGAAACAAGGAAGCCGCGTCGTTGGCCTTCTCCCGATGGGAGCATGGGCAGAACAAGTTGCCGCCCCTACCTCATTACTGGCCGAAATTCCTGATGATATTACCTTTGCCGAGACCGCTACTTTACCGGTAGCCGGCCTGTCGGCACTCTATACGCTTAGAAAAGGAGGAATGCTGCTTGGTAAGCGAGTATTGATCACTGGCTCGACTGGCGGAGTTGGCCTTTTCGCACATCAGCTGGCTGCGCAATCCGGAGCTTTTACAGTAGGTATAGCCAGAACAGAGGAGAAAGCCTTACTTGTTCAGGAAGCTGGTGCTAATGAAGTTATCGTTGGAGATCCGGCGATTTCATCGGTCGATACCTTTGGACCATATCATTTAATTATAGATTCAGTAGGTGGTGATACACTAGCTGCCTTACTGCCTCAGCTTGGACCAGAGGGGATATGTGTATCCATGGGACATTCGTCCTCACCTTACGCAACGATCAATATCAGGGGGTTAGGCGGTAGAACCTTGTATAGCTTTTTTCTAGGAGAGGAGATCAATCGCTATTCGCCGGCGGAAGATCTAAAATTATTGGGCGAACTTGTTTCAAAAGGCCAGTTAGTACCTAGGATTGAAGTGGAGGCATCCTGGAAGAAAATTGGAAACCTTGCCCAACAACTGATCGAGCGGAAGTTTTCCGGTAAAGCAGTGCTCCATATAAATTAGATGTGAGCTACTCCATTTTGAAAATGACAAAGTAGACAGTACTAAAAAGACCACGTTTTACAGCAACCGCTTTCCGGTATTCAATCGGGGAACGGTTGTTTTGTTATATAAACTCGGAAAATATTTTTATATTCATAAAACCTATTTACATACTTGGTTTAACGCGATATATTAAATATCAAATTTGAATCATTTTGTGGATGGAACGAGGGGGAAATGAAATTATGAATATCCAAAAAGAGCTGCAAAGAAACAAAAAGCTAGGACTGGGGGCCATGATGCTGCTGGTGCTGGTTTTGCTGGTCACTGCATGCGGTGTACCGAAAACAGAGAGCGGCGCTCAAGGGACAAGCACTGCGGAATCAAGTGCAGCAGACGGAAAAACGGGCAGTTCAAATCTAAAAGGTAAACGTGTTGCGCTGATTATGGAGTTTAACACGGGCACATTCTCGCAGCAGTATGTTCAAGGTGTGGAAGAGGAAGTTAAGAAATTTGGCGGAACACTGACTAAGTTTGTAGCAGATAACGATAAGGCTAAAATGGCCTCCTTGCTGGATAGCGCGATTAATCAGCAGTTTGATGTGATTTTAACCGATCATGGTGATGCCCTGCTGGAGCCAGGACTGAAAAAAGCAATCTCTCGCAATATTCCGGTTATCGTGTTCGATGCTGCCGTCAACGTTCCAGGTGCGGTAGTGCTCTCGCAGGATGATCAAAGCATGGCTGAGCTGACGCTGGAGCAAATGAAAAAGGATATTGGCGGCAAAGGCAACATCGTCAAAGTATGGGTTGCCGGATTTGCACCGATGGAACGCCGTCAGATTGCTTACGATGCATTTTTGAAAGCTAATCCGGATATAAAAGAAATTGCGACTTTTGGTTCGGCGCAGAATCCTGCTTTGGACACACAAGCGAAGATGGAGGCTATATTGAAGCAATATCCTAAGGGCCAAATTACAGCAGTATGGGCTGCATGGGATGAATTTGCCAAAGGTGCAGCCCGTGCCATCCAACAAGCGGGACGTACGGAAATTAAAGTCTATGGTATTGATATGAGCGACGAGGATCTGCAAATGATTCAGGACCCGAAAAACCCTTGGGTGGCTTCGGCAGCCGTAGATCCAACAGATATCGGGCGGGTACAAGTACGCTACGCTTATCAGAAGCTGCATGGGGATAACCCGGAGGAGAAAGTGGTACTGAAGGCTGTATATGTGCAGCGCGAAGCACTGCCAGATAAGCAAATTTCCACATCCGAGCTGTCTCAATATGTGAAGGGATGGGGCCAAAGCGAGCAGGGCTATAAGGATTGGATGAAGGAATATGAAACGTCCAAATAAAATGTAAGCATCATGCACAGGCGCGCTTCGGCGCGCTTTTATCATAAGCAGGCGTAAGGGGGTTGCTATGAGTAATGAGTTCACAAGTATATACGCTCGAGATGAAGAGAATCAGCAAGCAGTTTGCTGGTGTGGATGCGCTGCGAGCCGTGGATTTTACAGTGCATGGCGGCGAGATTCACGCTCTGTTAGGTGCTAACGGGGCAGGCAAAAGCACATTGATGAAAATATTGTCCGGCGCATATCGTTCCGATCAGGGAACCATCGTAGCTGGTGGCAAGGAACTGAGCATTAACTCACCGTGGGAGGCCAAAAGAGCCGGGATTCACTGTGTGTATCAGGAGGTCGATTCGGCGCTTGTGCCGCAGTCAAGCGTCGCTGAGAACATTATTTTAGACGATTTGTCAGCACCTGAAGGACGATGGTGGACCGCGCCGGGCTCTATGTACAGACGAGCGCGTGAGGCGCTGGCACGGCTGGAAGCTGATATTGATGTACGGCAATACGTGTCTGAATTAACGTTGGCAGAAAAGCAGCTTGTACTCATCGCACGTATTTTGACACAGCAGGCGAAGACGATCATTTTTGATGAGCCAACAGCACCACTCAGCGAGGAAGAAACGCGTCGTTTGTTCCGCACGATCCATACCCTCAAGGATGAGGGGGTTGCATGCATCCTGATCACGCATCGGTTGCCGGAGGTTATCGAGCACAGTGACCGTGTGACGGTGATGCGTGACGGTGAGCGAGTGTTCACGGGCTCTGCCTCTGATTTAAGTGTAGGAGACATTGTTACGCATATGCTGGGGAAAACATTTGAAGAGGAGTTTCCGAAAACTGAGAGTCCTGTTGGGGAAACGATATTGGAAGCGAGAGGGCTTCGCAAGGGGTTACGAGTTCACGGCGTTGATTTGCAGGTCAGACGTGGAGAAATTTTGTCTATTGTGGGTTTGGTCGGTGCAGGCAAGACGGAGCTGTCACGGCTTCTTACAGGGGCAGACAGACCCGATCAGGGGGAGCTAGTCTTTAAAGGTCGTTCCATTCGTTTGAGAGAGCCTGCGGATGCGGTAGTACAAGGGATTGTGTCAATACCCGAGGAACGGCGGAAGCAGGGAGTACTGATCGAGGAGAATGTCGAGCGAAACCTTAGTCTCCCACTCTTGGGCAAGCTCAGTGTTCTTGGTTTCATCTCTCGAGCAAAAGAACGTGCTAACGGTAATAAGGTTGTCGCATCTCTTGGCATTAAGACACCATCTCTGCGCCAGAATGTTAAATACTTGAGCGGCGGGAACCAGCAAAAGGTAGCGATTGGAAAATGGCTGCATTCCGGAGCGGATGTGTTTGTTTTTGACGAGCC
Source organism: Paenibacillus sp. Aloe-11 (assembly GCF_000245715.1). Classification (NCBI taxonomy): domain Bacteria; kingdom Bacillati; phylum Bacillota; class Bacilli; order Caryophanales; family Paenibacillaceae; genus Paenibacillus; species Paenibacillus sp. Aloe-11. The sequence continues at coordinate 97,837 of NZ_JH601056.1, read as the reverse complement.
GACCAAGGGTGTGGATATTGGGGCAAAAAGCGATATTTTCCGTATCATTGGTGAATTGGCGGCGCAAGGTAAAGCAATCATTTATCTCACCTGTGAATTTGCTGAAGGGATCGGCATTGGGGATCGGATTGCAGTGATGTATGATGGCAAAATAATTAAGGAATTTACGCGGGGCGAAGTGGAACAGGAACAGCTCCTGTTGTATGCTAGCGGCGGTGAAGAGGTGCTTTCATGAAGGAAAAATGGTTAAATGTCTCATTTCGTTATGGTGCTGTAGTCGTCATTATTGGTGTGTTGGCGTTTTTTTCAGTCACATTGCCCTATTTTTGGACGTATGATAATTTGATGGACATTCTTGGCTCTATTGCGATTGTGACTTTCGTCGCTATTGGTGTAACGTTGTCACTTATTGTGGACGGTTTTGACCTGTCGGTTGGAGCTACGGTATCTTTGACGACGGTAGTTTCAGCTTCTTTGATGGTTTGGTATGAACAGCCCGTGGCCGTGGTTATCGTAGTGTCCTTGGTTGTCGGAGCTTTGGTTGGACTACTGAATTCATTGCTGATTATTAAGCTGCGTATTCCCGATTTGCTGGCAACCCTTGCAATCATGTATATTGTAAGTGGGATTCATAAAACGTATGCACAAGGTTACACCATTTACAACCATATGCAGTTTCCTGACGGCAGTAAGGCGCCGGGAGAGATATCTCCTGCATTTCTTCTATTGGGGCAAGGAAAATGGCTTGGCATTCCGATTTCAGTTATTTTGCTGCTGTTGGCTGTGGTGGCGGTGCATATTTTCTTGACTTACACGAAGCATGGGCGTCAAATGTATGTGACTGGAGGCAATGAAGAAGCCGCTCGTTTGTCAGGCATACGGGTAAAAAAAGTCCGTACACTAGCCTACGTGGCTTCGGGCGTATTTGCGGCAATAGCCGGTATATTGTATGCTTCCCGTGTAGGCTCCGGTCAAATTGATGCAGGCTCTCCATTACTTATGGAGGCAGTCGCTGCAGTTTTCGTTGGTTTTTCGGTCTTTGGAGCCGGTAAACCTAATGTCATCGGTACTTTTATTGGTGCGGTGCTGATCGGGGTATTGGTCAATGGACTGACGATGATGAATGTGCAATATTTTGCTCATGATATCGTCAAGGGCGTCGTGCTGGTGCTCGCGTTGGCCGTTACTTTTTACGTGTTAAACCGTCGCCGTACTTGAAATTGTCTGTGGACTGTATTACTATAAACCTTGTTCCACGCAAGAAGGGTGCCATTAAACGCCAGTTTCGGCCTATATTGCGGAGGTTAGGTATATTCTATGTATATTTAACGACGAAACGGAAACAGATGATAACATTATGGAAGGCAGCATGCCGCCCGCGTTATTTTATACAGGCGTTCGTTCGGTCTATTGCACCGATAACCTTAATGCTGGACTACACTTGAATTAGGAGGTGAAAATTATGAATAAAACGGATTTGATCAATCAGGTTTCTGAAAGCACTGAACTGTCCAAAAAGGACGTAACCAAAGCCATTGACGCTGTATTTGAGGCGATCTCCGGAGCGCTGCAAAATGGGGACAAGGTACAACTGGTAGGTTTCGGAAACTTTGAGGTTCGTGAACGTTCCGCACGTAAAGGACGTAACCCGCAAACAGGAGAAGAAATCGAAATCCCTGCGAGCAAAATTCCGGCATTTAAACCGGGTAAAGCGCTCAAGGACGGAATTAAATAAGATTTCTTACATATTCCCATTGCGCTGGAAAGACCGTGAATTTGATTCACGGCCTTTTCTTTTTGTCCTGCCTACTTCAGGATAGATTTACTTCAGGGTAGAGGTACTTTGGACAGAAGAAGAGGAAGCTGTCTTGTCGTTCCGCGAGGCATATGCGATCAGGACCAGTGGTTCACCTGTCAGCTCGGCGAATTCTTGCTCCAGCTGTTGGAGTCGCTCGATTTGGGCAGGACTGAGATTGGCCGGAAGATAGTTTTTCATCAGATTTGCTCCTTTCGTTAACATATGAGGCTGCACGGATAGTATGGCTCGTGATACGCTAATTGTTGCAAGTAACGCCGGAGGCATACAGTTGACAAAACGAGCTCAAATCTCCATCATAAAAAGTATAGCTTCGGCTCTCAGGGGGGAAAAGAAATGGAAGATAATGTGACAGGCAATAGTGAGTACGTCGTAATTAAAGCAAAAAGCAGCGGATGTCAGGTTTTTGGTCTGACCAGAGGCCAAGATACACGCTTGCATCATTCAGAAAAATTGGACAAGGGCGAGGTGCTGATCGTCCAGTTTACGGATCATACCTCTGCTATTAAAGTTCGCGGTAAAGCCGTAGTGATGACCAAACATGGAGTTGTGGATACAGAGGATTAAAATGCAGGCATAGCCTGCTTTTTTTTGTTGTACAATGAGAGTGAGGACCTTTACCGTAGCAAGTTCCTATTATGGGGTAGGGGTCAGGGGAGGTTCGGATGAAACCTTGGATTGTACTCGGCAGCTCGATTCTCATAACCGCTGCGGCAGCAATATTGCTGCCCTCTTTACATATGCTGGATTCGGGGACCGCGACTGTCCGTGAGACCCAGGCGGCGATATCGCCTCAGCAGCGAGTGCGGCTGACCGATGACAATCTGGTGGATACGCTCAAGGAGCTTCCTTTGACAACACCGATCGCCAGGGTAAGCTGGGAACATTCAGTCCTGACCCTGGATGTAAAGCTGTCAAAAGAAGAAACTGCACCGCTGGAGATTTATCAAAATATGGCGGAGCTTGTTGCCTTTAGCTTTTACGGAACGACGAATGTACAGCAATTGCTGCTCCGTGTGGTGACGCAGGACAAATGGTCGGGTGAACGCCATTTGCTGCTGGCATCCGATATACGCCGGAATGAGTGGACGAACGAAGCGCTGGAACAGCTGAGAAGCCACGAAGGCGCAGAATTACCGGAGCAACTGAAATCCCGTTTCCGCATTACAGTTACACCCATGTGGCAAAAGAGGTTTGACGGTGTATATATAGATTAGATATTTCTGCGTTGGACCTACGGTACTTTAGTCGCGAATCATTTTAAATTGTGATATAATATAAGGCATTGCAATTATTTGATACACCAGAAAGTCATGGCTCGGAGGCTTAGGATGAAACCGTATCGCGTACCCCAATTAGCAAGGAAATATGTGGAACACGACATGATTCAACAACATACGGAAATGCCGGCTTTTCCTGACAGCCGTACCCGCTTGCTATTTGTGTTTTTGAACCGGAATATGCAGGAGCTGCATGCCAGCGAGGATGAGCTGTACGCATTGGTCACCTCGCTTTTGCAGATGGGGCTGGATACGCATGATATGATCGATACTTTATCCGGTATTCGAAGTCCGGAGGAGATGCGTTCCAGACAGCTGAAAGTGTTGGCCGGGGATTATTTTAGCAGCCGCTTTTATCAGCTGCTTGCATTGGCAGGCCGCATTGCGACCATTTCAAAGCTGAGTGATGCCGTATGTGAGGTCAATGCCGGTAAGATGAGCCTGTATTGGGCGATGAAGCATTTCCGCCTGGATGCGGCTCAGTATTTATCTCAGATGCTTCGTCTTAAAAAGGAACTTTTTTTATCTCTAACTTCACTTGTAGCAGAACAGGATCGGGAAATTTGGGAGCAGCTTCTCCACGAATTCGCCCTCTGTGATATGCTGGTGGAGGAATGGGACAAGCGAGCAGAACCGGACAAATCCCGTTTCGGATATATGTTCTGGCATGTATACAGTAACGGGGACCAGAACGAGCAGGCGCTGCTTTCAGAGAGTGGTACTGATATTGAAGCATGGCGTAATCTTGTTCTGAAGTACAAGGCCGAGGATGCGATACTGGACAAGCTTCGCACGGCTGTTATGCACATCCGGCAAATTCTGTCTGATGATCAAAATACGGGGATCGAGGAAATTGAACGCACGCTGGAACCTTTCCTGAAGCTGCTGAATAGTCCGCACCCGGTTGTGAGGGAAGGTTAGGTGAACGTCATGGGAGCAAGCGACACCAAGCCGAAAGAGCAATTCGTTCATGGCGTGTTTGAAAGTATAGCAGGCAAATACGACTTGATGAACGATATACTGAGCTTTCGCAGACACAAGGCTTGGCGAAAATTTACGATGAAAAAAATGAACATGCATCACGGGGATACGGCAATCGATCTTTGCTGTGGGACATGTGACTGGACGCTTGCGATGGCGCATGCAAGTGAAAGTGGTCACATCGTGGGACTGGATTTTAGTCAGAACATGCTTAATGTAGGCGAGCGCAAGATTAGATCAGAATCCCGTGAAAAGCAAATCAAACTCGTTCAGGGCAACGCGATGGAACTGCCTTTTGCAGACAATTCGTTTGATTATGCGACGATTGGTTTCGGTCTGCGCAACGTGCCTGATCTGCACCGTGTACTACAGGAAATGCAACGAGTCGTCAAACCTGGCGGACAGGTCGTTTGTCTGGAACTGTCCAAGCCTACCTGGCAGCCGTTCAAGGGGATTTACTACACATATTTTCAACACATCTTGCCCATGCTCGGCAAATTGTTCGCCAAACGTTATGAGCAATACAAATGGCTCCCTGATTCGTTGGCGCTTTTTCCAGGAAGGGATGAGCTGGCTAACATCTTCCGCGAAATCGGATTAAAGGATGTACAGGCTCATTCTCTCACCGGAGGCATCGCGGCATTGCATATTGGAATCAAGGAGAGTCAGCATGTTTAAGAAAATTGCTATTTTTTTGGAAATGATTAAAATTGAACATACGTTATTTGCGCTCCCATTTGCATTTATGGGGGCTGTATTGGGGTCGGTTGTCGTGACAGGCAGCCTCCCCTCATGGCCGCAAATTGGTTGGATTTTACTGGCTATGGTTGGCGCACGCAGTGCGGCCTTTGGCTTCAACCGCATGATTGACCGTGTGATTGACGGGAAAAATCCACGTACAGCAGGACGCGCTATCCCGGCAGGACTGCTCAAATCGAGTGAAGTGGTTATTTTCATTATCATCAGCTTGTTGTTATTATTCTGGGCATCATTCAAATTAAGTCCGCTGGCGTTCAAGCTGTTCCCGCTGGCCTTTTTTATGCTTGTTTTTTACTCTTACACCAAGCGCTTCACCTGGCTTTGTCATGTTGTGCTGGGGCTGACGATTGGCTTAGCGCCGCTGGGTGCGTGGGTTGCGGTAACAGGACAGATCGATTGGATCTCGATCGTATTGTACCTCACCATTGCATTTTGGACGGCAGGCTTTGATGTGATTTATGCTTGTCAGGACATTGATTTTGACCAGAACGAGGGTGTTTATTCCATTCCTGCCCGCTTTGGTATAGCAGGTGCACTCAACATTGCCCGGGCATTCCATGTCATTACGGCAATCGGATTTATTGTACTTTTCTTTATTGCAGATTTAAGCTGGTGGTATCTGGCAGGAATGATTATTTCGTACATTATTTTATTTTATGAGCATTATATTGTATCTCCAAAAGATCTGAGTCGTTTGCAGACGGCGTTCTTCACGATGAACGGTGCGCTTAGCATGGTCGTATTTGTTTTTACACTGGTTGATTTGGTGGTGCGTTAATACTAATGAATCTGAATCAGGCGAGCAGTCATCAAGGAAAACGGATTGTTATCGGCATTACAGGCGCGAGCGGAAGCATTTATGGTGTACGACTGGTGGAAACATTGCTGGACTTGCAATACACAGTTCACCTGATTGTTTCCAATGCCGGCTGGCGGGTACTGAAAGAGGAATTGGGCTGGAACGTGACTGACCGGGAGGGGGCTTTGAATGAACAATTCGGAGGCCGTCCCGGTTCTCTTGTATACCATTCATTCACAGATATCGGAGCTTCAATTGCGAGCGGCTCCTATCTTGTAGATGCGATGATCATTATGCCATGCTCCATGGGAACGCTGTCTGCGGTAGCACACGGTTCGTCCGATAATTTGATGGCACGTGCAGCAGACGTCATGATAAAGGAGGGGCGTCCGCTGATCCTTGTGCCTCGTGAAACACCGCTTCATGCCATTCACTTGGAGAATATGCTTAAACTTGCGAGACTCGGCGTCAAAATGATTCCGGCCATGCCGGCCTTTTACTTTCATCCGAAGACGCTGGATGACATTGTATTGTTCCTCGTAGGCAAAGTATTAGACAGCTTGCGTATCGAACATCAATTGTTTATGAGATGGGGGGATTCCGATGCCAATACCGGACAACAAGACGACCACAATCGGAAAAATTAAATATACAAATGCTTGGCCCATTTTTCATTATTTTAATTCTTCAGAGCTTCTGCATCAGGCAGAGCTGATTACTAAAGTCCCGGCTGAATTGAATCGGGGTATGCTGAATGGAAGTCTGGATATTAGCGCGATGTCGTCTTTTGCATATGCATCGGGTGCGGAGGAGATGCTGCTGTTGCCTGATTTATCCGTTAGTGCCGACGGTCCTGTGCAATCCATATTATTGTTTTCACGCAAGCCGCTGAACGAAATCAAAAACGGAACGATTGCATTGACGAATACGTCTGCTACATCCGTGAATTTGCTGAAAATTCTGATGCAAAAGGCATGGGAAGGCCAGCCCTCCTATTTTGACTGTGAACCGGATCTGGATTTAATGCTGAGTCAGGCAGATGCAGGACTACTGATTGGAGATCACGCGATCAAAGCTTCTTGGCGGAGTGAAGGTCTGTATGTAACGGATCTGGGCGAAGAGTGGAAACGCTGGACTGGACACAGCATGACCTTTGCCGTATGGGCGGTGCGCCGTGCAGTTGCTGCTGAGAATCACGATGCATTAGTTGAAATTACAAATGCGTTTCGTGCAAGCAAACAGCGCAGCTTGGCTGATCTGACGCCTGTTGTCTCTGAGGCTTGCAACGAAATTGGCGGCCTGCGAGATTATTGGGAGCGCTACTTTACTAATCTGTGTTATGATTTTGGAGAGAAGGAACAAAGAGGCTTAGAGCTTTATTTTCAGTATGCGCATGAATTGGGGCTGCTTGACCGGCAAGTGAAGCCGCTTCTCTGGAGTGACAATACGCTGACACGGGTGAAAGAATGAAACGATTGGATTTGTTCGGTTTATTAAAGAAGGATATGAACTTCATAGAAGAAGAGCTGTATCGCAGCATTGACAGCTCGGAGCCGTTGATTAATGATACGTCGCTCCATCTGCTTAAAGCAGGAGGCAAACGTTTACGTCCAGTGTTTGTATTGCTGGGAGGCAAGTTTGGAGAATACGATCTGGACAAGCTCAAACACATAGCAGTACCACTCGAATTGATTCATTCGGCCTCTCTCGTTCACGATGACGTAATTGACGATGCTGAAATGAGACGTGGTCAACCCACTGTGAAGTCCAAATGGGACAATCGGGTGGCGATGTACACGGGAGACTACATATATGCACGAGCGCTGTCTATGGTTGCCGAATTGCCGAGTCCGGATATTCACCGGGTGCTGTCCAAGGCGCTGGTGCAGATGTCCATTGGTGAAATGGAACAAATCCGCGATTTTTTTAATGTGGATCAAAGTGTGCGTAATTATTTGCTGCGCATACGGCGTAAAACCGCATTGCTGATTGCGGTTAGCTGCCAATTGGGCGCTATGGCTGCGGGGGCACGGGAAAGAGTCAATTCCCTGCTGTACAGCTATGGCTATAACGTAGGGATGGCTTTTCAAATTCAGGATGACTTGCTCGATCTATGCGGTACGGAAAAAAAGATTGGCAAGCCGCCGGGCAGCGATATGAGACAGGGGAATATTACGCTTCCGGTGATTTATGCGCTCAAGCAGCCCGAACTGCGTGACGATCTGCTGGCTGAAATCGGCCGTATTCAGGCCGGGGATGGGCAAGGAGATGCGCGTAAAGCGGTGGATATGATTAAAAAAAGTGAAGGAATCACTAAAGCGGAAATTCTCGCTGACCGATATATTAAGAAAGCGCTGAACGCGCTGGACTTACTGCCAGATGTCAAAACGAAAAAAACGCTCCGCGATATCGCTCATTTTGTGACACGCCGCTCTTACTAAAGTAGTGTTTTGTTTTTGCAGTGATAAAATACTTTAACCGCTTTCAAACTTTCTGTTACAATACAAATTAGTATTGTAAAAATACATTAAGATTGGATTGGGAGTGAGCCGATGGATCGCACGTTTTTGATGGTTAAACCGGATGGAGTACAACGCGGACTGATTGGACGTATTATCAGTCGCCTGGAAGACAAAGGCTTCAAAATGACGGGTGGCAAACTTGTGCAGGTAACTAGAGAACAGGCGCAGCGGCATTATGCGGAGCATGTGGGCAAGCCCTTTTTTGAAGAGCTTGTAGATTTTATCACATCAGGCCCTGTATTTGCCATGATTTGGGAAGGGGATAACATCGTTACGCTTTCCCGCCTGTTGATTGGTAAAACACAAGTAACAGAGGCTCTACCGGGCACGATCCGGGGAGACTTTGCTGCACATACACCGTTTAACCTCATACACGGTTCGGATTCACCGGAGAGCGCGGAACGCGAGATTGCGAATTTTTTCATGCCGGAAGAGTCGGTTCGGTATGAGAAAAGCGTGGCGACCTGGATGTAAGTTTAATCTCGTATGAAAAAGGATGGTAGCATGACGGATTTGGAACTGGGTCAGACGGACCCCGACTACACGGCGTTTATCCGCAAAATTAAGGACAGCACAGGTATTGATCTTGCACAATACAAAGAAGCACAGATGAAAAGGCGGTTAACGACACTTCGCAACAAAAACGGGTTTCCCAGTTTTGTTTCTTTTTATGATGCCATGATGAAGGAAAAACCCCTGTTTTATGAATTTCTGGATCGTATGACGATCAATGTTTCGGAATTTTGGCGTAATCCCAATCGGTGGGAAGTGCTGCGGGATACGATTCTGCCACAGCTGCTTGCAGGCAAGCAGAAGCTCAAGCTGTGGAGCGCGGCTTGTTCGACTGGCGAGGAGCCTTACAGTTTGGCTATGGTTCTGGACGGCAAGGGGATCTTGGGGAATTGTTCTATTACGGCTTCCGATATTGATGATGGTGCATTGGCCAAAGCCAAGGAAGGCAGATATTTGGAGCGTTCGCTCAAGGATGTGCCTGAGCAGGTAGCCAGCAAATATTTCAAACCGGATGGTGCGATGTTTCGCGTGGATGACCGTTTGAAACAGGCTGTGAAATTTCAAAAGCAAAATTTGCTGCTGGATTCGTTTGAAGACAACTATGACCTCATTATCTGTCGCAATGTTATGATTTATTTTACTGAAGAGGCCAAGCATAAGCTGTACCAGAAGTTTGCAGCCAGTCTTCGTCCCGGCGGTGTACTGTTTGTGGGCAGTACAGAGCAAATTTTTTCTCCCAACCAATATGGTCTGGAATCGACGGAAACCTTTTTTTATCGTAAAAAAGCATAGCCTAGACATATATCGATAATTCGTAATGAGATGTTTTTGTTTTTTGGATCATGAGCACGTTGATGCTTGCTTATCTGAAACGCACGTCCTTTGGCTTTGCCTAAGGGACGTGTTTTTGTTTATCTGCATACCTGTGGCTTTTCTTGTCAAAGAAAGGTGCGTATACTATAATGAAGCACAGTTAAAGGTTTTAGCGATGCACAGTTTAACAGTTTAAAGGGGGAACGCGTCATGAGTTTACGTTATTTAACCGCGGGGGAAACGCATGGTCCCCAGCTAACTGCAATTGTAGAGGGCATGCCCAGCAATTTAAAATTGGATTTTGAGGAACTGAATTTTCAGCTGCACCGTCGTCAGAAAGGGTATGGACGGGGGCGGCGTATGCAGATTGAAAAGGACACGGCGAGCATTGCCGGAGGCGTACGTCACGGTTATACCACAGGTGCACCGATTGCACTGATTGTGGAAAATAACGATTGGAAGCACTGGCAGAATATTATGAATATTGAGCCGATCGAAGGCAGTGATGAAGAAAAGCGCCGGGTTCACCGTCCGCGTCCGGGTCATGCCGATTTGAACGGCGGAATGAAATACAACCTGAAGGACCTGCGTAACGTGCTGGAGCGCTCCAGTGCGCGTGAAACTGCGATTCGTGTCGCGTGTGGTGGCTTGGCCCGTCAATTGCTGGCAGAGTTCGGAATCAAGGTGGCAGGTCAGGTCATCCGCATTGGAGAAATCGAAGCTCCTTACCGTGATTTGCCGATCGATGAGCTGATTGCCGTAACGGAAGCTTCTTCCGTGAGAGTAACCGATCCAGAAACCGAAAAGAAAATGGAAGCGTACATTGACCTGATCAAGCAAGAAGGCGATTCGGTCGGTGGGGTAGTCGAATGCATCGTGGAAGGCGTCCCGATTGGTCTGGGCAGTCATGTACAATATGATCGGAAGCTGGATGCACGCATTGCCCAAGGCGTCATGTCCATTAATGCCTTTAAGGGCGTAGAAATTGGTATTGGCTTCGAAGCAGGAGAACTGCGCGGCTCACAGGTGCATGATGAGATTCTGTATGATGAGGAACGTGGATACCACCGTCGTACCAACCGTTTGGGCGGTTTTGAGGGTGGCATGACCAATGGAATGCCTGTTGTGGTTCGCGGTGTCATGAAGCCGATCCCAACTTTGTATAAACCGCTGCAAAGCGTCGACATTGATACGAAGGAAGCGTTCACTGCACAGGTTGAGCGTTCGGATGCATGTGCGGTACCGGCGGCAAGTGTGGTTATGGAGCATGTCGTAGCCTGGGAGATTGCAAAGGCTTTGCTTGAAAAATTCGGAGGGGATTCGATTGAAGAAATCCGTGCGAATATTGCATCCTACGAAGAACAACTGGGACGGTATTAAGATGAGTACGCTGACGGTACAACTCGGAGAACGTTCCTATCCCATTCACATCGGGCGTGGGCTGCTGCATCGGGCCGGAGAGTTTCTGAAGGAACGAGGAATTGCGCAAAAAAGTCCGTTGTTGATTGTTTCTGACGAACATACAGCGTCATTTTACTTGGCGACACTGGAGAGCAATCTTCAGAAATCGGGCTACAAGACGGAATCCTTTGTCGTCAAGCCGGGTGAAACATCCAAGTCGCTAGCTGTATTTGAGCAGGTCATAACTGCAGCCATTAAGGGCGGTTTGGATCGCCATTCAGCCGTGATTGCACTTGGCGGTGGCGTAGTGGGCGATCTGGCCGGATTTGTGGCGGCCTCGTATATGAGAGGCGTCAAGTTCGTACAGATTCCTACGACGATCCTTGCCCATGACAGCAGTGTGGGAGGGAAGGTCGGCATCAATCATCCTTTGGCCAAAAATATGATTGGAGCCTTCCATCAGCCGGAACTCGTGCTGTATGACGTAGATACGTTGTCTACATTGCCTCCGCGCGAAGTATCCGCCGGGCTGGCTGAAATGATCAAGCACGGTTTGATCTGGGATGCCGATTTCGCCTACTGGTGCCGTGATCATGCGGCAGATTTACTGGCTTTGGATGCGGCAGCTCTGGAGTATGGACTGGAGAAGGGCTGCTCTGTGAAAGCTGAAGTGGTGTCACGCGATGAACGGGAAAATGATTTGCGCGCTATTTTAAACCTCGGTCATACGATTGGTCATGCCATTGAAGCAATTGCGGGATATGGCGAGTTTTTACACGGAGAAGCGATTTCGATTGGGATGGTCGGCTCCGCGCTTCTGGGCGTGAAGCTGGGGGCAGACCCCGCTTTGGTCGAAGAAACAAGAGATATGCTGTCTTCTCTGCGGCTGCCAACCTCCCTTCCAGCACATCTTGATACGGATCGGCTGCTGGAGGCGATGATGCATGATAAAAAGTTTAAAGAAGGCAGCATTACTTTTGTCGTCCCGCGCAGCATCGGGCACGTAGAGGTTGTGAAGGATATTCCCGTCTCTGACATCAGGCAAGTCATTGAACAGTTAAAAGAGGAGGCGTAAAGATGTACAATCGTGGAATTCGTGGCGCGACGACTGTAGCGAATAATGAAGAAAATGAAATTTTGGAAGCGACCAGCCAGCTGTTGGATGAAATCGTATCCTACAATGAAATTCAGCCTGAAGACATTAGCAATGTCTGGATTACGGTCACCCATGACCTGGACGCTGCGTTTCCAGCTAAGGCTATCCGTCAGCTTGACGGATGGGATATGGTTCCACTTATGTGTGGATTGGAAATCCCTGTCGCGGGTAGTTTGCCCAAATGTATCCGTTTGTTGGTACAGGTGAACACCCATAAATCCCAACGTGAAATCAAACATGTATATTTAAACGGAGCGCAGGCGTTAAGACCGGATCTGGCTTCCGAAGGGAAGTAACGCCCTTTTTTTAAGTTGATGGTTGCCAAAGTAACATCCGATGAGATATAGTGTGTGTAGCAGAGTTGAGTAGAGTTAGCCAGAGCCAGTTGAGTTGAGATGAGAAGAGTGCAGTCCGAGCCAATTCCATATGAGATTACAGAGACCGACGGTGACAGTAAGCTGATGCCTATGAAAAGATGTATCTTCGACAGCGAAGCTTATTTGAGTTAGCCACGGGTTATGCAGAGGGATAAGTGTATACTTTGCCTGTTTATTGTAATCTTTTTACATATGGTCGCATTCTTATAATTTCAATAACTGACAGCCTCTACCTTCCAGGTAGAGGCTTTTTTATATTCTCTCCTTTGGGTCTGCGCCAAATTGGAAAGGAAGTGATCTCATGTTAACGCCGCATGTGGAGCAAGTGATAACGATGGCGAATGAATTTAACCTGATTCCTGTGTACAAAAAAGTGCTGGCCGATATGGAGACGCCGATTCGGATTTTCCGTCGGTATGCGGAGCGGGACCGAGCCTTTCTGCTGGAGAGTGTAGAGGGAGGCGAGCAATGGGCGCGCCATTCATTCATCGGGACCGATCCGTTCCTGATGGTTTCGGGTAAAAAAGGCCGTTTGATTTTGGAGCAACATGGCAAACGGCAAATTTTGAACGACAAGCCGCTTGAAGCGCTCAAGGCATTGCTGCGCAAATATCGCAGTCCCAAGCTGAAAGAAATGCCTCCATTTACAGGCGGGGCGATCGGATTTTTTGGATATGATCTGCTTCAATACTATGAAAAGCTGCCGGAGCATTCGGTCGATGACCTGAATATGGATGATATCCGTTTTATGTTTTGCGATCAAGTGATTGTTTTTGATCATGTAAAGCAGCAAATTTTGCTGGTTGGCAATGTACATGTGGGCGAAGGGTTCCGCGATGAGGACATTCGTGCTGCCTATGCTGAGGTGGAGCGCAAGCTGGAGGAAACGGCGCAGTATCTGCGCAAGCAAACACCACCGGAGAGATTGGGATCAGGTTCCATTCCTGATGATGTGGAACTGGGTGAGATTCAATCGAATGTGACGAAGGAGCAGTTTATTGCAAACGTGGAGCAGGCAAAGGAATATATTCGCTCTGGTGATATTTTTCAGGTTGTACTATCCCAGCGTTTTCACATTGATACTGAGGCTTCTCCTTTGCAGGTATACCGCGTGCTGCGCACGATGAACCCGTCGCCATATATGTATTATTTGAAAATGGATGACGAGATCATCGTGGGCACTTCGCCGGAGGCGCTTGTCAAGGTAGAAAACGGTCGGGTAGAAACCCGCCCTATTGCAGGGACGAGGCCGCGTGGCGTCACGGAGACAGAAGATGCAGCACTTGCTGAAGAATTGTTGAAGGATGAAAAAGAACGTGCCGAGCATCTGATGCTGGTCGATTTGGGCAGAAATGATCTGGGCCGCGTATCCCGGTTCGGTACAGTCAAATGCGATACGTTTATGGAGATTGAACGCTATTCCCACGTCATGCACATTGTGTCCAACGTGTCGGGTGAACTGCGCGAGGATAAAGATTTCTTTGATGCTTTCCTGTCCTGCCTGCCAGCTGGCACCGTATCGGGGGCCCCGAAGCTGCGTGCCATGGAGATTATTGCCGAGCTGGAGCGGGAAGCGCGTGGACCCTATGCAGGAGCTATTGGATATTTGGGCTTTTCGGGCAATATGGATGCTTGTATTACGATCCGCACAATTGTGTTTAAAAAGAACCGGGCCTATGTCCAGGCAGGAGCAGGAATTGTGTGGGACTCGGTTCCGGAAAGCGAGTACCAGGAGACGGTGAACAAGGCCAAGGCATTGCTGAAGGCAATCCGTACGGCAGAGGCGATGTTCCCGGCAACGACACAGCCCTACAACAGCGTCATCAATCAGGATTATTTGTACACTCCCTAAGCAAGTTTTGATCAAGTAACACTTCATTGCGGGAGACGGAACACACAAAAATCTGATTTTGAGGAGGAGACGACGATGGAAGGACATAACATGATGCAAGTGGGTTTAAGCCGGGTTATTGAGGGACAGCATCTTTCACGTGCGGAGGCCCGCAGTGTAATGGAACAGATTATGAGTGGGAGTGCCACGCAGGCGCAAATTGGCGGGCTGCTGACAGCTCTTCGTATCAAAGGAGAGACGGTGGATGAAATCACCGGCTTTGCCGAGGCTATGCGCAGTTACGCGAGTCCAGTGCTGACTGGAGAAGGTGAGACTCGTCTGCTGGACACATGCGGAACCGGAGGTTCGGGTATTCACAAGTTTAATATTTCTACAGTATCTGCTATCATCGCTGCTTCGCTGTCTGTACGGGTGGCGAAGCATGGCAATCGTTCTGCAAGCGGCCGCGCCGGAAGTGCAGATGTGCTGGAGGCACTCGGAGTCAACATTCACCTGACGAGTGATCAGGCTCGGTCATGTCTGGATCGGATCGGCATTTGTTTTTTATTTGCGCAGTTATATCATCCGTCGATGAAGCATGCTGCTGCGCCGCGTCGTGAGCTGGGAGTGCGGACGGTGTTCAATATGCTGGGTCCGCTGACGAATCCGGCTGGTGCAGATCGACAGCTGCTGGGCGTTTATGATGCTGGAAAAACGGAAGTGATTGCTGAGGTGCTGAATCAGCTTGGCTCCAAACGGGCCATGGTTGTCAGCAGTCTGGACGGTTTGGATGAAATCAGTATTTCGGCTCCGACGCGAGTATCTGAGCTGAAGGACGGCAGGGTTCACACGTTTGAGCTTCATCCATCGGACCTGGGCTTGCAGATGCATCATCTCGATCAGGTGCTGGGTGGAGATGCACAGGTTAACGCCGGCATTATACGGCGGATTTTGAACGGAGAGCGCGGAGCTTACCGGGACGTCGTGTTAGCGAATGCTGGCGCGTGTATTTATGTAGCAGGCGCAGCGGATACCTTGGCGGACGGAGTAGCGCGGGCGGCGGAAGCGATTGACACCGGGCTGGCACTGTCCAAGCTGGATCAATTAATACAGGCGACGGGGGAATATCAATATGTATCTTGATAAAATTGTGGTGACGAAGCGACAGGAAGTAGAGCAGCTCAAGGAGCATTTTAATATCAGTGAGGCGGAACGGCTGGTTTCCAATTTGCCTGCAACAAGAGGATTTGAGGATGCGATAGCCGTGCGTCGCAACCGACCGCTGGGGCTGATTGCTGAAGTGAAAAAGGCTTCTCCGTCCAAAGGGCTCATCCGACCGGATTTCCATCCGGTGAACATTGCCCGTGCCTATGAGGGAGCTGGAGCCGATTGTATTTCTGTCCTGACAGATGTGACGTATTTTCAGGGCAGTCCAGAATATTTGCAGCAAATTCGTGAGCAAGTAAACATTCCGCTGCTGCGAAAGGATTTTATCATTGATGAACGGCAAATTTATGAAGCTCGTCTACTGGGAGCCGATGCGGTGCTATTGATTGCAGCTATACTGGAGCCACGTGTTTTGGGGTCGTTTTTACAGATCGCCAAAGACCTGGGGCTGGACGCATTGGTGGAGGTGCATGACAGCGAGGAGCTTAAAGGGGTGCTGGATTTGGGCACAGCAACTCTGATTGGAGTAAACAATCGCAATTTGCGGACGTTCGAGACCCGCCTCCAAACGACGGAAGAGCTGATTGCACTGATCCCTAAAGGAGTTACGTTTATTAGTGAAAGCGGCATAGCCGGGCCCGAGGATGTAAAATATCTGCATTCGGTAGGCGCACACGGCATCCTGGTAGGAGAGCACCTGATGCGTAAGGATGATGTGGGTCAAGCTGTAGCGGATTTGATGAACGGGGTTACAGCATGAAGAAAACGGGCGTAAAAATTTGTGGACTTCAAAGCGTTGAAGTGCTAAAATCTATGGTAAACTTACCGGTCGATTATATAGGTTTTGTGTTTGCCGACAGTAAGCGCCGGATTGACGGCGCACAGGCTGGAGAGCTGCTTCGCGTATTGGATGAATGGACTCCGGGCAGCAGACCGCGCAGCGTGGGTGTGTTTGTGAATCCAGATGATGCGCTGCTAAATGATGTGATGGAGCAAGCTCCATTGGATGTCATTCAGCTGCATGGACAGGAGAGTCCGCAGCGCTGCAGCGAGATCAGGGAGCGTTTTGGCGTACAGGTATTCAAGGCTTGGTCTGTAGACGGTCATCAGCAGCCGATGAAGGGCCAGACGGAACGTCCGGGAGACGAATTGGAAGCCTATGCAGGTACAATTGACGCTTTACTGCTGGATACATATGACCCACTGTATGGTGGCGGTTCTGGCAGAACGTTTGCATGGGATCGAATTCCGGCCTATCACGCTTGGACCCATCAACATGGAATTCCTTTGTTTGTAGCCGGCGGACTGACAGCTGATAATGCGGAAAAGCTGGTTGCCGAGTACCATCCCGAAGGGCTGGATGTGTCCAGCGGCGTAGAGACAGATGGAGTCAAGGACATTTCAAAAATCACTGCATTCGTAGAAAGGGTGAAGCAGGCATGACACAATTACCTGATAGCAACGGACGTTTTGGGACATTTGGCGGACGCTTCGTACCGGAGACGTTAATGAACGCACTGATTGAATTGGAGGAATCCTACCGGAAGTATGCAGATGATCCGGAATTTAAAGCAGAGCTGAACGGACTTCTAAAGGACTATTCTGGGCGGGAAACACCGCTTTACCATGCAGAGCGTCTGAGCAAGCATTTAGGCGAGGCTAAAATTTACTTGAAGCGCGAAGATTTGAATCATACCGGTGCCCACAAAATCAATAATGCCTTGGCACAAGGCTTGCTGGCGAAGCGCATGGGCAAACAGAAGGTCATTGCCGAAACAGGCGCAGGACAGCATGGTGTCGCGACAGCGACTGTAGCCGCGTTGCTTGGACTGGAATGCAAGGTGTTTATGGGTGAAGAGGATACTGTGCGCCAGCAGTTAAACGTATTCCGGATGCAGCTTTTGGGTGCAGAGGTCATTCCGGTGACATCGGGTACACGTACACTTAAGGATGCCGGGAATGAAGCTTTGCGTTACTGGGTGAGCCATGTCCATGATACATTTTATATTTTGGGTTCGGCTGTCGGTCCCCATCCGTATCCGATGATGGTGCGGGACTTCCAGCGAGTGATTGGTGATGAGACTCGCCGTCAGATTTTGGAAAAGGAAGGCAGACTCCCGGATGTCGTCGTGGCAGCGATCGGTGGCGGAAGCAATGCCATCGGCATGTTTTATCCTTTTATCGAGGATGAGGGCGTTGCTTTAATCGGTGTGGAAGCTGCTGGAAAAGGCGTTGACACAGAATTCCATGCGGCAACGATGAGCAAGGGAACACAAGGGGTCTTCCAAGGCTCGATGAGTTATCTGCTGCAGGATGAATACGGACAAGTGCAGCCTGCGCATTCCATCTCGGCCGGACTGGATTATCCAGGTGTTGGACCGGAGCATTCGTATCTGAAAGATATTGAACGGGCCAAATATGTTCCAATTACCGATCAGGAAGCGCTCGATGCACTCCAGCTCCTCTGCCGTACAGAAGGCATACTTCCTGCATTAGAGTCGGCACATGCCGTTGCGCAGGTCGTCAAGCTGGCACCTACGTTGACGGCAAATGATATTATCGTAATTTGCTTGTCCGGGCGCGGGGATAAAGATGTGGACTCCATTATCAAGTATTTGGGAGGAAATCCGTCATGAATTTAATTGATCAGGCGTTTGAGCGTCTTAAAAATGAAGGCAAAACGGCGTTAATTCCTTTTCTGACGGTGGGCGACCCGGATGTGGAGACTACGGTGGAGATTATTCGGCAACTGGAGTCTGCCGGAGCCGATATATTGGAGCTGGGTGTTCCGTATTCCGACCCGCTGGCTGACGGTCCTGTCATTCAGCGTGCGTCTGAGCGTGCACTCAAACGGCAAATCTCGATCCGCACCTGCATGGAGACAGCTTCTCTGGCTAGGGCGGCAGGTTCAAGCCTGCCTTTTATTTTGTTTACGTATTACAATCCTGTATTGCAGATGGGCATGGATGCTTTCTTTAGTGGCTTGCAGAAGCACGGTATCAGCGGTCTGATTATTCCCGACCTTCCGCTTGAGGAAGCGGAAGAACTGGGAGCACGGGCGGCAGAGGTGGGAGTGCATCTAATTCCGCTGGTGGCTCCAACTTCAGAGCAGCGGATCGAGCGGATTGTCCGTCATGCCCGTGGATTTGTATATTGTGTATCCTCGCTTGGTGTAACCGGGGAGAGAGCTTCCTTTTTTGAAGGGATTGAGGGCTTTATTACGCAGGTCAAACGGCATACCGACATTCCGGTGGCGATAGGCTTTGGTATTTCAAATCGGGAGCAGGTCGTCCGGTTCTCAGACATTTGTGATGGAGTTGTGGTCGGCAGTGCCATTGTGCGTCAGGTGGAGGAAGCCATTCCATTGCTGGAGGATTCTGCGCGCAGAGAAGAGGGGCTTTTGCAAATTCGTGATTTTGTGGCACAATTAAAGCAGTAATTTGGCGTAAATATAGAGAGCAACAACATTCAGTTCTGATTGGATAGAGGAGGTAGGGGCATGCAACCTAAACCGCATATTGTACATTTGCCAGTATATCAGCCCGGTAAACCGATTGAAGACGTAAAACGCGAGCTGGGACTTGATGAAGTGATCAAGCTTGCTTCCAATGAAAATCCGTATGGCAGTTCTCCCAAAGTATTGCAGGCCATTCAGCAGGAGTTTGCCAACATTAGTGTCTATCCTGACGGAAGCGCGGTAGCTTTGACACAGGCGCTGGCCAAACAGACGGGTTTGAAAGAGGAGCAGTTTATTTATGGCTGTGGCTCTGACGAAATTATTGCGTTGATTACGCGTGCGTTTCTGCTTCCCGGAGAAGAAAGCATCATGGCCGATCAGACATTTTCCGTTTACAAAAGTAACGTGGAAATTGAGGGAGCGGTTGCTGTTGAGGTGCCTTTGCGCGACGGTGTGCATGATTTGGACGCTATGCTGGCTCAAATCAATGACCGTACAAAAATTATTTGGATTTGTAATCCGAATAATCCAACAGGCACCATTGTACCCGAAGCAGAGCTGATTGCCTTTTTGGATCAGGTGCCAAAGCATGTGATGGTCGTGCTGGATGAGGCTTATGCCGAGTTTGTGACGGACCGCTCGTATCCGGACGGCATTCGTTTGTTGTCAGCGTATGAGAATTTGGTGGTACTTCGCACGTTCTCCAAAATCTATGGTCTGGCTTCGCTGCGTATCGGCTATGGTATGGGTGCCGAGTCTACCATCCGT
>NZ_JH601056.1:46928-78187 GCF_000245715.1 Paenibacillus sp. Aloe-11 | reverse complement strand
ATCAATCAGGTTCGTGAGCCGTTCAATACTTCACGGGTAGCACAGGCTGCGGCGATTGCGGCTTTGGAGGACCAAGAATTTGTTCGGGAATGTCGGAATCGCAACGCAGAGGGCATAGCTTATTTGCAAAATGAGCTGGAGCGTCTTGGGCTGGAGTCTTTTCCGGCACACGGTAACTTTATTATGCTGGATGTGCGTCGTCCATCCGGTGAGGTATTTCAGGAATTACTTCGTAAAGGCGTGATCATTCGCGCTGGTCATCATAAATATCCGACATATATTAGGGTGTCGGTTGGATCGCAGCCGCAAAATGAATTGTTTATCCGTGCGCTGGAACAGGTCCTGGGGGCGGAAGCGGCGAAAGTACGCCTATAATTTCCGCAGATGGGATTTGATAATTGATGAAGATTGCCATTTTCGGCGTGGGATTGATTGGTGGGTCCCTCGCACTTTGTTTTAAAGGGAAGCCGGGCATCACCGTTGTGGGTCATGCCCATCTCCCTGAACTGGTGGAACCCATGCTAAGCCGTGGTGTCGTGGACACCGCGACTCTTTCGGTTGAAGAGGCGGCAGAGGATGCCGATTTTATTTTTTTATGCGTACCGGTTGGTTTACTGGAGCATTATCTGGAACTGTTAAGCAGGCTGCCGCTTAAAGCAGGTTGTATTATTACCGATGTAGGCAGCACGAAATCGTCGATTGCCAAAAAAGCAGCGGAAATTTCTTTGCATAACGCTTATTTTATCGGCGGTCATCCGATGGCCGGCTCGGAGCGTTCAGGTGTAAAGGCTGCTTCCGCGCTGCTGTTTGAGAACGCTTATTATGTGCTCTCCCCGGCAGAGGATGTGCCTGAGGAAGCGTACGGCTCGCTGGAGCGGCTGCTAAAATATACGGGTGCTCAGGTTGTACGCGTCCAGCCTGACATGCACGATGACATTGTCGGAGCAATCAGCCATCTTCCGCACATTATTGCAGCGGCCCTGGTCAATCAGGTGCGAAAGCACAATGATGAAAATCCGCTGTACCGCACATTGGCTGCGGGCGGATTCCGTGATATTACTCGGATAGCCTCTAGTGATCCGATTGTGTGGCGGGACATTTTGCTAAGTAATCGTGATGTTTTACTAGGCTTATTGGAAGAATGGAACGGACAGATTGAGCGTTTTACCCATTTACTGAGAACACAAGACGGAGAGGGAATCGCTGACGAGTTTTGGACGGCAGGTAATTTCCGTAGTGAACTGCCGGAGCGCCGCAAAGGTGTCATCGTCTCAACGTTTGATCTGTATATTGATGTACCGGATACCCCTGGTATTATCGGCAGGATTGCAATGGAACTGGGAAATCACAGCATTAACCTGAGCAATATGCAAATCATCGAAAGCAGGGAGGATGTTCCAGGCATTCTGCGGCTTTCCTTCCGCCAGGAGCGGGATTGGGAACGTGCCAAAGCCCTGCTTGATTCGATGAGCTATAAAGTAGTGGTATAGGAAGGAAAGCGGGTGTTTGCTAAGGAGGTCGCTCCGCGATCCATTTGGTCTTACGATCGCTGTTGCCGCCGGATTTTTTCGATCAGATGCTTTAATGGGAAAATCCGGCGGCAAAGGCGAACGCTCCGCTTCTCCAGATTCAAATGAACCGTTGCGCTACTGACCGTCTTAAAAGCAACACACTTTCCGGGAGTGAAGTGGTAGGGAAAAATTTAAAGCGGGCGAAGGTCTCTTCGCCCGCTTTTTTTGTATTTAAAGGCTCTGTTTTTAAACAAAAAAAAGACCACCCGGGCAAAACCCCAGGTGGTAGCTACTTTTCTGAAGTAGCTGAGTAGGATAGGAGTGGAGAGAAACCATACTGTACTTTTATTATATGTATACGTTTTCATTTTGTCAATCGTTTTTTAAAGCGTTTTCTTTTTGCTAATTATTCAAACCTTGTATCCAGAAAATGGATTCAATAGATACGTCGCTTTATCCACTTTATCTGAAAAAACATAAAATCAATTGAAAAGTCGTATATTTGAATCTGTTGCCAGCGTCAGGGAGACATTGTTGGAAATTACGGGGATTTTGGACTTTTTTATTGGCGGGCATTTTGTGGTACAATAGGTAAGTCCATTTGGGATATTGAGTAATGTTGGGGATAGCACCGTTAATGTTGGCAGTACATAGGGTAAGAAAATAACAAATGTTCCATGATGCTGTTTCATCATTTGCGCAGAGGGCGCAACTTTTTTTGACCTGTTCGGTATATATAGACAGAATCGGGTGGGGAAACAGCACATGTATGGGCGAGGAGGGTCTCACTCGGATGATGACAGATTCCCAGATGATTCAGGAAATCAAACAAGGTAATGTTGAGGTTTATTCGGAATTAATGAGGCGGCACCAACGTAAAATTTTAGCTTTTGTTTATCATATGCTGAAAAGTTCGAACCTGGAAATGATCGCTGAGGACTTATGTTCGGAGACGTTTTATAAAGCGTACCGGAGCCTGCATTCTTTTCGTGAGGTTGACGCATCGTTCTCCACTTGGTTATATACGATTGCACGCAATACAGTGTTAAGCGAGCTTCGCAAGCATCGTAGCGGTCAGGTTCCATTGGAGGAGAGCGGTTATGTGCCGGTAGCACCACCGGATGTGATTCCGGAGCAGGCTGTCCTGCGCGGCGAGAAGGTAGAGATGGTCCGTGAAGCGATCAACAGATTGCCTGAAAAGCAGAGATCAGCGCTGATTTTGCGTGAATATGAGCAATTGGACTACCAGGAGATTGCGACTATTTTAGGGCAGACGGTCAGTGCGGTAAAGTCATTGCTCTTCCGGGCAAGAACCAGTGTGAAGACACAGTTGGAGCCTTATTTTTTTGAACCTCTCTATGAGGAAAACGAAGGGATGAGCAGCCAATGAAATCCAGGGACGCTGAGGATTTGTTCGCTACAGGCAAAAATGTATCGAAACAAGACTCGGAGCGCAGACGAGCCAAAGGCTCGTCTGACAAGTGGGAGCTTGGTTCGGAAGAGAAAGAATGGAATTTGCCAAAAGAAAGTCGATCCGCTATCCGTGATATTTCTTTTGAAATAACAGATGAGCAGGTAGAGGCGATGAATCGCCGGGTCATGGATCGGATTTATGAAGAGTCACCGTGGCTTGTTCCTGGCGAGCATCGACGTGCGCGTGTGAACCCGGCAGCCCGTAAGTATATGTCTGTATGGATTGCCGGCTTTTTGGCCGTATTTTTGTGCAGCTTTTTGTTTTTGAATTGGAATGGAAGCTCCTCTCAGGAAAATCCCCCTCAAGCGGCACCTGTCATGGACACCGGCATTTTACCAACAGGCTTGCTGGAAACTACAAGTACATCTCCACAATATCAATATCACATTAAAGATATGAATAGGGGCATTATGGACCCGCTGGTTGCAAACATTGTTCCGACTTATCCGCAATATTGGATATTGCTGTCCATATTGGCGCTCGCGCTTGCCTTATTTTCTCTGGGCTGGGTCCATCGGACGAGAAGGGTTAGGAATTAGCCTGAATAACAGAATAGCGGAGGAAATGACACGATGCTTATTGGTTTGATCAGACACGGATTGACTGACTGGAATGCGGTGGGGAAAATTCAGGGCCACAGTGATATTCCGTTGAATGAGGAAGGACGACGGCAGGCACGCTTGCTGGCAGAACGACTAAAGGAAGAACCATATCAATGGGACGGGCTTATTACAAGCAGCCTCTCCAGAGCGAAAGAGACGGGAGAGATTATTGCTTCTGCTCTGCAGCTTCCGCTACTGAAGCCGGATGATCGATTAAGAGAACGTGCTTATGGTCAGGTCGAGGGAATGACACAGGCTGAACGTGAGAAAAAGTGGGGGATCGACTGGCATCTGCTTGATCTGGGGCAGGAGAGCGATGAGGCTCTTCAACAGCGCGGGCTGGCTTTTATGGAGGCCATTTGGTCAGAAAATCGGGAGAAGAATCTGTTGGTCGTTTCCCACGGCGGTTTTTTGGCTAATTTGTACAAGGCCTTGTATCAGGATAAGTACACAGAACGAATTGGAAATTTGTCATTGAGTGTACTTCAACGTGAAGATGCCGATTGGACACCACTGTTGTATAATTGTACGAAGCATCTACAAGAAAAATGTGATTGTAATTCAAAAAGATAAGGAAAGGCCACGATATTCTACGCAACCTAGAATATCGTGGCCTTTTTGTTTTTTAAATTATACCTTTACAAAAAAAGAGGTTTAGAGTCTGAGCATTCCGTCAAAGCTGTGGGTACAACAGGTAAGAATCATTTCCGGATGACAGTCCAGTGGCGAGGCGATGGAACGATGAATCTGGCGGATATGCTGACATTTGCGGATATTGTGCACTTGAACAGAATTGCGGTGTATTACGATTGTGACTGTAAGCCCAATTCCAAGCATGAGCTAATCCAGGGTATTTTGACAAAGCTCGGCAGCAGCAGTTTTTTTGAGACGCAGGTTAGGGAGCTGAGATTGTCAGAGATAAGGTTTTTGAATGCACTGCTGTTCGATGATCGACCTTACTTTAGTATGGAGGAATTGATTGCGATTGCCAAGCAATCTGTCGAGGGGGACGTGGATTCTGGCGAGCGGCCACGGGACATCGTGACCCGCCTGCGCTCTAGCGGCTGGCTGTTCAACGGTTCTACGCACAATACTAGATATTTATACCAAATTCCGTTGGATATGAAGGAGCGCTTTCGCCGTGTTATGGTGCGTGATCTCCAAAACGGAATGACCCGGGTAAGTGAACCGTCATCGTACCGGGAAGAGGGACATCTTTTGGCGGAGGATTTACGGCTTTTCCTTCAATACATGGAGCAGCATGAGGTTCCGTTAAATCCCGAGGGGGCTTGGTACCGTCGCAATCAGCAGCAGCTGATGGAGCATTTGCATATTGCAGAGCCCCTACTGGGTAAGGGGGGCTGGCGTTTCGGATACGGTTCCTCTTTTAAGTTTTATCCAGACCGAATGGCACTACTGTATGATTATGCCCGTCACTCCAGGTACATTGAGGAGAAGGGAGATCGGGTTGTGCTGACGGCAAAAGGGGAGGCGCATAGGGAGCACGCAATTGAGGATGAAATGATACAGCTATTCAGGTTCTGGTTAAGATTGTATAAAGGAGCCGTTCCCAATCTGCTTTCTCTAGTCTATTGGATTGGAGAATGTGCCAGGCCCTGGACATCCTCAGAGTCGCTTTTTGTACATATCGGGCCGCTGATCCGACCGTTTTACTATGATACGCCCCGTTCGGTCTTTGATCAGAGGATCATCCGAATGATGATGCATTTGGGTATGCTTCGTCAAGGTGAGCACCCGACGGAGCCATCTGTACAGATGACGGCCTGGGGGCTGAAGCTGGCAGGGGAGTGCCGCATTGGGCGGAACGACCCGGGTATACGGCTCCATTGACAAGCAGCAAGCATGTTGATAGAATTTCACCCAAAATGAGAGGGTGAACATGATGCTGATTCACTATAACGGAAATTTGCCGCAGCTCCATTCATCTGTCTATGTGGCAGAAGGAGCAAAAATTGTCGGAAAGGTAACGATCGGCCAGGATTCCTCCGTATGGTTTAATGCCGTACTGCGCGGGGATATGGCACCTGTCATCATCGGTGAACGCTGCAATATTCAGGATGGGGTCGTGGGACATGTGAACACGGACCAGCCACTGGTGCTGGCGGATGATATTTCGGTGGGACATGCTGCCATTATCCATGGCTGTACGGTGGGCAAAGGCACTTTAATTGGTATGGGGGCCATTGTACTCAACGGAGCGGAGCTTGGTGAATATGCTTTAATAGGAGCAGGGTCGGTCGTTACGGAAAATGCTAAAATACCACCCTATACTCTTTCTCTCGGTACACCTGCCAAAGTGGTGCGCGAATTGACTGATGCGGATTTGCAGCGGATGTCACGAACGGCACTCAGCTATGTGGCGAAAGGAAAAGAATATAGGATCTCTTAAACTCATGTTGGAGGTGCATCCTATGGATAAAATGAAGGTTACTTATGAAGTCATGTTGGGCCTGTCTGCTGAAATGGTTTTGGACGAGGCATTACGTAAGCACCGGAGCGAAAAGCTCTACAAGGATATTGATGAGGCGCTGGCCACAGGAGATGAAGTAGCATTTCGTCATCTTACGGATGAGCTGAGAGCGATGAGTTGAAACGATTTCAGGAAGCTTCGGCTTGCCATTCCAGCCCCCTCGTCAGTTCAAAATCATAATCACCAACCTGACCGTAGCAGCGGTCAGGTTTTTTTGAAGATTATAGAATTGCTCAGCGGAGCCGAATAATTCTATAATCGCAAGAAAAGCTTCCGCTAAGCGCATTCTGACTTCCGTGAAAGTACGTCGGTAGACGTTTTTCTTATAAGCTTGGATATGATATAGTCTTGGTAGGATGGAGCCTGCAAGGGCATCTGTCGTATGAACGGAGGATGAAGGACGTGTCATTGTCTTATTGGTGGAGCCGGTCGTTCCTGACGAGCCGGCCTTTTTTATGGCTGCTATTCTGGTGTAATCTGGTTGGAACCGTGTATGGGTACATATGGTATAAAGGACAGCTGGAATATACGCTAAACTATCATCCGCTGTGGCAAATTGTATTCGTGCCTGACAGTCCTACAGCCAGCCTGTTTTTTACGATCTCTATCGCATTTCTGCTTTATCCTCCACGATTCAAGAACTTGAAGGTGATTCGTCAGGTTATGGAAGCGTTGGCTATCGTTACGAGTGTAAAATACGGCATCTGGGCCTCGGCTATTATTTTTTGGGGTGTCGCCCAGGGTGGACATATGGTATGGCAGGATTGGATGCTGGTGGCTTCTCATACGGCCATGGCCGTCGAAGCACTGCTATTCGTGCGTTTTTTTACCTGCAAATGGATTGCTTTAGGTTTGGCCGCTATGTGGACACTGTTAAACGATACGATGGATTATACTTTTGGCATTTATCCGTACCTTCCGAAGACGCTAACGAATGATGTACCGCAAGTGCGTGCGTTTACCTATATGCTGACGCTTTTCAGTATCGTAGCAGCATGGCTGGCTATGCTGGCGCGCAATCAAAAGGCATCGTCTCATCGAGATACAGCTTGAGTCGTAGCTGACTTCATCCGATTCACCTAATGCCAGTTCTAGTCCCGGTAACCTTGCCATACAGTAAGGTGAGGAGGGATGTCCCATGATTTGGGGTCAGGTGTTTCGTGTTACGTTCCGTGTTGCTTTGGGTGTTGTATTATCTATGGTTCTGCTGTCCGTCTGCGTCCCTCCAGGTATAGCAGAAGCACGTGATCAGCCAGAGCCTGTACAATCAAAATCCGTAGGCAATGCAAATGGAATTCAGAAACTGGATCAAGCTGCTGCGATACTGTATCGGGATGTAATGGACGGAAATATTGAAAAAGCGCGCGCGGATGTAGGCGAGGTGAGCCGATGGTTTAGCACTGGTCAGGTACAGGCAGCGCTATCTGTAGAGGCCATTCATGCTTTATCCGGCAGCATTCTTGAGGTACAGCAGGCTACACAGTCCGTACAAGCTTCGCCAGATGAGTGGGTGAAGGCAGCGGCCAATTTGCGGCTTGCGACAGATGCGCTTGCACATCCGCGCCAGCCTTTATGGCAGCAGTATTATAAAATTTTAAAAGAAGATGTCAGCGGCCTGAACACCCAATTTGCAAAAGGGAATATGAAGGGTTTCGCAGCAGGGGCTGCGGTGCTGGAGGATCACTATGAAACGATTCGTACAGCAGCATTGATTGACGGCAAGACAAGCGAGGTCGTACGGACGGATTCATGGATTTCCTACGTCAAAGGATTGGGAGATCAGCAAAATGTAGATGCCTCAGCGATTAGGGGGGCATTGGAGCAGGGCAACCCTACGTTGAATGCCCTGTTTGGACGTGAAAAAGATGCCACAGCACTGGCGCCATTTATCCCGCGTGAAAGCGAGCGCCGAGCAGAATTGGCAATCGGGATGGTGGTTCTGCTGGCGCTGACGTATGTAGGTTACCGCAAATATAGAACCGGGTTCTTCGGATAACGCTGAGCAGCTGAACAGTACGAACTATTCGAAGCGTCGCAGTTTTAGCCATTAATCCATTTTGAATACGTTAGTTCTCGCCCGGTTTTCCGGGCTATTCCTCTTTGAAGCCCTCTCCATGCACATCATGTACATCCTGGATGATGATAAATGCTCGTGGATCGACTGACTTCACAATCTGATGCAAACGCCGTATTTCCTGTCGTGACACGACGCAGTAGGCAACATGCTTCGCCTGCTTGGAAAATGCACCTACAGCGGGAATAATCGTAACTCCCCGATCCATATCTTTTGTAATCATATCGGCAATATCCATCGTATGGTCACTGATAATCATAAAAGCTCTGGCTGAATAAGCCCCCTCCTGTATAAAATCAATCATCTTGGACGCGATAAACACGGCGACTAGCGTATAGAGAATTTTTTCTTTTGGTATGTAAAGTAATGAGGCACCGATAATGACAATATCAATGACCAGCAGAATCCGTCCCATACTCCAGCCAAATTTTCGATTTAAAATACGAGCGATAATATCCGAGCCGCCAGTGGTGCCGCCAAAGCGGAATACTATACCTAACCCTGCCCCGAGTGTAACCCCCGCATATAATGAAGAAAGTATAAAATCGTGTTCGGTCTGAAATGTCCCCATCCATCCGAAATGAATCATTTTTTCAAACAGCCACAGAAAAAAAGTGAGCGACCCGATACCTACGCCTGTATAAATAATCTGCATGCCGCCAAGCATTTTCCATCCGATTAAAAATAAAGGAATGTTCAGGAGTAAGGTGGAGAGGGAAGGTGAAATGGAAAAAGCATAATTCAGCAACAGGGTAATCCCTGTAATGCCGCCTTCCATCAGCTTGCTGGGTATAATGAAATACAGCAGACCGAATGCATAGATGGCCGTGCCGAGCAGAATGGGTAAAATCATTTTAAGCTGTTCCATGATTTTGGATATCTTCATGTAATCCCTCGCATTAACAGTTTGGTGATGAACGATTTCATGTATTTAGGGTGAACTGTAGATCCTTATGTTTAGTATACCTTTTTATGGTAGCTTTAAAAGACTAATGATTACAGGCTGGAGGCGCAAGTTCAATTTAAAAAATATTTGTTTTAAAATGTGCTTTACGATAACATATGAATAAACCTGCACATAGGGGGATTGTATGCTTCATGGAAAAATCGTTAGATGAGATTCAACGTGAGGTAGATCAGTATATATCTCAATTCAAGGAAGGGTATTTCAGCCCTTTGGCGATGTTGGCCAGGATGTCCGAGGAAGTCGGGGAACTGGCGAGGGAAGTGAATCATTCCTTTGGCGAGAAGCCGAAAAAAACGGATGAGGCCGACAATTCCATTGAACTGGAGTTGGGGGACATTTTGTTTATCACGGTTTGCTTTGCGAATTCGCTGGGTATAAATTTGACCGAGGCTCATGACAAGGTCATGCATAAATTTAATACACGTGACGCGAATCGCTGGACCAAAAAGGACACCGATTAGGCGTTTTGTACATATGCTGTACCAAACCGGTTACCCGGAGGTGCAGTGTCATGAAGGCGGAGGAATACGTTCAGAAAGCTTATCAATGCATTTTGCAGAACGATTTTGAGCAGGCCGTGGAATGGTTTGAACAAGCGATTTCAGCCCAGCCTGATCATGCGGAGTATTATTTCCGGTGTTCGGTTACCTATGCCCGCAGTGGACGTTTGGAGCAGGCGCTCACTTACGCAGAGCACGCGGTTCGTCTGGCTCCACACCAGGATGAATATGTGCTTCATCTGCACGCGCAGCAAGCCAGGCAACTTACGGAGAAGGCCAGAAAGATGCTGGATGTCGACAAAACTACACCACAGCTGCATCGAGATGCAATCTTGCTGCTGGAACAGGCGATTGCCCTTGATCCGCTATGCGGTGATGCTTTTATGCTACTCGCGTTGATTTATGACGAAATGAATGAATATAAGCTGGCTGTGCAGGCTGCTCGCGAAGCGGTTGCCTTGTTTCCTCACAATGTACAGCTTGCCAATCTCATGAAGAAGTTATGCCAGCAGATGAATGAACAAATCTAGCATAAATTGATGCATAAGGAGTTGTAGGGATATGTCAGAGCCAATAAAAGTAGCTGTCGTAGGAGCAGCAGGGCGTATGGGCCGTGAGGTTGTTAAGTTGGTTCTTCAGGATGAGGAACTACAGCTTGTGGCCGCAGTGAACAGAAACCACGCCGGCAGTGATGCCGGCCTTCTCGTCGGACTGCCGGAAGCGGGCATCGCTATTGTGGAGGATGTGGAGCAGGCTTTGCTGGATAGCAGGCCCGATGTCATGGTCGATTTTACGGGGCCGCGTTTTGCGTACGCACATACCGCGCTTGCGATCAAGCATGGAGTTCGTCCGGTTATCGGAACTACAGGGTTTACACCCGAACAGATTGATGAACTGGACAAGCAGTGCCGGGAACAGCATATTGGTGGTCTGATTGCGCCTAACTTTTCCATTGGAGTCATCTTGATGATGCGGTTTGCGGCTCAGGCGGCGAAATACTACCCGCATTTGGAAATTATCGAATATCACGGTGACCAAAAATTGGACGCGCCCTCGGGAACGGCCATTAAAACGGCAGAACTGATTGCGGAGCAGCGCCAGGAGCTGCGACAGGGCAACCCGGAAGAGGAGGAATTACTGGAAGGATCACGTGGCGGCTACTATCAGGGCTTTCGTATCCACAGTGTCCGGCTTCCCGGCGTATTTGCGCAGC
Source organism: Paenibacillus sp. Aloe-11 (assembly GCF_000245715.1). NCBI lineage: Bacteria > Bacillati > Bacillota > Bacilli > Caryophanales > Paenibacillaceae > Paenibacillus > Paenibacillus sp. Aloe-11. The sequence goes on along the minus strand of NZ_JH601056.1, from coordinate 67,355 downwards.
AGGAAGTGATATTCGGAGGCTTTGGAGAATCCCTTAAAATCCGTCAGGATTCTTATGAGCGGGCAAGCTATATGCCTGGTGTTAAAATCGGTATTCAAAAGGTCATGGAGCAGCCAGGACTTGTATACGGGTTTGAGCATTACATTGATTAAGAAAAATGCGAATGAATTGATGAACGGAAATATAGAATGAGGCAGGAGGAATTTCGAATGTTAAAGATTGCATTTATAGCGCATGATCGTAAAAAAGATGAAATGGTTAACTTTATAACAGCCTATGAGCATGTGTTCACAGAACATCAATTGTATTCAACAGGTACGACAGGTCTGCGCATTATGGAGCAAACGAAGCTTCAAATTCACCGTTTCATGTCAGGGCCGCTTGGGGGAGACCAGCAAATTGGGGCCTTGGTTGCGCAAAACGAAATGGATATGATTATATTCTTGCGTGACCCGTTAATGGCACAGCCGCATGAGCCGGATATTAGCGCGCTGCTGCGTCTGTGTGACGTGCAGGGGATTCCTCTCGCAACCAATGTTGCAACAGCTGAGATACTGGTTAAAGCGCTGGATCGCGGTGATTTTGCGTGGCGTGAGCTGGTACATAAATATAAACCGGGTATTGGCGAGCTGGGTGATATAAAATGACGCTGGATATACTGATTTTTGGAGCACATGCCGACGATGCTGAGATTGGCATGGGAGGCACGATTGCCAAGCATACAGCTGCTGGTTTCAAGGTGGGCGTGTGCGATTTGACAAGAGCTGAAATGTCCTCGAATGGGGATGTGGATACTCGTATGGCAGAGGCTGAGCAGGCATCGAAAGCGCTGGGGCTTGCCGTACGTACGAATCTCGGACTGCCTGACCGTGGATTATATGTGACACCTGAGCATGTAGCTGCAGTTACAGCAGAGATCAGGCGTCATGCTCCGAAAGTCGTATTTGCTCCGTATTGGGAGGATCGGCACCCCGATCATGTGATGTGCAGCAAGCTGGTGGAAGAAGCAGTGTTTAACGCCAAGCTACGACGCTTTATGCCGGAAAAACCTGCGGTGCTGGTGGAGCAATTATATTTTTATTTTATTAATGACATCGGCAGAACGGACCTGATCGTGGACATCACTGAGCACTATGAAGCCAAGGAGCAATCGCTGTTAAGCTATGCTTCGCAATTTCAGGCTGCACCGGGCAAGGACACGGTAGCTACGCCGTTAAATCAGGGCTATGTGGAGCGCGTGAAAGCCCGGGATTCTCTGCTCGGTCAGCGCAAGCTGATTCCATATGCAGAGGGCTTTGCGTCCAAAACACCTCATCTGGTTAAGCTATTCACATAAGGATTTATAAATTTCTTGACATATGAATGCACAGAATCCAACGTAAAACGGACAGAGATGTGCACTGTATTTGGATCACTATTATTAAAAGTCATTACTGATGAACGGAAGGGGGGCAGCTTAACTTGAATGACAAATTGAAAATTGGAATTACCTGTTATCCATCGCTGGGTGGCTCCGGCGTAGTAGCGACAGAACTGGGCAAGTTGCTGGCCGAGAAGGGGCATGAGGTTCATTTTATTGCCAACAGCATTCCGTTCAGATTAGGCGGGGCATTCCAAAAAAATATATTCTATCATGAGGTTGAGGTTAACGATTATTATGTGTTCAGATACCCGCCTTATGATTTGTCGTTGGCGACAAAAATGGCTCAGGTTGCACAAATGAAGAATTTGGATGTACTTCATGTTCATTATGCCGTACCACATGCGGTATGCGCTTATTTGGCCAAGGAAATGGTCGGCGATCACCTCAAGGTGGTGACCACGCTGCACGGTACGGACATTACGGTGCTGGCGCAGGATGAATCGTTGAAGGACCTGATTCGACTGGCGATTAACAAAAGCGACGCTGTGACCGCAGTATCCAAGGATTTGATTCGTGAGACGATAGATGCCCTGGAGATTACACGGCCCATTGACTTGACCTACAACTTTGTCGACAAACGGGTGTATTATCCAAGGGATGCGGCTTCGCTGCGGAGAGATTTTGCCCAGCCGGATGAAAAGATCATGATGCATATTTCCAATTTCCGCCCTGTCAAACGGGTGGCAGACGTATTGGATATATTTGCACGAGTACAGGAAAAAGTACCTTCGAAGCTGCTGCTGGTCGGGGAAGGGCCGGAGCTTCCTAAAATCCGCTGTAAAATCGAAGAATTAGGCTTACAGGATAAGGTATTCTTTTTGGGTAAGCAGGATGAGATTGCACAGGTTATTTCCATGGCGGATGTGCTGTTGCTTCCTTCGGAAAAAGAAAGCTTTGGGCTGGTTGCATTGGAAGCCATGGCTTGCGGGGTGCCAACCGTTGGCTCTCAGGCAGGAGGCATACCTGAACTTGTTGTACATGGAAGTACGGGATATCTTGCTGAAATTGGCAACACCGAGGCGATGGCTGAATATGCAGTCGAGCTGTTATCCGATGAAGTGATGGCAGAGCGTTTCCGTGAAGCCTGTCTGACACGTGCTCGCACTGTTTTCTGTGATAAGCTGATTAGCCGTCAATACGAAGAAATATATTACCGTGTGTTGGGACGCGAGGTGCCGGAGCTTAAACCGATCTGCGTTTAAGGAGGCGGACTCGCGTCCGTTTTTTTATTGAATATTTGCAAAGGGGGAAACCCTGTGAAGACAAATACCTGGCAATATGCGGATCAAGAGATGGCTCTTCATGGCAAAGAGGTCATACATACACTTACGACAGCAGGCCACGAGGCCTACTGGGTTGGCGGCTGTGTACGGGATGAACTATTAGGCCGCGCTATTCATGACATGGACCTGACCACTTCGGCTGAACCGGAACAGGTCATAGCCCTGTTCCCTCATGTCATTCCGACAGGAATTCAGCATGGGACGGTTACGGTCATGCAGGGCGGTCATGCATTCGAGGTAACCACATTTCGTACGGAGAGCGGCTACGCTGATCACCGCCGCCCAACGGAAGTTGCTTTTGTGAAGGAGATCCGGGAGGATCTGATGCGCCGTGATTTTACCATGAACGCGATCGCGATGGATGAATATGGAGAGCGAGTGGACCCGTTTGGAGGAGAAGCCGATTTGCGAGCTGCTCTTGTCCGTTGTGTGGGGCGAGCCGAGGAACGGTTTGAGGAGGACGGATTGCGGATGCTGCGCTGCATCCGTTTTGCCTCTGTTTTCCGTTTCCGCATCGCTTTCAACACCTGGAAAGGGATGATTCGACGTAGAGAAGGACTTCGATATATAGCGATGGAACGCGTGCGAGTCGAACTGGAAAAGATGCTGTCCGGACCGGACCCGCTACGCGGTCTGGACATGCTGAGCCGGAGCGGATTGCTGGCCTGTACAAAGGTGTCGGTTCCCTGGGAGCAATGTGAAGGGGACGCGCTTGGCGGGATCGTGCAGCTACCGGATGAACTGCGTTGGGGCCTGCTTTTGTTGTCTTGCAGACTGACCTCAGAGGCGGCGGACGAGCTGCTGAGAGCCTGGACCTTCTCCAACGCTGTACGTCTGCGACTGGTTCATCTGCTGGAATGGGAGACCGAGCTAGTCAGCCGTGCTGTTGCAATAGCTGGTGACTCCGATTCTGAAAAACATGACGACAGCCGCGATGAGGCACTCCGCCGCAACTGGATTCAACTATTAATTAAGCTGGGACGGGATACCGCTTCAGACTGGCTTGAGGTTTATCAAGTACTGCCTGCTTCATTTCGTGGATTATCGCTGGAGGCAGATCAGCATGTGGCACGGATGGCAGAATTGGCCAATTCATGGACAAAGCAAGCTGCAGTGATTCGTATTAAGGATTTAAACATTACAGGAAATATACTGGTTCAAGCGATGAATCGACGGGGTGGGCCTTGGCTGGGACAGACGATGGAATGGCTTTTACTGGCTGCCGCCTGCGGAGATATACCGAATGAAACAGAAGCATTGCTTCAGGAAGCGAAACGGGTGACGAAACAGGTGACAGAACAGGTGATAAGTAATGAATAATCATGAAAGATTGTTAGGCATACTGGAGGAGGGGGCATCCGATTATGTATCGGGTGAGGAAATCAGCCGCCGCCTCTCGGTCAGCCGTACGGCCATATGGAAGCAGATTAACAAGCTGCGTGAGCTGGGCTACACCATTGAAGCCTCCTCGCGTCGTGGCTACCGATTGGTGTCCCATCCAGACCGACTGGAGGTTTCCAAGCTGGCACGTGCATTGAATACCGAATCGTTCGGCCAACGTATCGTTATTCTGGATTCGACGGTCTCCACTCAGCAGGATGCCATGCGTTTGGCAGAAGAGGGGGCGCCGGAGGGGACAGTAGTGCTGGCGGAGGAGCAAACGGCAGGACGGGGACGTTTGGGTCGGAAGTGGTTTTCACCTCGTGGCAAAGGCGTCTGGATGAGCATTGTGCAGCGTCCCACCCAGCCCCTAGGCTTTACTCCCCAGCTGACACTGCTTACAGGTGTGGCGGTGTGCAGGGCCATTCGTCGGCTGACGGGTGTGGAGGCAGGCATCAAGTGGCCCAATGATCTGCTTATTCATGGCCGCAAAGTGTCCGGTATTTTGCTGGAATCCGCAACCGAGGATCAACGGGTCCGCTATTGTATTGCCGGCATCGGCATTGATGTGAATTTGAATACGGATGATTATCCTGAAGAATTAACTCAGTTGGGAACATCCTTGAAAATAGAAGCAGGGCGTGAAATTGACCGCACTGAATTGATTGCTGCGGTGCTGGAAGAGATGGAGCAGCTATGCAGGTTGTATGCGGAGCAGGGTTTCCAGCCGATAGCCATGCTGTGGGAGGCTTTATCGGTAACGATAAACCGCAGCGTACGAGCTCATACCGGACAAGGAATAGTGGTGGAAGGTATAGCCGTTGGTCTGGACCCATCAGGGGCACTAGTGGTAGAAACGGATCAGGGAGAGCGAATTCAGGTCATTTCAGGCGATATACAATTGTAAGAGCGAATATAGCTGTGAATAGCGCCCGGAATCGCTATGTTCCCTGTGCAAAACTTCACGTGAAAAATGGGATGTTTTTTGTTATACTGTGCAGGAGGCGGCATCGGACGGTCCGAGCTGCACTCCAAGGGCACATGCTCTACTTTAGCAAGTTTGTAAAACCATCATAACTTCATTTGAAGGTTACGTTGGATTCTGCTCTGAGCCGAACAGGACCGAGACAGAAGGGACGATCTCAAAATGAGTGTCTTTTTTGGCTGTTCGGACCTTTTAATGACGCACATATGCAGGCGTTCATAAAAGGTTATTTTTTGTGCCAAAAAAAAGATGGAAGGGAGCCATTCGCAATGGCGGGAAAACAAGCACTGAATATTGTGAAAATGAAAAAAATGAAGCAGGAGGGCATTCCGCTCAGTATGCTGACCGCGTATGATTATCCATCGGCTAAAATAGCCGAGGAGGCGGGAATAGACATGATTCTAGTGGGTGATTCACTGGGTAATGTGGTTCTTGGTTACGATTCGACCATTCCCGTAACTTTGGACGATATCGTGTACCACTCCCGGGCGGTAGCAAGAGGCGCGGAGCATACATTTATCGTAGCGGACATGCCTTTTATGACATACCACAGCAGCGTATCGGAAAGCCTTCAGGGCATCCGCCGTCTGATGCAGGAAGGACATGTGCATGCTGTCAAATTGGAAGGCGGAGCGGAAATTTCCGATGTCGTAAAAGCGACTGTTCGGGCAGGTGTACCTGTACTGGGACATATCGGTCTTACACCACAGGCAGTCAATCAGATTGGCGGCTATCGCATTCAAGGTAAGGACGAAGCAGACGCACGTCGGTTGATGGAGGATGCCAAGGCACTGGAGCAGGCGGGAGCCTTTGGCATTGTACTGGAACTGGTGACTGAGGAAGTCGCAACTGCCATTTCCAAAGAACTATCCATTCCGACCATTGGCATTGGCGCTGGACGCGGATGCGACGGCCAGGTGCTGGTCTACCACGATCTGATTCAATATGCATCGCCTTATTACAGCAAGCGCTTTGTCAAAACCTATGCCAATGTAGGCGGCTTGATCCGCAGCAGTATTGAGCAATATGTGAGCGATGTGAAGGGACGGGCCTTTCCGGCTGAAGAGCATGTGTTCAGTGCGGATGACCGTGTCGTGGAAGCTCTGTACGGTAAGGCTAAAGGACAGACACAGGAACAAGCTAAGGAAAAGGTGGAATCCCGGTCATGATCATCGTAAGAGAAGTGGCCGAGCTGCGACAGGCTATCGCTGAACGTCGCCAGCTTGGCGCAAATGGAGCAAAAGTGGTAAATGATTCTGCCTCTGTGCAGCAGCAGCATAAAGTCGGCTTTGTGCCGACGATGGGATATTTGCATGAAGGCCATGCGAGCTTGATGCAAAAGGCGCGTGAAATGTCAGATACAGTGGTGCTCAGCATTTTCGTCAACCCGATTCAATTTGGACCTAATGAAGATCTGGACAGCTATCCTCGGGATGAAGCACGTGACCTGGAGGTAGCACGGCGTGAGGGCGTGGATATTGTGTTTTTGCCAACTGTAGCAGAAATGTATCCACAGCCAACCCGAACCAAGATTCACGTATCCGCCTTGACCGAACGCTTGTGCGGCGCTTCACGTCCAGGACACTTTGATGGTGTGACGACAGTGGTAGCGAAGCTGTTTAACATGGTCAATCCTGATCTGGCCTTCTTTGGTATGAAGGACGCGCAGCAGGTTGCTGTGCTCCAGCAGATGGTGACCGATCTCAATATGAATGTGACGATTATACCTTGCCCTATCGTTAGAGAGGCTGACGGTTTGGCGCTGAGCTCGCGCAATGTGTATTTGAGTGCAGAGCAGCGGGAGCAGGCACTGGTGCTGTCCCGGTCACTGCGCAAGGTGCGTGAAGTGAGCGAGGATGTTGTCCGAAATACGTTTACGATTCGTCAGATACACCAAATGGTGGAGTCCACCATTACTTCCTCGCCTTTGGCGGACATTGACTACATTGAAATATTAACTTTTCCCGGCTTGGAGCCAATTCTTCCTGAGCAGCGGCTAAGTGATGTTGAAGAGGACATCATTGTAGCGCTGGCTGTGAAATTTGGGAACACCCGACTGATTGACAATATAAGATTACAGAAAGCGGAGGTGCTTTCCCATGTTTAGAACGATGATGAAATCGAAAATTCACCGGGCGACGGTGACTGAAGCCAATCTTAATTATGTGGGGAGTATTACGATTGATGAGGATTTGATGGAGACATCCGATCTGCTGGAAAATGAAAAGGTTCAAATTGTGAATAATAACAATGGAGCGCGGCTGGAAACCTATGTTATCCCTGGACCGCGTGGCAGCGGCGTGATCTGCCTCAACGGTGCGGCAGCGCGTCTGGTGCAGCCTGGTGATACGGTCATTATTATTTCCTACGCTTCGATGTCAAATGAGGAGGCAAAAACATACAAACCGACTGTAGTATTCGTGGATGAGCATAATAAACCAGCTCAGACGGCGAATAAGGAAGTACACGCTACGATCATGTAATGAATGGGAGTGCGGATGAAACCCGCCCTTTAGGCGAAAAATGTGAGTGTACTAATCCATCTTTCGTAAGGGCGGGATGCACATGTTCCAGCATGTATTCGCAGAAATGAACAGCATGTTAGATGATATCGTGAAGCATTACCCATCAGCCCAAGGCTCGCGCAAACAGGAGCTGCTGCAGCATTGGAGCTTGCTGCGGAAAATGAGTGACAGAATTATGGATGAATGGCTGGCCTTTGAGGAAAAAATGGTTTGCCTGCGAGCGGCCGGTTTTTCCGCAGAGTCCGATATGTCTGACACGGAGCTAACTGGAAAGGAACAGCCTGAAAAAGAGCTGCCTGCCTATAATCGGGGACAAGGATATTATCAACTGCTTATGTACCCTGAGGCAATTCAACAGTTCGAGCAGGTATTACAGCATTTTCCGAACAGCTGGCAAAGTCGTATGTATTTAGGAATGGCGTATTTTCAACTGGAGGATACAGCGCAGGCTGTACGCCATTTTGAGCAGGTGCTTGACCTGACTGAGCAGCCGACACTCAAGGCGGCCATCTATAACGCGCTTGGCTGTCTGATGGCCAAACAGGCTGACGTAGCGGCTGCGCAAAAATGTTTTGCTCTCGCGCACCAGCTTGATCCTGCGATGCCCGAGCCCTTGCACAATATGGAAGCCTGTTTGTTCGGTACCGAAATGCTTCGCTACGACAGCTCGATGATGACCTGGATGTAGCTGTTGTCAGACACCGGGTAAGACGATGCATGCCCACCTTCCCAGGCGGCGTGTGCATCGTCTTTTTTGGCTGTCTTAATTTCCAAAAAGGCGATCTTCTGATATGCTGTTATACAGAGTTATTATTTTTTGTATGTGTCAAAAGAAAGGATTAAGCCCGAATGAAATTTGCGGTATTGGATTTTGAAACGACAGGCACCCAGTCCGCGGATGACATCATTCAAGTCGGACTTGCAATTATAGATCATGATAACAGCATTTCCCGTGTTTACGGTTCTTATGTGAACCCTGGCAGACCCATTCCGCCTTTTATTACGGGGTTGACCGGAATTACAGACGATGACGTCAAGGATGCTCCTGCACTTGAAGAGATGATGATGGAGCTTGTCCCTTTGCTGGATGATGTTGTCCTGGTCGGTCATAATGTGGCATTTGATTTTAATTTTTTGCAAAACGCTTTAGATCGGTGCGGATACCTGCCGTTTAGCGGCAGAATTTTGGATACGATGGATTTTCTGAAAATCATGTTTCCATCGCTCTCCTCCTATCAACTCGGATTTGTTTCTTCTGAGTTCGGGCTGGCTCATGATCGCCCCCATCAAGCAGACAGTGACGCGCTGGCTACGGCTGAGGTGTTCTTAAAGTGTCTGGCTGAGCTTCAAGCGTTGCCTTTAATCACGATACAGCGGCTCAGCGATTTGTTTGCAGAGGAAGACAGTGATCTTGGCTGGTTTCTTGACGGGGTGCGTGAAGAGAAAGAGCTTGATCCCATTCAGGATTTGGATGGGCATCAGTTTTATCGTCAGCTTGCACTGAAGGTGGAGGATTGGACAGAGCTGGCAGCTCCGCGCAGAGAAGATGATCCGAATCCGCTGTCGGGTGTTTCCTTTGAGGAATACATGGATGATGTGCGAAATCAATTGCGTTCATCCTTGAGCCAATACGAGGAGCGCGAAGCGCAGGTACAAATGATAGAGGATGTAAATCAGGCGCTGAGTGAAGACAAGCATTTGTTGATCGAGGCAGGTACAGGGACAGGCAAGTCCCTCGGTTATTTGCTTCCATCACTGTATCACAGTGTAAAATATGGACAGCGGGTTACGGTAAGTACGCATACCATCAATCTGCAGGAGCAGTTGCGCGAGCGCGATATTCCGATGCTGACGAAGGTGATTCCGTTTCCGTTCCGGGCTGCCATTTTTAAGGGTCGGGGGCATTATTTGTGTCTGCGCAAGTTTGAACATAAAATAAACAGAAGAGACTTCGCAACACCAAAGGAAGATTTAATAACGGCGGCTCAGATGATCGTCTGGCTGACGCTGACAGAAACCGGTGATGATGAAGAACTGAATCTGAGCAATCGTGGCGGAGATTTTTGGGAAACGGTAGCAAGTGATTCCGAGTCCTGTCTTGGCCGCTCCTGCCCGTGGTTCCGCAAATGCTTTTATCATCGTGCGCGTCATGAGGCGGGAATATCGGATGTGGTTATTACGAATCATTCCAAGCTGTTTACGGATGTCAAGGCAAGCCATCAGCTGTTGCCAAGCTACGAGCATCTGGTCATTGATGAAGCACACCATCTGGAGGAGGTCGCTGGCAAGCATCTGGGCATGCATATGAAATATTTCACACTCGTTCATACGTTGACCAGACTGTTCAAAGACAGCAAGAATGGACAGCTGCCTTCATTGCGTCAGCAGTTGGTGAAGTCTGGACATGAGAAGTCGGCAGATTGGGCTTCAATCATCGACCAGCTATATCCGCTTGTGCTGGAGGTCAAGGAAACATGGGATTTGCTGAGCGACAAGCTATTTGGTATGCTGCCGGAGCGAAGTGATGCGACACCGGGTGAAACAGGACAATTTTCTTCTCGTCTCAAGCCGTCGGCCAAGCCTGCCAAGTGGGATCAAGCGTCTGCGCTGGAAAATCAGTTAAATGTCACACTAAGCGAAATTTTGCGCAAGGGTGACAAGCTCATGCTGGACGTAAAGGAAGAATATGATGATTATGCGGCTGACAGCCTTATTACGGATATTACAGGACTGCTCAAGGATTTAGCCGGAATCAAGGAGAATTTGCGTCTCTTTATACGTCTTGATGATGAGACGACCGTCTACTGGCTTGAAGCGAGTGGGCAATTCCGCAGTAAATCATTGCAATTTTATGCAGTGCCTGTAGATGTGAGCCGCCAGCTGAAAGAAATGTTTTTTGACAAAAAAAGAAGCATTATTCTGACCTCAGCTACTTTGTCGGTGGATAAATCGTTTCAGTACATGACCGATCAGCTCGGTTTGCAGGAAGCTGCAGATGAGGGACGGCTGATGACTTCGCAGCTCCCGTCACCCTTTAACTACAGGGATCAGGTGCTGCTGGTCATTCCCCGCGATTTCCCGAGTGTAAAGGGCAGTGTAGGAGATGCGCATTTTGTTAATATGCTTGTCAGCTCGCTAGGCGCGACTGCACAGGCGACCCGGGGGAGAATGCTCGTTCTGTTTACCTCTTACCGTATGCTCCGGCAAGTGTATGAGCCGCTCAAAGAGGCATTGTCTTCCAGCGACATCACTGTGCTGGGACAGGGTGTAGACAGTGGGAGCCGCAGCAAGCTCACCCGGCGTTTTCAGGAGGCCAAGGCTTCTGTATTGCTGGGAACCAGCAGCTTCTGGGAGGGTGTTGATATTCCAGGCGAGGCGCTGACGTGTTTGGCCATCGTCCGTCTGCCGTTTCAACCGCCGAATCACCCGTTGCTGGAGGCGAAAAGCGAGCTGCTGCAGCAGCAGAAGAAAAATCCATTTATGAAGCTGTCTGTTCCACAGGCAGTCATTCGCTTTAAACAGGGGTTCGGGCGTTTGGTACGTACAGCGAGCGACCACGGGGTCGTCATCGTTTACGATACACGTGTCATCGAATCCTATTACGGAAAGCACTTTTTGTACTCATTACCGGGACCAAAAATGGAGCATATGCCGACGGAGCAAATGGTGCCCCGCATCTCTGAATGGCTCCAATCCGCCCCGGAGACTGAGGCATAACGGACGGACATGAGACATGTCCGTTACAATTAGGGGGAGCAAGTATGAAATCAGAAAAAATTTCTGAGGCAGTTGTACGGAGGTTGCCCGTATATCTACGCTATCTGAATGCACTGAACAAAAGGGAAGTGGCTACGGTTTCTTCCCAGGATCTGGGGCAAAGGCTGAATTTGAATCCGGCCCAAATCCGCAAGGATCTCGCATACTTTGGAGATTTTGGCCGAAAGGGTATCGGCTATGATGTGACTTATCTGATTGAAAAAATACGTCATATCCTAAAAATTGACCAGCAAATCAACGTTGCATTGGTCGGAGCAGGTAATCTGGGGCAAGCCCTCTCGAATTATAATGCTTACTTAAAAGACAATATGAAAATTGTAGCCGTATTTGATGCTGTTCCTGAGAAGACCGGAACGATGATCAATACGCTGGTCGTTCAGCCAATGGATCAATTGGAGGCGACTGTGAAAGAAAAAAATATTCGGATCGGGATTATTACTGTACCGGATTTCGAAGCGCAACACGTGGCCGACAAGCTGATTGAGTGTGGTATTGAAGCGATCCTGAACTTTGCACCGATCATTCTGAAAACCCCGGACAACATCCGGGTACATACCACAGATTTTACAACCGATTTGCTAAGCCTCGCTTATTATTTAGAGGATGGAAAGGAAGAATCGCAAGATGACAGTGAATAAATGGATGATTAAAAACGGCTCCTTTGCCGTAAACGGACCTGAAGCCGGGGTAATCCATGGCTATATGATTGTGGAGGATAGCCGGATTACTTACATTGGCGAGACTTTGCCTGCAGGAGAGGAAGATACAGAAGCATTTGACGGCAAAGGCTTGCTCTTTTTACCAGGTCTGATTAATACGCATGGTCATGCGGCGATGTCACTGCTGCGTGGGTATGGCGATGATTTGGCACTTCAAGTATGGCTTCAGGAGAAAATGTGGCCGATGGAAGCCAAATTTACAGCTTCAGATGTATACTGGGGTACTTCCTTGTCTGTGCTGGAAATGCTGAAAGGCGGTACGACGACCTTCCTGGACATGTACGATCATATGGATGAGGTGGCTCGTGTAGCTGAAGAGTCAGGCATTCGTGCGAGTCTGATGCGTGGAGCGATTGGATTATGCTCAGAGGAGGAGCAGCGAATCAAGCTGGCTGAGGCTGTGACTTTTGCACGTAACTGGCATGGCAAGGCGGATGGTCGCATTACAACAATGATGTCTCCACATGCGCCATACACATGTCCGCCTGCATTTATCGAAAAATTTGTACAGGCTGCGCATGATTTGAATTTACCGCTGCACACCCACATGTCCGAGACTATTGCCGAAGTTGAGCAAAACGTACGTGATTATGGCTTGCGTCCAGTTGCACATTTGGATAAGCTCGGCTTTTTCTCCCGTCCTTCGCTTGTTGCCCATGCCGTTCATTTGAACGACGAGGAAATAGCCTTGCTGGCTGAACGTGGTGTAGCGGTTTCCCATAATCCGGGCAGCAACCTGAAGCTGGCAAGTGGTGTAGCAAGAGTGCCTGAGCTGCTGCGTGCAGGGGTTACCGTTTCGCTCGGTACGGATGGTCCTGCCAGCAATAATAATCTGGATATGTTTGAGGAAATGCGTCTGGCTGCTCTCATTCATAAGGGAGTATCCGGTGATCCTACGGCAGTTCCTGCGAATGAAGCACTGCGTCTGGCAACCGAGTACGGCGCGAAGTCGATTGGTTTAAATGAGGTGGGAGTGCTGGCAGCAGGCAACAAGGCTGACTTTATCGCGTTGGATCTGAATCAGGCGCATTTCCTGCCGCGTACGGACCTTATTTCCCATGCTGTATACTCTGCAAGTGCCAAGGATGTGGCCCATGTGTGGGTAGACGGTCGTCAGGTCGTGAAAAACGGTGAGTGCCTGACGATGGACGAGGAACGCATCAAACATGAGGCACAAGCCGCCTTTGAAGGGCTGCTGTCGCGCTAATTCAGGTGTCACATCCCCTTAGAGAGGAAGCACAGGTTTTGAAAAATAAGAAAAAATGGATAGCGGTCGCTATTTTGGCCGTGATACTGATCCTGGTCAGCATGTTCTGGTATTATTCTTATGTTACGCAAGACCAGGTGGCCGAGAGGAATGCCGCTATCATAAAGGCCAAGCAATCGGGTGGTCTGGTCAGCACGACTCGTACATGGAAGTCAGTATGGAGTCAGATATATTGGGTAGTTCAAGGGAAAAATGCCCAAAATGAAAATATAATGGTGTGGGTTCCCTTTCAAAAAATGGAGGGACAGCCTAATGTACCTGCCGCAGATAATAGTGGTGTCCATACCGAGCTATTGAAAAACGGAGTCGACGAGGAGAAAATGACGGCAATTATTGAGCAGCAGCTTCCAGATGCAGAGATCGTGAGCCTCCAGCCAAGTGTGTTCAATGGCGAATATGTGTGGCAGCTGTTTTACAATGATGGAAGCCATCATAACTATACCTTTTACCGTTTCTCAGATGGGGGATCGACAGGGGTAAAGTATACATTGCCTAATTACTAGAGTGATGTTGAGGTGGGGATTGGTGGTTTTGGAGTGTTGGGAGCGCCAGGAGAGCTTGGGAGCGCTGCGCAGTCCATTTGATCTTACGATCGCTATTGCTACGGGATTCTTTATTATATTAAATATTTCAAGGGTAAGAATCCCATAGCAAAGGCGAACGCTTCGCTTCTTCAGATTCAAATGGCCCACTCCGCTGGCTGACCGCCATGAAGTCACTCCAAACACCAGGGAGTTGAGGGTAGGGGGTGTTACGGACGCCGGGCTGCGCTTGTCTCCGTTTTGAGCTTTACATCTGTCAATCTTGTTCCCGGATTTTTAACTTTTAAACTCAGTTTATATAGCTTGGAATGATTGAAAGCTAAGAAAAAAACGTAAATGCGATTTAAATCGTATTTACGTTTTTTAGTTTTTATGTTTGATTAGTATGTATCATGGAATGACAGCGATGGGAAGCACCATCTTGCCTGCGAGTGGCTCCACATGTATCTTTCAAGCTTGCTTGAATTTCCCTTAAAGAGTCTAAATATGAAGTCTATTACATATATCATAATAATTTTTTCCTAAAAATGGTTTAATCATAGATGCGGACTAACGTAACCCATAATTTTGTGGCTATGTTATCATGACTACTTATTCACCAAAGGAGATTCATGAACATGGGAAAAATGGATGGGAAAGTTGCATTGGTAACAGGTGGAGGTCAAGGGATTGGGCGGGCTATCGCTTTACGTCTGAGTCAAGATGGCTTCGCCGTGGCAGTCGTAGATTTGAATGAAGAAACGGCTAAAAGTGTGGCTGATGAAATTACAAAGGCAGGAGGGCGCTCGATTGCGCTTAAAGTCGATGTTTCCAACCGGGATCAGGTTTTTGCCGCCGTCAAGGAGACAACTGACAAACTCGGTGGATTTGATGTTATCGTGAATAATGCGGGGATTGCTCCTGCCAAGCTGTTGGAAGATGTTACACTGGCTGATTTTGATAAGTTGTTTCATATCAATGTGACCAGTGTACTGTGGGGCATTCAGGCGGCCGCAGCCCAATTTAGAGAGCTGGGTCATGGGGGTAAAATCATTAATGCCTCTTCACAGGCAGGTCATGTCGGTAACGCCAATCTGGGCATTTACTCTGCAACTAAATTTGCAGTTCGAGCATTAACACAAACCGCGGCTCAGGAATATGCGCAATATGGCATTACAGTCAACGCCTACTGTCCCGGTATTGTACAAACTCCGATGTGGAGTGGAATTGATAAAGAAATTACGGCCTCCAAAGGCGAAGCTATAGGCGATGCCACCAAGGAATTCGGCAGCAAAATTGCGCTTGGTCGTCTCTCTACACCGGAAGATGTATCAGCCTTCGTCTCCTTCCTGGCAGGTCCGGATTCCGATTACATGACAGGACAATCCCCTCTGATCGACGGCGGCATGATGTTCCTATAAAGGATTATGTATTGTAAAAGCAGGAGTAACTGAAAGAACGCAAAGAAAGCCGAAATAGGGAAATAAATCTAGACATCAGAAGTAAAATAAAAAAAGACGTAAATACGACGAAATTCGTATTTACGTCTTTTTAACTACCAACCCTGCGGAGCTTGGCTGAAAGCCAGCGAAGCATCCTTACCTACCCAACTTTCCTGCTAAGGCAAAATTCATCTTTATGGCGGGCAGCAGCGGAGTGGAGGATTTGAATCTGGAGAAGCGGAGCGTTCGCCTTTGCCATGGGATTCTAACCTTTAAATGTTTTATACCATCAAGAGAATCCCATGGCAACAGCGATCGCAAGATCAAATCCTACACGCAGCGTCTCCCCCACCCACCCATAACCAATGATTTTGCCTAACCTCAACTTCCCCACACATTGCCTTCGATATTCAATATACGATATGATATACTATATTTCTGAGTGATAGACAAATATGATAGAAAAAAGCTTGCTGATTGCTGCAAGTTCAAGATCATAAGTCTGGTTGTTGTTGACATTCGTCCCGTTTCTTCTTTGTTTTACATTTTGAGAGGAGGATGTTATTTGAAATTGCGTGTAGTTCCTATCGTTGTTGCGGCAGTTTTGGCAGCATCGCTGTTGTTTGGAGGATGGTTCATTTACCGTCAGGTTACAATGCAAAATCCTCTGGAAACATTGGTTACTCAATATCCCGGCGTGACAAGCGCTCAAATAGATATTAAACCGGAAGAGGTTGTATTGAAACTGGATCTCAAGCCACAGGCAGATGTGGCCGGATTGGTCAATGTAGTTAAGCAAAAAGGACAGTCCATCATCGGTAGCCGTACCATCAAGCTGGACATTGCAGATCATTCCAATTCAGCACTGAATCAATGGTGGTCTGAGGCTATGTTCCCCGTAGCGGAAGCGATGGAAAATAAAAAATATACTCAAATTTCATCTACCGTTGAGCAGATGAAAAAGAAAAAGACGGGTATTCAGGCTGATACTGATATGGATTCGAACAATGTCTATATCCGACTCAGCGAAGGTAAAGCGACCAAGTTTATCGTTTTGCCACGTCAATCTCAGCAAATGGGGGTATGGCCTAATGCCTAGATGGATCAAGGAAGCACTAATCGGCATTGTGCCGGTAACTATCATATTTCTCATCTTTATTGGGGTGAACATTATCCCTCTGCTGATCGTAGGTATCATGATCAGCGGCTTGTTGATGCTCATGCATGCGCGCGGTGGCTTGGCTGTGGGTGCCGGTCAAGAGCGTAAACGTAAAAAAAATGGCCCGGACAAGCTGACCTTTGAAGAAATCGGCGGACAAGAAAGCGCCAAGCAGGAGCTGCGCGAGGCCATGGACTTTTTGAATCGGCATGATGAAATTTCCAAATTTGGTATTCGTCCGATAAAAGGCATTTTGCTCACAGGCCCTCCGGGAACCGGGAAAACATTGATGGCGAAGGCAGCTGCACATTATACCAATTCTGTATTTGTTGCTGCCTCAGGCAGTGAATTTGTTGAAATGTACGTTGGTGTGGGTGCAGGCCGTATCCGTGAGCTGTTCCGCGAGGCGCGCACCCGTGCCGCTAAGGAAAAGAAGGAAAATGCGATTATTTTTATTGATGAGATTGATGTAATTGGCGGTAAGCGTGAGGGTGGACAGCAGCGTGAGTATGATCAGACCCTGAATCAGCTGCTGACAGAAATGGATGGCATTTATTCAACGGATACGCCACGTATTTTGCTTATTGCGGCTACTAACCGTAAAGAAATGCTGGACAGTGCTTTAACTCGTCCAGGACGCTTTGACCGTCATATTCAAGTGGATTTGCCCGATAAAAAGGGTCGTCTTCATATTCTGGAAATCCATGCCAAAAATAAACCGATTCAGGAAGATGCGAATCTGGACAAAATTGCTGAAGAATCCTATGGCTTTTCCGGTGCACAGCTGGAAAGCGTCATGAATGAAGCGGCCATCTATGCGATGAGACAGGAAGAGAAGATGATTGCCCAGAAACATCTGTCGATGGCCATTGACAAGGTGATGATGGGCGAGAAAACGGACCGTGAATCAACGCTGGAAGAGAAAAAGCGTGTAGCCATTCATGAACTGGGACATGCTATTATGGCCGAAATCGTTCGTCCCGGCAGTGTGAGCCAGGTTGCGCTCAGCCCACGCGGGAAAGCGCTCGGCTATGTGCGTCACAATCCACAGCAAGAGCATTATCTATATACCAAGCAGTTCCTGGAGGAGCAGATTATGATCTCCCTCGCCGGGGCTGTAGCGGAGGAAATCTACTATGGCGGTCGCAGTACAGGCTCAAGTAATGATTTTGAGCAGGCGCTGAATATCGTTCATACAATGATGACCTCCGGTTTGACTTCACTTGGGATTATTAACATGGATATGGTAACAAAAGAAGAACTTATGCGGGAAAACAGCCAGATTATGGATGGACTTCATACCCGAACTTTGGACTTGCTTGAGAAGCATCGCCCTGTGTTCGACAACTCTCTTGACATCCTGATGAAGGAAGAAACACTGTCCGGAGACCAATTTAGATGTCAATTTAGTGAAAATGCTTTATTACCAGCATAATTTTTTATGCTGGTTATTTTTTTTTACTTTTAGTCCGTGCTAAGATATTATTATCTATTGGAACATAAACATGTATTTTTCGACAAAGAAGGATACAATATATGAGAATGACCAGGAAAGGGTGGAATTAAGAAACATGCAATTTAAAAAAATCGGCGTCATCGGCGGCGGCACCATGGGCCAAGGTATTTCTGAAATGCTCGCGTCCAAAGGAATTGATGTGCTGCTGGTAGAGCAGACACCAGAGAAACTAGACTACGCCTACAATATGATTGAAACGAGTCTGGACAAACAGCTGGAAAAGTGGGCAATCACTCAAGCGGAGAAGAAATTGATTTTATCCCGCATTCAAAAAGTATCCCATTTGGCGGAGCTTGGCGGTTGTGATATGGTCATTGAGACCATTACAGAAAACCTGGACGAGAAGAAAACCGTTTTCCAAGAGCTGGACCATGTGTGTCCAAGCAACATTATTCTTGCAAGTAATACATCCACGCTGAGCCTGACCGAGCTTGCGAGCTCGACCAAGTATCCAGAGCGTGTGATTGGCATGCACTTTATTTATCCGGTATCCCGCATTGATCTTGTAGAAATTATTCGTGGCTTGAAAACTTCGGACGATACGTTTGAGAACACTAAAATGTTTGTTGAAGAAGTAGTAGAGAAAAAAGGGGTTATGATCTATGAATCCCCAGGCTTCGTAACAAGCCGTATCATTTGCTTGCTGATCAATGAAGCAGCACATGTGCTTCAAGAGGGTGTAGCTTCCGCTGAAGATATCGACGATGCTATGCGAATCGGCTACAGCTTCCAAAACGGTCCTTTGGAAATGGCTGACCGCTTTGGTCTGGATTCCGTTTTGGCCGCTCTGGAGCGGATGTTCCGCGAATTCGGCGAATTGAAATATCGTCCGTCCATCGTCTTGAAGAAAATGGTGCGTGCAGGTAATCTGGGCGTAAAATCGGGCGAAGGGTTCTTTAAGTACGACAAGGATGGTGACCGGATATGAAAATTCTCGTAATCAATGCAGGGAGTTCTTCCCTGAAATACCAACTGTATGATATGACGGATGAGTCCGTTTTGGCGAAAGGTCTGGTCGAGCGTATCGGTATGGACTCTTCCATCCTGACGCATAAGCCAACGGGCAAAGAAGAATATACTGAAGTTAGCGAAATTCTGGAGCATACCACAGCGGTCCGTAAAGTGCTCAATGCACTTACAGATGCGGAGCATGGTGTGATTTCCAGCGTTAGCGAAATTGAGGCTGTAGGCCATCGCGTGGTTCATGGAGGAGAGATCTTCAAGCAGTCAGCGCTTATAACGCCTGAAGCAAAAAGTGAAATCCGTCGCCTGTTCGACCTTGCGCCACTGCATAACCCGCCTTCCATGATGGGGATTAGAGCCGCAGAAGCAAATATGCCAAATGTGCCGCAGACTGTAATATTTGATACCTCGTTCCACCAAACGATGCCTGAGAAAGCTTACATGTACGCTATTCCACGGGTGTTGTACAATAAGTACAAGGTACGTCGTTACGGTGCCCATGGTACTTCACATGATTTTGTTAGTAAGGAAGCTGCCAAATTCCTGGGTCGTCCTCTGGAAGATTTGAAGATCATTACTTGTCATATCGGTAATGGCGGTAGTATAACAGCAGTCCAAGGTGGCTTGTCTGTAGATACTTCCATGGGTATGACTCCACTGGAAGGACTTATGATGGGTACACGTAGTGGTGATTTGGACCCTGCAATCGTGCCTTATGTTATGAACAAAGAAGAATTGACGGTCAATGAAGTTAACTCCATGCTGAACAAGCACAGTGGACTTTTAGCGATTTCCGGTATCAGCAGTGATATGCGTGAAGTCACAGAAGGTATGGAAAAAGGCGAAGCTAATTCTACATTGGCATTCGAAATGTATGAATACCGTCTGCGTAAATACATTGGCTCGTATGCTGCGGCAATGAACGGGGTAGACGTGATTGTATTTACAGCAGGTGTGGGCGAGAATTCCGCTGTTCTGCGTAAGAGAGTGTTGGAGCAACTGACATTCCTCGGTATCGAGCTGGATGAATCACTGAACGCTATTCGCTCTGGTGAGCCTCGTCGGATTACAACGGCAAATTCCAAGGTAGAAGTATTGGTTATTCCAACGAACGAAGAACTGGTTATTGCCCGTGACACGTTCCGTTTGGTACAATAACTTAGCTGAAATAAAATGAATTTTATGCATACATACATACTTTAGCATGTATGTATTAACCAGTTGAGAACAAACAGCCTGACCCTAGGGAAGGGCTGTTTGATTTTCGGTTAAGAGGAGAGACGTTTATGACGAATAAAAGTACGATTGCCCAAGTAGGCCGCCATGTAGGGGAAACGGTTACAATCGGCGCTTGGGTAAACAATAAAAGATCTAGCGGTAAAATTCAGTTTCTGCAACTGCGTGACGGTAGCGGATATATTCAAGGGGTTATCGTAAAAAGTGAAGTGTCTGAGGACATTTGGAATG
>NZ_JH601056.1:34645-46901 GCF_000245715.1 Paenibacillus sp. Aloe-11 | reverse complement strand
CCTGTATGGGACTGGAGTCGTGCGTGAGGAACCGCGTAGCCAATCAGGCTTTGAATTAACGGTTACAGGCATTGAAATTATTCATCTGACTGAAAACTACCCGATTACACCAAAAGAGCATGGGGTAGATTTCCTGATGGATCACCGTCACTTGTGGCTGCGTTCCGCCAAGCAGCGTGCTGTTCTGATCGTACGGGCGGAGATCATCCGTGCTGTACAGGAATTTTTTAATGGCAACGGCTTTACGAAGGTGGACCCGCCGATTTTGACGCCTTCTTCCGCAGAAGGCACAACAGAGCTGTTCCACATCAAATATTTTGACGAAGATGCATATTTGACACAAAGTGGACAATTGTATATGGAAGCGGCAGCGATGGCTTTGGGTAAGGTATATTCCTTTGGCCCAACGTTCCGCGCAGAAAAGTCCAAAACACGTCGTCACCTGATTGAGTTCTGGATGATTGAGCCGGAGATGGCTTTTGTGGATCATGAAGAATCCTTGCGCATCCAGGAGCAGTTTGTAAGCCATATCGTACAGTCTGTTCTGAAAAATTGTGCAAAGGAACTTGAAACGATTGGACGCGATGTTTCGAAGCTGGAGCAAATTCAAGGCGAATTCCCACGCATCACGTATGATGAGGCGATTGCGTTCCTCCAAGGTGAAGGATTCGATATTCCTTGGGGTGAAGACTTTGGCGCTCCTCATGAAACGGCTATTGCCGAGAAATACAACAAGCCTGTATTCATTACACATTGGCCGGCTCACATTAAGGCATTTTATATGAAACCCGACCCAACTCGTCCAGAGGTTGTTTTGTGTGCCGATATGATCGCTCCTGAAGGCTATGGCGAAATTATCGGGGGTTCCCAACGGATTGATGATCCGGCCTTGATGGAAGAGCGTTTTAACGAGCATAACCTAGCACGCGAAGCTTACCAGTGGTATATGGATCTGCGCACCTATGGCAGCGTTCCGCATTCCGGCTTTGGACTGGGACTGGAGCGTACAGTAGCCTGGATTTGCGGGCTCGATCATGTACGTGAAACGATTCCGTTCCCACGTATGCTGTATCGTCTGTATCCGTAACCGATGACCGGATCATTCGACAAGACATCTGCGGCTGGGTGGGCGGAGGGAGCAGCCTTTGCTATGGAAGCCGGAATGGTCCAGATTCCCTACGCCCTGCTCAAGCATTATCGGACGCTTCGGCTGACGGATGGTGAAATGCTGCTGCTGATGCAGCTACTTGCTTTTAAACAGGCGGAACGTAATGAATTTCCAACATGGGAGCAGTTACAGGCTCGTATCGGATGCACTGCGAACGAAATCGCGCTCTATTTCAGCAAGCTGACGAAAGAAGGCTTTTTGCGGATTGATTCTGTGGAGGACCGCAGCTCATCCGTACAATTTGAACGCTACAATTTGACGGGACTGTATCGTAAGCTGGCGGAATGTATGATTGCCGAGCGTACGGAGACAGACGATGAGGACGACTTTTTGTTTGCCGGGCAACCTGAGATTCAGAATGGAACAACGCAATCTTCGCCTACAGAAGAACGAAATTTGTTCACGATTTTCGAGAAAGAATTTGGTCGGCCGCTGTCACCGATGGAATACGAGACGATCAACAGCTGGATGGATCAGGATCGTTATCCCGAAGAGCTGATTTTGCTGGCTTTGAAGGAAGCGGTGTTTGCAGGAAAGGTGCACTTCCGATATATAGACCGCATATTGCTGGAGTGGAGTCGAAACCGTGTGCGCAATGCACAGGATGCCAAAGAATACGCCCAGCGATTCCGTGGTGGCGGACGCAGCTAAAGCAGTGGTCTGTGTCATCGCCTGTGCACCATCAATGAAGCAGAAAATTAAAGCGAGCAAGCAGGCTTTAATGATAGAGGACACACCACTCCGGTTGGAGGGTGTGTCCTTTTTAAATATTTTTAAAAATATGCAGGGGGAGAAAATTCTCTGACGTCTATAGTATTGGGAAGGGGGAGAGCGTCATTGATATAGAGAGAATCATTGAGCGAATCCGGTCTGGTGATCGGCAGGCGTTCCGTGAGATCGTAGAACTGTACAGCAAGCATGTGTTTCATATCGCCTATTCGGTATTGCATGACAGTAAGGAAGCGGAAGATGCCGCACAGGAAGCGTTCGTTCAGGTGTATAAGTCTCTCCCCCAGTACCGGAACGAAGGTTTCAAAACGTGGCTGAGTCGAATTGCGCTCCACAAAGCGCTGGATATCAAGCGGAAACAGGACAGGCGGCCCACAGAGCTCGTAGACGTCGCACAAACGCTCGTACAGTTCCCTTCCCGGGATGAGGATATGCTGTCGCGCCTGATCCGCGAGGAACGGAATGTAGAACTATCGGAAAAAATCGCCCAGTTGCCCCAGCAGCATCGGGATATTATTCGAGCCTATTATATGCAGGGCAAAACTTATGACCAAATTGCGGATGAGACGCAGGTAGCTTTAAAAACGGTAGAGTCCAGGCTTTACCGGGCACGGCAATGGATTCGAAATCACTGGAAGGAGGAGGAATGGCAATGACTGAACAACAGGATAAACCGTGGATGGAAGGGCAATTAAAGGATTGGCATGCTTATATAACAGGAACTTGCACGTTAGAAGAGTCTGAGCGGCTGGAAAAGCTTTTGCTGGAAGACGAACAGGCGCTGGATGTATATCTTGCTGCACTGGAGCAACTGGAACCGACCTTAGAAGATCATGTTGCCCAGATAAATGCGGAGCACTTCACAGATAGAGTCATGGCCGTTCTTTCCGATATAGACGCAGAAGCGAGTCAAGTCATTTTTAACAAGCGTCGCTGGTTTGAAAAGCCTGTGTTTCACTATGTTATAGCGGCAAGCCTGACCTTGATCTTGCTGTCCAGTGGTGCTTTTGACAAAATGCTGCAAAACAACGGAAAGCCGATTCCTTCAAAAGAACGCGTCTCTTACAGTGAAGAGGTCATGCGAGCTACGACAAGCTGGCTCGACAAATTAAAACCCTAAAATTCGGATTTGGCAATATCCCAAGATTAGAAAGGAAGTGTAGCTGTGCCTTATACAGAACGAAGCAAACTGCTGGCATTTCTGCTGAATATCATCCCTGGTGTAGGACACTATTACTGGAAGCGCAAAGCCAATGCGTTTGTATATACAATTTTGTTTTTTGGATGTCTGGCGGGAGGTTTTTTTCTTGCGGTGGTAGCCAGGGACGAAGGGCCTTTTTTGGCTAGTATTTTTGTGGCCACTCTTTTATGGGGATTGAGTATGCTGCATATCATGATCAGCTTATTGCGTAATGATGCTCGTACAGTTGTTGCTCCATATCCTCCGCATCCTTCTCATACAGGTCCGAACCCGTATGGCTTTTACGCTCAGCATGTATCTTATGGAGGTGAAGGCTTGGGGGTAGAAGCATCGGAAGGTGCAACAGATACAAATACGGATGTACCGGGAGCAGGAGTAGGCTACGGTCCAGGTTATAATCCTTATGAGCAAGGATACTACGGGGCGCCGGGTTCGCCCGCTTACCCAAAAGGGTCGGATAATGAACGTTTTTTCACCATATTGCTATCGTTCATCCCGGGATTGGGGCACCTTCATCTGGGGCTAATGCAGCGTGGCTTGTCTTTTCTGATGTCCTTCTTTGGCTTTGGAGTAATTCTCATCTTTATTACCAGCGTTACAAACGAATCTGGGTTTATGGCGTTTGCAGGCGTGTTGCCGATTATTTGGCTGTATTGCATGTTTGATGCGGTGCAGCTTGTACATCGCAAGCAAGCAGGAGAAATTCTTCAGGACCGGACTTTGTTTGAGGAACTGGAGCATGGAAGAGTTGAGGGACGGCGCAGTAAAATGCTGGCTTCGATTTTATCCGTATTTCCCGGTGCCGGGCATATGTATATCGGTCTGCAAAAACGGGGGCTTCAGCTCATGCTGCTGTTTTTAGGAGGAATCTATGTGCTGGATGTGCTGCATCTTTCGCTCTTTTTGTTCCTGATTCCAGTCATCTGGTTTTACAGCTTTTTTGATGCGTTGCAGCAAGTAAGCCGTTATGGTCGGGAACCACTGATTGACAAGCCTGTCATCGGCATGTTTGCACAATATCATCGGTGGGTAGGCTTGGGATTGCTGGCGCTGGGTGCTTATTACATCCTGATTAACATCCTGGTTCCTGTGCTGGATCGCCTGTTTCCAGAAGGGCAGATTTACAATATCGTTGACACGTATTTACGAACAATTATTGTATCCTTCTTGTTGATCGGCGGTGGTATTTGGATGATGATCGGTAACTCCAAAACGAAACGGGCAAAGGAGAAGCGATAGAATGGATACTGAATTTTCAAAGAGTGAGGCTCCCATGAAGGGAGTCCATCATTCTCCTGGTGACGGGACAAGCTCTATAGGTTTTTCTGGTCCATCATCCAATAAGAGGGAATCCCACAAGACATCAACAGCTTCAGCAGGGGTATGGAAGGTCGGAAGGCTTTCAATGGGACTTTTTCTTGTCCTGTTAGGCGGCGTAACGTGTGCCTCCAAGTTTTGGGGAGCAGGCACCCTGGAGCAGATATTGACGTGGTGGCCTGTCGTATTTGTTTTGCTGGGATTGGAGATTTTAATGTATACAGCGTGGAAAGGGACACGTGAGCGCATTCGTTATGATTTGTTCAGTATGTTCATTACGGCTGTATTGGTTTTTTTCTGTATCGGATTTGCTTTGGTTAGCTCACTGGGACTTACTACGCAAGTCAGGGAAATGATGGGTTCTGTGCAGGAAACAAGGCTTCTCCCTGATTGGCATGAGAAAATGCCTGCCGGTGTGACCAAGGTGATTGTGCAGGGAGAAAATCCGTATGCGGTCAAAATTGATGCAACCACCTCACCAGAGGTGCATGTGTTTGGAAGCTATGTATATACAGGCAACGAGAACGAATTCAAAGGACAAGAGCTATATCAGACAAAGCAAATTGGAGATACGTTATATGTGCTGCTCGGCCAAATTCCGACACGTTTTATGCAGGATCGGCAGCAGCTTGACGTTACGGTTGCAGTTCCCAAGGGAATTGCGGTTACTGTACGTGATAGCCATGGGAATATTATCGGGGAATAGGGAGAGCTTCCGGCTCCAGCTTTACATTCTGCATCATTCACGCGATACTTTAAAGGAGAAGCCCTTGTGGATTCATTCAGTGTATGTGATCTTAGGGTAAACTTGAAGTAAGTGAATTGAATACAACTACGAATGTACCTGGAAAGAGAGGAAAAACATGATACCGTTAAATCCTGATACGCTTACAGCGCGTGAAAATTATAAACTGTTAAGCGGAAGCATTATACCGAGACCAGTAGCCTTTGTAACGACGTTGAGCAGCGAAGGAGTGCTGAATGGAGCCCCGTTCAGTTATTTTTCCATCGTAGCCTCCGAGCCGCCGCTTCTGTCCGTATCCGTACAACGTGTGGACGGAGTGTCCAAAGATACAGCGCGCAATGCGATGGAGCAAAAAGCTTTTGTCGTACATATCACAGATGAGGACAATGTGGGCGCAGTGAATGTGACGGCTTCTCGTCTGTCGCCGGATGAGAGTGAAATTACGTTAGCAGGACTAACGCCGATCCAAAGTACAAAAATTGCGGTTCCGGGTGTGAGCGAGGCGAAAATACGGATGGAATGTGTCCTGGAGCGGGCAATACCGCTGGGAGGTACGGAGAACGCACCGGCCTGTGATCTGCTGATCGGGCGCGTGGTGCAGTATCACTTATCCGAGGAATCGTACCAAAACACCTATGTAATTGCCAAAAATTTGCGTCCGGTGAGCCGGTTGGCTGGAAACGATTATGCGAAGCTAGGTGAGCAATTCAAGCTGGAGCGTCCCCAATAGGGGGCGTTTTTTTATAGCATTAAGTACTAGTGAATACTCTGTCCATTGTTGCGTATAAATATAAAAATGCGCGAGAAAACGTGACAAATCATTCGTAAACAGCAGAAATATGAATTCAAATCTGGTTTATAGACATATAGTTAATGTGGGAAGTTCGTAATACAATTTTCTCATCAAAGGAGGATCTTGGTTATGAGCAAGGTTGCAATCGTTACGGGTTCTGCAGGCGGATTAGGAAAAGGTATCGCAGAGAGGCTGTGCAGAGATGGTTTCAGTGTTGTACTTCATGACATAAATGAAGCGTTGCTGAACGAAACGGTTTCTGAACTCAAAGGAAAGAGCTTTAATGTTATCGGAGTTAAAGGAGATGTATCTAAACGTGAGGACCAATTCAATCTGGTCAAAGAAGCGGTTGATCAATTTGGTCGTTTAGATGTTTTTGTTAACAATGCGGGGATCGACGGCGTTGCTCCGTTTTTGGAAATTACAGAAGAACAACTGAACAGACTATTCAAAATCAACGTAAATGGCGTCGTTTTTGGTACTCAAGCCGCCGCCAATCAATTTATTAAGCAAGAAGCCAAAGGAAAAATCATTAATGCGTGTAGTATAGCAGGCCACGAATCCTTTGATATGCTCGGCACATATTCTGCGACCAAGCATGCTGTGAAATCCTTTACCCATTCGGCCGCTAAGGAACTGGCTAAATATAAAATTACAGTAAATGCATATTGTCCCGGTGTTGCAAAAACGCAGATGTGGGATCGGATTGACGAAGAAATGGTTAAGTATAGCGACGACCTAAAACCGGGGGAAGCATTTGAGAAGTTTTCTTCGGAAATTGCCCTTAAAAGATATCAAACGCCTGAAGATGTCGCCAATTTAGTATCTTTCTTGGCTTCGGATGATTCGGATTATATTACAGGTCAAGCCATACTCACGGATGGCGGTCTAGTTTATCGTTGATACATTAGATTTTAAAATTCCGAATTTGCATTCACAAAGAAAAAGGTGTAGAGATCATCGAGGGCACTT
Organism: Paenibacillus sp. Aloe-11; assembly: GCF_000245715.1. Classification (NCBI taxonomy): domain Bacteria; kingdom Bacillati; phylum Bacillota; class Bacilli; order Caryophanales; family Paenibacillaceae; genus Paenibacillus; species Paenibacillus sp. Aloe-11. The sequence continues at coordinate 39,976 of NZ_JH601056.1, read as the reverse complement.
CATGCCAGATCGTATTCATATGCTGGTGAGCATTCCACCGAAGATGAGCGTATCGAGCTTCATGGAATACCTCAAGGGGAAGAGTGCCCTCATGATCTCCGCCAAACATGACATCCATAATCCTTTCTTATGTGTCATTCCCTGTGGTTCAATTGAAGATAAAAGGCTTCCTTTCGTTGCACCGCTTATCTTAATTCCCTCTCAAAAAAATGTATAGATAGTATTGTTCCAAATAGAACAATTATACCCATTGTCATATAAGCATACATATTGCTCAGTCCATTTAGATTCCAAGGTCTGAAAACAACAAATAGCATGCTACCCCTAATAAGCATTCCCCATGCCGTATTAACAGTGTATCGAACTTCCTCATTAATCTCTGCGGCTAGATACTGTAGATCACGAATGTCACTGCAGCTAATATTCCCCAGAACAATGATTCACATGAAAAGTTTATAAATAGATCAGTCCTTATCTTCTATTGAGTAGTGGCAAACTTACGAGAGATGGTCCTATACTTTGTAGGTGAGATCCCTTTTTTAGCTTTAAATTGCTTGATAAAGTAAGTGTCATACTCAAATCCAGTAGCGCGTGCAATTTCATTAAGCTTCATACCTGTATGTGTTAAAAGATCACACGCAACTTTCAAACGATATGAAAGTAAGTAACCTATTGCTGTATTTCCACATCTTTCCTGAAATAATTTATTAAGAGTTACACGGTTCAAATGAGCACAATTCGTCAAATCCTCCAAAGAAATCTTTCTCAGGTAATTAGTGTGTATATATTCTAACGCTAAATCAACGGACGACCGTTCACTATTCCGATTTAGATCCTCAAGCAACCCTAAAATTTGGATGAGGTACTTTTTTATTCTGCATACCCAGCGTGTATCGCTTTGCGCCTGTACTTCTGTACCAAGTACAAAAAACCATTCAAATAAATGTGGATATGCTTTTTCCGTTACACGAGGTACACCAAAATATAGATGATCACGTTGAAAAAGTGAAAGACCTGTTTGTATTCTCGGACCAGTTGGAAAGTAACCCTGCGTTTCGGAAAGAGTTATTGTGTTAAGAAATTCTAGGTGAAAACTAAAGGATTGCGCAGCTACGTTATGCTTCTCAATGACTTGTATATCATCATCTTCAGCCAAGCAAAGGACGCCCGGAGCGACAATGGATATTGGATGTTCGTTTAATATCCCGCTCATTGTTCCAGACGTAACTAAAATTAGAGTAAAACGCCCCGGATAAGGAAGATTACTAAAGTCCTCCACTGCGACAAATTCAATATTCACGGAACGGTTTTTATACCTGTCAATTTGTGGCATAGTAGTCACCTATCAAATAGTATAGTTAGATGCTTCATTTATAGCATTGTACCACAGAAGTTCAAGGGATATCATTACGATGCAACACAACAAAAAAGGAGGAGAAACGTTATGGCAGTTGAACGTTTTCATATTCACATCTCTGATGAAATCCTTGCTGATCTAAAATACAGACTACATCACATCCGCTGGCCAGATCAATTAGAAGACTCGGATTGGGATCGAGGAACTGAATTAAATTATTTGAAATCTCTCGTTTCGTATTGGCGGGACCAGTATGATTGGCGCACACAAGAATCTCAGTTGAACCGCTTTTCCCAGTTTTGCTGCAATATCGATGGGATTGATGTGCACTTCGTTCATGAGCGTGGTAAAGGACCTAACCCTTTGCCGATCATTCTTACTCACGGATGGCCAGACAGTTACCTTCGTTACCAAAAAATCATCCCTCTTCTTACTGATCCAGCCAGCCACGGCGGTGACTCTGAGGACTCTTTTGATGTAATTGTCCCTTCATTGCCTGGATTTGGGTTCTCCAGTCGCCCTGACCGTTCTGGCGTCAACAATTTTCGTGTCTCCGAGATGTGGGCTAAATTAATGACGAAAGAATTAGGATACAAAAAATTTGCTGCTGCAGGTGGGGATATTGGCTCCGGTGTTACAAGATATCTGGCATCAAACCATCCTGAACTTTTATTTGGAATCCACCTAACTGATATTGGTATTATAAGAAATCTCCTCACATCACATGAGCAGGTAACACTTTCAGAAGAAGAGCTGCAATACAAGAAAAATGCTTTAGAATGGATTTCCCTTGAGGGGGGGTACATGTCACTTCAATCGACACGCCCCCAGACTCTTGCTTATGGACTTTCTGACTCACCAGTAGGCTTAGCTGGCTGGATTATTGAAAAATTCCGTGCTTGGAGTGATTGTAATGGTAACCTCCGGCAAAGATTTAGCGAGGATGAGCTGATTACGCATATAATGGTTTATTGGCTTACTAACACAATTGGATCATCAACACGTATGTATTATGAAAATTCACATTCTTTGCCGCCATTGGGCTACATAGAAGTACCTACCGGAATTGCATTATTCCCAGCAGATATATTGTTACCGCCTAAAGAATGGGCAGTACGCAACCTAAATATAACTCGCTGGACTTCAATGGCTCGTGGCGGACATTTTACCGCCATGGAAGAGCCAGAGCTTTTAGCACAGGAGATTCGTGCCTTCTACAAGCCTTTTAGAGCGAAAAATAAAAATTAATATTTAATCAAGATCCAATCAGCGCATTGACTGGATTTAATAATAGGGACCTTTCATACCCTAGGATATTCCGGACAAGTGGGTCGACCATTTGCGTCGCACTTTCCTAGGTCGACGATAAGCGGTTACCCCCATCGGTTCAATACAATGAAGTAATACTTACCTTTATAATAGTACCTGTAGTAAAAGTGCGTACTTTTTTATTTATAGTGTGGCCTCTATACTCAAGAAGAGAAATAAATAGAACTCAAGGAGGACATCGCTTTGAAAACTCTTGTTATCGTAACACATCCAAGTATAGAGACATCTATCATTAATAAACGCTGGGTAGAAGAGCTCAAAAAATACCCGGAAAAGTATACAGTTCACGAATTGTATAAGGCTTACCCTGATGGAAATATTGATGTGGAAAGAGAACAAAAATGGATTGAGAGTCATGATAAACTTGTTTTGCAGTTTCCTATTTTTTGGTTTAACTGCCCTCCACTCCTTAAAAAGTGGTTAGATGATGTATTTACTTACGGCTGGGCTTACGGATCGAAGGGAGATAAACTAAAAGATCGTAAGATTGCTTTGGCTGTATCAGCTGGTATAAAAAGTGAAGATTACAGCGAGAACGGTAGATACAAGCATACCTTGGAGGAAATTTTAGTACCTTACAAAACAACCGCTATTTATTGTAAAGCAGACTACCGTTCGTTCTTTGCTTCATACGGTGCTGAATTTGAACCCACGGCTGAAACAATTGAAAAAAGTGCACAAGACTATTTAAACTTTATCGATCAAATGTAAATAACAAAAAAACAAGGAGGCATCCGTATAGGGTGCTTCCTTGTTTTAGTGAAATTATTATTCATTCTTCATATCGTGTCTAAATCAAGGTCTGCGTTTTTTTCACCCCATTCACACATCATGTCTAGAATAGGAATTAGCGAAAGACCACGTTCAGATAATGAATATTCAACTTTTGGGGGGACCTGGGGAAATTCTGTGCGTATGATCAGGTCATCTGCCTCCAGTTCTTTTAGCATGAGGCTTAGCGTTTTAAAGGAAATGGTACCGATACATCGCTGCAGTTCATTAAATCGTATAACCTTATTTTCGGAAAGCCAATACATAATGATCATTTTATATTTACCGCCTATTAAGGATAACGTGTATCCAAAGCCAGTATCTTTTAGTTTCACGCCAGTGGGAACACAGGTTTCAGGCACAAGCTACACTCTCCTTTCGATAAGGATAGGATATGAAGCGGAGAGGACATTATGTTGCAGGGGGGGATTTTTCATCTTGAACTTTTTAGCAGCAGGGAGCGATACGTCGTTTCAAACAAAAATTCAAACGCCTCCAGATGCTTTTTAGCTTCAAATACATCACGTCCCCACGCATAAATGCCGTGATTACGCAATAAAATCCCTGGAACCCGCTCATTCAGCACACCCGGCACCAGCTTGGCAATCGAGGCGATATCGGCATAATTCGGCAGCACAGGAATGTGGATGGCAGCATTTTCTTCCCAAATGTTAAAAGCCTTAATCAGCTCGATCCCTTGCACAGGTACAGAGCCCTGCTCCCCGTAATACTCGGAAATCAGGTTGTTAAACACGGTATGCACATGGAAAACGGCTCCGCAGCCTGTCAGGCGGTAAATTTCACAATGAATCAGCGTTTCGGCACTCGGCTTGAGGTTGGTTGCTTCGGCGGCTTTCCCGTATGGATCAACAAACAGAAAATCTTCCGGTGTTCGCTTTGTCTTATCCTTGCCGCTGGCGGTAACTGCAAAATAAAATTGTTCGGGCTGAAAATCACCGATGCGGATCGACAAATTGCCGCTCGTGCCGGGGAACCAGTTGCGAGATGCAAATAGCTCCTTGACATCGGCGAGTTCTTCCAATGCGCGGCGTTTTTCTTCCAATGTAATGTCTGTCCAGCTAAAGCTCATTTACAGCACCCCTTGCTTCTGTTTTTGCTTTAAATCCTCGATAATGTCGTCAAATGTTTCAAAGGGTACATGCGGTACGTCAAGCTCTTGACACTTTAATGTCAGGTGTGAGCGGGAGTAGACGAGGTCGGCAATTTTGGCTCCTTCAAAATCCGTCAGGCTGTCGCCGATCAAGATCCGTTCGTACTGTTCGGCAGGGTATTGACGAATGATGGTCGTTTTGCACATACCGCAGTCATTTGTACACGGCTTCTCACATGGATGCGGCCACGTAATCTGGATGTTATCACTGGAGAAATCTGCTCCATTACAGAAGATGTGATCCTGCGGAATATCGAAGGGTTTAAGCAATGGATCAATAAAAAAATCGATGCCGCCGCTGGTGACGAAAAATTCAATCTGCTGCTCCCGTACATAGTCCAAAAAGCGTGCAAAGCCCTCGCGTATACCCGCTTGTCCAAGTACGTATGAGATGATTTCGTCCTTTTGCGCCGAAGGCATGAGGGCAAACATGGCACCTACGCCTTCACAAATGGAGGTATGTCCGTTTACGATATAATGCATGATGGGCTCATAGCCCGCAGGCTGAAAATGCTTCATGATAGCGACAATATTGTCGCTGTTCGTAATCGTCCCGTCAAAGTCGCAAAAAATGACGGGCTTCTTGGATGAACTCATGGTTCGCCTCCCCACGTATCAAGCGCGGATTGCAGCTCAGCATGAGAGCGGGCGTATTCTGCCAGCGGCACATTCTGCTGCACCGCCTCAATCGCTTGCACAAAAG
>NZ_JH601056.1:33270-34422 GCF_000245715.1 Paenibacillus sp. Aloe-11 | reverse complement strand
GGGAAGAGCACGAGGTCAGCGCCAGCCAGCCGCATCAACTGACCGAGCAGCACGGACGCCGAAATACCGTAATGCGGCGACGGATAGACAGCACCCGCCAATGAAGGGTGGGCGGCAATCGGTACGGAGACAGCAGGATCGCTGCTGAGCTCATGCAGTACATCGTAGCCGTAGGCCAGCACGTTGAACAGCAGCGCGTTTGCGCCTGCGTCGATGGCTTTGAGGGACTGCGCCTTAAGCTGTGAGGTGGGTCCGGTCAAATTAGCTGCATACAGCAGCTTTTTACCGGTTTCACGTTCAGCCGCCTCGGCGGCTTTGATGCAGGCTTCGACGCGTTTTTCAATCGGTGTCAAGGCATTTTCGAACAAGATTTCGTCATCCTTGATCAGATCAACGCCACCGAGAGCCTGTCGGGTAAATTGCTCGCTCAGCTCGTCCAGATTCAGACCGATCACCGATTTGAAAATGCTCATAAGCAGCGGGCGATCAAACACGCCGAGTCGCTCACGCAAGCCCTCAATGCCAAATTTCGGTCCCGGAAAAGCGGAACGGAATGTCTCCGAGAAGCCCAGCTTCGTCAGCTTGATTCGACCGTCCATCGAAATTTTGCCAAAGACGGTCACCAGCAGCGCGGGAATATCCCGGCTGAAATTGATGTCCGGGTAAGCGATGGTCAGATCGGCATAACGTTCACCGGGGCCTCCATCATGAACTTCCACGGATTGAACCGAGCCCAGATGCTTTTGCATCTCATCCCGCTTGGCTTGCGGAAGCTCGGTCCAGCTGCCCACCGTCATGCCGATGGCAATGGATTGGGCCTTTTTATTAAAATCGGCTTTGTCATCGTATACCCGGTAGGTCGCCAAGCAATAGCTCATTCAATTCCCTCCTTTAGTACAGCTCCCATCTCACGGGATCGTTCAGCACAACGCTGCACTGCCGCAATTACGGTTTCATAGAAATCTCCTTTGTCCAGTGTCTCCAAAGCGGCTACCGTCGAGCCATTGGGTGACATGATTTTGTGACGCAGAGCAGAAGGCTCCTCTCCGGTTTGCTGTACCATACGTGCCGCCCCAAGCGCGGTTTGGACTGTCAGCTCGTGCGCTTGTTCAGGGGTCAAGCCACCACGAATTCCACCCGCAATCATGGCTT
>NZ_JH601056.1:30038-33260 GCF_000245715.1 Paenibacillus sp. Aloe-11 | reverse complement strand
ATAGTAGATATAGGCAGGACCGCTTCCGGAGATCCCGGTCAAAATATCCATTTTCTCTTCTTCTATCACAGTCACCGTACCTACAGACTCGAACATGGTGAGCACATTCTTACGCTGGTCTTCGCTGATCTCTTTGGAAAAGCTGATGCCTGTCGCTCCCAGTCCAATCGAGCTGGAGGTGTTGGGCATCGTCCGTGCGATTGGCTGCTTGCGGCCGAGCAGTGTTTGCATCGTACGAATGGACAATCCGGCGATGACCGAAATGATCAACTGATCCTCTGACAGGAGCGGGCCGAGCTGTCCCAGTGCCCCGGCAGCATCCTTGGGCTTCATGGCAAGCACGATGACCGGAGAACGGCGCAGCAGCTCGGTTTTGGCGGCTTCCTCTGTTTGGAACAGCACCCCGTATTGCTGCTGGAGTTCTTCAAGGCGCGCCTGATTGCTGCGGTTAATGACAGTAATGCCGCCACGTTTGACAACGGAACGAGCCGTCATTCCGCGAATGATAGCCTCTGCCATGGAGCCTGCTCCGAAAAACGTAATTTGCTCGTTAATTAAAAACTTTGACTGTGATTCACACATGAATTCATAACCTCCAAGAATACGGATTGATTTATAATATTATTCCCTGATTTGTCCAGTACCGTACACACGGTATTTGGTTGAAGTCAGCGCAGGCAGGCCCATAGGGCCGCGGGCATGCAATTTTTGGGTGCTGATCCCGATCTCAGCGCCAAACCCGAATTCAAAGCCATCTGTGAAGCGGGTGGAGGCATTGTGATATACAGCTGCTGCATCCACTTCCTGAAGGAAACGTTCGGCATGGGCTTTATCCTCGGTGACAATACATTCCGAGTGCATCGTGCCGTAACGGGCAATATGCTCAAGTGCTTCGTCCAGATGGTCTACCACCTTGACGTTCATAATGTAATCATTGTACTCTGTGCTGTAGTCCTCCTCCGTGGCTGTAACAGCCCAGGGAACCAGTGCACGCGTCCGTGCGCAGCCACGCAGCTCAACGCCAGCATCACGGAAGCGTTCTGCCAAGCTCGTTAAGTGTGCTTGTGCAAAATCGGCGTGAACGAGCAGCGTTTCCATCGAGTTGCACACAGACGGTCTTTGCACCTTGGCGTTCAGCGTAATGGCTTCCGCCATCTGTGTATCCGCCGTAGCGTCCAAATACGTATGGCATACGCCAGCGCCAGTCTCGATGACAGGCACAGTAGCGTTTTGAACTACGTTTTGGATGAGCGAACGCCCACCACGTGGGATAATCACATCCAGCAGACCGTTCAAGGTGAGCATTTCGTTGACGGAGGCGCGGTCTGAATCTTCAATCAGTTGAAGTGCCTCGCGGGGTACGGCTGTTGTGTCCAGCGCCTGCTGAAGCACTTCAATGATTTTGCGGTTGGAGGCGAGGGCCGCCGAACCACCGCGCAGCACAACCGGATTGCCTGTTTTTAGGCACAGGCCCGCAGCATCTACCGTTACATTCGGACGGGCTTCATATATGATGCCAATGACACCCAGCGGCACACGTATTTTCTCAATCCGTAGACCGTTAGGACGTTCGATCTGTTCCAGCATGTCACCGACTGGATCAGGCAACTCGGCAATTTGGCGCAGTCCTTCGGCGATAGCCCCGATTCGCTCCTCGGTCAGCTTGAGACGGTCGAGCAGCGATTCCGACGTTCCCAATTCACGTCCACGCTGCAAATCGTCACTGTTCGCTGCAATCAGCTCTTCCGTATGGCTCACCAATGCCTCTGCCATAGCGAGCAATGCTTTATTTTTTTGTGCTGTTGTCAGTCGGTTCATGGCTCCGGCACTTTTTTTGGCCAAAGTCGCTTTGGCCCGTACTTCACTGAACTGGTTTTCCTCTGTTGCAGCTGTGTTCGTCGTTAATTCACTCATGTTATGGCCTCCCTACATATATAGTGTAATCCATTCATCCCTGTGGATCACCTCAAGCCGGTGAATGGGACCGATTTTGCCCACAACTTCGCCGCTGGGTAATCCTTGTACGATTCGAAGCTGTTCATCGTCATAATTGACGATGCCGCGCCCTAACACCTTATTTTCCGGCCCCAGCACCTCTACGACATCCCCTGCATGAAAGCTGCCTTCGACACGCCGTACGCCAACGGGAAGCAGACTGTGTCCCCCGTGGACCAACGCCTCCTCAGCCCCATGGTCTACATGCACTGTACCCAGAGGGGTGGACATAAAACCAAGCCATTGCTTTTTCATCGGCAGTGAAGAGAGGTGGGTGTCAAAATAAGTTCCCGGCCCGTGTCCTTCGACGGCTGCGTCCAGATCGCCGTTAGCACTGACACGTCCTACATACACAGGCACACCACCACGCGTAGCTACCTTGGCAGCTTCGATCTTGGATCGCATGCCGCCCGTACCTACTGCTGAGCCGGAGCCTCCAGCGAGTGCATAAATCTCCTCCGTAATTTCGTCGATACGTTCAAAGCGTACGGCGTTCGGATGTTTGCGCGGGTCTGCCGTATATACGCCATCAGTATCTGTAATGATGATCAAATGCTGGGCTTTGACCAGATTGGCAACCAGTGCAGACAGCATATCGTTATCGCCGAATTTCAATTCGTCAATCGATACGGTGTCATTTTCGTTAAAGATGGGGATAATCTGCTGGCGCAGCAGCTCTTCCACGGTCATTCCGGCATTGTTCATCCGTTTGCGGCTCAAAAAATCACTGCGGGTCAGCAGAATCTGCGCGCTTACCAGGTCAAAATCTTTAAAAGCCTGCTGATAGGCCTGCATAAGAAGTGCTTGACCAACGGCTGCTGCCGCCTGTTTTTCATGCAGCAGCTTAGGGCGAAACGGGTACCCGATCTCCCGGAATCCGGCGGCTACTGCGCCTGATGTGACCAGCAGCACTTCATGGCCTTTTGCACGAAGCAAGCTGATTTCCCGGGCAAAAAAGGCGATGGCCTCCCGGTTTAAGCCACCTTCCACTCCAGTCAGGGAGCTGCTTCCGATTTTAATGACGATACGTGTCGACAAGACGTCCACTTCCTTAATCTGTGCTCTTTTTGTAAAACAAAAAAACTTCCATCCTTTGTATGCAAAGGACGAAAGTTTATACTTCCGCGGTACCACCTTCATTGATGATTCATGATCATCCCACTTGAGACCTGTTAACGGCAGGCACCGCCTGATTGCGCAGGGCGCTCGGGGGTAGGAGTTGGGAGA
>NZ_JH601056.1:14095-30008 GCF_000245715.1 Paenibacillus sp. Aloe-11 | reverse complement strand
TAAATTCTTGCAGCCTATCGGAATTTACTCTCTGAACAGGATGGGCCTCTCTTAATAATCCCTTCAACGCGCTAAATGATATTGGATACAGAATACCACGAAAAGGTCGAGTTTGGCAAAGAAGTTGTCGCTGGAAAATACGGCTTAACGAAACAGATTCAGCTTGCCGATTCGCTCAGCCGCTTCAGACAGCCTGGCTTCCGAGCTTAGCAGCCCTGCCCGCACATATCCTTCGCCTCCACTGCCGAAGCCGACCCCCGGAGCGACGGCTACCTTGGCCTCACGCAGCAGCAGATCGGCAAAGGAGGCTGAAGTATAGCCCTGCGGCACAGGCAGCCAGCTAAAGAAGGAGCCCTGTGGGCGCTTCGCCTTCCAGCCGATGTGCTCAAGTGCATCGTAAAAAGCATTGCGGCGCGATTCATAGCGGGCCACCAGTTCGCCTACGCAATCCTGCGATGACGTCAGAGCTGTTGCTGCTGCTGCCTGAATGCCTCCAAACAAGCTGACATAAATATGATCCTGCAGCAGGTTAATCATGGAGATGATTTCGGCATTGCCGAGTGCAAAGCCGACGCGCCAGCCCGCCATATTGTAGGTTTTGGACAAAGTATAAAACTCGATGCCTACGTCCTTGGCCCCCTCGGCCTGGAGGAAGCTGACCGGGCGTTCGCCGTCAAAGCCGATCGCACCATAAGCAAAATCACTGGCAACCACAATCCCGTTGCGCTGTGCGAATTCGACCGTTTCCTCGTAGAAGGAAAGCGGGGCAGTTGCCGAGGTCGGATTGTTCGGATAGTTAAGGAACATCAGCTTGGCACGGCGGCGGTCTTCTTCAGAGATCGCTTCGTAATCGGGCAGAAAACGGTTTTCTTCCTTCAATGGAAGAAAAGACATCTCCGCTTTAGCCAAGGCTACGCCAGACCAGTAATCCGGATAGCCGGGATCAGGCACGAGGCATACATCGCCAGGATTGAGCAGGATTTGCGGCAATTGTACCAAGCCTGTTTTTCCGCCAAACAAGATGGCGACCTCGGTTTCCGGGTCGAGCGTCACACCGTAATCCTCCTGATAGCGCTGGGCTACGGCTTCTTTGAGAAAGCCATAGCCGCGAAAAGGCGAGTACTTATGATAAAGCGGGTTGTCCGCTGATTCCTGCAAGGCTTTTACAATATGAGGCGGGGTGGGTGTATCCGGGTTCCCTTGTCCGAGATTAATGACATCATGCCCCGCCGCAATTTCACGGTTTACATTTTGTACGAGTGTGGCAAAAAATTGAGTGGGCAGCTGCTTCATCACGTCCGCGGAGGGAATGGAAAAATGACTCATGCATTCACACGACCTTTTGGAATAGTTTGAGGATTAATTTATCATGATTTTACCGAGTTGTATAGGGGGAATTGAGTTTATATGGTTGCGTGCCAAAGCGAGATCGGGCTATGATGGGGGAAAATACCGGACCAGCAGTCATCGTATGCTCCGGTTACAGGGAGGATGAACGATTTTGACGAATCATGAAGCTCAGCCGTTCCGTGTTGCACTTATACAGGCTCATATTGAACTTGGAAATCCATCAGAAAACCGCAGTCATATGCGTACTTTAATGGAACAGGCGGCAACAGCCGCAGACAAGCCGGATCTGATGATCCTGCCGGAAATGTGGAACACGGGCTATGCCCTGGATCGCATTCATGAGCTGGCGGACAAGGAAGGGGCAGAGACCCGGGAATGGATAGCTGCATTCGCCGCCACCCATCAGGTGAATGTGGTCGCCGGGTCGATTGCAGAGAAAAAAAGCGATGGTCATGTGTACAATACAATGATTGTTTTTGACCGGACAGGAGCTGAGGTGGCTTCGTATTCCAAGATTCATTTATTCCGTCTGATGGAGGAAGAAAAATACTTGCAGTCTGGTGAGGAAAAGGTTTTGTTCACACTGGATGGCGGGATTCAGGCTGGGGCTTCGATCTGCTATGACATCCGTTTTCCCGAACTGGCCCGCAGTCTGGCCTTGTCCGGCGCCAACCTGCTGATCGTACCCGCGGAATGGCCTCATCCCCGACTCCATCACTGGCGTACCCTGCTGACCGCACGTGCCATTGAAAATCAAATGTATGTTATTGCCTGTAACCGGGTTGGCCGCAGCGGAGACACTGATTTCTTTGGACATTCCCTCATCATTAATCCGTGGGGAGAGATTGTTGCCGAGGGCGGAGAGCAGGAGGAGATTATTACAGGAACGATAGAGTCAGCCCTGGTGCAGGATGTGCGTGGGCGTATCCCGGTATTTGAGGATCGCCGTCCCTCTTTGTATGACCGATAAACGTCGTTCTGTTTAGTCGTCCTGCATAATAAAAGGAACATTTCATGCTCAAGGAACGAGTTTTTCACCGTCTGACTTGGGCTGTGTGTCGCCTATAACGGGTATTGTTTTGCCATGGGTTCCGTACAGGAGGCGTTGTTAACGCTGTCTATGGCGGAGGCCAATTGGTCTATCTGGAAAATGCGGCGGATATGCTCACGACAATCCTGAACAACCAGATTATTATGCTGACGTCGATTGGCGAGCTGGATAAGGCTTTAAAGGAAGTGATGGTTTTGAACACAAAATCGGCTGATAATCTGGGAATTTAATACTCCAAAGTGTGCAAAATTTTGTGTGAACCAACTCTATGCTCAAAACGAAACCGGCAAAATACAGGTTAAAGCTCCAGATTTTCCGGTTTGTTTGTATGTGCCAAAATGTATTGTGGTGCCAGATACTGCCTTCCATACTGAATTTATAAGGAACGACAATACAGAATACGAGGTGCAGGCAAATGATGACGGGCAGAGCCTCTGGATGTGATGGCGATCTGACACTTATCCTACGGGGACAGGCTCATCTCTTTGCAGCTCGACTTGAACAGTACTGTATTTGCATGCTCCCAGAGGATGCCCGTCTTGATCGATGCTACCTTGCAGCGGTTTCCCGTGATCGTCTGTGCACCATGACTGGCTTTGAAAGGCCAAGAAATAAGCAATCCATTTATTTTCCGCTGTGAAATGGACCAGAAAACAGCCGTCATGGAAAATGTCATTTTCCCTCGATGAATATTTGCTGTTCCCTTGATTCATATGGATGTTGTGAACGCCAAGGCCGTTTCCCGTAAAATGCGTACCGTAAGCGTAAATGGTCGCATCCTCATTATTCAGCGCCTTGTGCATGTATTTATCAATAAAATCGTATAAGTCATTGTTTTCACCGGGAGCTGTAAAAGGCAAAATCTCCATTTTATTGGGGTCAAATAACCCGCTGCGAATGAAATCGACGGCAATGTCTGCATTTACATTCTGATGATAATTGATGTCATGAAAACCGGAGTTCATCGTTGGCAAAATGGTAATGGCTTGTGCATTATAGTTTTCGTCGCTGTAATAAAGCGACCGGGGAAGGTCCGGATCGATAGACTGAACGTTGATGGGGAGCTTATATTGTTTCCCATGATCCGCCTCGACAACGATATTGTAGTGGGGAGACTGGTCACTTTCCGGATCTTTATGAATGTCAATGACGCGGCCGATTAATACACCATATCTTGAATTTGCGCCTGAGCCTGAACCTCTTCTCGAATTTCTTCTTGAATCAGACATGTTTTACCTCCAATTATGTGATTTTTTGTACCTAAATATTTTTCTCTGTAGCGAGCAGGATTATTCAATAGCATTTGTGTATGGTTTAATTAACAGTAATAGAAGAATGTCTCATTTTCTCAAAAGAGGTGAACAGAGAATGATGTGGGTTAAAAGGATTAATTTGGTAATCTCATGTTTGGCGGGGGATGAAGTTACGATTTAACGGGACGGATAGCCTGGACGTACATATTCAGAAGCTGGTCGAGGAAAAAGAGGCGTTGACAATCTGCCTTGAATTACTGGGTGGATTTATAACACCAGGCGTCCTGCCGAGATTGTCGGCGGAACAGGAGAGGATGTGCTGAATCGCACAGCGATGGTGGTCTAGTCATCGGGTAAGGATGTAGTGAAACAGGATCGTAATAAATTAGATACTATGTTACAAAATTAGTATTCCGAGAACAATTTTAAAACACTACTCAGATGTAAGGTACAAACAAAGGATTGAAATCATCCTTCCAAATGTAGGGAGAACGATAAATTTAAATGTCGGCTATTATGAAATGAGAAATGAAATAATATTCTTGTCATTCATGAGATAATGTTCTCGCTTGTCATCCGACAATGCGCCACCTGATCATAGAATAGAAGATATCGTAGTCAAACAATCCTTGGTACCAATCAAAATGCTGCGAATCGATATGTCGAGCATTTTTTAATGAAACGTCAATTTCCGGAAATGGTTTCCGATTTGATGAGATACAGCGAGAACGATGGTTAGGACAATCCAAATTAGATTTCTTGGTAGGAGATACTTATTTAGAAGCCATGACACCCTTGCAAAATTTAATCTTAGATTACCCGCCGCATATCAAAAGGAACCCTTTAAATGCCCCTAACTCGGACTATATTCATGAACAGGTGAAACGATGCATAAAAAAGGGGTTGGGATTTGGCAGGTGAATTTTACGATTACTAAATTCGGTGTATCTCTTGAGCGATACTACAACACTACGAATAACTTTTTGGATGGAGGGTTGGCTTTACAGGGGTTATAGGTTTTTATGTTGAAGCGATAACGCCAATCAGCAGTAATAGCAGGGAAGCATTGTATTCACCGCAAGATCTGTCAAAGCAGGTCTTTAAGACACAGGTGAGTGAAGCCGAGATACAGCAAACATTTGGTGCTTCCCGATAAAAAAGTTGTCGATACCTGTTTCAGATACAGATTATAGGTGTACTATAATAGTATCCCGACACCAGGAGGTTGATAACGATGGATAACCAAAGTAGATCCGAACTGGCGAACAGGGATGGCCTGTCACGGCCGAGAGGCTTGAACAGACAGGTTGTCGGCAACAATTACGAAATGGGCTATGCTCAGGATAAAAGTCCACCTGATTTAGGACAATCCTGATCACGAACAGGCGAGGCTGAACGAGGTTGAAGTATTTATTCGAACCCATGCACTTATATTGGGAATGCAATAATAGGGGGGAGCCCCGGGACCGTCTTCTTTTCTGGCTTTGGCCGGGGAGGAAGGCGGTCCTTGTCATATTCGCAGCTACTTTTGAGAAAGTTGCTTGACCGTTTCCCGGAAAGTATCAATAAAAGCTTCGGCAGCTTTGGACAGATAACGTCCGTTGCGGTAAGCAATGGCTAAGGTACGGCTTGGTGTCGGTTTGGCCAGGGGCAGTAAAGCCGGAACGAACTCGCTGCTGGCGGCCCGGGCGATAAAACGAGGGACGAGTGTCACTCCCATACCTGTTGCTACGAGTGATTGCAGGGTCTCCATGTTGGTGCTTTCAAACACCACATGAGGTTCAAAGCCTGCCTGATGGCACAAATCCATCGTCAGCTTGCGAAATCCCTGTCCTTTTTTCAGAACGACAAAAGGCTCGTCTTTTAGCTCCTCCATATGCACAGGCTGTGGCTGGTCACCGATTTTACGCAAGGCTAAAGGGTGACCCGGGGGAACGGCGAGATCAATCCATTCTTCACCGATAGGCACATAGGAAAGTGTAGGCTCTACTAATGGGAGTGACAGCAGGCTGAGATCAGTATCACCACTGGCTGTTTTTTTCTCCAGATTCATGGATGAATCCTCGACCAGCACGATTTCAATGTCCGGATGAGCCTTTTTGAAGACAGGCAATACATGTGGCAGCAAATGAGAGCCCGTAATAGGCATACTGCCCACGACGACCTTCCCTTTGCGCAGCTGGGAAATATCGTCCATTTCCTGCCGGAGCTGCTCGACTGCATCGACGATTTTTTTGGCTTTTTCTACAAAGCTTGCGCCTGCATGCGTCAATTCCACCGTACTTGTATTGCGTTGAAATAACAGCACCCCGAGTTCCTTTTCCAGTTTGGACAATTGCTGGCTCAGCGAAGGCTGGGCAATATGCAGCTTTTCTGCTGCACGCGAGAAGTTTTTTTCCGCTGCAATTTGCAGGGTATATTGAAGCTGTCTGAACTCCATCGATTTTGGGCTCCTTTTCTTATAAGATTTACCTATTACATCATAGACTGATTATACAATATTCAAATCAAATTCCCAATCCCAATCCTTTTCATGTGTCACAACTGTTATATAGATGAAGCGTTTATTTTCACAAATAGGACTTTTAATATAGATAGACAGCTCTCTTAACATTCTCTTGACAAAATACAATTAATCTTAGTTCTGGTTGGATAATAAAGGGTCTAGGAGGAAAATGAATGCTAAAATGTTGGGGAATACATACAAAAAAATCGGTAGCTGCACTCGTAGCAACGATGATGTTAGCAGCTAGCGGTGGTACGGTGATGGCGGCTGAGAAAGACAACTCGATTAAAAATGTAATTATTCTGATTCCCGATGGTATGGCTAATGACGCCACTGCACTGGCTAGATGGTATAAAGGCTCTTCCTTAACGTTGGACAGCATGGCAAGCGGTATGGTGCGCACACATTCTGCAGATGCTCCGATTGCAGATTCTGCTCCGGCGGGAACTGCTTTTGCGACAGGGCATAAATCACATACGGGCTATGTAGGCGTTCTTCCGGACGAAGCAACCATGCCCGAACAACAGCCTATCGCAGCAGGCGACGCCAAGAAGCCTGTAGCCTCCATTCTCGAGGCTTCCAAACTGGCAGGCAAGTCTACCGGGATTATTGCTACTTCGGAGATTATGCACGCCACTCCGGCTGATTTCACGGCCCATTACCCTGACCGTAAAAATTATGATGCACTCAGCATGCAGCAAGTCTATAACGGTGTTGATGTTGTGCTAGGTGGTGGGAGCAAGTTCCTGGAAGCATCCGAACGTAAGGACGGGCAGGATTTGATTGCGCAAATTAAAGACCAGGGCTATGATTTTGTCACAACACCTGAAGGGTTAAAGAAATCAACCTCCAGCAAGCTTTGGGGCAGCTTCGCTCCGGAAGCCCTTGCGTATGAGTTGGATCGTGATGCTTCGAAGGAGCCTAGTCTGGCAGAAATGACGACGAAAGCGATTGATGTGCTGTCCAAAAACGATAAAGGCTTCTTTTTGATGGTCGAAGGCAGTAAAGTGGATTGGGCAGCGCATGCAAACGACCCAACAGGTATTATCAGTGATGTGCTTTCGTTTGACGATGCGGTGAAGGTTGCTTTGGACTACGCCAAGCAGAACCAAAATACGGTTGTTGTAGCCGTAACAGACCACGGAAACGGTGGATTGACGATTGGCAGCAGCAATACCACAGGCAATTATGACAAAACACCTTTAGCTTCCTTTATAGACCCACTGAAAAAAGCTAAGCTGACGGGCGAAGGATTGGAAGCCAAGCTGAATGCAGATCGCAGTAACATTAAAGAAGTGTTGTCGACGTATTTTGGTATTACGGATTTGACGGACGAAGAAGTAAAAGCAATCAAAGAAGCCAAAGAAGGCAGCATGAACTATGCCGTCGGACCGATGATCAGTAAACGTGCGAATATTGGCTGGACGACAGGGGGACATACAGGTGGTGATGTCGTGTTGTACACGTATGCGCCAAATGGAGACCGTCCATCCGGTGTAATCGACAACACGGATGTCAATAAATATATGACACGTGTACTCGGACTGGATTTGGATACGGTTAGCAAGCAGTTGTTTGTCCCTACGAAAACGGCTTTTGAAGCGAAAGGAGCCAAATTTACGGCGGATACGAAAGTCATTACGGTGACTAAGGGCAGCACCAAGCTGGAGCTTCCAGTATACAAAAACATCGCTACGCTAAATGGTAAAAATTCCACGCTCAACGGTGTAGTTGTGTTTAACGGTGTTGATTATTTTGTACCACAGCAGGCGATTGATTTGATTCAATAAAATAAACAGAACGATCAACAGAGCTGTTTCTTCCCTAAAAAGGAGGAGACAGCTTTTTTGGCCTCTTTTTGTACTGCTTTTTGTGCCGCTTTTTGTGCTTAGGTAATTATGTATTTTTTGAGGCAGAGGGCGGAGCTGGAATTAGAAAATGGGATATTTTGTGAAACTAATCACGTTATATCTCCGTCGATGTTGCTAGAATTAATACATGTACGATACAAGCTGCTGACGAATTGAAGTCCGGATGGACAAGGGAAGAAGGGATGAGTCACGGACGAATTATTACTGCGTCTGGCTGACGGCAAGAAATGGACGCATACGGAAATGACAGGGCTGCTGACACGTCTGGATGAAGATCCGATCGTGCGGGCTCAATTACGAGAACTGGCAGCTCGCACCAAAATGGAGCGTTATGGCAAGGGTGTTTTTTTACGGGGCTTAATTGAATTCTCCAGTATATGCCGTCAGGATTGCATGTACTGTGGGCTGCGTGCTTCCAACAAACAGGCAGATCGCTACCGATTGAGGCCGGAGGAAATTCTGGCTTGCTGTGCGGAGGGATATGATCTGGGCTATCGGACGTTTGTACTGCAGAGCGGTGAAGATACCTGGTTTACGACAGCCCGATTGACGAAACTGATTCGGGACATTAAAAGCCGCTTCGCAGATGTGGCGGTTACACTGTCTATTGGTGAACGGGATGATGAAACGTATGAGCTGTTATACGAGGCGGGAGCAGACCGTTTTTTGCTGCGTCATGAAACGGCTTCAGCTCAATTGTACGCCAGGCTGCATCCGACCATGACGATGGAAAGCAGGCGCAGTCGTCTGCTGGCACTGCAACGAATCGGCTTTCAGATCGGGGCCGGCTGTATGGTGGGGCTGCCGGGACAAACCAACAGTGAGCTGGCAGATGATCTGGTCTATCTGCATAGCCTGAACCCGGATATGATCGGGATTGGCCCCTTTTTACCGCATAGCAATACGCCGCTGCGGGATGCCAGCCAGGGGAGTATGGAAAAGGCGCTGGATATGATCTCGTTGTCTCGATTGGTTGTTCCGGATGCGCTCATTCCGGCGTCTACGGCGATGGGAACCATTCATCCCCAAGGCAGGGAGAAGGCCCTTCAGGCGGGGGCGAATGTGGTTATGCCCAATTTGTCCCCGCTGGCGGTGAGGCCCAAGTATGCGATTTATGAAAATAAAATATGCTTGGGCGATGAGTCTGCCCAATGCCGACATTGCCTGGAGCTGCGAATTCGTGGAGCCGGGTTTGAAGTGGACATGGGACGGGGGGACAGTATAAAGGCCCAGCGACAGTTCGTGAGACAGGAAACCTAGAGAGACTATAACGGAAACATTGCAGTAACCATAAATAAGGAGATGGGTATACGTGAGTGGAGTACGGGAGAAAGTGTCGGCGGATTTTATTAATGAAGCAGAGATTATGGCGGCCGTGGAGCAGGGGAAGCAAGAGGCGACAGATCGAAATCGGATTTTGGAAATTCTAGAAAAGGGGAGAGCCTGCCGGGGACTGAATGCGAGTGAAGCGGCGGCTCTTTTGCATGTGGAAGATCCTGAATTATTAGAAGAGATGTTCAGATCATCGCGTGCGGTTAAAGAGCAGATTTATGGCAACCGGATTGTGCTGTTCGCTCCACTATATGTTAGCAACCACTGCGTCAATAACTGCGAATACTGTGGCTACAAGCATACCAATGACAGCTTTACCCGCAGCCGCCTGACACCGGAGGAACTGGCCGAGGAGGTTAGGGTGCTGCAGGAAATGGGGCACAAACGGCTTGCACTGGAAGCGGGGGAGGACCCGGTCCATTGTTCTATTGATTATATCGTCGATTGTTTGCGTCAGATCTACGATATAAAGGTGGACAACGGGAGCATCCGGCGGGTTAATGTTAATATTGCCGCAACGACGGAGGAGGATTACCGGAAGCTTATGGAGGTCGGGATCGGTACGTATATTTTGTTCCAGGAGACGTATCATCGCGAAAGCTATCGCAAATATCATCTGCAAGGACCCAAACGGGACTACGATTGGCATACGACCGCCATGGACCGGGCCATGCGTGCAGGCATAGATGATGTGGGAATCGGTGTGTTGTACGGTTTGTACGATTTCCGCTATGAAACGGTAGCGATGCTTAAGCATGCGGAGCATCTGGAGGAAGTGTTTGGCTGCGGCCCTCACACGGTTTCTGTTCCCCGACTTCGTCCGGCTGAAAATGTGGACCCGGAACGCTATCCGTATCTAGTGAGTGACGAGGATTTTATGAAAATTGTAGCGGTTCTACGGCTGGCTGTACCTTATGCGGGAATGATCCTGTCTACGCGCGAAGAGTCGGAATTCAGGGATCGTGTCATTGGTTTGGGTGTATCGCAGATCAGTGCTGGTTCTGCTACCGGTGTGGGGGCATATGCAAGACAAGAGGCGGATGATAAGCCTCAGTTCGAGGTCGGGGATCATCGCTCTCCAGTGGAAATTATCAAAAGCCTGTGCCGAGGCGGGTATATGCCAAGCTACTGTACAGCTTGCTACCGTGAGGGACGGACCGGAGATCGCTTCATGGAGCTTGCCAAATCTGGACAAATCCACAATGTGTGTCAGCCGAATTCGCTGCTGACCTTCCAAGAATATCTGCTGGATTATGGGGATGAAGAGGCACGTGAGCTGGGAGCCGCCGCCCTGCGAGAGAATCTGGAGCGTATTCCACGTCAATCGACTCGCCGTCTGACGCTTGACAGGCTGGAACGGCTGGAAGCAGGCGAGCGCGATTTGTATTTTTAGCAAATTATATTTTTTATAACATCCTTTCTCGCTATAGACATTCTTATTATAGTAGAACGGAAAGTAAAAAGCAGTCGCGTTGGGGATCAGCGCGACTGCTTTTGTGTTAGAAAGAAAAAACATTAATGATGGGATCTTTCAGCAATAGCTGTTGGCTCCAAGGCGTGCTCCCATGCCAGCATAGCAGATGGAAAGCATTCTATAGCACGTGGGAAGACACCCTGTACATAAGCGATAAAAACACCATAGTTCACAATCGGCACCCCTGCGGCTTTTGCTTCCGAGAGTCGATGAAGCATTGTACGCCGGTTGAGCATGCAGGCACCGCAATGAATAACCAGGGCATACTCGCTTAGATCGTCAGGAAAGCTGGGGCCGGATGCATGCTCGATGATGAGGCGCTTGCCTATCGTTTGACGGAGCCAGCGGGGGATTTTTACCCGGCCGATGTCGTCCGATTGACACTGGTGCGTGCAGGCTTCGGCTATGAGTACGCGGTCTCCATCCTTGAGACGCTCAATGGCTCTAGCACCTCGCACCAGTTCGTCAAGATCTCCTTTATGACGGGCGAACAGGATGGAAAAGGAGGTAAGGGGCACATCCTTGGGTGTGTCTGCCGCTACCTTCATAAAAACCTGTGAATCAGTAATGACCAAGCGAGGCTTGCTTCCCAGTCGCTCCAGCGTCAACCGCAATTCATGCTCTTTGGTCACGACTGCGATGGCATCGCTCTCCAGCGTATCGCGGATTGTCTGCTGCTGCGGCAGAATCAGTCGACCCTTTGGTGCAGCTTTGTCGATGGGAACGACCAGCACGACAACATCGCCGGGTGACAGCAGGTCACCGACAATGCGAAAACGATCCTCGTTGTGGGGGAGCGTACTGGTAATAGCCTTTTTCAGTTCTGTATCTCCCTGGAGCATAGAGGCACTGAAAGGAATCAGGGAGAGATCCAGTTCAGCCTCCAGCGCTGTGATCATTTGTTCTGATTCAGCAAGGGTATCGACTTTGTTTAAAACCCCAATGACAGGAATCTTTTTGGTGCGGAGCTTGTCGAGCAGTTCAAGCTCGAAGGAACTGACACCGACTGTAGCGTCGACAACCAGCAGAGCCAAATCCGTACTGTTAAGTATTTGCAGCGTTTTGTCACGACGCAGCGCCCCGATCTCACCCTCATCGTCCAGTCCGGCGGTATCCACCAGAACAATAGGTCCCGCAGGGAGTAGCTCCATCGGCTTAAAAACCGGGTCCGTGGTTGTTCCCCCTATAGGAGATACCACAGCCACGGACTGGCCCGTCAGGGCATTTAGAATACTGGATTTGCCTGCGTTGCGGCGACCGAGCAGGACGATATGCGGTCGGTTGCTACGAGGGGTATCATTCATTCCCATGGTGAGTTCCTTCTTCCTGCCCGGGAATTCCGGGCTTGGTTACGGTATAGGGATGGCACAATTGCTCAATCCGTGAGTGTGTCAGTAGACCGCGCTCCTCTGCAATATCCTCTGGTGTGCGGCCTTGCGCAATAGCTGCTGATGCAATGGAGGCTGCTTCATCATAGCCAAGCTCCGCGACCAGCGCGGAAGCCATCACAGCTGAGCTGCGCAGATTTGCAGAGCAGCGTTCCTCATGTACGACCAGACCGCGCACACACCGTTCCTCGAACAGACGAACGGCATTGCTGAGAATATGCAGCGATTCCAGCAGCGATTCGGAAATCAGCGGCAGGAACGCATTCAGCTCCAGCTGTCCGGAGGCAGCCGCCATCGTAATAGCCGTATCCTCCGCCATCACGCGCATCGCGGTCAATCCGGTCATTTCAGCCATTACCGGGTTGACCTTGCCCGGCATAATAGAGGAGCCGGCCTGAACCGGAGGCAGCGTGTATTCCCCGATGCCACCAAAAGGACCAGAGGCCAGCAGACGAAAATCGCCGGATATTTTGAGCAGGTTGACGGCGGCGGATTTGAGCAGACCCGATACCTCCACAAAAACGTCCATATTCTGAATCGGGTCCATGGGGTGGTCGCTGCGACAGAGCCCCAAGCCAGTCTCGTCCGCGAGCTGTTCAACCATCCGGTAACTGTAAGCGCGAGGCGCATTCATACCCGTGCCAATTGCCGTGCCGCCAATCGGGATTTCTCGCAGCCGTTCCTCGGCTTTGTAGAGCCGCCAGCGGTCACGTGCTATGGCCTTGGCGTAGGCGCCGAAGCCTTGCCCGGCCATCATAGGCAGAGCATCCATCAGCTGTGTACGGCCCAGCTTGAGCAGGTCGGCATATTCCGTTTCTTTATGCTGTAATGCCTCCTGTAACGAAGACATGGCGTCACATAAAGGCCGCAGCAGCCGTATCGCTGCAATTCGAAGCGCTGTAGGATAGACATCATTCGTAGACTGGCAGCAGTTGACATCATCCAGCGGATGTACAAGCTCGTATTGTCCTGGCTGGCCCCCGAGTTGTACGATGGCCAGATTAGCAATGACTTCATTCACATTCATATGGGTACTGGTGCCTGCGCCGCCTTGCAGAGCGTCGACGGTGAACATATTTTGATACCGTCCGGCGAGTAATTCATCGCAAGCCTTTATAATGGCAGCAGCACGGTGAGCGGGAAGTCGTTTCTGCTCACCGTTCACTTGAGCGGCTGCTTTTTTGACCAGTACAAGCGCTTGAATCAGTTTTTGGTTCACGGGCCTGCCACTGACTGCAAAATTGTTCATCGCGCGTGCGGTGTGAATACCGTACAAGGCATCCGCAGGAATTTCCATGTCTCCTAGCGCATCCCGCTCGGTTCGCGTATCTTTGGCTAGAGGAGGAGAGGGAGTCATAGCCCCGTCGCCGGAATGCGCGTCATATGCAGTAGCTGACGTGCACTTGCAGCCCGTTTTTCCTCAACTCGGGCCTGAACCAGATCTGGCTCGACCAGCTTGAGGGCTTTTGTTGGGCATTTTCCAATGCAGGCCGGACCGCCGTCTACACCTTCGCACAGATCACATTTGCTGGCAACCATGCGTTCTTTGGGTTGCAAACGGCCTGACATATTGGTGTACAGTCCGTCTTGCACGACAGGCTGCCCGTCTCTATACTGAGGCACCATAGTAATTGCGCCATAAGGGCAGGCGATCATACAGGTTTTACAGCCAATACAGCTTTCGCTGTTAATGAGAATACAGCCGTCTGCGTTCGTAATGGAGCCGTTCGGACAAGCGTTGGCGCATGGGGCATCCTCACAGTGACGGCACTGAACGGGTGCGGTGACTCCATATGATTTGATAACCTTCAGGCGAGGGTGAAAATGAAACTCATCATCCGGCGAGATAAAGGGGTTATCCGACGAATGTGCGATGACACATGCGATTTCACAGGTACGGCAGCCGATACACTGATCGGGATCAGCTAAAACAAAACGATTCATACAAATTCGACTCCTCTCTAACTAACGACAAAATATAATCTCTACTGCTATATAAGCTGAGCTTAAAAGTTACCTATTGCACCATTCTGGCTACCCTGTTTTAATGTGTTTCTTTCGAGTTCAACTTATATACTCTTATGTGCTTACCGAACTTAATGAAGGGAGTAATCGTTATTCCCATTGGTGGAAACATCACTGCTGCGGCTCTGCTTGCCGGGTCCACGTTTGTGGAAGGTCGTGTGCAGCAGATGGTGCGATACATGCCCAAGCGGCTCACCCAAAAATTCATCATAAAGCTTGATGATAAAAGGGTTCTCATGCGATTTGCGCACCTGAGATGCAGCATCATGCCCATAGATGGATGATTTACGCGCACGATAAGCCTCCATTTTTTGTTTTTCCAACATGAGCTTGGGTTGCCCTCCTCCGCTGATACATCCCGCAGGACAGCCCATGACCTCGATAAAATGATAGTCACATTCGCCCGCCTGCACACGATCCAGCAGCTGATAAGCATGTTGTAGCCCAGCGACGACCGCCACCTTGAGCTGCAGCTCGCCCACCTGAACTTCGGCTACTCGAATACCTTCCTCGCCACGTACAAAATCCAGCTGAAGCTTCGGCAGCTTCTCATTCGTCAGCAGCTCATAGCCTGTACGGATAGCAGCCTCCATTACCCCTCCAGTTACACCAAAAATAGTGCCAGCACCTGAATATTTTCCTAAAGGTGAATCGAATTCTTCATCAGGCAGGTTCATAAAATCAATTCCGCGCTGCTTGATCCAGTATGCAAGCTCACGCGTTGTTAGTACCTCATCCACATCACGATAACCGTCAGCTTCCATTTCGGGACGATCGCATTCAAATTGTTTACAGGTACATGGCATGATCGCGACGCTGTAAATATTCGCAGGCTTCACCTCGTCGAGTTGTGCACCATAAGTCTTGACCAGCGCGCCCAGCATTTGCATTGGCGATTTGCAGCTGGATAGATGGTCGAGCAGATCGGGATATTCAATCTCGGCAAAACGAACCCATGCCGGACAGCAGGATGTGAACATTGGTAACGGTCCACCTTCGGTCACGCGGCGTATCAGCTCGGTGCCTTCCTCCATGATGGTTACGTCAGCTCCGAAATTCGTATCATATACGCGATCGAAGCCGAGGCGGCGAAGGGCAGCGGCCATTTTGCCGGGCGTCAGGGTACCGAACGGCATACCAAATTCCTCCGCCAGTGACACGCGAATGGCCGGAGCGCATTGGACGATCCGAAGCTGTCCTGGTTTCTTCATCATGTCAGTTACCTTATTCAGGCTATAGCTATAATAGGCAGCAAATAGCGGTTCGCCGATGTCGGCAGGCATATCGCGTTCACGCATACGCGCCTGCCGTCTGATGGCGGCTTCCTGTGGAGATGCATCCGCCCAATCTGATGCGTATACACTGCATATTTGTACACATTGACCGCAAAAAACACAGCGGTCTGCGTTCACGGTTTGCGGTTCTCCCGGCAATCCCTCTATGGCGCCTACCGGACAAACACCCGCGCAGCGTCTGCATCCCGTGCACAACGTAGGGTCAATATGAATGACAGGGACTGTACATTCATCATTAGTCGCCTCCATACAAGGAGGGGACGAGCTCTTGTCTGTTGTCGTTGACATGGTATTCTACCTTTCTGCGGCTGATTTTAACCTTATAAGCGTGGGAAAAAGACTTCCCGCCGACGCTCTGGAGGCGAGTC
>NZ_JH601056.1:0-14033 GCF_000245715.1 Paenibacillus sp. Aloe-11 | reverse complement strand
CTCTACACAGGCAGGCTGTCCGTCTGCCGTCTCTGCGCACAAATCGCATTTGCTTGCGGCGGTGCGGGGGAGGGCGGCCCGATTGGCATGGCGAGTCAAGCCGGATTGCGTCACAACGTGTCCTGCCCGATAAACCGGCGTCACCTCAATGGCTCCGAAGGGACAGGCCAAAACACAGGAGGTGCAGCCGATACATCGTTCTTCATCAATCATGACCACGCCGTCCTCCTGACGAATGGCCTGCACTGGACAGGCATGTGCACAGGGGGCATTTTCACAATGCCGGCATTGCACAGGCACATACGCATCCCCAGCGCGTACAACATACACCTTGGGTACGACAGGCACGCTGACGGTTCCGACCGAAGCACCTATGCCGCCCGCCTGGCTGTGAACGGCGAAGCACGCCAGTTCACAGGCTTTGCATCCAATACATTGCCCACCGTCCGCGACTACGAAGGAGGAAGCGACAGCGTTTGTTCTGTCGGCTGCTCCCATTCTGCTCGTTGGACGGTACAGCATGTTTCGTGCGCCGCTCATCTTGTCACCTTATCAGCCAAAACGGCTTCATGGACGTTCATCTGTCTGCGAATCCGCTGGTACGATTCATGTACATCACGTTCGGCCTGCGCTTGGTCGGCAATCCGCTCCAGCCGGATGGCGCAATATTTTAATTCCGGGGTTTTAGATACCGGATCGAGAAAATCGGCGGTCAGCTCGTTACATGCTCCAACCCACCAGTGATAGGTCATGTAGGTCGCTCCTTGCTGTACGCGGTCACTAACTTGTGCCCGTGCCATAATGCGCCCCCGGCGGGAGGATATGGCGACAATTTCACCATCGAGAATGTTCAGATTCCCTGCGTCTTCCGGGCTAATCTGAATAAAGCCAGGCTCATCAGACAGCTGACGCAGTGCACGGCAATTGCCAGTCATGGTGCGCACGGAATAATGTCCTACCTCGCGAACAGTAGATAAGACTAGCGGGAATTTGGCATCCGGCTGTTCTTGAGGTGGACGCCATTCGCAGGCGAATAATCGGCCTTTGCCGCTAGGCGTGGAAAATTGATTGCCTTTGTACAAATACGGAGTACCTGGATGGTCCTCTGTAGGGCAGGGCCACTGCACGCCGCCTTGATCCTCCATTTTTTGGTAGCTGGCACCAGCGAATAACGGGCAGAGGCTGCGCATTTCATCCCAAATTTCCTCTGTGTTTGCATAGGACATAGGGTAGCCCATGGCGGTAGCAACCTCGCTAATAATGGCCCAGTCCGGCTTGACATCGCCCTGTGGCTCCACGGCCTTACGGATGCGCTGAAAGCCCCGGTCTGCCGAAGAATATACACCGTCATGCTCGCCCCAAGCAGTAGAAGGGAGGATGACATCGGCATGCAGCGCCGTTTTGTTCATGAAAATATCCTGTACCACGACAAATTCCAATTGGTCTAGCGCTTCACGCAGCTCGGCGGCGTTCGGATCACTTTGTACAGGGTCCTCGCCGAAAATATAGTAAGCCTTCAGCTTGTTCTCCTTCAGGATGAGGTGTGGAACCTCTGTAAGGGAATATCCTTTTTTACGCGGCAGCTGCTCAACCCCCCATGCTTTTTCAAACTTTTTGCGAACCGCAGTATCCGTTACATCCTGATAGCCAGGATACACATTCGGCAATGCGCCCATGTCACAGGAGCCCTGTACATTGTTTTGTCCACGGACTGGTCCGATGCCCACATTCGGCTTGCCTAGATTTCCGGTCAACAGGGCAAGGGAAGCGAGTCCTTTTACCACATCAACGGCTTGTGAAAATTGACATACGCCCATTCCGTACAGAATGGTAGCGGTAGGGGCCTTGGCATACTCCCTCATCGCCGCCCGGATGTCAGCCGCCTTGACTCCCGTAATGCCTTCTGCATATTCGGGCGTATATTTTTTAATGCTGTCTACGTATTCGGCAAAGCCTTCAGTGTTTGCTTCCACATATCGTTTGTCGTACAGTCCTTCATGCACAAGCACATGACCAAAAGCGTTGACCAAAGCCATGTTCGAGCCGCCTTTTAGAGGCAGCCACATATCTGAAATACGTCCAGTTTCAGTCATGCGCGGATCACATACAATAATTTTGGCACCTCGTTGCTTCGCAGCTACGATGCGTCTGGCGACGATCGGATGCGTTTCAGGTGCGTTGTATCCAAACACGAATAAAAGATCAGAGTGTTCAATTTCAGGAATAGAATTGGACATGGCCCCATCCCCGAGTGAATATGTCAAACCTGCCACAGAAGGGCCGTGGCATACACGAGCGCAATGGTCAATATTGTTCGTGCCAATGACCGCCCGCATGAACTTTTGCATGACATAATTGGCTTCGTTTCCCGGACCGCGTGCAGAGCCCGTCCCCATAATGGAGTCTGGTCCGTATTTTTCCTTAATTGCTGACAGCCGTTCGGCAGTATATTGGATAGCTTCCTCCCACTCCACTTCCTCCATGACCCCATTTTTGCGAATCATGGGCTTGCGCAAGCGTGCAGTCAGAATTTGCGGGTCATTCAGGAAATCCCATCCATAGTGTCCTTTCAGGCACAGTGTTCCTTCATTTGTACGACCATTAGCCGGCTCTGCGCCGATTACCTGCCCCTTGTCCACCAGCAAATGAAGCTGACAACCGCTTCCGCAGTAGGGACATACCGTTAATACCTTGTCTGCCATGTGTGCAGCACCTCTTTTTATATGAAATAGATGAAACTCGTAACATGAAAAAAGCCAATACAAAAATGCCGCTTTACGCTGCATCCTGTACTGGCTTATCCGCGAGCGAGGAGACAAGCTCCTTCCCGCTAATCCAACCGGTGTATGTGTTGTAGTTCAAGAGTAATGATAATATGTCCGTCTCCATGGACGGAGGGACAGACCTCCCAGGTGTAAGTGAAGGGACTGCCGATTGTTTTTTCCGCTTCGCTCATAAATTCTTTTTCCAGATAAGGTCGAAGGACGTTCCAATATTCCCTGACCTTGTCCTCGGCCCCTTCATGAACGAGAATTTCGGACAGATTAGACAAGGTGCCTCGAATTTCTACCGTAATCCGGAGTGGCGAATCCAATGAAACCTTGACGTTATCCGGACCTTTTCCCCGGTAATGCTTAACAATGCATACGGCTAGCTTCCTTATGCGCTCACGGTATTCCCATTCGGTATTCACATCTGGACACTCCGCTTCGAATCAAAATAAAGGCGTACTTGCCGCGCATGCCGGACAGCCTGTGTAGCTGGTTCTGGAGAGGATGTAACCGTCCCGTCCACATAGTGGTCTGCCCAGCACGGCGTATCACTCTTTTATGGTAGAACAGGTTGACCTGGAAAGATGTGAAATTCATTACACCGAACCAAAATTTTACATGGAATAGAAAGCACCAATTAGGCACTGGGCAATTCGAAAGCCAATGGTGACATCTTGCTGGCTACGCTGGCGGGGTGTTTTTTTGTTTGCCTGAATGCCTTATCACAGAACATTTTTATACATATATTAA
This sequence comes from Paenibacillus sp. Aloe-11, assembly GCF_000245715.1. Taxonomy (NCBI): domain Bacteria; kingdom Bacillati; phylum Bacillota; class Bacilli; order Caryophanales; family Paenibacillaceae; genus Paenibacillus; species Paenibacillus sp. Aloe-11. Next base: position 10,512 of record NZ_JH601056.1, on the reverse strand, counting down.
GGTATAGAACAAGTAAAGGAGGTTCAAGCCATGAGTGGATATGAAGGTGTAGCAGGTTATGGTGGATGCGGTGGATATAACTCTATAGGTGCAATCCTGGTGTTGTTTATCCTCTTGGTTATTATCACTAAAGCGTTTTGGATTTAATTTTGTGAATAGAATTGTTAGGTAATAGTGCTGAATACCATGGCGGATTCTGCCATAATAGTAGTTGCAGTTATTGGGGGATTTTATTCAAAAAAACGAAACACTCGAATAGCAAAAAGCCCAGCCAACCTTAAATGGTCAGCCGGGGAATATTTTTAGGCTCTTTTCGTAAAGATTGTTGCTAAAAGATATGAAAGGGAGCAATGCCTTTTGCCCTGCTGAAAACATTAATGTTTTTTCTTTTTGACATTTACGTTGAACAGATTGGCAGCCAGCGCATTGCCTCGTGCACGCGCAAACGCTTTTTGTTTTGACCAGATCGATAAGCTTTTTCTTTTTACATGGTGTTTTCTTCTACTCATGGAAATCACCTCCCTTCACAGGAATGAAGGTACGGATGGTCTTAGTGGTGCTTTTTGCGTTTGGATATTTTGATGTTCAATGCGTTGGTGGCCAGCGCATTACCATTTTTTGTTCTGGCATCTGCGGCTTGGAAAATTTTAACGACCAGGAATTTGTTTTTACCGACACGATGTTTGAACGTTTTTACTCTTGTTTTGATCATCTGCATACCCCCTTTGCTAAGGTATACTTTATTTATATGTCAGTGGCGATAGGGATGTATAAGCATGAATCTATTAAGAACCAAAAGAAACGATTACCTAATAGATAGATTTCCATGTCCCATATAAACTCTACTAAAATGTTCGACACTTACAAAAAATCTTCAAAACAAGAATTAGCTTTGTCATAAACTCTAAATAAATTACAAAGCTCTGTTAACCTTAATCGGTCGGCAGAACTTTTTTTATTTTCATATCTTAATATCGAACATCTGTTTGTATATAGTTTATATAGAGGAGTGATTGACATGTTATCAGACATCGAACGTAAACAAGAACTTCGAGATAGTAATAGTAGAGAATAGATTTTGCAGTCTTATAGGTCAAAGCTATCACTTCTATAGATATCATATCTTAGACCAATCAAACAGGTCGTGGTATATTGTTGACATCCAAAAGAGAGCCGTATAGCTTCTCTCCACTAGTTCGAAAAACACAGGGGTGAATGTTGATGAGTAAAAAGACCATGTTCGAGAAAATTTGGGATAACCATGTCATCTATCAGGAAGCGGGAAAGCCGAGTATTTTGTACATTGATCTTCACTTGGTACATGAGGTAACCTCGCCGCAGGCGTTTGAGGGACTTCGTCTTAGCGGACGCAAGGTGCGTCGTCCAGAGCTTACGTTTGCGACAATGGATCATAACGTACCGACGTTTGATCGCTACAATATTACGGACCCGATTTCCAAACAGCAGATTGATACATTAACTCAAAATTGCCGCGATTTCGGTGTTACACTGTATGATCTGGATACCATTGATCAAGGTGTCGTTCACGTTATGGGGCCTGAACTTGGTCTGACTCATCCGGGGAAAACGATTGTTTGTGGTGATAGCCATACCTCCACACACGGTGCATTCGGGGCGCTTGCTTTTGGTATCGGAACAAGCGAAGTAGAGCACGTGCTGGCAACGCAATGTCTCCAGCAGGCGAAGGCAAAAACGATGGAAGTTCGTTTTGTAGGCCGCCGCAAACCGGGTGTAACAGCAAAAGATATGATTTTGGGTGTCATCGCCAAATACGGCACAGATTTCGCTACAGGCTATGTTATTGAGTACACAGGCGAATCCATCCGCGAATTGAGCATGGAAGAGCGTATGACGGTGTGCAACATGTCCATAGAGGGCGGAGCCAGAGCAGGAATGATTGCACCGGATGAAACGACTTTCAATTACTTGCGTGGACGCGAGCATGTGCCGCAAGGAGCTGCTTTCGAGCAGGCAGTTGCTGAGTGGAAAGAGCTTGTTACAGATGAAGGCGCTGAGTTTGATATTGTGCTGGAGTTTGACGTGGATTCTTTAATTCCACAAGTGACTTGGGGCACCAGCCCAGGTATGGGTACAGATATTTCTTCGAATGTACCCATTCCGGCAGAATTGCCGACAGAAAACGAACGTAAAGCGGCTGAAAAAGCGCTTGAATATATGGATTTGAAGCCAGGTACACCGATCACGGATATTGCGATTGATTACGTATTTATCGGTTCCTGCACCAACGGACGGATTGAAGATCTACGCGCTGCGGCCGAGGTTGCCAAAGGCTATCAGGTATCTGACAGAGTAACGGCAATCGTCGTACCGGGCTCAGGTCGTGTGAAAATTCAGGCTGAACAAGAAGGACTGGACGTTATTTTCAAGGAAGCAGGATTCGAGTGGCGTGAAGCGGGATGCAGCATGTGTCTTGCGATGAATCCGGACGTGCTCCAACCGGGACAGCGTTGTGCGTCTACTTCTAACCGTAACTTTGAAGGTCGTCAGGGACGTGGAGGACGGACTCACCTCGTATCTCCGGCAATGGCAGCCGCTGCGGCGATTCATGGACGTTTTGTCGATGTACGGGATTGGAAATTCAAGCAGGAAGCAGTAGTCCGCTAGGATACGGAGGAGGAATTTACGATGGAAGCATTCACAACATTAAAAGGAATCGTAGCGCCTGTGGATCGGGTGAACGTGGATACAGATGCTATTATTCCTAAGCAATTCTTGAAACGAATCGAGCGCACAGGCTTTGGACAGTTTCTGTTTTATGAGTGGCGTTTTGATGAGGCGGGCAATATCAATCCTGAGTTTGAACCGAACAAGCCTCGCTATGCAGGGGCATCTGTGCTGATTTCTCGCGCCAACTTTGGCTGCGGCTCCTCCCGTGAGCATGCGCCGTGGGCGATCATGGACTATGGATTTCGCTCTGTAATCGCACCATCTTTTGCGGATATCTTCTACAATAACTGTTTTAAAAACGGTATTCTGCCGATCAAGCTGTCTGAAGAGCAAGTAGAGGATTTATTTCAGCGCACGGCGAAGCATGATAACTACCAATTGAACGTTGATTTGAACGAAAAAACAATTACTGACGATTATGGTTTGCATATTGATTTTGATCTGGATGAGCATCGTCGTCAATTCCTGCTGCAAGGTTTGGATGACATTGGCTTGACGCTCCAGCATGAGGCTGAAATTCTGGCTTATGAACAAAAGCGTGCTGCCAAGCAAGGCGCATAATCATCATTTGAACAGAAAGCCCGTATCGGCAATTCTTTTGCCTGCGGGCTTTTGTTATTTTTAGAATTAAATTGGTAAATAAGGGGTTGACGGCTCGACTGAGCATGGTATTGTAAATGTAAAATGGTTGAGGACTATGCCTATACAACGAGCATAAAAATATTACATCAGGATTTTGCAAAATTCGATTCCAGTCGCTCCAAAGTGCAATATATAGACAAACTAAACCATTTTGATCTATATATTGTTGATTGGAAGTCGCTTATTGGATTTTTGCAAAATCCTCACATATATAAGTTAGGGGAATGAGGATGAAGAAATACGGTTGGGTGATACTGGCGGCTATCTTAGTCTGGTTGTGGCCGTCCTCTACTCATGTGAATGCGGCTGCAGCAGATTTGTTTTTGGACGGCAAAAGAATAGAGGCGCCTGCAGATGCCAGGCCTGAAATGGTCAATGGCAAAGTCATGGTACCACTTCGAGTGGTTGGGGAGCAGCTTGGATATCAGTTCAAGTGGGAGCAAAAAGCCTATAAAATTTCAATTCAAAAAAACAGCACGGATATGGCTATGTACGTAGGCCGCACATCGGCTGATGTGAATGGTAAAACAGTTAGTCTGGATGCGCCTCCTGTGCTGCGTGGCAACTCGACGATGGTTCCGTTGCGTTTTGTCGGGGAGCAAATGGGACTAAAAGTAGATTGGAATAATAAAAGTAAATCCGTAAATCTCAGTCAGAAGACGACAACTCCGCAGGCAGATCAACAGTCCCAATCCCAAAAAACGTCACAAACGTCAACAGAAAGTAATAAAAGCACGCAAAAACCGTTTACCACTACAGCGACGACAACAAAAACCACTAAAGTAGACAAGCATACGGAAGCGACATCTTCATCATCCAAGCAGCAGAATGCAGAACAGACCACAGCCAATGCGTTGCTTGTACAAAACATTTCTTTTGAGGGTGACGCATTAAAGATTTCTCTGAACAAAGATGCAACCCCTAAAGTGTCCGAAATGACGGGGCCTGACCGCATTGTTGTAGATTTACCAGGGGCTTCGCTGGCGTCTGATTTTTCCCAACTGTTTCCGATTCGTAAGGATGGCACACAGGCTTTGACGAACAGTGACAGCGAGGATGTGGAGGAAATCAGATTTGCTCTCGCAGATGGACAAAATGGGGGCGTCCGCGTCGTCATTGCCTTGAACCAGGCACGTGATTACGAGCTTTCAACTAATAGCAGGGGTGAACTCACCCTCCATTTGCGTGAGCGTAGTGAGAATCCGGTGGTCACACCGACTCATGTCGAAGGACGGCGAATTGTTGTAATTGATCCTGGACATGGTGGCAAGGACCCTGGAGCAGCCAGTGTGACTGGACGACGCGAGAAGGAGTTTACATTGGCTGTAGCCTTAAAGGTTCAGCAGCTTTTGCAAAATGACCCTTCAATTCAGGTCGTAATGACCCGAGATGGAGACACGTATCCGACGCTCGATGAACGTGCCCAGCTGGCGAATGATCAACAGGCGAGCGTGTTTGTTTCCATCCATGGCAACAGTATGCCAGCCTCCAATAACGGAAAAGCGAATGGCTCTGAAACCTATTATGCACGTCAGGAAAGCTTGAGTCTGGCAACGACGATGCACAAGCATCTTGTAGCGGCTACCGGTTTTAAAGATAACGATATTAAGGTGGCCAACCATTTGGTAACCAGAAAATCGCAAATGCCGGCCGTGCTGCTGGAATGCGGCTATCTGAGCAATCCGTCTGATGAAGCAGCCATGTTTACAGAAGAAACACAGGAGAGGATTGCACAAGGTATTGTCGATGGATTAAAGGAGTATTTAGGAACGGAAACGGTGACAACAGAATCGCTTAACTAAGTGATTAATTAAAAGGGTTAAAAAAGAGCTGTTTTCCACCTTTATGGAAATTCATGGAGGTGAAAAGCAGCTTTTTTATTTTTTCGACGATGACTTTTGACGGAAAGCGAAAGGACTATTTTTTTAGTCATAATTCGACAAAAATAGTTCTTAGGCACGTATATTTCTGATATGATGGAATATATTCGCAACTTTTGGTGTGGGATAACGTCTAAAAGGTTGTCTGATATTACATAAGCGCGTATATCAGGTCGCCGCACCGGAGCATGTGGCAAAAAAAATATGAATGGAAGGGTGACGAATGAAGAAATTTGGTTTTTTGTTGTTATTATTTGTCTTCATGTGGGCGGTTCCGGGTTATGGACATGCGGCTTCGAGTGGAACACAAATCTATCTCGACGATCAACAGTTAAGTGTCCCTAGTGGTGCTAAGGCACAAGTGATAGGCGGAAGCACAATGGTTCCGCTACGCGTAATTTCTGAAAATTTAGGATATGACGTGACATGGAAGCAGCAGGCGCGAACCATAACGATTGAGAAGGACAGTACCTCGATCCGAATGAACATCGGAAGCAAGACGGCGACTGTCAATGGAAGCGACATTAGTCTGGATGCTTCGCCTCTGCTGCGTTCCAATTATGCCCTTGTACCGCTTCGTTTTATCGGGGAGCAAATGGGACTGGACGTAAAATGGGACAGCAGCTCCAAGTCCGTAAAATTATATACCCGCAGCAGCGGGTCTGGAAACGGGGAATTTACACCTCCGAAATCCGGGAATAACAGTTCCAGTACAGGAAGTGTAACTACACCAGCTAATAATGTGAGCACAGGTGTTACGCCGGTGCAGGAAATCAGTTTCAGCCAAAATCGCTTAACCATCACAACCGCGGGTACAGTCAAGCCAAAAGCGTTTACGATGACAGCTCCTGACCGGGTTGTTGTGGATTTGCCAGCAACTGCGTTTGCTGACAATTTTGGAGATCAGCAGAATCTGGATAACACCTTGAATGGTTCACTGGACATTCAGAATGAAGCGGATGTGTCCGGTATCCGTTATGCCTTGTTCCAAAAGGAGCCTTCAACGGTCCGGGTTGTTATTGATTTGAAACATGCCATGAACTACACTGCATACAATGATGGATCCAATCATGTCATCGTCGATTTGGCATCCAAGGATTCAATCAATACAACGCCTGACGCTACGCTGCCAGATGGTTCATTACCAGATGATACACAGACATCACCCGTGAACAGTAATGGCAAAAAGGTCGTTGTTATTGATGCAGGCCATGGAGCAAAAGATTCTGGAGCAGTTGGGGCTTCAAGAAAAAATTACGAGAAGACCTTTAACCTGGCTATGGCTTTGAAAGTGGAAAGCATTTTAAAGCAGAATCCCAAGCTTGAAGTCGTATTGACACGCAGCGACGACACATTCCTGGAGCTTAAACAGCGGGTAAAAGTGGCTGAAAATCTCAACGCTAACGTATTTGTGTCCATTCATGCTAACAGCAGCGGCAGTTCAGCTTCCAACGGTACAGAGACGTATTACCAGCGGAGTGCCAGCAAAGCGTTCGCGGACGTTATGCATAAGTACTTTGCTCCTGCGACGGGTTTGACAGACCGGGGCATTCGTTATGGCAATTTCCATGTGATTCGGGAAACGACTATGCCAGCCGTTTTGCTTGAGGTAGGATATTTGAGTAATGCAAAAGAGGAAGCCACACTGTTTGATGAAGATTTTCAAAACCGGGTAGCTCAGGGGATTGCAGATGGCATCACAGAGTATCTTGGTGTAAAATAAATCTTCAACAAATCGCTTGCCAACGTCAAGCAAGGAGGGGGACATATGAACAAGAAAATCGTAATCGCAGGTCTGCTGGCACTGTTTGTTATAGCAGGCGCAGGCTGTGCCTCCAAGCAGACAGCTGCTCCGGCAGCTCCGACTCAGGAAACACAAACACCTGCTGCGCCAAATAGCACGCCTGGGCAAACGACTCCTGATTCATCGGCTCAGTCTGCTGACAATAACGGGGCGTCTCAGACCCCTGCATCCCCGTCAACGGAACCTACAAAAACCAAGACGGAAACAGGAAAATCAGGAGATCACCAAACGCAGCAGATCACAGTGTACTACACCGATACTCAAGAAACTGGTTTAAAGGAAGAGAAAAAAGAAATTACCTACCCGAGCGAGCTTGAAAAATACCAAAAGGCGTTTGAAGCTCTGCAAAAGAGTGGGAATTCCGCTTTAGTACCGCTGTGGTCGGATAAAATTTCCGTGCATAAGATCCAATTGGATAACGGAGCATTGACCCTTGACATTTCTTTGCCGGACGAAGCGCGTCTGGGTGCAGGCGGCGAGGAATTGGCGATTGATGCCTTGAAGAAAACAATGTTCCAGTTCAAGGAAATCAAAACACTGGATTTGCTCGTAGATGGTCAAGCTCTGGAATCCTTAATGGGACATGTAGATTTGGAGCATCCAATGAGCCGCTAGTCAGATCAGATTGTATGAAAATTTCTCGGAAATTTGCACACTTTTCACGTGCAATTTGTGACAAATAATGATAATATAGGAGTGTGTTTCTCGCCTATGCAGGCAGTCATGCACAAATAGTATTCGTTTCTTTCCGGATGATTATTTAGAGTGACCGTCTTGATGCGGGTTATCCCGTATCAAGACGTTTTTTTTGGTAGGAGGTAGGATTCCGTGAATGCAGCAACCGCACGTCATATATTGGATACCATCGGTACGATGTTTCCGGATGCCCATTGTGAGTTGAACCATGACAATGCCTTTGAATTAACGATTGCCGTGTTATTGTCGGCTCAGTGCTCCGATCAGATGGTCAATAAAGTAACGGCAGACCTGTTTCAAAAATACAAGTCACCCGAGGACTATTTGGCTGTTCCTATTGAGGAGCTGGAGCAGGATATTCGCAGAATCGGCTTGTACCGAAACAAGGCCAAGCATATTCATAACCTGTGCCGTATATTGATAGACCAGTACGGGGGAGAAATACCGTCTGAGCATGATCAGCTAATCAAGCTTCCTGGTGTTGGACGCAAGACGGCTAATGTCGTCGTATCTACCGCATTTAATGTACCGGCTATTGCGGTGGACACGCATGTAGAGCGTGTATCCAAACGGCTTGGCTTTGCAGGATGGGATGATTCAGTGCTTGAGGTGGAAAAAAAGCTGATGAAAAGAGTACCTAGGGATGAATGGTCATTGACCCACCACAGGCTTATTTTTTTCGGTCGCTACCATTGCAAGGCTCAAAACCCTCAATGTCAGGTATGTCCGTTGCTTGATGTATGCAGGGAAGGCAAGAAACGTATGAAAACGTCTCTTATCAGAAAAGATAAGGAACGTAGAGCTTAAAGACCCATAGAACTAGCAAAGGGTTTAACCATTTATGTGTAGAAAAGGATGAAGAGTAATGAAGTGCATTTCGGTATATACAGACAATTTTGAGGCGTTTTCTGATATTTTTGAGCAGATTGTAACCACAGAGTTTGCTGAAAATGAAGAGCGCGATCTTGAAGGGATTACGGTCAGCCATTCCGGGGATGTACCTGAACACTATCTGGAACGTATGTCACAAAAGCCAGAAGTAGTCGTAATGAAGGACAAATCCCGCGGAATTACGATTTTGCAGCATGGTCAAGTATTTGAAATTTTGCTGCCAGTGCTTGAGACGGCAGCAAATTAAGTGCAATTAGCGAACGACATGCACTGCATGTTCCGGTAGGCGGCTCGGCTGGTCTGACCAGCCTGAAGGCGCATGACCTTCGCGAATCTTGTAGACCATCCGTTGCTTACATATTGCTTTTGTTATTGCCCTTTAGGGGCTTTAATGAAACGCATTCGGTTGCCAAAATACTTATTCCTTTAATTTATGAGCGTCATCCTGAGTCCTTAGCAGGATATTCGATCAAATAGACAGCGTTCCCCGAAGTTAGCTGCTTACGGGGAACGCTGTTTAGTTTTTTGAATGTGATCATTCTCACAGTGGCACAGGAGTGCTACAATATAGCTATTTGATGCTGTCAAGAGACAAGGAGTGGAACCGTAGCTTATGATGCAAACGATTACAGGGAATGCCGAAAAGTGGTCAGATACAATTGAACAGATACGGAATACTTTGCATAAAGCAGGGGACAGGGCGGGAGCCAAGGCTTTAGCTGACCTACTAGAGAAGGCGGTTGCAGACGAGCTGACCATTGCCTTTTGTGGACATTTCTCGGCTGGGAAATCAAGCTTGATAAACAGTCTGTGCGGTAAAACGGTGCTGCCCTCCGGACCCGTGCCTACGAGCGCTAATGTGGTGTCCATCCGGCATGGACATTCAAGAGCACTCATTCATCCAGCCCGAACATCGGAAAATCCCGAGCCAGAAGTGATGGAAACCTCCATAGCCGAGCTGGCTGAATATTGTAAAAATGGCGGGGCCTATGAATCCATTCAGGTATGGGAGGATATCCCGATGCTATCCGGTGGAGGGGTGCTGCTGGATACACCAGGCGTAGATTCCACAGACCAAGGGCATGCGCTGGCGACACACTCAGCTCTACATTGGGCAGATATTGTTTTTTATGTGATGGATTACAACCATGTCCAATCTGAAAATAACTTGTCCTTTGCCAAAAGCTTATCGGATTGGGGCAAACCGTTATACTTGATCATCAATCAAATTGATAAACACCGGGAGCGGGAGCTTTCATTTATACGTTATCGCAATGAGGTGGGGGCCAGCTTTCATGCGTGGCAGGTCCATTATACAGATATATTGTTTACTTCCTTAAAAGAGTCGAATCACCCTTGGAACCAGTGGCAACAGCTGCCGTCGTTGATCCAGCAATTACTGAAGCGCAAAACGGAGCTGTTGGCGTACAGCCTGGTATCCTCCATGCACCATTTGGTAGAGCAGCATGTGGAGGAAGTGGAGGCAGCTGAAGAAGAGGAACTGAGCATGCTGCTGGAAGAGGCGGGCGGAGAAGAGGCGATTGCCCGCCTGGAAATGGAGCAGAAAGCCCTGCAGCAAGAGGATGAGCAGTGGCGGATGCTTCCGGAACAAGAGCACACACGGCTGCGGCAAGAGCTGGATCGTTTACTGGAGCATGCGCATTTGACACCAGCGGAGCTACGTGAAGCAGCGGGTGAATATTTGGAGAGCCGCAAACCCGGCTTTAAAATCGGACTGTGGTTTGCCGGCGGGAAGACGGAGCGAGAAAAGGAGCATCGCTTGGAACGGCTGACACGGATGCTGACCGATCAGGTAGAGGGGCAACTGCTCCCCCATGTGCGTGAGCTGCTGAGAGCTTGGGGGAAAGGTCATGGGTTGTGGTCTGCTGC
>NZ_JH601055.1:88953-128724 GCF_000245715.1 Paenibacillus sp. Aloe-11 | reverse complement strand
GGCTGAAAGCCGCCGCTGCCTTGGTAAGTCCGTACCCTGCCATGCAGGCGACGGTACGGGATTTGCATGCCCGCGCAGCTGCGCTGGAGGGCGGGCGGTTCACGTTGGCGCTGTTTGGAGCGTTCAGCGCCGGAAAGTCCAGCTTCGCCAATGCTTTGCTGGGCGAAGCGGTGTTGCCCGTATCGCCGCATCCAACGACAGCGGCGATTAACCGTATTATGGCGCCAGCAAGCCCTGAGCGCCATGCCACGGCTGACGTCCACATGAAATCAGTGGACGCATTGCGGGACGATCTTAAATATTCGTTCCGGTTACTGGGCTTGGGGGAACCGGAGACAGTAGGCTGGCAGGAAGCCGTACGTGAGTTGTCCCCGGAAGGGATTCACCCTGCCGGAAGGCCGCATTACAGCTTTTTGAAGGCTGCTGCAGCCGGATGGGAAGAAGCTCAAAGCTTGCTGGGTCAGCAGCTTCAGGTCGATTTGGATCAATATCGGGATTTTGTTGCGTCCGAGCATAAGTCATGCTTCGTGGAGCATATCGACCTTTATTATGATTGCGCTCTGACCCGTCAGGGCATTGTGTTAGTGGATACGCCTGGAGCGGATTCTGTGAACGCTCGGCACACTGGCGTGACCTTCAATTATATGAAGCATGCAGATGCGCTTGTATTTATCACGTATTACAATCATGCGTTTACCCAAGGAGACCGGCAATTTTTGAACCAATTGGGCCGGGTTAAAGAGACGCTGGCACTGGATCAGACCTTTTTTATCGTCAATGCCTCAGATTTGGCTTCATCCGAAGAAGAACTGCAATCCGTGACCCGACATGTACAGGAGCAGCTACAAGCGAATGGAATCCGAAAGCCGCGTATTTATCCGTTGTCCAGCATGCTCGCACTGGAAGCGGCCGAACAGGGAGAGCCCTCGCTGCGTACAGCTTCACGTTTTGAAGGGTTTGAAAAAGACTTTTCGGCATTCGCAGCTGATGAGCTGGCGGGCTTATCTATTGCTTCTGCGATGCAGGAGCTGGGGCGGCTGCGAAACCGGATAGAGCAACATGCCGCTGATGCCCGGTATGGCGTAGAAGAACGCGCGATTCGATTAGAGCGATTAAAAGGCATTCGCAGTGAGCTGGAGCAGCTACTCCAAAACCTGTCTGACGGCAGCGGTGCAGCTGTTTTATTAGGTGAAACCGATGAACTACTGTATCATGTGCGTCAGCGGCTTGCTTACCGGATTGGAGAGTTTACGGCCGAGGCGTTTCATCCGTCTGTTTTACGCGAAGGAGCAGGGGATCTTCGTTCAGCCTTTGCCTCTTGTGGTCGTGAACTGATGCGATTATTTGAGCTGGAGCTGTCCCAGGAATTATTGGCAACCACACTCCGGCTGGAAAAAACGGGAAAATCCTTGATAGGCAAGGCTATACAAGGGTGTGCGGAAGAGATGAACCAGCGGCTGACAGGCTTGGATTGCACAGCACCTGAAGCCAGAGAATGGTCTGTTCCTGAACTGATTGAAATTTCGCTGCAGGATTCCGTCCTTTGGAAGGAGTATTGGAATACCTTTAAAAATCCGAAGCTCTTTTTTGAAGGGGATGGTCGGGCGAATCTGCAATCCAAGTTGGAGCCGATACTACGCGAGAAAGTTGGCGAAGCTGTTGAGGTGCAGCGGGAACGAATGTCTTCTTTTTACGTTAAGCTAATGCAGGAGGAGCAAACGTGGCAGACGGCACAGCTTCGTGAGCAGATGCTGGAAACGCTTAGCGGTATGGAGCATGCACTCGCAGGTGACGAGCAGCCGCAGGTCTGGGAAGAGCTGGTAGCCCTTATTGCGAGGCTGGAGCAGGAAGAAACGCTGACGTAAAGCCATCAACATGATTATGTATGTAACTCTATACACTATTGCGGAAGGCTTCAGGACACCGGGTTGTGGGACAACCCGGTGTTTTAAGCATGCTTCAAAAAGAAAGGAAAACTGAGGAAATAGCCATATTCAATGATAAGAAAGCGATTTAATTTGCCTAATCACCCGCCAATTGCGAACCTGCCTGAAAACGGTCAGTTATCCTCTTTGCCGCCTTGGAATGCGAATGGTAAACTTCACTAAGCCATATAACAACGTCGTGCAACTAATGGAGGGACATTGACATGGAAGTGCTCAGGCAACTGCAAGTTTTTTTTCGCGAGAGGAGACATTATCTGTTTCTTTCCATTCTATGCCTTGCGATAGCGACGGCCCTGGGACTGGTGTATCCGAACCTGCTCCAAAGGCTTATTGATAACGCTATCATTCCTGGTGACTTCGAGAAAGTCCCGGTGCTGGCTCTGACTGTACTGGGAGTCGTAATTATCAAAGGGTTTATGCAATTTTTACATGGTTTTTTTGGTGGACGGCTAGGAAACTTTCTGGCGTATCGACTCCGCAATGCCTGTTACGAAAAGCTGCAATTTCTGTCCTTCAGATACTATGACACTGCCAAAACGGGGGATCTCATGTCCCGTCTGACCGGTGATCTGGAGGCGATTCGCAACTTTATCGGGTTTGGTTTTGCCCAACTCCTCAATGTGGTACTGATGGTCGTATTCGGCTCTATGATGATGCTGTATATCAACTGGCAGCTCACCCTCTTTACGATGATCAGCATGCCTTTGCTGCTCTTCGTCACATTTAAGTTTGAATCCCGAATTCATCCCACCTTTCAGGAAATGCGGATTGCGCTCAGCGCCTTGACGACAGCGGTACAGGAAAATATAACAGGCGTGCGCACCGTCAAATCTTTTGCCCGTGAATCCTATGAAGTTGAAAAGTTCTCAATACGAAATGAACAGTATAAAAGCAATCAAATTCAGGCTGCTTCCTTGTGGAGTCGCTTTTTCCCCGCCATGGAGCTGATCGCTTCTGTTAGTGTGGTCTTTCTATTAGGCATGGGGGGCTATCTGGTCATTGTGAAGTCGATGACTCTGGGGCAGCTTGTCGCTTTTTTTAGCTTAATTTGGTATATTATCGGTCCGATTTGGAGTATTGGCTTTCATATTAATAACTATACGCAGTCTAAGGCTTCCGGTGAACGGGTCTTGGAGCTATTGAATCAGCATGTAGATGTAACCGATGAACCTGACGCTCTTGCGCTCCATACTGAGCAGGTGAGAGGACATATTACATTTGAACATGTCACGTTTGCTTACGGGAATAAGCTGCCCGCTGTTGTTGACGTCAATCTGGATGCGCCACCAGGATCCGTCATTGGGATTTTGGGTGGAACAGGTTCAGGAAAATCGACCATTATTCAGCTCCTTATGCGGGCTTACAACGTGGACGCAGGGAGCATCAAGCTGGACGGAACGGATATACGCCATTTGAAAATTCGTGATTTGCGTGCTCAAATTTCTTCTGTGTTTCAAGAGACGTTTTTGTTCTCATCGTCTATCCGCAACAACATTGCTTATGGTCTAAGCCATGTCAGTATCGATGACATCATACGCGTTTCCAAGCTGGCTCAGGCACATGAATTCATCACCGAGCTGCCGCTGGGTTACGATACCGTCGTCGGTGAACGTGGACTGGGGCTGTCTGGGGGACAAAAACAACGGATTGCCATCGCGCGCGCCCTACTCAAAAATCCAAAAATTCTCGTACTCGATGATGCCACCAGTGCGGTCGATATGGAGACAGAGCATGAAATTCAGACCGGTTTTCAAGAGGTTATGCGTGGACGCACGACATTTATTATAGCTCATCGAATCTCGTCGCTTCGTCATGCCAATGAAATTGTGGTGCTTGAGGAAGGGGAAATTGTCCAGCGAGGAACACATGAACAACTTATTGCCACTCCAGGCCCGTACCAGGATGTGTATCATATTCAATACGCCGACTACATAGACCAGGCTCCAGACGGTGTATCTGAAAGGCAGGTGAGACCATGAATATACCAGCAGAAAAAGCCAACCCGTTAAAAAAGCCCAAAAATGAACGTTTTGTGTATCAGGATGATGATGTCATTGACAAACCGTTTAACTGGTCAGAATTTAAACGGTTGCTTGCCTACATGAAGCCTTATGCCCGTCAGATCCTGCCGATTCTTCTGGTCATGATGATTCTCGGTACCATTACCAAGCTGACGGTTCCTTATTTGATCAGTCTGGCGATTGATAAAGCGATTGCTCCCGCATGGCCGGCAATGCCCAGCGTGAAGTTGCTATTGCTTATAACGGGTGCGGTGCTATTGCTATATTTGATTCAATGGGCAGCCAATACGTACCGCATTAAATTCACCAATATTATCGGTCAACGCGTTATTTACGATCTGCGAGAAGATCTGTTTAAGCATATTCAAAAGCTTTCTTTCAATTTCTTTGATAAAAGACCGGCCGGGTCTGTATTAGTACGTGTGACGAATGACATTAACTCGCTACAGGATCTGTTTACGAATGGGGCAGTGAATGTCCTGATCGACTGTGTACAGCTCATGGGAATCATTGTCATTTTACTACTGATTAACTGGAAGCTCGGCTTGGCGGTCATTGTGACCGTCCCCATCATGTTTTTGATCTCAACCAAGCTGCGCGTGTGTATCCGTCGCGCCTGGCAGGAAGTACGCATGAAGAACTCACGCATCAACTCTCATCTGAATGAGTCCATTCAGGGGATTCGTGTGACACAGGCCTACACGCAGGAGCATGAAAATATGGCTTTTTTCGATGACATGAACAGCTCCAGCAAAAGGTCGTGGGATAAAGCCTCCGCTATGAACCAGGTTTTTGGTCCGCTGATTGATATTACAGGAGGGCTAGGTACGCTGGTGCTGTTCTGGTTCGGAGCGCATCTGATCCAGATGGATCAGCTTACCGTTGGTCTGCTGGTTGCGTTTGCCAACTATGTAGGGAACTTTTGGGAGCCGATTAATCGCCTGGGTCAAATGTACAATCAATTGCTGGTTGCGATGGCTTCATCGGAGAGAATATTTGAGTTTATGGATGAACAGCCGAATATTGCGAACAAGCCGGGAGCCAAGGATTTACCGCTTATTCGGGGCGATATTCAATTTGAAAATGTTGTGTTTGAATATGAAAAGGGACGCCAGGCGCTTAAAGGCATTACTCTCTCTGTCGAGGCGGGCCAGTCCATTGCCCTTGTGGGTCATACCGGATCAGGTAAAAGTACAATCATTAACCTGCTCAGCCGGTTCTATGACATTACGTCAGGGAGGCTTACCATTGATAGTCATGATGTGCGTGACGTGACGGTGGAGAGCTTGCGCAGCCAGATTAGCATTGTGCTTCAGGATACGTTTATATTTTCAGGTACGATTCGCGATAATATTCGTTTTGGCCGTCTGGATGCAACAGATGAGGAGATTGAAATGGCTGCAAAGGCAGTCAATGCTCATGAATTCATCGTTCAATTACCGGGCGGCTACGAAACAGAGGTGGAGGAGCGAGGCGGTATGCTGTCCATGGGTCAGCGGCAGCTGTTATCCTTTGCCCGGGCACTGCTTGCCAATCCGCGAATTCTTATTTTGGATGAGGCGACAGCCAGCATTGATACGGAAACTGAACTGAAAATTCAGGATGCCCTTCAGGTCCTGCTGAAAGGAAGGACGTCTTTTATGGTCGCCCACCGTTTGTCTACCATTCGGAATGCCGATCATATTGTTGTACTGGACCATGGAGAGATTCAGGAAAGTGGTAATCATGAGCAATTGATGAAAAAACATGGAATATATCGGGGGCTGGTGGAAGCACAGTTCAGATTTTTGTAAAAAAAAGATCAAAAAATCGCGCTTTTTGTAAATTTTAATGCCGAGCACTATTGCATTCTTGAAGCTAAACCCTGAAAATAAAGATGAAAAGAGATCAGAGCAATATCGTCAGAGGGGGAAGAGTTCAAGATGTGGGGTGCTCCTTTTTCTGCCAACGCTAAGAAGATGCTGCTGCTGGGCAGCGGAGAATTGGGAAAAGAAGTCATTATTGAAGCTCAGCGGCTTGGCGTGGAGTGTATTGCTGTAGACCGGTATGAACTGGCTCCAGCAATGCAGGTGGCACATCGTTCTCACTGTCTGGATATGCAGGATGCTGAGGCGTTGAAGGCACTAATTCGCAAGGAAAAGCCCGACATAATTGTACCTGAAATCGAAGCTATTGCTACGGGTGCTTTGGAAGAATTGGAGCAAGAGGGATTTCACGTAGTACCAACAGCCCAGGCCGCCCGTCTTACGATGGACCGGGAGGGCATTCGCAGGCTTGCCGCCGAGAAGCTGCAGCTTCCGACCGCCGCCTACCGCTTTGCAGATGATTTTGAGCAGTTGCGGTCAGCGGTTCATGAGCTTGGCACGCCCTGCGTGGTTAAGCCCTTGATGAGCTCGTCGGGTAAAGGGCAGTCTGTATGCCGGACACCTGAAGATGCAGAAGCCTGCTGGAATACGGCGCTGGAAGGCGCACGTGCCAAAACAACACGCGTCATTGTTGAAGCTTTTGTCCCATTTGAGAGCGAAATTACGTTATTGACCGTCAGATCGGTTTCAGGCACGACTTTTTGCCCACCGATTGGCCATATTCAGAAAGACGGGGATTATGTCGAATCCTGGCAACCTCATGGCATGACGGACAAGCAGCTTTCAGAGGCAGAGGACATTGCACGTACGATTACGGATGAACTGGGTGGTTATGGATTGTTTGGCGTTGAGCTGTTTTTAACGGCTGATGGCGTCATTTTCAGTGAAGTATCCCCTCGTCCGCATGACACTGGAATGGTCACAATGATTACGCAGGATTTGTCGGAATTTGCGCTTCATGTGCGGGCCATTCTCGGTTTCCCGGTGCCGTCAGTCACGCTTCTTACACCAGGGGCCTCGGCTACCTTGAAGGCAGAATTGGCTACACGGGATTTCGCAATAAGTGGTATGGATGATGCTTTGTTGTTACCCCGGACACAGGTGCGAGTGTTCGGGAAGCCTGAAACCAAGCCGGGACGCCGGATGGCTGTAGCGCTTAGCGCTGCAGGAGATGTGGAGACAGCACGGAAGACGGCCAAAGAGGCTGCTAATATGCTGAAAGTGGAGGTAAATCATGTCTAACAATGTGATGATTCCAGTACTGACAATTCGTTCCGTAGAGCTTGGCGATTGCGAAGCCGTAACTGGATTGCTAAGAGAAGTTGGATATCCGATGACTTGTGGCGTAATGAAAGAGGTTATGGGAACAACGCAGGAGGACAGTCAAGCGAATATGATGGTTGCAGAAATGGATGGTCGTGTTGTCGGAGTAATCGGCATGCATACGGCTCAAAGCTTGGCTTATCCTGATCCTGCTGTACAAATCACCATGCTGGTCGTGAATGGGGAGTGTCGCGGCGAGGGCATTGGCAGACGTCTGGTGGCTTGTGGTGAGGATTGGGGACGTGCGCAAGGATGCAATCATTTATTCATTACTGGAGCGAATAACCGCATCAAACAGGTAGAGGCCAGAGCCTTCTACAATCGAATTGGCTTTGAGAAGCAAGGTTACCGTTTCAGCAAAAAGCTCAGATAGCTGCCTGATGAAAGCTAAAATTATATAAAATCTTATTATCTGTATATCAGTCCCGTGTCGGCTATTGCCAAGCGGGGCTATTTTTTTACCAACTTTTACACCATTGATCCTGCTAGGAAACATGATATACTGCTAGAGTAAAGATTACAAAGTTGTAACCGGGCACGTTCAGAGCGAACATGTACACACCAAGAAATTAATACAACAAGGAGATGACGAAATGAAGAATATGTTGAAAAAAACACTGGTGATGGGAAGTTTAAGCGCCGTTTTATCCGCAGGATTCATCGTTCCGGCATCAGCAGCACCGGCTGACGATTTGACAGCGCAGCTACAACAGTGGCTACAAAATAACGGATACTCTGTTCAATTGTCCAATGGGACGACGACAGTAACGAACAATGTAACTGATTGTTTCGGACAGGGCAAGGCTAAAACTCAAACAGGGAATCCTTCTTCGGGCAAGCAAGTAACCAAACAGGGGAACCAAAACGCTTCACAGTCTGCTAACAAGCAGCAGAATCAAGCTCAGAACACCAATTCTGGTGCAGGTCAGTCCGCAGGATCGGGTGCACAGCTCAGCAAGTCTCAATTTGCAGCAGAGGTTGTAAAGCTGGTAAACAACGAGCGCAGCAAAAATGGTCTGAAGCCACTGACTTCCGACGCGAAGCTTACGGAAGTAGCTTTGGCTAAAGCGAAGGATATGAGCACTAACAATTACTTTGATCATACATCTCCGACCTATGGCTCACCATTTGATATGATGAAGAAATTTGGCGTAAGTTATACGTATGCAGGTGAAAATATTGCAATGGGTCAAAAAAACCCACAAGAAGTGATGAAGGCCTGGATGAACAGTCAGGGACACCGTGAAAATATTCTGAAGGCAGAATATACGCAAATCGGTGTGGCTTACTACAATGGATATTGGGTACAGGAGTTCACACGTAACTAAAAACGATAACTAAAACGATAGCAAGACGCATTTGTAGCACTTATATAAAGCGACATCACGTTAATCTAAAGGCCTGCTGATACATTCAGCGGGCCTTTGATGTGATTATTGATCGAATAGTACGAACCATTGCTTGTATGCAAAAACAGGCATAAAGAACGTCAGTATAGTATGATAGCATAGCATACTACTTATAGAAAGTCAGGTGAACAATTGAGCTACGAAATCGTACATGAAGGTGCCTTTGCCATGCTCAAGGTGCAACTGAGCCCCGGAGAAACCATTAAAGCAGAAATGGGAGCGATGGTTTCCATGTCTTCCAGTGTAGACATCAAAGGAACAGTGGATGGTGGACTGTTGCGTGGTTTGGGTCGGATGCTAAGCGGGGAAAAATTCTTTTTTCAAGAGCTGAGGGCAGCTCGGGGGCCGGCAGAAGTGCTGCTCGCCCCAGCCAGTATAGGAGATGTACAAGCGGTGGAGCTGGACGGCTCATACAGGCTGTTGGTCCAAAAGGACGGTTTTCTGGCATGTACAGAAGGGATCGAGGTCAGTACCAAAATGCAAAACCTGATGAAAGGACTATTTTCTGGCGAAGGCTTTTTTATCGTTGAAATCAGTGGTCGGGGTACGGTGTTTCTGTCCTCTTACGGAGCCATTTATCCTCTGTATGTTGCACCCGGAGAGGAGCGCATTATTGATAATGCTCATCTGGTGGCATGGCCAGACTATATGGATTATAAAATTGAGAAAGCATCGAAAGGATGGCTGTCCAGCGTAACGAGTGGAGAAGCGCTTGTATGCCGGTTTCGCGGTGAAGGAACGGTGTTGATCCAGAGCCGAAATCCGGGCAGTTTTGGACAATGGATCAAGAGTTTTATACCTGATAGCAAATAGTTTTTCGTCTTTATCGTGCAAACAAGCAGACATCATATAAGGATGGCAATTTGCCATTCTTTTTTTACATACTTGGGAAAAATAATATAATGATATTCACAAAAGTTTCACACAATCGAACCTCAAATGATGTTCCTTTCTTTTTTTCACAGGTGTGCTTCATGAATCCCAGAACGGTTTATTTGCAAAATGATATGATAAGCTTTATGTTTATTTCACTAAGCTGTCAGGAGGGAACACGAGTGAATTCATCAAAATGGATATGGCGGTCTGTCGGTTCCATTTCCATCGCCGCTACACTGCTATTATTATACGGATTTATTGCTGCAGTGCGAAGTATCACAGCTCCAGAGCTGATGGTTAGTACTCCACCTGTAAATACCGGTTCATCGCAGACACCAGCTGCGCCAGCTGCTGCTACTCAGACGGGAGAGTTTCGGGTAGCAGCCATTGGCGATTCGCTGGCCAAGGGAACGGGTGATGATTCCGGCAGTGGATTTGTACGTCGATCAGTGACCTTGTTAAATGGTCAGGAAGGTCATAAGGCGCAGCTCATCAACAATCTGGGGATTAATGGACTGACGACCCAAGGACTATTAACCAAGCTGGATGAGCCTGGTGTATCTTATGTATTAAAGAAGGCTAACGTTATTATTGTCTCGATTGGAGGCAATGATTTATTTCAGGGTGCACAAGCTGCCCAGACTGGTAAAGAGCCACCAACACTTATCGGCTTGCGCAAAGCATTGCCTGAAGCCTCCAAACGTCTGCAAAAAGTACTGACCAAGGTCGGAAAGATCAATCCGAAAGCTAAAATTATCTATGTCGGGCTGTATAATCCATTTAGTGACCTGCCTGAAATGAAGGTGCCCGGCAACCTTGTTGTAACAGAATGGAATTTGGCAGCCATGGCGATTACCAACCAAAACAGCAATATGACGCTGATTCCAACATTCGATTTATTCCAGCAAAATCTTTCAGTCTATTTGTCATCAGATCATTTTCATCCCAACGGACAGGGCTATCAGGCGATCGCTGAACGGATAGCGCAGGGATTTGCAGTTGCAGCGACGAAAGATACCGATCAAGCAGATCGTGAACAACAATCCGCCAGCAGCCAGTCGGCTGAAGTGAAGCAGGGAGGGAACAAGGAATGAGCATCCAATCTGTCGACAAGAACGGAGCTGAAGCAACACAGGATTTGACAGCTACAGATACAGCGTCCAGCCTCCATTCCGCTAGCCAGCCTGGCAGCGCAGACCGAGACAGAAGCGACAACGAAACGGTTCTCTCTGTTCAACACGTCAAGAAACGTATCAAACGTAAAATGATTATTCATGATGTGACATTCGACGTTCGTGCGGGTGAGATTTTTGGTTTTCTCGGCCCGAATGGTGCCGGAAAAACGACGACGATTCGTATGCTGGTCGACTTAATTAAGCCTACGGAAGGGACGATTACGGTGTGCGGCCACAATGTGAACCGTGATCCAGAGCAGGCTTTACGGCATATCGGCTCGATTGTGGAAAATCCAGAGGTATACAGCTATTTGACAGGTTGGGAGAACCTGGAACATTTTGCCCGGATGCAGCCTGATGTAGACGAACAGCGTATCCGCGAGGTAGTTGAGCTGGTTCGTCTCGACCGTCGTATTCATGATAAGGTAAGTACGTATTCACTGGGGATGCGCCAGCGTCTTGGCATAGCTCAAGCCTTGCTTGGCAGACCGAAGCTGCTTATTTTGGATGAACCGACGAATGGCCTGGACCCCAAGGGAATTAAGGAAATGAGAGCTTTTATCCGGCTGCTGGCTTCCGAGGGCATGGCTGTGTTTGTTTCCAGTCATTTGCTCAGCGAAATCCAGTTATTATGTGATCGTGTGGCTATTATTAGTCGGGGAAAGGTGCTGGCTGTCGGTGGTGTGCGGGATTTAGTCGAAACGCATTCGCGCATGGCTGTGTGGCAATTGGAACCTTATGATCAGGGATTGGCCCTATTGCAAAAATCTCCATTTGTGAAAATCATTACAAATGCCGATGAATTAATTGATGACAGCATTGTTGCAGCCAGCGGAGACAAGGCCATTTTTACAGAAATGGATGAAGAGCATATTGCGGAGCTAGTTGCACAAATGACAGCTTCCGGTATTTCCGTTAAAGGTGTAACCAAAATCAACCCTACACTGGAGCAGCTATTCCTGAAAATGACGGAAGGTGAGATACTTGAATAACATTTTACCGCTCATACAAAATGAAACACTAAAAATTATCAAGAAAAAACGATTTTATGTCATTTTACTTGTTTTGCTTGTGTTAGTGCCGATTTTTACGTACGCTCAATTGAAAGTAGCAGAAAATAATCGTGAAAAATTCGGCAATGATTGGCGGCTGGAGCTGCGTCAGGCGATTACCGATAACCAAAACTCGCTTGGCAGCGACCGGGTTCCCGAGGAATGGAAGACCTACCGCCGGGTTTTTGTCCAGCAGATGCAATATTATCTAGAAAACGACGTGAATCCGAATGAACCAAGTGGCGTAACCTTTACGAGAGAGTTTATGGATAATTCCATTAATCTGTTTGTCCCATTGCTGATTATGGCGATTGCCTCGGATCTGGTTTCAGGAGAACGGACGACAGGCACGATAAAAATGCTGCTGACCCGTCCTGTCAGGCGGTGGAAAATACTGCTGAGCAAGCTGCTGACACTGTATATGTTCGTTTCGCTCATCATTTTGAGTGTATTCGTGATTAGTTATCTCATTTCAGGCTTGTTTTTTGGCTATCGCGGTTTTAACGTGCCTGTATTTACCGGCTTCCAAATTGTTGGCCAGACGGTGGATGTATCTGCGGTTCATGCGATTCCACAATGGCATTATTTAATGCTGCAAGCCGGCTTGATCTGGTTTGTCAGTCTGGTGGTGGCATCGCTGGCCTTTATGGTATCTGTTTTGGTACGCAGTACGGCGGCAAGCATCGTGGTCATGATGGCTGCGCTTATTTCCGGCACTATTTTAACCAATATGGCTTCATCTTGGCAGAGCGCAAAATATTTATTTATGGTTAACCTCGAATTAACCGATTATTTATCTGGAAGCCCCGCTCCGATTGAGGGAATGACCTTGCCCTTTTCTTTAACTGTACTGGGCATTTGGGGGGGAGCGGCGTTGATTGTTTCATTCGCCGTCTTTACGAAACGGGATATATTGAATTAAAATGGACAAGGTAAAAGAAAACATCTGTTTGCATTTCTGGTGAAAATCATCAGAAATAAGGCAAAACACGGTTATGATTAGACAAAGGGGGAGCATGAATGGTCGACAAAATCGACTTGTCTGCGGAAGCGTCCGGCACTCAGAACGGAGCTTTAGAATATGGCGCGGACGACATTCAAGTGCTCGAAGGGCTTGTGGCAGTTCGCAAACGGCCGGGCATGTATATTGGGAGCACCAGTTCTTCGGGGCTGCATCATTTGGTATGGGAAATTGTAGACAACGCGGTGGATGAACATCTTGCCAAGTTTTGCTCTCGCATTGATATCACAATGCATAAGGACGGTTCTGTTACGGTAACAGACAACGGGCGCGGTATTCCGACTGGAATGCACAAAACGGGAATCCCGACGCCTCAGGTTGTATTCACCATTTTGCACGCCGGAGGTAAGTTTGGCGGTTCGGGATACAAAAAGTCCGGAGGTCTGCACGGTGTGGGTGCGTCTGTAACGAACGCTCTTTCGGAATGGCTTGAAGTGGAAATTTACCGGGACGGCAAGATTCACCGTCAGCGGTTTGAATATTGGCAGGACAAGAAGGGCGTGGAGCATGTCGGGGAACCGACCACAGGCCTTGAAGTGCTGGGCAATACCAACAAGACAGGCACGAAAATTACATTTAAACCGGATATTCGCGTTTTCCAGGCAGGCATTCACTTTAACTACGATACGCTGGCTGAGCGTCTTCAGGAAATTGCTTTTCTGAATTCAGGGCTTCGTATTCAGCTTAAAGATGAACGCAGCGGGAAGTCAGATGAATATTATTATGAGGGTGGAGCAAGCCAGTTTGTTGCTTTTCTGAATGAGGGCAAGGATGTTCTGCATGATGTTATTCACTTTAATGCTGAAAAAGAAGACATTGAAGTGGAAATTGCTATTCAGTATAATGCGGGTTATACAGAGACGATTGCTTCGTTTGTTAACTCTATTCCGACACGGGGCGGGGGGACGCATGAGACAGGATTCAAAACCGCTTACACTCGGGTCATGAATGATTATGCACGCCGAACCGTGATGCTGAAGGAAAAGGATAAAAATCTGGAGGGCAATGATCTGCGTGAGGGCATGATGGCTGTCATCAGTGTCAAGATGGCTGAGGTTGAATTTGTCGGTCAGACCAAGGACCAACTGGGCAGCGCCTCGGCACGGAGTACAGTGGATGCCATCGTATCTGAGCAGATGCAGCGTTTTCTGGAAGAGAACCCGCAGATCGCGCAGACCTTGATCAAGAAGGCCATTCAGGCCTCTAGAGCGCGCGAGGCTGCACGTAAGGCGCGGGACGAAATGCGTTCAGGCAAGAAGCGCAGTGAAAGCTCGAATCTGAATGGCAAGCTGTCGCCTGCGCAGTCCAAGGATTTTACGCGCAATGAATTGTTTATCGTGGAAGGCGACTCAGCTGGGGGCTCGGCCAAACAGGGTAGGGATTCCAAAATTCAGGCTATTTTGCCGTTAAAGGGCAAGCCGATGAATCCAGAGAAATCCAAACTGGCGGATATTATGAAAAATGATGAGTACCGTGCTATTACAGCAGCGATTGGCGCGGGGGTAGGAACCGAGTTTTCGCTCGAAGACAGCAATTATTCCAAAATCATCATTATGACCGATGCAGATACGGATGGCGCGCATATTCAGGTGCTGCTGTTGACGTTCTTTTATCGGTACATGAAAGAGCTCATAGACGCAGGACGCATATATATTGCTCAGCCACCATTGTATAAAATAACTCGCAAGTCGGGTAAGCTCGAAACAGTACGTTATGCATGGACTGATGAGCAACTTGAAAATTACTTGAAAGAATTTGGACGAAATTTTGAGCTTCAACGCTATAAAGGACTCGGGGAGATGAACCCTGATCAGTTATGGGAAACGACAATGAATCCCGAGTCACGCACCCTGTTGCGCGTTCAGATTGAGGATGCTGCCAAGGCTGAACGCCGTGTGTCCACATTGATGGGTGATAAGGTGGATCCGCGCAAGCGCTGGATCGTGGAAAACGTGGATTTCACGGAATATGTAGAGTAGTGTTATTAAATGAGGTGTAGACATGAGCTTATCGGAGCAATTTTTGCCAGCGAATCTGGAGGAAATGGTCGGTGACCGCTTTGGCCGATATTCCAAATATATAATTCAGGATCGGGCGATACCTGATGTACGGGACGGATTAAAGCCCGTGCAACGCCGGATTCTGTACGCGATGTACGATTCAGGGAATACACCGGAAAAAGCATATCGTAAATCCGCCAAAACCGTTGGGGACGTTATGGGTAATTACCATCCTCACGGTGACTCATCTATTTACGATGGGATGGTACGGATGGCGCAACCTTGGAAAATGAGCCACGTACTGGTGGATGGTCACGGCAACTGGGGTTCCCAGGACGACGATCCTGCGGCAGCTATGCGTTACACGGAGGCGCGCTTGTCTCCGATCGCAATGGAAATGCTGCGTGATATCGAAAAACGTACGGTTTTGTTCAAGGATAACTTTGATAACTCGGCCAAGGAACCTGTTGTGCTGCCATCCCGTTACCCGAATCTGCTGGTGAACGGCTCCAGCGGGATTTCAGCGGGATTTGCAACGGAAATTCCAACGCACAGTTTGCGTGAGGTTATCGACGCCACCATCGCAGTGATGGAAAAGCCGGAGATCGAGCTGGAAGAGATTATGACCTTTATTAAGGGACCGGATTTCCCCACTGGCGGACTGATTATGGGTGGCGAAGGCATCAAGGAGGCTTACAGAACAGGTAAAGGACGTATTTATATCCGTTCCAAAACGGAAATTCAATCCTTGCGTGGAGGTAAGCAGCAGCTGGTCATTACAGAGATTCCTTACCAGATTGTCAAATCCAGACTTGTGACCGCAATGGAAAATATCCGTCTGGAGAAAAAGGTAGAAGGAATTGCTGAGGTTCGTGACGAGAGTGGACGAAATGGCCTGCGTATTGTTGTGGAACTGAAGAAGGAAGCTGATGCGGAAGGGATTTTGGCGTATCTGCTGAAAAAAACCGATCTCCAGGTGGCATATAATTTCAATATGGTTGCTATTGTGAACAAAGCGCCGCACCAGCTTGGACTAAAGTCCATTTTGGAAGCGTATATTGCACACCAGCGCGAAGTTGTCACAAACCGTATCAAGTTTGAACTGGAAAAGGCGGAGGACCGTGCACATGTACTGGAAGGTTTAGTCAAGGCGCTGAACATTCTGGATGAAGTCATCGCGGCTATTAAAGCTTCTAAAAATCGCCAGGATGCGCAAAATAATTTGCAATGGATGTTTGGCTTTAGCGAACGTCAAGCGGATTCGATCTTGACCTTGCAATTGTACCGTCTTACGAATCTCGAAATTACCACCCTCGAAAAAGAGCTGGCTGACATTCAGAAGAAAATCACGCAATACCGTTCTATTCTGGAAAGTGACCGCAAGCTGATCAGCCTGATCCGTAAGGAACTGCTGGAAATTCGTGAAAAGTACGGCATGGATCGTCGCTCCGAGATACAGGGTGAGGTAGAAGAGATTAAGGTAAATCTGGAGGTCATGGTTGCGGCAGAGGATGTGCTGCTGACCCTCTCGAAAGATGGCTATGTGAAGCGTACAAGTATGCTGTCGTTCACTCGTTCCGGCGGGGAGCGTTCCAATTCCGGCGTTAAAGAAGGGGACTACATTACCCAATTCCTTGACGTGAATACACTGGATGTGCTGCTCGTCTTCACCCAGCGTGGACAATACTTTTTACTGCCTGTACATCAGGTACCGGAGTATAAATGGAAAGAGCCGGGCACTCCGATTGTCAATGTTATTTCGCTATCGAAGGAAGATCGAATCGTAAGCGTTATTCCGATCAAAAACATGGAGGAAATCGGCAAAAGTCTGGTGTTTGTAACCAAAAAAGGGCAAGTCAAGCGAACAGAACTGGCAGAATATGCTACAAAGCGCTCCAGTGCCGTAGCCGCCTGCAAGGTGGTAGGGGACGATGAGATATTATCAGTAACGTTGAGCGATAGTACCAAAGATATTATGCTGATTACCCGTGCGGGGATGAGCATACGCTTCAAGGAGCAAGAGGTTAATGCCATGGGCCGCGTCTCGGCTGGTGTCAAAGGTATACAACTGGCGGAAGGCGATGAAATTGTGGCAGCGCTGTGGGTGGAAGAGGATGAAGGAGAGGTGCTGGTGTTGACCGAATCCGGTTACGGCAAGCGTACGCTTCTGCTCGATTATCCTTCTCAGGGAAGAGGCGGTAAAGGAATCGCTACCTTCGAATTCAAGGAAGGCAAGCGGGTACGTTCGAATGGAACTCGAATCGTGGCTGCCTTCTATTGCCGTGAAGCTGTTCAGTTGCAGGTTATCACTGCAGAAGGACAAATGCTGTCGTTCCTTTCAGAAAAAGCTCCGCTAGCCGACCGCAAGGATACGGGTAAACTGCTGGCTCCTGTGGAAAAGAAAGACGAAATTGTGAATGTACTGCAGCATAGTGAGCCGCAGATTTCACAGTCCGTAGAATAATTGTGAAGTCAAGCGCTGTTTAGCTCGAAAAAGAGAGGTCCTCACGTGCCAATCCGGCACGAATGAGGACCTTTTTGCCGTCATGCTGTCGAACCTTGAAAAGCCTTCAAAACCGGAGTGAGACTTCCTTCCCGTTTTCAATGAATGCCCCAAAAACAGCAGGAAACCAGGGGGAAATGGCGAAAATTTAATATGATGAAATATAATCCGGACGGTGGCCGATGCGGTAACTTTGTTTTTTTACCGATCCTGTTATTCAGAGGAGTGAGGCAAAATGCAAACGACCGAATTTGCGAAAATCTGGTCCAGAATGGCTAAGGATTACAAGGTTCATATGGAGCAGCAGTTGGCTCCATCACTAACTGAGGCTCAGCTCACGGTGCTGGAGGTTCTGAACGAATACGGCCGCATGAAGCCGTCTCAATTGATCCCGTATCTGGCGACCACCCCTGCGGCGATTACAATGCTGCTGGATCGAATGGAGCGGAATCGACTGGTCACCCGTTTCAGAGACGTAAAGGACCGCAGAATTGTATGGATTGTCATATCAGATCAAGGCAGAGAAGAGGCGGAACGCGGTTTGCAAATCCGTGATAATTTTTTGGGCTCCGCACTCAACCGGATTTCTCAGCATAATCAAAATTTGCTGGTCTATTTGTTGGGTAAAATCACAACAAAGACGAAAACTTCAGTCTCGACAAGTGAAGCAGCGGGAGAAAAGGAACAAATCGAGCAAGCAGAGTAACACACATCCCTGATAGCAATTACGATCATGCGGATAGATATGTCCATCAGGGCATTCCTATCCGCATTTTTTGTACTACAAACAAAGGGTCATTGGGCTAAAGTTGACATATACATAGAAAGTGATAAAGTTAGTTATAACTTAATAACATTTTGTATACGAATAGTTGCTTGATTATGTATATGAAATGTGACTGGGAAATGGGAAGAAGGATGGTTCCATTGGAGGACAGAGAGAAGGAAAGACTTGAGGTGTACCGGATTATTCAGTCGATAAGGGAGGTTAACAAAACGATATTTCACGCCTTCTGGAATGAAGAACGGCATTTGGATCTGACTGCCATTCAGCATTTGGTGCTGTCAGTTTTGAATGAACGCCCCAGCATTGGGCTATCCGAGCTGGCGGACATCGCTCGTATGGGATGCAGCTCCATGAGCGGCGTGATTGATCGTCTGGCGAAGGCAGGATATGTCGCTCGTGAACGAGATGAGCATGATCGCAGATCATTGGTGTTATCCCTGACGCCCGAAGGAAAAGATACTATGCAAAAAGTGGATGCCATGTGGATGGAACGCATCCTGCCTATTTTGGATATTCCAAAGGAGCAGCTGGACATGGTCCTGGATATCCACAAGCAAATGATTATGAAGCTGACATCGAAGGGAATGAATCAACTTGAGCAGTCCTCAAATGACACTAGCAGGTAACATGCGTAGGGCACCGATTGTGGCCGCTCTGTTGATTGGCGCGTTTGTTGCCATTTTAAACCAGACATTAATTAGTGTGGCTCTACCCAAAATGATGAATGATCTGAATGTAGATGCCAACGTGGCTCAGTGGCTTAGCACGGGTTTTATGCTCGTGAACGGAGTGTTGATCCCGGTGACCGCATTTTTGATTGCCCGTTTCTCCACTCGCAAATTGTTTATTAGCGCGATGATTATTTTTTCAATAGGTACGCTGTTGTGTGCTATAGCACCAAGCTTTAGCATTCTGCTGATCGGCCGGCTTATTCAGGCCGCAGGTGCAGGCATTATGATGCCTTTAATGATGGTCGTGATCTTGAACATCTTTCCGATAGAGCGTCGTGGACGGGCGATGGGCACACTCGGGATTGCGATGGGCTTTGCCCCAGCCATTGGACCAACCTTATCAGGTTATATTGTTCAAAATTATGATTGGCGGGTATTATTCTGGATCATTTTGCCGATTTCAATCATTTCAGTGATCATTGGAGCTATTTTTCTGAAAAATGTAACGGAGCAGTCTAAGCCTAAGCTGGATATTCCAAGCATCATTTTATCTACACTCGGGTTTGGCGGATTGTTATATGGCTTTAGTGATGCGGGAACATCAGGTTGGGGAAGTATCCCGGTGTTGTCTACGCTTATCGTTGGGACGATTGCGCTTATCCTGTTTATTGCTCGCCAGCTGAAGGTCGATGAACCGATGCTGGAGTTCCGTATTTTTAAATACGATGTGTACAGCCTGACGACGATTATTAATGTTATTGTGACGAT
Source organism: Paenibacillus sp. Aloe-11 (assembly GCF_000245715.1). Lineage (NCBI taxonomy): Bacteria > Bacillati > Bacillota > Bacilli > Caryophanales > Paenibacillaceae > Paenibacillus > Paenibacillus sp. Aloe-11. The sequence continues at coordinate 109,307 of NZ_JH601055.1, read as the reverse complement.
GGCTTTGTACGCTGGTATGATATTGCTGCCGATTTATTTGCAAAATATTCGCGGTTTTTCGCCGCTCCAGTCCGGTATGCTCATGCTGCCGGGAGCGATTCTGATGGGGATTATGTCTCCGGTAACGGGAGTGATCTTTGACCGAATCGGAGCGCGCTGGTTGTCTGTCATTGGCCTGTTGATTATGGTTGTAACGACTTGGGAGTTTACACGGTTGACCGAATCAACCACCTATTTGGCACTGTTAATAAATTACACGGTACGGATGTTTGGGATGTCATTGCTGATGATGCCGATCCAGACAGCCGGATTGAATCAGCTTCCGCAACGATTAAACGCGCATGGTACGGCGATGAGCAACACGCTGCGTATGATTTCCGGCTCCATAGGGACGGCAATTCTGGTGACGGTGATGTCGACTCAAACCAGCAACCGTCTGACAACGATTGTTGCATCCGAGGGACTCAACGTTACGAACAAAGCGGAGATGCTGGCTGCAGGCAATCAGGCTACGATTTATGGTATTAACTCGGCCTTTATTATTGCAACTCTGCTGAGTGTGACAGCTCTGATTTTAGCGTTTTTCATCAAAAATACGAATGTTCAAAACGCTCGACCACGCCAACAACTGGTGAACAGCAAGCAAGGGCAAACCGTGGCTTCCTCGTCATAAGGATGAGAGCTACTGAAAATTTTTCGCACAAAATAACCCGCAATGCATGTTTGTTTGATACATGCACTGCGGGTTATTTGTGCGTATGGATTGACGATGTCGAAAGCTAAATGGGACAGAGCTTGTCCACTTAATTTCCAGGCATAATCATGCTCTCATAAAGCGACACATGCCATTCGCTCCACGGAAATTGGGCGGGAGGCAGCGAGTGAAAGCTCATATCCTCCTTGCTGACTGGATGCGGTGCTCCGGCAAGCAAGGACCAGAGTGCGAGCTGTTGACCGGGACGGCTCAGGCTGCCGCCATATTTTTGATCCCCGTAGAGAGGACAGCCGATCGCCTGCATTTGCACACGAATCTGGTGCGAGCGTCCGGTATGCAGTTGAATCTGCACCAGACTGAGCCCATCTACTTGCCCAAGCACGCGATACTCCAAAACAGCTTCCTTGGCGCCAGTCGTGCCGGGCCGAACAGCTTGAACGGTATTCGTACGGCTATCCTTTAGCAGGTAATGGGTCAGACGACCTTGCGGAGCCGCGGGAACACCATTCAGGACGGCTGTATACATTTTGCGGAAATGGCGGCCTCGAACCGACTCTGACAGCCGCGAAGCAGCTTTGGACGTCTTGGCAAAGATCATAGCTCCGCCTACAGGGCGATCCAGTCTGTGAACCAGACCCAAAAAAACGTTGCCAGGCTTATGGTGTCTGATTTTAAGGTCTTCCTTCAGTAACGACAGCAGATCAGGATCTCCGCTGGCATCCTCTTGTGTCGGAACATTGACGGGCTTTACAACCGCCAAAACATGATTGTCCTCATATAAAACAGGAATCTTCGGTTCTGCATGCCCGTGTCGGGTGAGTTCATCTGGAGTCATAAAGGGAATTAAGCCTCCCAGCGTCCGAGAATACCGCAAGGTAAATTCAATCCCGAGCGTGTGATTGGTAATCCGATTTCACCAGCGCTAATTTGCCCGCCGTATTTTTGTTTCATAGTCATGCTCAGCATGTTATGCAGTACAGTTGGGGAAATACCGGTGGTATAGGAGTTGATCAGCACAAACAACGGTTGATCCGAGATGATGTTCATGCAGGATTCCAGAAACGGATACAAGCTTTCTTCAAGCTTCCAAGTTTCTCCGTTTGGTCCGCGTCCGTAAGAAGGAGGGTCCATAATAATCGCATCATAACGGTTGCCTCTGCGCTGTTCCCGTTGCACGAACTTAAACACGTCGTCTGTAATAAAGCGTACCGGACGATCAGCCAAGCCGGACAAATGTACATTTTCCTTTGCCCACTGTACCATGCCTTTGGCAGCATCCACGTGCACTACGCTCGCCCCGGCATACGCTGCAGCCGTAGTGGCTCCCCCTGTGTAGGCAAACAGGTTCAGTACGGAAATCGGTCTGCCTGCTCCTTTGATTTTATCCATCATCCAGCTCCAGTTCGCTGCCTGCTCCGGAAAAAGACCGGTATGCTTGAAGCTGGTCGGTTTAATGTGGAATTTAAGCGGTCCGTAGCTGATCGTCCAGCGCTCAGGGATAGGCTTTTTCATATCCCATTGGCCGCCCCCGGAAGAGCTGCGGTGGTAATGCCCATGAACATTACGCCATTCGGCTGTTTCCTGGGTCAAAGGCCATATAATTTGCGGATCGGGACGACGCAGGACAATATCGCCCCAGCGCTCCAGCTTTTCGCCACCGCCTGTATCCATAACTTCATAGTCTTTCCATCCTTGTGCTACATACATGTACAATCCATCCTTCAGCAGTCATTTCAGGATTCCGGCAGCAGGCTGCACAAAATCCCCATATGGAATCTATTGTACAACAAAGCTTAACAACAATCGAATGATTCCATCAAAGTAGCAGGGCGGAGGGCAGAACAAAAATATTTTTTTCAGATGTACTTGTAATTAGAGCGCTTCCATATTAAAATGAAGTCAATCCCACTTGTACGTACAACTATTCCGTTTTTCAGTACATTAATGAAAAATGGAATGGATTGTACGTACATAATAATTTTTTTATGACACAGCTGCAATTATACTTATTTCCTGACAGGAGGAATTTTGAATTATGAAACCGTTTAAATTTTGGTTTGCTACAGGAAGCCAGCATTTGTATGGACCCGAAACGCTTGATCAGGTACAAGAGCATTCCCGCAAAATTGTAGAAGGATTGAACCGTAGCGGTCATCTGCCGTTTGAAGTTGTATTGAAACCTGTACTGACGAATTCCGACGCAATCCGTCGTTTGATCATTGATGCGAATGGGGATGACCTGTGTGCAGGGATTATTACCTGGATGCATACGTTTTCTCCAGCAAAGATGTGGATTGCCGGCTTGACTCGTTTGGCGAAGCCTTTGCTGCATCTGCACACTCAATTTAACCGTGATATTCCTTGGGATAGTATCGACATGGATTTTATGAACCTGAACCAATCCGCACACGGTGACCGCGAATTTGGCTTTATCGGTGCCCGTTTGGGTGTAGCGCGCAAAGTCGTTGTTGGCTATTGGGAGGAAGAAGGGGTCCAAAAACGTATTGGCAGCTGGATGTCCACAGCGGCTGCTTATAGCGAAAGCCAAAACCTCAAAGTAGCACGTTTTGGTGATAATATGCGTGAAGTTGCAGTTACTGAAGGCAACAAAGTAACTGCTCAAGTCCAATTAGGCTGGTCGATCAACGGCTACGGCGTGGGTGATCTGGTTGAAATCGTTAACAACGTGACGGAAGGCGAAATCAGTGCATTGTTCGAAGAATACAATGAACTGTATGAATTGTCTGCAGCAGCGAAGCAGCCAGGAGCAGTTCGTGATTCCATTCTGGAACAGGCTCGTATTGAATTAGGCATGAAGAAGTTTTTGGAGGCGGGGGACTTCGGAGCCTTTACCACAACATTCGAGGATCTGCATGGACTGAAGCAGCTGCCTGGTTTGGCTGCTCAACGCTTGATGGCTCAAGGCTATGGCTTTGGTGGTGAAGGTGACTGGAAAACAGCAGCATTGACGCGCCTGATGAAGCTGATGGCTAACAATGTGGATACTTCCTTTATGGAAGACTATACCTACCATCTAGCAGCAGGTAATGAACTAATTATGGGATCGCATATGCTGGAGGTATGTCCTACCATTGCTGTAAACAAACCACGTATTGACGTTCAACCATTGGGGATTGGCGGTAAAGCCGACCCGGCTCGTCTCATTTTTGAAGGTAAACCAGGTAACGCACTTGTAGCGTCCATCGTTGAACTGAAAGGCCGTTTCCGTCTGATCATTAACCAAATTCAAGCTGTGGAAAATAAAAATAATATGCCTAAGCTGCCTGTAGCCAGCGTTTTGTGGAAGCCAGAGCCTTCGCTCGAAGTATCCGCAGAAGCATGGATTCATGCGGGGGGAGCACATCATACGGTATTGTCCTATGCTGTAACCACTGAGCAATTGTTGGATTATGCTGAATTGACAGGCATAGAAGCTGTTGTTATTGATAACAACACGAATATCCGCCAGTTCCGCCAGGAGCTGCAATGGAATGAGCTGTACTGGCGCAACCAATAAGTAAAAGCGATCAATAAGCAAGCTCCTTATAAAAGCTGCTTACTCATAGGTTTGATCAGCGAACAGCCGCATGTGATGCGGCTGTTTTGCGTATGTTTTTATCACAGATAAAAGCCCTGTTCGAAATTAATATTTGACAATGAGAATCATTATCAAATATTATTTGAGTAATAGGGAATGAAAGCATCCCATATTTTAAGTAAAGGTGAGGGATGAACTTGGGTAAAATATTGATTGCTTATGCCAGTTTGACCGGTAATACAGAGGAAATTGCGGAATTGATTGCCGAGGGCGTTCGCCAAGCAGGACATGAGGCAGAATTAAAGGCTTCATATGATTGCAACGCGCAAGAGCTGCTCGATTATGATGGGTTCCTGTTAGGGGTATATACTTGGGGAGATGGTGAGCTTCCTGATGAATTTTTAGATTTTTATGAGGAAATGGACGAACTTGATCTATCAGGCAAAAAGACAGCTATATTTGGCAGTGGAGATACTTCTTATGAGCAATTCTGTGGTGCGGTTGATTTGGTGGAGGAAAAAGTTAAAGAACGCGGCGCCTCAGTGATTCAGGAGAGCCTGAAGATTGAATTCAATCCATTGGATGATGACAAGGAAAATTGCCGGGCCTATGGAAGACAGTTTGCACAGGCGGGTATTGGAGTCTCCTGAAATGAGAGTGAGGGATAGGTATGCGTAATAGCGATAGCTTAAGCGGTTATCCTCTTCTGCACGACTATCAGCTTGAGGAGATGTGGAGAACGCCGCAGCCAATCCATCCGTCACAGGCAAAGCGCGGGCGTGAGGGCTGGAATTGGCGGCAGCGGGTCCAATATGCGGTAGGCCATGCGCTGAACGAATACTTTGGAATGGAAGTAGAGGTGCGGCGGGAAGTCCCCGTCCAGTATGTGCTGGAGAAATGGTGGCCCAAGCAGACGAACGGCTTTGAATCATTGTTCCACTATTGGGATATTAAAAATAAAGTGTCAGGCGAGCTGTCAAAAATATGTGCCTTAAACAAGGACCTGCTCACGCCGGTGATGCTGTATGAACAATTTTGTACGCCAGTGCCTGAACTCAAGGTCGATATTTCGCTGATTGTTCAGGCTGCCTGGCAGCTATCAGCTGGAGCCGATTCCTTACTGATTCAAAAGTATATGGTGGACTATAATCCTAATGTCATTCATACATTTCAACATTTGACGAATGTATTTTGTCATTATGCATTTGGAGCGCTACCACAGCTTATTGAGGTATATTGTCTGCTGGAAGGCAAGAAGGTTCGCTTTGTTCCGGGGCCCGCTTCTTTGCAGCAATCTTTGGATTACGTACAGCTTTTGCGGGATTCCAGAGACGATGTGCATAGGAGCACAGCACGCTGCCGTTGCGGAAATTGCATCGGACAGCAACGATCCCGGGATAATGGAACCACCAAAAACAAAAAAGAGGAGCAGGAGTCTAAAAATCGCAAAGAACGGTCATTTGGGCCTGTGCTTTTCTCTTAGTGTGCTTAGAAAATATTTAAAATTCGAATTATTTTATTTCGAAAAGAGCCTTGGAGACAAGGTTCTTTTTTTGTGAAAAAAATTATGAAAAAAATGAAAATTTGTATTGCCTGAATAGATAAATGTATCTATAATATTTCAATGTACGATAGTTATATGAAAATATTTAAATATAGAGAAGGCAGTTTGTAAGCATGGGTTAGCTTGTTTTATGTACATAAAATAAGTCCTGTCTTTTGCATGGTATGTAGCCATGCGTTATTTTACGTTCTAAATTTGGTTTAATGGCCTAATATTTCAATTTTAAAATATTAGCGTTGAATAATAAAAATTTTTTGGACAACAGGGGTGGAACAAGTGAGTAAGAAAACTGTATTGCCGATTCTCATCGTACTGCTCATTCTGAGCGGCGGAGCTATTGGCTACTATTATTGGTATCAGGCAACACACTTTGTTAAAAGTGACGATGCGCGTATTCAAGCTGATCAGTATAAGGTGATGCCGCAAATCTCCGGAGAGATTAGCCACATTGATGTGGAAGAAGGCGATGTACTGCAGCGCAACGAACCGATTGCCGAGCAGGATGTATCGGGGCTGGATGCAAGTATGATTAGCAAGTCTGTACTGCGTGCGCCGATTAACGGAACTGTGATTAAGATTTATTCGAAGGAGCACGAAATCGGAACACCAGGTAGTGCTGTAGCGACTATGGTTGATATGAACAGCCTGTATGTGTCCACGAATATTGAAGAAACTGATATTAACCGTATTAAACCAGGGCAGCTTGTTGACATTACGCTTGATGCAGCAGGTGACCAGGTCATTCAAGGTAAGGTTCGCAAAGTGGGCGAGGCTTCAAATGCAGTGTTTTCGCTCGTTCCTGCTGTGAACACAAGTGGCAACTTTAATAAGGTCACTCAACGTGTGCCTGTAGAAATTGCCGTGAACAAGCCAAAGGATTTGAAGCTCATTCCTGGAACGAACGTGGAAGTAAAAATTCATACATCTTAAAAAGGAGGGGTCCATGTGGCTGCCAATGAAACTGCTGCTGCTCCTTCGACAGATTCTTCCAAAGAACGCTGGCTTGCCTTTTTTGCTATCGTTTTAGGCGCCTTTGTCGCCATTCTGAACAACAGTCTGATCAATGTCGCCATTCCACGATTGACGACGGACTTAGGATCAACGACGACACGTATTCAGTGGGTTATTACAGGTTACACGCTTGCATCCGGCGTAATCGTCCCGATTACCGGATATATGGAGCAGCGTATCGGATACAAAAAGTTTTTGATTCTTGCCCTCAGCGTGTTCTCGCTGGGAACAGGAATATGCATTTTTGCATGGAGTGATTCTTCCCTGATCGCGGCGCGTGTACTGGCTGGTCTGGGCGGCGGTGTTATTATGCCGCTGAGTATGACGATTATTTACAAAATCATGCCGCGTGAACAAATTGGGATGTCCCTCGGTATATGGGGAATTGCGGCAATGGCGGCACCAGCTGTAGGACCTACGCTGAGCGGCTACTTAATTGAATGGTTTAACTGGCGTTTCTTGTTTATTGTCAGTCTGCCTGTTGCTTTATTTGCCATTTTAATGGTCATCCTCCTTATCAAGGAGCCGCCTAAAGTAAAGCCGAAGCCGTTTGATCTACCGGGCTTTTTGCTGGCCGCAACTTGCGCTGGCACACTTTTGTACGCACTGACAAACGGTCAGCGTGATGGCTGGACTTCTTTTGGAATTGTGTCCCTGCTGTTTATTGCTTTCTGGGCACTTGTCTTTCTCATCTATGTAGAAAGCGGCAAGGATAATGCTGTCATTGAAATTTCATTATTCAAGAATTCAAAATATACGATTAGTGTTATTGCCTCCAGTCTGGTCATGATGGGGATGTACGGTGGAACGTTCCTTACACCGCTGTTTTTGCAAAATATTCAGCGTGTATCACCGATTGATACCGGTATTATTCTCATTCCACAGGCCGTTGCCATGGCGGCGATGATGCCTATTGCCGGGCGGTTGTTCGATAAGTTCGGTATTGTGCCTCTGGGTCTTGTAGGTCTGACGCTAACCAGCTTTATGACGTATCACCTTCATCAGCTTACGCCAGATACTTCGCATGCCTGGCTGGAAACGGTCATGGCGTTACGGGGGCTGGGAATTGGTATCTGTATGATGCCATTATCCACGGTCGGTATGAACGCTGTTCATCCGAGCAAGGTAGCCAATGCATCTACAGCATCCAATCTGGTACGCACCGTGGCTGCATCTATGGCGATTGCGGTGCTGACCGCGATTATGCAAAGCCGTTCGGCAGCCCATGCCCAGCAAATATCCGAGTCCATTACACAAGACTCGGCTCATACGCTGCAAGCGACACTGGGTAGCTCATGGATGTCATCCATCAGTAGTTTAATCACACTGGATGCTACATCGAGAGGAATTGGGGATACGTTCCTCATTTCATCCATACCGCTGTTTTGCACGATTCCACTCATCTTTTTGTTTATTCAGAGGAAGAAAGCAAAGACACAGCCGGAAGCTGAATCATGAGAAGTACAAAAATATATCGACTGGATGGCTTACATTATTTCCACGGACAGAAAGAAAGGGAATTATCATGAAAATATTGAGAGTAGAAAGTACATTAGCGGCTTTGGTCCTCGGCGGCGCAGTGTTGGCAGGCTGCTCCAGTAATACCGGAGCAGCGCAGGACATGGTTGTTCCGGTTAAGATCAGCCAAGCACAGCAGGGTATTATCGGACAGGGGAACATCTATACAGGTACTGTCACACCTTCGGAGACGGTGAATATCGTGCCTAAAGTAGGCGGTAAAGTGGTTGAACTGCCTGTAGATATCGGCTCGGAGGTCCAAAAAGGTCAATTGCTGTTCAAACTTGATGATAAGGATATGCGGAACAATGTTGCGAAAGCCCGTGCAGCAGCAGCAGCAGCGGCAGCCGGGGTAAGCAGCGCTCAGGCATCCCACGAATCATCCTTGGTTCAAGCCAACTCTGGCGTGGTACAGTCCAAGAGCGGTGTGATTCAATCCCAAAGTGCAATCAATCAGGCGCAGGGTGCAATTAATCAGGCTACTACAGCAGTAGAACAGGCGACACATGGTGTCTCCTCGGCCGCCAATACAGTGAAACAAACACGACAAGCTTTGGCAGATGCTCAGAAAAATGTGACACGTACTCAAAGCCTGTTTGATGCAGGTGCAAGCACGCAAGCTCAATTAGAACAAGCAAAAACAGCTGTCGTGAACGCGCAAGCGGCTTACGAAAATGCACAAAATGCACAAGCTAATGCTCAAGATCAGCTGGTAGCTGCCCAAAAGGCACTCACTACAGCTCGCAACAGCTATGATACGGCAAAAAATAGCTACAGTAATGCCAACAGCGGCTATAGCAACGCGCAAAATCAGCTTAAGGTATCTCAAAATACTGCGGTCATTGAGTCCAGTCAGCAATCTCTCAAACAGGCCCAACTGAATGTTAGTATTGCGCAAGATGCACTGGACGACACCGTAATTACATCACCGATTAACGGTATTGTAGGTACAAAGAATGCGGAAGTTGGCGAAATGGTATCCGCTCAGTCTCCTGCGCTGGTCATTGCCAATCTGAGTACAGTCAATACACTGATCTATGTTCCAGCTGAACAGATCAACAATGTTAAAGTAGGTGACAAGGTACAGGTTCGTGTAGCAGCATCCAATATTGTAACAGCAGGTACAGTTAAAAGTGTAAGCCCGCTAGATGCCAGCGGCAAAGGCTACCCTGTGAAAATCTCGGTTGCGAACCCGGATATGAAATTGAAATCCGGTATGTTGGCTGATATCAGCTTCGTCGCTGCCAATGCGCAAGAAGGCATTGTTGTTCCTACCGCAGCAGTTCAAAAGGATCAAGGTAAAGAATATGTATATGTTGTAAACGGAGACCATGCAAAACGCAAGGAAGTGAAAACCGTTCAAACGACAGGTTCGCAAACGCTGGTTGCCAGCGGCTTGAGCAATGATGAGAATGTAATTGTGAATAACCTGGCGTTGCTGTCCGACAATTCTCCGATTACAATCAGCCAGTAACTTGGTTTCTGAAACTATATAAATGGTAGAGATTTATGAGAAAGTACATGAGCAGGACAGACCGATGCAGCTTATTGGTCTGCCCTGTTTTTATTTTATGACGCATATTTTACATAGGATTAATGTCGGAAAGAGGCTATTTTTGACGAACATTGGTATGATAGGATAGACTAAATTGGAAATAGATAGTCTACTAGGCAGGGATATATTACTTCTCAGGTGAACGATCGGAGGAATTGTAAAAATGGAAGTAAAATTGGTAGTGGATTTTGATGCTTATGAGAGTGGACAAACGATGGCTAAATTGATTGAAGAGCTGGCAGCCAAGCCGGATAGCGCGGAAATTACAGATCTGATTATTGGGGATTGGGGCGGAGCCTATGAAAATTCGCCTGAGGATTTTATCCCGGTGCTGGTGCAGCATAAAGATCAATTTCCGAAGCTGCGCAAGCTGTTTATCGGCGATATGGAATATGATGAGTGTGAGGTTTCATGGATTAATCAAACAAATCTGTCCCCGCTGCTAGAAGCGTTTCCAGCATTGGAGTCTTTTTATGTCAAAGGAAGCCAGGACCTGAGCTTGGAGCCGCTTCGTCATAGCCACCTTCAGGAATTGGTAATTATTTGCGGTGGTCTGCCTGCTAGCGTCCTTCAGCAAATATATCATGCCGAGCTGCCTGAGCTGCGCAAGCTGGAGCTGTATTTGGGGGTGGATGAATACGGTTTTGACGGTGGTTTGAAAGATGTTTTACCGTTTTTGGACAACAATCCTTTTCCCAAGCTTACATATTTGGGGCTAAAAGATAGCGAAATACAGGATGAAATTGCGATTGCAGCAGCGAATGCCCCAGTGATCGGACAACTGGAAGTGCTGGATCTGTCTCAGGGTACGTTGTCAGATCAAGGAGCAGAGGCTCTGCTGGCAAGTGAAAGCATCAAGGGGCTAAAGCATCTGGATTTGAGCTATCATTATATGTCCAGTGAAATGGTAGAGCGTTGGAAAAACTCTGGATTATCTGTGAACGTGGATGATCAGCAGGAAGCAGATGAGGAAGATGATTGGCGTTATCCTTCATTGACCGAGTAATCTGATGAGGTGGCTTTATGGTTAGGATACCAGACAGTAGTGCCAGCGAGCCGTTTATTTTGTTCGGAAATCCGGGAAATCGACGGACCACGGGACTACAAGCGGCGCGTAGCAAATTGAAGCTTCCACCCGCGGTGGAGGTTTCCTATAGAGATGTGCTGCGAGCCATTCGGGAGAAACGCAGTCTGGGTGAGTTGATGGCTCAAATAGCAGCACAAGCTACATCAGATCACGTGCATGGCAGTGTGTATGTGCAACAAAGCCTCGTTCGAGTACTGGCGGGGCAGGCGGGCAGTAGTCCGCTGCTCCGACTGGATGCACCAGGGGAAAGCTTTGAGGTAGAGCGTGAGCTGATCGCTCTTGGCGCCCCGGATGCTGAAGGGGATGATTCTCTGTTGCCATGCTCGGAATGGACACAAGGCAAAAGGATTTTGGCGGCAGAAGCGCGGTGTCTGCAGGAGCAGTACGGCCGTATTTGGCACCCGGCACAATGGTTCCGGGGCTATTGTCGTCTGCTGGCCTGGCTGCGGCATGAAGCGGCGCTGCTTTGGCCCTTGGCACGCTGGATGAATGATCCGGCGGAAGTGGCTGTGATGTTTGATAAGCGGCGTTGCAGCGTCGTATTAGGCAAGGCGGGCATAAGGGTCCCGCCAGTGCTTTTACCATCAGCCGGAACATTTTGTGACCCTGCCGATCTGCATACGATAATGAAGGTGAGCGGATTTCACCGCGTATTTGTGAAAATATTTTGTGGCTCCGGAGCATCTGGAGTCATGGCTTATCAGATACATCCCCAGACACAGGCAGAGCTGGCGGTGACCACAATTGGAACGGAAATTGTTCAAGGTCAGCGTGTATATTACAATGCCGGACGCTTGCGCCGTTATACGGACAAGCAGGACATTCATGCCATCCTGGGCTGGCTATGCATGGAAGGGGTACATGTGGAGCGCTGGATTCCCAAAGCGACCCTGAACAGGCGCGTGTATGATGTGCGCCAACTCGTGTGCGGAGCAGAGGCTTGCCATGCGGTTTTACGTTTGAGCCGCAGCCCCATCACGAATCTGCATTTACGTAATGAGCGGCTTTTGCTGGAGGAGGCTGGTTTGTCACCGATCACGGTGGAATCGATCCAGCTTACTGCGGAAGCCGCCATGAGTGTTTTTCCAGCTTCCCGCGTCGCTGGACTAGACGTGCTGGTTCCGGCTCATGGCGGTCATCCTTACATTCTGGACGTAAACCCGTTCGGTGACTTGCTGTACCGGGTGAAGCATCAGGGCTGGAATCCGTATGAATGGGAAATGCTTCAGCTCACCAATGGAAATGCGGTTTTGAAAGGAAAGACGGATGATGACTGATATGAACCAAATTGTCGGCTCTCATGATATTGTCATGATTACGCTTGATACGCTGCGATATGATGTAGCGAAGCTGGAGGAAGAGAACTGCCCGAATTTATGCGGCTCTGGACCTTGGGAAAAACGCCATACACCCGGCAGCTTTACCTATGCCGCACATCATGCTTTTTTTGGCGGATTTTTGCCAACACCTGCGAATACGGATAAGGCTTCACATATCCGGTTGTTTCACACCAAGGATACAGGACTACGCACACATCCAAACACCTGGCTGTTTGATGCTCCGGATATCGTGTCCGGGCTGGAAAACGAGGGCTATCGGACTATTTGTATCGGTGGCGTTATTTTTTTCACGAAAAAAAATAAGCTGGCCAAGGTGCTGCCGGGGTATTTTCAAGAAAGCTACTGGCGTATGACGTTTGGCGTGACGAATCCCCGTTCGACGGAGCATCAGGTGAATCATGCCTTGAAGCTGCTGGAGAAGACGGACCCGGCACAACGACTGTTTTTGTTTCTGAATGTATCAGCGATTCATGGGCCTAATCATTATTTTGTGGAGGGTGCCGTGAAGGATTCAGTAGAGTCCCAGCGAGCGGCCTTGCGGTATGTGGATGGGCAGCTTGGACGTTTGTTTGATGCTTTGCGGAAGCGGGGCAAGACGTTTTGTATGGCTTTTTCCGATCATGGTACGGCTTACGGGGAGGATGGCTATGAAGGGCATCGTCTGGCACATGAGGTCGTATGGAATGTACCTTATCGCGAATTTATTTTGTAAGACAAAAGAAATGTAGAAATCAATCCAGCGCGAGGAGGGAGCAGAAATGAAAGCCATGAATCCAAATCATCCATACCCAACAGGAGCAACTGCCGATACCTCTTCGGGGAAGGACCTAAGCCTGGTATCATCCAGGTTTTTGTGGCCTGAGAACCCTGATGAATGGGCACGCACGATCCGTGAAGCTCCCTACCGCTCCTACTTGTATTCTTACCCGCACAAAACGGCTTATCGGGCGTTGGATACTCCGCTTTCGTTACGGGAATTGTGGGAGCAGGAGGAGCTGGAGAGCTATTTTTTGTATATGCATATTCCGTTTTGCGCGGCTCGCTGTGGATTTTGCAACCTGTTCACCTTGCCAGACAAGCAGCTGGATGTACATAAGGAGTATGTGGATGCGCTTGAAAGACAAGCCCGGCAATGGGCGCCTATGATGGGCGGGCGGCCTTTTTCGCGTTTTGCCATCGGCGGCGGTACACCAACCTTGCTGGAAGCTCCATTGGTGGAACGGTTGTTTGACATTGCAGAGAATATTATGGGACTGGACCCTAAGCGTGCCTCCATTTCAGTGGAAACCTCTCCCGATACGGTGACTGAGGATCGGCTGGAGGTGCTCAAGCGCCGTGGGACAGACCGTGTCAGCATGGGCATCCAGAGCTTTGTGGAATCAGAGAGTGCGGCCATTTACCGACCTCAGAAGCCCAAGCTTGTGCGTGAAGCGCTCGCACGGCTGGTGGAATATAATTTTCCTTTGCTAAATGTGGATCTGATCTATGGGCTGCCTGGGCAAACGCTGGAAACCTGGCTGTATTCTCTGGAGGAAGCCCTGTCTTACTCGCCGGGAGAGATTTTTCTCTATCCACTATATATTCGAGAAAATACGATTTTGAAGCCGGGCTATACCGGGCTGGAGCATGATATCCGGCTAAGTTTGTATGAAGCAGCACGTGAAAGACTTAAGCAGGCAGGATATATACAATATTCCATGCGCCGTTTTGCTAAAAATGAGGGTGTGTCTGACAAGGAGCTTTTGCCATATAGCTGTCAGGAGGAAGGCATGGCTGGTCTGGGCTGTGGTGCACGCTCTTATACGCGCAATGTACACTATGCGAGTCGGTACGGTGTTAGCGCTGCAGCTACCCGCAGTATTATTGCAGATTACGTTGCTGCGGAGCGTCATGATCTGGCAGACTACGGTTTTATTTTGAATGCGGATGAGAGCAAACGGCGTTTTATTCTAAAAGCGCTTCTCCATCGGGAAGGCTTGAACCTATCAGCCTACGCAGAGCGCTTTGGTGTACCCCTGCCCGACGATTTTACAGGAATGTCGTTGCTGCTGGAATCGGGTATGGCGGTCGTTGAGGAGGGCTCGCTGCGGCTCACGGAGGAAGGAATGGCCTATTCGGATGCGATTGGTGACTGGATGATCTCCACGGCTGTACGGGAACGTATGGAAGGGTACGCAGGAGCATGAGAGCAACCCTATATTATCGTGGTTCGTTGACCTCCTGCAACTATGCCTGCCCTTACTGTCCGTTCAGTAAAAACGTGGATAGTCGGGAGACGCTGGACAAGGATCGGGTCCAGTTGGAGCGTTTTGCCGATTGGGTACGGGAACAGGGGGCTTTGGGGCACCGACTTTCCATTTTTTTTAATCCGTATGGAGAAGCCTTGATTCATTCCTGGTATCGCAGAACCATGGTTGAATTCTCCCACATGGCGCATGTGGAAAAAGTGGCAGTACAGACGAATCTGTCGGCTAAGCTGGATTGGGCGAAGGAGCTGAATCCGGCAACGGCTGCGCTGTGGGCTACATATCACCCTGGAGAGACGAAAGAGCAGGCTTTTATATCAAAGGCTATGAAGCTGTATGAGCTTGGGATTTCCTATAGTGTCGGTACAGTCGGATTAAGACAAGCATTTCCGGCTATTCGTTCCTTACGATCGCAGCTTCCAAAGGATGTTTATTTGTGGATCAACGCCTACAAGGATCGTCCCCATTATTATACCGATGCCGAGAAGGCTGAATTGGCTGTGATCGACCCCTATTTTCAATGGAATTTGCAGGATTACAGCAGTTTGGGGCGAGCATGTCGTGCGGGAGAGGATGTATTTTATGTCCAAGGCGATGGACGAGTTAAGCATTGCTATCAGGATCGACGTGTGATTGGGCACCTGTACAGGGATGGTCTGGAAGGTCTGAGCGCCAAGCGCCCGTGCCGGATGAAGGAATGCGGCTGCTATATCGGATATATCCATATGGAGGAACAGCCGTTTCGGGAAATGTACGGTCGTGGCTTGCTCGAAAGGGTGCCGCACAGGTAGATGAATTCAAACTCCCAATGGCAGCTAGAATGAAATATATACCAAAATAGAACCGAAAAAGAACCGACCCTTGCATCAAGCAAAGGTCGGTTCTGCTGTTGTATAACGTGCTTATCACAACTAATCTGTGCGATATACGCTCAGACCTGGACAATAGCTGTAATTTCTTCATCCAGATCCAATCGGACCTGCTCGCGATAAGCCCGAATATTATATTCGGAATGCAGGTAACGCAGGATAGCCTCAATCATGTTCGCCTCTACCAAATACTGACTGCGGCCCTGTACATGAACTTCGGCTGTATAGCCTGTGTCCTCATCCCAGCTTAACTCCACAACCACATCAGTGGGCTGAACACCCTTGCGTTCAGCCATATGCAGACAAATGGCGTTAATAATTTCATCCATACTCAAAATCATAGCTTAGTAACGTCCTCCACGGGAGTCATCAGGTCTGCGGCGGTTTTTGATGGCACGATAGATACCTACACCAACCATAATCAGGACGTATATGGCAAGAACGTTGACGGCAAGGCCGAGCAAGCTGCCCAGTGCACCCATGTTGCCGAACAGTCCGCCAAAGAGCATGCCTGCCAAGCCACCCAGCATCATACCTTTGAGGAATCCGCCGCCACCGCCGAGGAATCCACCGGTTCTGCTTGTGTTAGCCGTAGCTGCACTAGATTTGGTTCCGCTATCAGACTTATTGATGCCGCTGCTGCTGTCATTTGCCTTGCTTGGTGTAGATTGATAAGATCTTGGTCCGGATTTAAATCCGCCACTTCGCCTTGCATCAGCTGTAGACGGCGCAATCATGGCAATCAACAATGTAAAAGCCATCATCAGCATCATCATATTTTTCAAAGTAAATGCCTTCTTCATGTAAATATTATCCCCCTCAGTAAATTGGTTTGAAATAGGTCAAACAACCGCTTACCCGTAATACGCAATGAATGGAAAAGGGTTTCAAAGAATTTGAATTTTTTAAAATTTAATGATAACGATACCTGAATCCCATGCTTGAATTGACTAATCTATTCAGCCTTGCGATTTAAGCGCAAACGGATTTGTGTCCGGTCTGACGTCCCCGGCAAGCAGCATGCGCAAAACTAACTGACACCATTCCAAGCCTGCTTTGGCGTTCATAAGACCTTTTTGCACTAAGATGTAGTCACCAAAGTTCTTACTGCCAAAATGTAAATCTTCTGCAGGAATGCGCTCCAGTATATCCTCCAAATGCCGGATTTTCTGAATGAAATGGCGTTTGCGTTCCTCCAGCATGCGGTTGGCACTGCTTTTGTCTGTCAACCAAAGGCAGAACAGTCGAAGACTTAATTCATCCCGTGTGATTGGAGCAGCCACCGATTCCTGAGACCATTGCTGAAGCATATGGATTCCCTTGTCGGTAATGGTATACATTTTTTTATCAGGCTTGTCGGACTGTTGAATCCAGCGGGAGGCTAGCAGTTCCTTGCTCTCCATACGGGACAGCAGCGGATAAATCTGGCTGTGCTTGGCTTGCCAAAAAGGCTGGATACGCAACATCAGATCATAACCGGAGGATTCCTCTCTGGCGAGAAGTCCCAACAGACCATACGATAGTAAATTCATCGATCTTATCTCCTTCATCCATTATAGTAACGGTTGTAACAGCCCTGTGGCAGATATTCTGCAGCTTCATAAAAAGTGTACACTGAAACTGTATGGTTTGACAACTTTCACACAGAGTGTTCATAGATTAGTCTCCAATTGCTCTGATCATTTGGCCTGCATATGCGCTTTTTTCATAAAAAGGAGGTGCCCCAAAAGCCATAGAAATGGCTATAGGGCACCCCTTTGTTTTAGAGAAGGATATTTTCTGGCTTTTGAAAAGCTTACTGCTGATTTCCGTCAACGACAAGCGTTAACTCTCCGGTGTCCGGATGAATGACCATCCCGTGAACAGGTGTATTGGGCGGGAGAAGCGGGTGGTTTTTAATAAGCTTTACTGTACTGCCGACCCCTTCCTCAATATTGTCAAAACCTTTCAGCCATTTGTTTAGTTTGATTCCGGAGTTTTCCAGTGTGTTCAACACTTCTTGCGAAATACCGCGATCCAGCATTTCATTGACCATATGGTCGGCGTTCAGCGCAGCCATACCGCATTCATAGTGACCTATAACGAGTACCTCGTCCGCTTCCAGCTCATACAGGGCAACCAGTACGCTACGCATTACACTTCCGAAAGGCTGGGAGATAATCGCACCCGCATTTTTAATAATTTTGACATCACCATTGCGCAGGTTCATGGCTTTAGGCAACAGCTCAGTTAGCCGTGTATCCATACACGTAATGATGACCATTCTTTTGTTAGGGAACTTGCCTGTACGATAGGCCTCGTATTCTTTGTTTTCTACGAAAACACGGTTGTAATCCAGTATCTCTTTGAGGTGATTCACGATTGTTCCCTCCGTATACATTTTATTTTTATGAATAATGATTGGCGACAGACCAGCATGGAAGAAGCCTAATTTCCGGTCAGCACAGGCCGTAAATCAGGCTTTACTCCTTTGTGGATATGTAGTTCTGACGACTTTTAAATGTGTATCAGAAGCTGGCTGTGCGTGTTGTGTGTTGATTATACTTTTTAATATCATTATCATCAAGTAATAAGCATTGTAAAGTTTTATCCATTTTTAGTTAAAGAGGTGACTTCAATAATGGAGCAACAGACGTTAGATCAATTGACGGCATTAAAGGAGCTTTCTCACAAAATTAGCAGCTATGGCGAAGCAGTGGGCCTGTTGCACTGGGATTTACGCACAGGTGCTCCGCGTAAGGGTGTTGACATTCGTTCGGAAACGCTGGGGATACTGTCCACTGAAATGTTCAAGCTGATGATCTCGGATGAAATGGGGCAATTGCTGCAATTTTTTGCCGCCGCGGACAAGCTGGAGCAATTGGAGGACAATGATCGCAGATTGGTGGAGGAATGCCGTAAAAATTATGATCTGAATCGTTCGGTTCCGGCAGATCGTTACCGGGAATACAGCACGCTTGCTGCACAGGCCGAGAGCAAATGGGAAGAAGCGAAGGAACATAGCGATTTTGCTGGATTCGAACCGTATCTGTCAAAAATCGTGGATATGAAGCGTGAGTTCATCGGTTACTGGGGGATCAAGGACACGGAATATGACACGCTTTTGGATCAATATGAGCCGGGTATGACCGTTGAGAAGCTGGATGCTGTGTTTGATCGGCTTAAAAAGCGTCTTGTACCGTTATTGTCCAAAATCCAGGCTTCACCCAACCAGCCGGATAAGAGCTTTCTGGACGGTGTGTTTGATGTCAAGCAGCAGGAGAAGTTCAGCCTGTTTATTTTGAGACAAATGGGTTATGACTTTGACGCAGGTCGTTTGGATGAAAGTGTACATCCTTTTGCCACGGGCTTAAATCCGGGTGATGTGCGCATAACAACACATTATTTGCAAGATGAGGTGACCAGTGCTATCTTCAGCTCATTGCATGAAGGCGGTCATGCACTGTATGAGCAAAATATTGCTCCCGAACTGGCAGGCTCGCTCCTGTCTGGAGGAACCTCTATGGGGATTCATGAATCCCAGTCCCGCTTGTGGGAAAATAAAATCGGACGCAGTCGTGCTTTCTGGGATCGATATTACGATGACTTGCAAAAGCATTTTCCTGAGCGCTTGGCGAAGGTTACGGCAGAGCAATTCCATCGGGCCGTTAACCGTGTGGAAAATTCATTAATTCGGATTGAAGCGGATGAGCTGGCATATAATTTACATATCATTATCCGCTATGAAATTGAAAAAATGTTGTTTAATGAAAAGCTGGATGTGAAGCGTCTTCCAGAGGTATGGAATGCGAAATATAAGGAGTATCTGGGGCTTGTCCCGCCGAATGACGGGCTGGGCGTACTTCAGGACGTTCACTGGTCCGGTGGTGATTTCGGCTATTTTGCCTCTTACTCACTGGGGAACATGTATGCGGCGCAAATTTTGGCGACGCTGCGCAAGGAGCTGCCGAACCTGGACGAGCTGATTGCTGCCGGAGAGCTTGAGCCGATCAAGCAATGGCTGACCGAACGGATTTACCGTTATGGCAAGAGCCGGACGCCGTCCGAGCTGATTGTAGCCATTACGGGTGAGGACCTGAATCCGGATTATCTTGCCGACTATCTGGAAGAAAAATATATATCCATATACAAACTATAATGTGATTGCATGTGCATCTGTCCCGCGTTCCTGGGTGAACGCGGTTTTTTTGTATGCGATTAACCATTATATAGACAGTTGCATAACAATATATGAAGTCAACGATGTAAAAGGTGGGGAGGGAACAAGGATGAAAACCGGCGCTCGTTGCAAAGCTGTGGTGGCTGCTGCACTGCTCGGATTGCTGCTGCTCAGCGGGTGCGCACCCAAAGGGGAGCAGATGATTGAGATCAGACTGGGCGAGGTAGCCCGCACGGTCTTTTATGCGCCGCAGTATGTAGCCTTGAGCCAGGGGATGTTTGCTCAGGAGGGACTGGATGTCCAATTGGCGACCATTCCTGGTGGTGATAAGGCAATGACGGCGTTGCTGTCGAATCAGGCGGATATTGCACTGATCGGCGCGGAAACATCCATTTATGTGTATCAGCAAGGGGCGGAGGACCCCGTTATTAATTTTGCCCAACTGACACAGAAGGATGGAACGTTTCTGTTTGCTCGTCAAACGCAGGGCAGTTTTGACTGGGAAAAGCTGAAAAAGCAAAATTTTCTAGGTCAACGCAAGGGCGGAATGCCACAAATGTCGCTGGAATTTAGCCTGCGCAAGCACGGCATTGATCCTCATCAGGATCTGAAGCTGATTCAAAATATTGATTTTGCCAACGTGGCCTCTGCATTCGGCTCCGGGACAGGGGATTATGTACAGTTGTTTGAGCCACAGGCATCTATTTTTGAAAAGGAAGGCCGTGGACGGGTAGTTGCCTCCATTGGTGTGG
>NZ_JH601055.1:80283-88943 GCF_000245715.1 Paenibacillus sp. Aloe-11 | reverse complement strand
GGCGAGCTGCCATATACGGTATATATGGCAAAACAAAGCTATCTGAACACGAATGCCGCGACCGCGCAAAAATTTACAAACGCTGTATACCGGGCCCAGCAGTGGATTGCTGCACATTCACCTGAACAAATTGCTGAGGCGATTACGCCTTATTTCAAGGATATAGATTTGGCGATTCTGACGACCAGCATCAAGCGCTACAAGGAACAAGGTACCTATGCTTTGAACCCGATGATTGAAGAAAAGGAATGGAAGAATTTACAGGATATCATGACTTCGGCGGGAGAGCTGAAAAGTCCCGTTGTACTGGGTAAGCTGGTGAATGCGAGCTTTGCCCAGCAGGCAATTTCGGCATCTACCAATAACACCGACTCGCCTGCGAAAGCGAGCACAAACCAAACTACGGATGCAGATGTGAACACCGGAGGTTCGCCATGATCGGGGTACGAAGCGGATCTCCTTCGGATGTAACGGTCCCGATGGTGAGGCTGCAGCAAGTAACACATGTGTATGTAACGGATCGGGAAGCTTCGCTGGCAGTTGAAAATATCGATTTTTCCGTGGCGACAGGGGAGTTCGTCAGTTTGGTTGGTCCGAGCGGTTGCGGCAAAACGACGATTCTGTCCATGATTGCCGGGCTGCTGCGTCCGGCAGCAGGCCAGGTGCTGCTGCAAGGACGACCGGTGAGCGGCCCGAGCCCGGAGGTCGGTTATATGCTGCAGCAGGACTATCTGTTCCCTTGGCGGACGATTATGGATAACGCCTTGCTGGGTCTGGAGCTAGGCAAGAGGGTAGATGAGGCTTCGCGCGAGCGGACACGTCTGCTACTGGAGAGCATGGGCCTAGAAGGCAAGGAGCATCTGCATCCGTCCCAGCTGTCTGGAGGAATGCGCCAGCGTGTGGCGCTGGTGAGAACGCTGGCGACCAATCCGGGACTGCTGCTGCTGGATGAGCCGTTCTCTGCGCTGGATTATCAGACCAAGCTGCAGCTGGAAGACCTGATTGCCGAAACCTTGCGCGAGCGGGGGAAGACGGCTATTTTGGTTACACACGATTTGGCCGAGGCGATTGCGGTCAGCGACCGGATTATTGTGCTGGGTCGTAATCCCGGCCACATTCGGCGTACCTTCGACATTCCAAAATCCATTCGAGAAGCTCAACCTTTTTATGCACGTGATCAGCCGGGCTTTAATGAGCTTTTCCATGAAATATGGGGTGAACTGGAGGCTTCGGGAGTAAAGGAGTGAGTTAGACCATGAGGGATGAAGCGGATCAGCTTGAGCAACGCTGGATTCAAGAGCTGCATCAGGAGTATCGGCGTGGCAGGCGTTCGCAGCGGCGATTGGTGACAGGCGTACAGACAGCTATTTTATTGCTTTTATTTGTACTATGGGAAATTGCGGGCCGGATGAAGTGGATTGATGTACTATTGTTCAGCTACCCGAGCAAAATATTCACTCAAATTGGCAAGGATGCGATCAGTGGTGAGCTATGGGGGCATGTCGGCGTTACGGTGGGAGAGACTATAGCAGGTTTTTTACTCGGAACGCTGTTAGGCACACTGCTGGCTGTACTTATTTGGTGGTCGCCGTTTTTGTCGAAGGTGCTGGACCCCTATATGGTCGTGTTCAACAGTATGCCCAAGGTGGCACTGGGTCCGATTTTTATCGTCATGTTTGGGGCGGGCTTTACGGCTATCCTTATGACGACTCTCTCCATTATAATCATCATTACGACGCTGGTCGTGTATAACAGCTTTCAGGAAGTTGATTCGAATCTGATCAAGGTAGTACGGACGTTTGGGGGATCGCGGCGTGATACGTTCCAAAAGGTGATCTTGCCTGCATCCTTCCCCGCTATCGTCTCTACGCTGAAAGTCAATGTTGGTATGGCATGGATTGGTGTGATTGTTGGTGAATTTCTGGTGGCCAAAAACGGGCTGGGCTATTTGATTATTTATGGTTTTCAGGTATTCAATTTTACGCTGGTGATGTCCAGTCTGCTGATCATTGCCATCGTAGCTACACTGATGTATCAGGCGGTTGTGTATGTGGAGCATCGTCTGTTGTCCGGTCGTCCTCATCGGTAAAATAAATTTCTGAATATTTGTGTAAAACGTGAAAATAAAGTACCATGAAAATGAAATTACTTAAAATTTATGAAAACGAGCATTTTGCATAAATCCAAAGAGCGATTTAAATCTGCAATATATAGAGTGGAACGGTTTAGTTCATCTATGATATTGTTCTTTTGAGTGTCGGGAACCAAACAATGCAGAATGCTGAC
This sequence comes from Paenibacillus sp. Aloe-11, assembly GCF_000245715.1. NCBI lineage: Bacteria > Bacillati > Bacillota > Bacilli > Caryophanales > Paenibacillaceae > Paenibacillus > Paenibacillus sp. Aloe-11. The sequence goes on along the minus strand of NZ_JH601055.1, from coordinate 86,657 downwards.
ACAGATTTCACCTAGAGAGGACAGAGTTTTTTCATGGGCTTTCGTACAATTAAAACGGCTATTGCCGCATTAATGGCCGTACTCATTGCGGATGGTTTTGGCATTCATGGAGCTACCTCGGCAGGACTTTTGGCTATTTTGGGGGTGGATGTCACACGCAAGAGAAGCCTCCGTACCATTTCAGCGAGATTTTTTGCATCCGTTGTGGGGCTTCTTTTTGCTTGTGTTTTGTTTGTTGTTTTCGGATTCCATGATTGGGTTCTGGCATTATATATTTTGACGGCGTTCCCGGTCATTGTGCGCGTAGGCTTTAAGGAAGGGATCGTCACGGGATCGGTTGTTGTTTTCCGTGTATTTAGCGGCGGTGTGATTGATATGGAGGTGCTTCTGACCCAGCTGGCTCTGCTCGTTATTGGACTGGGCTCCGCCATGGTCGTCAATTTGGCCTATATGCCGCGTTCCGATAACACGATGCAGCAAATTCGGCACGAGGTTGATCGGACATTTTCCGTCATATTCAGAAACATAGCCAATACACTGCGTAGTCCGGCATACATATGGGATGGCAAGGAAGTTATCGAAGCGAACAGTATCATCGCCAAGGGGGTAACCGAAGCGGGGCGTTCATTGGAAAATCAGATGCTCCGTCCCCAAGAGGGCTGGAATGTGTATTTTTATATGCGCAGGGAGCAACTGGATTCGATTCAAAATATGATGCAGCTGATCGCGCAAATGTACCAGCACATGCCGCAGGCCAAGCTTCTGGCCGAGCTGTTCGACCAGCTTAGCCATGACGTTTTGGCCGGACATTATACAGGTCAGACCGAGAAGCTGCTGGAACAGGTTCGTGAGGAATTTAAAAAAATGGAGCTTCCCGCGACAAGGGAGGAGTTCGAGATTCGTTCGGCACTCTTGCAGCTTACGCATGAGTTGTATCAGTATTTGAAAATCGCCAAAAAGGACAAGGCCCCTACTCCGGTTAAAAATTAGAGTAAAGGCCTTGAGCGGCTGCTGTCTAGTGATGGACAGTGGCCTTTTCTTGTTCAATAACGGCAGAGGCCGTATCAGGCAGGGAACGCTTGCGCCGAATACGTCCTGTGATCCATAGGGCAATGCTGATCAGTCCAGGATAGAGCATGGCCCACCCGACAAAGGGAAAAACGGCTGCTGTTGAGATGAATGACACTAAGCTGATCGCGACACCCCAGCGACTGCCTCGTAGAAGCTTAATTCCCGCCGCACAGCCGCCGAGATAGGTCAGAATGAAGGTGGCGTTCGGGAACTGGATGAGGTTGGTGAGTGAAACGGCGCCACTACTGTACAGAGACATAATGATCACGAAGCAAGCGGCAAGAAAAGCGATGCCCCCGATAGGTGTATGGAAACGCCGGGATAATATCCCCATCCAGCCAAAGGCGTGTCCTTGTCGGGATAAAGCATACGCGACCCGTGAAGCAGCACCAACATAAGCAATAATCGTTGCAGTACAAATAAAGATTCCCGTCAAGCCCGCGATGACTGCGCCCCATGGACCGATAGCTCGGCTGATCACCCATACAAGAGAAGCATCTGACCCTCCCGCAAGGTAGCTTTGTGTCCCGATCGTAGCCAATGCAGTCAGAAAATAAAGCAGCCCAACGATGATAGCTGCAATGGTTACACCTTTAACAGCCGCCCGCTGGGGATTGGTGAATTCCTCTGACATATGGGATACGGCCTCCCAGCCGATGAAGCACCAGAACAGAATCGCGGCCGCTTGGCCGACAGGTAGCCAGCCATGAGGAACGAAGGGGATGAAGTGTACGGTTTTCATCTCGGGAAGTGCTGCGGCAATGGCGAAAATAAGGACAGCTACAATAGCAATGACGACAGCAATCTGAATGCGTCCAGCCACCTTCATGCCGATCCAGTTGATCACCAGTCCCACAGCCAGCATGGCAGCGGCTAGCATAATGCGGTTTTCCTCTCCCCAGCCCATGGCAGCGGTCATATAGCCAGCTCCGGTGAGTGCGGCAACAGGTGCCCCGATCGGAACGGACATAAGAAAAAACCATCCAATATATGAACCGGCACGTGGTGAAAAGGCCAGCGTGACAAAATGTGATACCCCTCCTGCATTCGGAAATTTAGCGGACAGAAGGCCCATGGACAGTGCCATTGGCAAGATGAGCAAGGTCATAAAGCCCCATGCCAGGAGTGATGCCGGTCCTGCCATTTGGGCGGCAAGACCGGGTACAATCAATATGCCCGAACCCAGCACAGCTCCGATATAGAGCGCAATGGCCTGTGGAAGACCAATGGTGGATTGCAGCTTGTGTTGACTTGTCATGCAGAAAATCCTTCTTTCTCTTGTCATTTCCTTCAGCTTATCAGATAATCAATCTATCGGAAAAACGGAATATAATGATAGATTGCATCGAAAAAAACGATGGAAGGAGCGGATTATGGAATCGCGCCATTTATTTACGTTTTTAAATGTGGTGGAAGCCGGCAGTTTTACACGAGCGGCGCGTATACTGGATTATGCACAGTCGAGTATCACGGCTCAAATCCAATCGCTGGAAGCCGAGCTGGGTACGCCGCTGTTTGACCGTATCGGCAAGAAAATTATGCTGACGGACGCCGGACGACGCCTGCTGCCCTATGCGCAGGAAATTTCCAAGATGCATGCGATGGCCAAGGATGCGCTTTGTTCAGCATCGGAGCTGACAGGTACGCTGAAAATTGGAGCACCGGAGTCGCTGGCTGCTTTTCGATTGCCGGGTTTGATTCGTGAGTACAGGGAGAGGTATTCGAAGGTTAAAATCGTCCTTAAGCCCGGCGAATGCTGGGAATTGCGCGATATGGTTCGCTCCGGCGAGCTGGATTTGGCTTTTTTGCTTCAGCCTGAGACGGAGGACAGGGAGCTGCATGTGACCACGCTCATCCACGAGCCGATGGCACTGGTCGCGCCACTTGAGCATTCACTGGCTGCTTATTCAAGGGTAGAGCCTTGCGATTTAAAGGATGAAACTATTTTGCATACGGAGTCCGGCTGTACGTACCGTATTCTGTTTGAGCAGTATTTGAACAGACACGGTATTTTTGCGGACCCGAGTCTGGAGTTTTGGAGCATCGAAGCCATCAAGCAATGTGTCATGGCAGGCTTGGGGATTGCGCTGCTTCCGCTGGTCACGGTGCAAAATGAGCTGCGTGAAGGGAAAATGACACGCCTGGCGTGGGATGACAGTGAGCAACAGGTGGCTACTCAGGTCACTTATCATACGAAAAAATGGAGATCCCCGGCTCTCAGCGAATTTTTACAGATTGTAGAGCAGCATGTAGCACATTGGCGTGCATGAGTTCAAGCCATTGCGGCATAAGCTTATACAAATAATATTTTTTCCTTTTCGCCTATTCACTCAACATTCGCCCACAACCTGCATACATATGTATGGAATGATTGATTGTATGGAGGAGGTTCAAGAATGGCATTGAGTCATAAAAATCGTAGAGAGATTATTACTAAAGCGATCTGTGGAAAAGGTCGCAGATTCTCTACCGTAACCCATACCGTAACTCCGCCCAATAATCCAACCAGCATTTTGGGGGCATGGATTATTAACCACCAGTATGAAGCTGTGGCGGCCGGGGACGGCATTGAGGTCGTCGGGACGTATGACATCAATATTTGGTACTCATACGATAAAAACTCGCAGACCGATGTGGCTAAGGAAACGGTGTCGTACGTGGAACATGTGCCGCTTTCGTATCTTGATCCGAAGCATCGGGCATCTACAGTGGAAGTATCCGCCGAAGCTACACAGGAGCCGAGCTGCGTTGAGGCCAGTGTATCTTCCGGGGGCGGCAGCGTAATGATCCGGGTCGAGCGGGAATTTGCGGTGGAGCTGGTGGCGGAAACGAAAATTGTTGTGGAAGTATTCCCGAATGGCAGCAGTGATGATTTTGACAAGGATTATGATTTTGGAGCGGAAGAAGGGGACTATGAGGAGCTCGACCCCGACCTCATTGACGACGAGCTCTGACGGAGGTAAACAAAAAGAGGGCCGCTTTACTCTTTGCGCCGGTCTGATTCTGCGCAGGGGGCAAAGGCCCTCCTTTTTGTTGTTATGCAGACATAATCCATACGTAATCCGTAGGGAGGGAAGCATGATGCAGCAGCCGGGACAGGCGCTCAGACGCTTTAGACAGATGCCGAATGATGAAAAAAAGCGCAGGCTGGAGCGTTCGGGTATATCGGTTCGTTGGATGGATGGCAGCACAGCGGATTTTGCGATAGGCTATGCAGTACAAATCCATCAATTGCAGGTGCTGGAAATTCGAAGACGTATCATTGAAGACCGTTTCCATGAAGGCCGTCCCGAAGTCCGCGCATATGATCCGTCTGCGCTGGATCGTAATTCACAGCTATATATCCGGATGGAGCGGCTGGCAGTGCGTACGCTGTACACACTTGGTTTGGACAGCGGTGAGGTAGTGCTGACGCTGCTGGGGGAACGCAGCTGTCAGGTGCGTGATGTTGCGGCACAGCCATGGCTGAACGACAGACGCTTGGATGCGCTTTATGAAGCTGCAGCGCGTGAAGAAGAGGCTCAGGAGGAGGACTTTCTAGCGGAACGCGAGAGAAATCGACTGCTGATCGGCATGGACCCCGAATTTTTGCTCGTTCGGATGCCCGAAGGGCGGATAGTTCCGGCCTCAAGGTATTTGAGCCGCATTGGCGTGGCAGGCTGCGATGCCGTATCGCGCCGAGGACGGACGTTATATCCGGTAGCTGAGCTACGTCCTGCACCGAGCGGCGATCCGGCCCTACTGCTGAAGCACCTGCGTCAAGCTTTTGCAACAGCAGCCCGGCGTATTGCCGACCGAACGCTCATCTGGCAGGCAGGTGGAATGCCACAACCGGGCTTTCCACTGGGCGGACATCTGCATTTTAGCGGGGTGCCGCTAAACGGGGCGCTGCTGCGGACGCTGGACAATTATTTGGCGCTGCCTTTGGCGCTGCTGGAAGACAAGCGCGCGGCTCGGCGTAGACCACATTATGGAAATTTGGGAGACTTTCGCCGTCAGTCGTACGGAGGCTTCGAATATCGAACCCTGCCCAGCTTTCTGGTCTCGCCCCAACTGGCAAAAGGCGTGATTGGAATGGCTTTTCTTATCGCCTCTCAATACCCTCGTTTACAGCGTAGACCGCTGGATGAGGAGGAGGCTCACCGGGCCTTTTATGAAGGAAACCAGATTTTACTTAAGAAGTATATGGAGCCTCTTATTCCCGATATCGTTTCACTAGAGGTATATCCGCAATATGAAGCTTATATCGGGCCTTTGCTGGATAGCCTCCACAAGGGGAAGCAGTGGGATGAGTCGCGGGATCTGCGTCCATTTTGGAAACTTTCGTAAAATCAGCCGGCGACGGCTGGGATGCTTTCATGTTATCGACTGTCATTTTTGTTATAATGATAGGTAATGCAAGTTTTAACGGAAAAGTGTGGGGGTTAGCAAACGATGTCCAATTATACACCGATGATTCAGCAATATTTATCTATAAAAGAGCAGGCCAAAGACGCATTTTTGTTTTTCCGCCTGGGAGATTTTTACGAGATGTTTTTTGACGATGCCATTCTTGCATCCAAAGAGCTGGAAATTACACTTACAGGCCGTGAGGGTGGCGCCACGGAAAAAATTCCGATGTGCGGCGTGCCTTACCATTCGGCGGAAAATTACATACAGCGCCTTATTGAGAAGGGCTATAAGGTAGCCATCTGTGAACAAATGGAAGAAGCCTCAGCTACGAAGGGAATGGTACGGCGGGATATCGTCCGCGTTGTGACTCCGGGTACGGTCATGGAAGGCAAGGCGCTGGGCGACAAGTCCAACAACTACATGGTCTGTGTTACGGAGACGGACGGGATGCTGGCATTGGCGGCGTGCGACTTGTCAACAGGTGAGCTGTATGTGACCTCCGTGCCAGATTCGAAAGAATGGCTGCTGGATGAAATCAACATTTATGAGCCGTCCGAAATGCTGGGAGACGGTCATCTGCTCGATTTCGTGACATCCCGTCTGTCGCCCGTTGGGCGGCGTGTTGTCTATACCGCTTGGGACAAGTCCAAGGATGATCTTGTGCGAGATCAGTTTGGCGAGGCTGCGTGGGCAAGGCTTACAGAAGAACGCAGACAGTGTGTATCGCGTCTGATTGCTTATTTGAATGAAACGCAAAAAAGATCGCTCGGCCAGTTAACCCAAATCTCGGTGTATGAGCCGAACCATTTTATGATTTTGGATCCATTTACCCGTAGGAATCTGGAGCTAGTAGAGACGGTCCGTGAACGCTCGAAGAAAGGCTCGCTGCTGTGGCTGCTGGATCGGACGGA
>NZ_JH601055.1:0-80230 GCF_000245715.1 Paenibacillus sp. Aloe-11 | reverse complement strand
CAGCCATATGATTGAGGAACGGCTAGAGGCGGTGGACAAGCTATACCATCAGTTCATTTTCCGTGAAGATGTGCGTGCTCAGCTCAAAGAGATTTACGATCTGGAGCGACTGGTTGGACGAATTGCCTTTGGCAGCGCTAATGCACGCGATCTGATCGCTCTTAAACTGTCGCTGGCCCGGATTCCGGGTTTGCGCGAACTGTGCGCCGAATCGCCTTCACAGACGCTGAGACGAATTGCCCAAACGCTGGATAGCTGTACAGATTTGTGTGCGTTGATCGAGGAAGCGGTAGCGGATGAACCGCCAATCTCCGTAAGGGACGGGGGGATCATTAAGGAAGGCTACCACCAGCGTCTGGATGAGCTGAGGGAGGCGAGTGTGAACGGCAAGCGCTGGATCGCCGAGCTGGAGGCCAAGGAACGTGCTGCAACGGGCATCCGGTCGCTCAAAATCGGATATAACAAAGTATTTGGTTATTATATCGAGGTGACCAAATCCAATTTGGCCTCATTACCGGAAGGTCGGTATGAACGCAAACAGACGCTGGCGAATGCGGAACGGTATATTACACCAGAGCTGAAGGAAAAGGAATCCTTGATTTTGGAAGCTGAAGATAAAATGGTCGATCTGGAGTACACGCTTTTCTCCGAGCTGCGCAGTAAGCTGAACGCTGAAATTCCCCGTTTGCAAAAGCTGGCAGAGCAGGTGGCTGAAATTGACGTATACCAGTCCATGGCATCCGTGAGCGCGGAGCGCGGCTTTGTGAAGCCTGAACTGACAACGGGGTACGATTTTGTGGTTGAGCAGGGGCGGCATCCCGTTGTGGAGGCTGTAATGAAGGATGGCAGTTTTATCGCCAACGGCACCGCTCTGGAGGAAGCAGATGCGCATATTTTACTGATCACGGGTCCAAATATGGCTGGTAAAAGTACGTATATGCGTCAGGTTGCACTCATTGCAATTATGGCTCAAATTGGTTGCTTCGTCCCGGCTGCACGTGCTAAAGTACCGATGCTGGACCGTATTTTCACACGTATCGGCGCAGCGGATGATCTCATCGGCGGGCAGAGTACGTTTATGGTGGAAATGGCTGATATCCAAGTGATGACGGACAAGGCAACCCCGCGAAGCTTGATCATTATCGATGAGCTGGGACGCGGTACGTCCACAAGTGAGGGGATGGCGATTGCGCAGGCGGTTATCGAATTTGTACATGACACCATCGGCTGTAAAGCGCTGGTGTCTACGCATTTCCATGAGCTGGCTCATTTGGAGCAAAGTCTGTCTTCGCTGCGGAACTACTCTATGGCGGTACAGGAAAGCGGCGACAAGGTGAACTTCCTGCGTAAGCTCATACAGGGAGCAGCTAGCAGCAGCTATGGTATTTATTGTGCCCGGCTGGCAGGTTTGCCAAGTAACATTATTGAGCGTGCAAATGGGCTATTGCATGGCTTTGAACAAGCGGCAGCCCAAGTAACGGCAGGCACTGAGAACGTAGCGGGAGCGAAGGAAGCAACAGCCCATCGTACACACTCAGGGACAGGAGCCGCTTCTTCTCTGAACACGGAGAACCGGGACAATTCAGCCCAGACATTGCGAGAACAGGGAGCAGCTGCATCACAAGCCCAGCCTTTATCGCAGCAAGCCACCCTTGTAAAAGAGGATACTGTACAGGCTGCGGAAGATCCCAGCGCGTTAGAGCAGGGGGCGACCGGAGTGATACAGCTGTCTATTTTCGGAGAGCAGGAGCTTGCTCCCGTTAAGTCGCAGTCCGAGTCAGAGACGGCTGAGGCTAATCCGGTTGTACGCCAAATTTTGCGCAAGGTGAAAAATGCTGATGTCATGAACATGACTCCCTTGCAGGCGATGCAGCTGTTAAACGAATTAAAAAACAAGGCCAACGGCCTGTAGCAAAAATAAATGACGTGATTAGTTTCTTGTTTTTCATCACACTTTGAAGTCAGGAGGAGGTTCAAAGGATGTCTAAAATTCGAGTACTGGATGAGCATATTGCGAACCAGATTGCTGCCGGCGAGGTCGTGGAACGTCCGTCCTCCGTCGTAAAGGAACTGGTGGAAAATGCGATTGATGCAGGCGGTACGCGTGTGGACGTATCTGTTGAAGAAGGCGGGCTGCAAAGTATCCGGGTTACGGATAACGGCAGCGGTATTGAGCCTGAAGACGTGGAAACGGCCTTCTATCGCCATGCAACCAGCAAAATCGGACATGGCCGCGATCTGTTTCAGATTACGAGTCTGGGCTTTCGGGGTGAGGCGCTTCCGAGTATCGCCGCTGTATCGAAAGTGGAGCTGCTTACGGCAGCCGGAGACGACGGACGTGCGCGTAAATTGGTGATTGAGGGCGGCAAGCTGATGCTTCACGAGGATGCAGCCGCCCGGCAAGGCACGGATTTTACCGTTCGGGAGCTGTTTTATAATACGCCGGCACGGCTGAAATATATGAAAACGATCCAGACGGAGCTGGGGCACATTTCGGATGTGCTGTACCGGATGGCGCTTTCACACCCGGAAGTTGCTTTTACCTTGCGACATAACGGCAATACATTGCTGCAAACGCTGGGCAATGGAGATTTGCTGCAGGTGATTGCCGCGATTTACGGAACTTCTGCGGCGAAGTCCATGCTGCCGCTGGAAGGAGAGAGCCTCGATTACCGCATTAGCGGCTTTGTCAGTCGACCGGAGTGGACCAGATCGAACCGGAATGCGATTTCAACCGTAGTGAATGGTCGCTTTGTGCGCAGCTACGGGCTCAATCAGGCGCTGCTTAAGGCATATCATACGTTGCTGCCGATCAATCGTTTTCCGCTGGCAGTGATCCAGCTGGAAATGCATCCTTCATTGGTGGATGTTAACGTTCATCCCGCCAAGCTGGAGGTGAGGTTCAGCAAGGAGACCGAACTGTTTCAACTGGTTGAGGATTCGATAAAAGCTGTTTTGGGGCAGCAGGTGCTGATTCCGAAGGCCGTCAAGCGCGAAATCGGCGGCAAGGATAGTGGCTCGTTTGTTCAGGAGCAGTTTCACTTTTCGAAGGGACATGATACTGGATATGATACGGGAAATAGAACGGAAGGTGCTGTTTCTTCCGGCGAAGACAGGGGACTGGCAGAGCCGCTTTCCGTGGCCTCTCTAAAGGGGCAGGACCCGCGTCAATCCAATCGTTTGAACGGGAATGAAGAGAACCGCAGGGTTAGCCCGGAGCGTGAACTACGTACGCACAGGGAGGGCGTTCCTGCTATTGATCGGGCAAGCGCTCTTTCAGGGACAAGTGTCAGCGATGAAGAATTGAATGCAGATTTTGTGGATGAAAACAATGGGAGCGGAGGTATGTCACTCCCTGGTGCTCATAGGCAGTCGTCCGGTGCTCAAGAGGTGCAAGGAGACGAGGCTGCAGTAGGCACATCTTCTGTTTACAGCGGAGCTGTTCAGGAAACGGCCGCTTCTGCCACCTATCGCTCTTCTGTGGCTCCGAGTGCAGGAAATGCTGCGGACTCGCGCTATTTCACCGACGAGAAGCCTCGTCAGCCACGGTTGAATGCCGAGCAGCTGGCAGCGATGTCTGGTGAAGCTCCCGAGCTGCCCACTTTTCCTGAGCTGAATTTGATTGGTCAGCATCATGGAACTTATCTGATAGCGCAGAACGATCAGGGCTTGTATTTAATTGATCAGCATGCTGCGCACGAACGGGTCAATTACGAGTTTTATTATGAAAAGTTTGGCAATCCCGAGTCCGTATCGCAGGAACTCCTCCTGCCGATTACACTTGATTTTACGCCTTCTGAGACGGAAAAGTTGAAAACGAGGCTACACTGGTTTGAACAGGCGGGAGTGTATTTGGAGCATTTTGGCGGTCAAACCTTCCGTGTCAGCTCTTATCCATATTGGCTCCCCAAAGGGGAAGAAGCGGATGTCATTGAGGAAATGGCTGGATGGGTACTGGAGGAAAAAGCCATTGATCTTGCCAAGCTGCGCGAGGCGGCCTCGATTATGTGTTCCTGCAGAGCTTCGATTAAAGCTAATCAGAAGCTGACCGATCGACAGGCTGTCGTCCTGCTGGAGCGTTTGGCAGCGTGCAAACAACCGTACACTTGCCCCCATGGGCGTCCTATCGTCGTTTCCTTTTCCACATATGATTTGGAGAAGTTGTTTAAAAGAGTAATGTAAGGGAGTATAAATATGTTGCAGGATTGGGAAAACCGTGAAGAAGAAAAGCAGATGATGCTTCGTGAGCAGCAAGCTGAATTACTGGTGACGACAGGGGATGCTCCCTCGGCTGAGGTTGTGCAGCGAGCGGAGCTGCTTGCAGCCGAGCTGGGGGTGCTGTACGCCCCCCGTCGTGGCATATCAGTAGCTAAGCTAATCGCTGCTCATAGAGTCCGTCAGGCTCTGGTACTGGTGCAGGGCGGAGTGAGGCTGATTGGCCCGGAGCAGACAACGATGGCTTTTCACCCGAGTATGGGCTTCATTCGTGCCAAGCGGGTATTAAAAGGTGAGCCTGATCCGATGTTGACTGCCGCCAGGCTCGTTCCGGGCGATACCGTGCTGGATTGTACCGCAGGACTCGGAACGGATTCCCTCCTGTTTTCCATTGGAACGGGAAGTTCTGGACAAGTAACGGCTGTGGAAAGTTCTTTTCCCGTCTATGCTTTAATCAAGGATGGAATGAGGCATTACCGTTCCGGTAACTCCGCGGTGGATGAGGCATTTTCCAACATTGATGTTCGTTTTGGTCACCATCTGGACTTTTTGCGCAGCTTGCCGGATCGCAGTATAGATATTGTTTATTTTGACCCGATGTTCCGTGATCCGTTGCTCGATTCCAGCGCAATCGGTCCATTGAGAGGGTTGGCTAACCCGGACGCACTAGATGAGGAAAGTATTGTTCAGGCCAAGCGGATTGCACGGAAAACAATTGTATTGAAGGAAAAACGGGGCAGCGGGGAATTTGCCCGCCTCGGCTTCCGTGTGGAGCAACGGGGCACAACGAAAACAGTGTACGGAGTGATTGATATTGACAGCGGGATCTAAGCCTAAATTACTTGTTCTTGTTGGCCCGACTGCAGTCGGCAAGACGAAACTGAGCATTGAGATGGCACGGCAATGGGACGCGGAAATTATTTCCGGTGATTCCATGCAGGTGTACCGTCATATGGACATTGGAACAGCCAAAATTTCCAAACAGGAAATGGAAGGAATCAAGCACCATTTAATTGATATTCATGAGCCTGAATACCCATATTCAGTAGCTGCATTTCAGGAAGATTGCCGTCGCCTCATACCGGATATTCATTCCAGAGGAAAATTGCCGTTTATCGTAGGCGGAACAGGTTTATACGTGGAATCGGTCTGCTATGAATACCAGTTTTCCGAGGTGGGAGCTGATGAAGCTTTTCGTCAGGAACAGCTTGATTTTGCCGAACAGTTTGGGGCCGAAGCGCTTCATGCGCGACTGCAGGCGGTTGATCCCGAAAGTGCGCTTCGTTTGCACCCCAATGACCGTCGTCGTGTCGTTCGGGCATTGGAAATTTACCATGTTAGCGGAACGACACTTAGCTCGCAACTTGCCAGTCAAAAGAAGGAGTCTCCCTACCAATTGTGCATCGTAGGTTTGACAATGGATAGGCAAATGCTTTATAAACGTATTGAAGACCGAATCGACGGGATGCTCGATCAAGGGCTTGTTGCTGAGGTAGCCTCCTTAATGGAACGGGGAGTGCGAAGCGATGCCATCTCCATGCAAGGTCTAGGCTATAAAGAGATATCCTCCTACCTGCGGGGAGAGGTGTCTTTGGAAGAAGCGGTGACTTGGCTAAAACGGGATACGCGTCATTTTGCGAAGCGACAGCTCTCGTGGTTTCGCCATATGAAGGATATCCAGTGGGTAGATGTCACTGATTTCGGAAATTTTTCTGCTCATGCAGCCCAAATACAAGAAATTATAGCAGGAAAGTTCCGGACAGACCTTGAATATACTTCAAAACAATCCAAATGATTATTGGGGGTACGGCTAAAATGAACAAGTCTATTAATATCCAAGATACGTTTCTGAATCAATTGCGGAAGGATTCTATACCCGTCACGGTATACCTCATCAATGGATTTCAGGTGCGGGGAACGATTAAGGCCTTTGACAATTTCACAATTGTTATTGATTCCGATGGGAAGCAACAGCTGATTTACAAGCATGCTATATCCACCTTTACACCGCAACGCAATGTATCGCTTGTACAGCAACAGGATAATATCGGCGATAACTGATTAGGGGCTTGACGGTCGCCAGGTTGATGAAACTTTTCGAGCGTCCGTCTCGTCTAACTGTATAGGAATGTGACCGAGAGCAACCTGAACAGGGTTGTTCTTTTCATTCCGTTTTGATTTCATGCTACCGAAAGCAAGGTACATGTTCGGCAACATATGATTATTCGCGAAAGGGAGTCAGGGGAATGCCAAACGATTCATTGTCCAGATCCGGCAATCGCAATAGAAACACACCTAAAGAGAAGCCGAAGGGCAAGAAAAAGAAAATTACAGGTAAGCGAATTGGATGGACGCTGTTTATTACAGCAGCGTTAGCCATATTTTGCGCACTTGCCGGATACTTGTTCGTCATGGTCAATGGCGAGCAGATTTACAAAGCCAACAAGGATAAAATTAACGTGAATGGGACATCGAAGGTTTATGACCGCAACGGTGTGCTTATGGGTGAGCTGTCTGTGCAAAAAAGCGATCCTGTCACAAGTGAAGAAATTCCGGATTTGCTTAAAAAAGCTTTTGTAGCAACGGAGGATAAACGATTTTACGAGCATCAGGGTGTCGATATTTGGTCCATTGGGCGGGCGGCTGTTAAGGATATCGTAGCTCGTTCAGCGGTGGAGGGCGGTAGTACGCTGACCCAGCAGTTGGCCAAAAACTTGTTTTTGTCGCGTGACAAAACCTTTTTCCGTAAAGCGACCGAGGTATCTATTGCCATGGCTTTGGAACGGAATTTGACAAAAGATGAGATTATCACACTTTATCTAAACCGGATTTGGTTTGGACGTTCGTATTCCGGTATTAAAGCAGCATCGGAAGGTTATTTTGGAGTGACAGATTTAAAACAATTAAAGTTGTGGCAGATTGCTACACTAGCCGCCATTCCGAAAGGGCCTTCCAAATACAATCCGATCAGTAACCCGGAAGACTCGAAGGCCCGGCGTGCGGTGGTTCTTCAGCTGATGTTCGAGCAGGGGATGATTGGCAAGCAGGAGATGGAAGCAGCCAAGGTAGTAAATTACGATTACAAGCAGCCGGAAAAAGTGCAAAAGTATCAGAATTTTATGGAGTATGTGATGAATGAGGCAGAGGATGCCTTGCCAGGAGTCAGCGGGAATGATCTGATCATTGGCGGTTATCAAATTCATACGACCATGGATGCTCAGGCTCAAAATGCACTGGATCAGGCGATGGCAGATGATGATATGTTCGAAAAAAGCCCGGACGATCAGCCTGTTCAAGCCTCTATGGTTATTATTAACAACCAAACGGGCGGAATAGCCGCAATGGCACCCGGACGGGATTACAAGAGGGGAACCTTTAACCGTGCAACACAAAGCCGCAGACAGCCAGGCTCGGCCTTTAAACCTATTGCGGCGTATGCGCCGGCTCTCGAATCCGGCAAATTTACGATGGATACCCCTTTAAGTAACGAACGGCAGAGCTTTAACGGGTACAGCCCGAAAAACTTGCATGGTTACTCTTCGACCATCAGTATGACCGATGCGATTACAAAGTCTGAAAATATCCCGCCAGTATGGTTGCTGAACCAAATCGGCGTGGAAAAAGGGGTTCAGTTCGCGGAAAGCCTGGGCATTCCGATGGATAAGAATGATCACTCGCTTGCTATCGCATTGGGGGGATTAAGCAAAGGGACAAATACCCTTGAAATGGCACAGGCGTACAGCGCTTTTGCCAATAAGGGACAATTCCAAAAGGCTTATTCCATTAAGCAAATTAATAATAGTGATGATCAAGTGATTTATACTCATGAAGAGGCATTCAAGCCTGTAATGAGTGAGAAAACAGCTTATGAAATGACACAGATGATGCAAAATGTAGTCAATAGCGGCACAGGCCGCAAAGCGCGTATTGACTGGCCTGTAGCCGGTAAGACGGGTACGACGCAAAGTGGAATCAGCGGCAACAGCGGCAACCGGGACATCTGGTTTGTCGGTTATACGCCGGAGTATACCGGAGCCGTATGGATGGGATATGACAAGCCTGACAGCAAGCATATGCTGAGGAACTACAGCGGACAGTCTGCAGCCTTTTTCGGCAGAGTCATGGGCGATGCGCTCAAAGGACATCCGGTTACGCAATTCTCCCAGCCGAAGGGATATGAGCCGCCAGTAGTTGAGAAACCGGTTGAGACTGTTCAGGCTACTGCTCCAAGCGGTTTGAACGGATCTTATAGTCAGGATACGCAAATTGTATCTCTATCCTGGACTGCATCGGCGGGTGATAATGTACAATATCGTGTGTATCGCAAAGGGTCTTCCGATCCAGACTTTACGCCGATTATGGAGGCAATGAAGGGCACAAGCGGTGAAGATACGTCTCCTGTGCCAGGAAATACGTATGAATATTATGTAGTCGCTTATGGACCGGATGGTAAGGAATCCGAACGTTCCAATACAATTAGCGTGGAAGTTCCGGCAGACACCACTCCGGTGGATCCACAACAGGGAACTGATCCGAATCAGGATGGAACCTTACCGGACAACGGTGGAGTTACAGATGGCCAAAATGGTACGGATCAGGGAAATACAAATCCTGGTGGCGCCGATAATGGCACTGGCACGGATCAAGTTCCGATGACTCCTGGGGACACCAGTGGAAATGGCACTGGGGGTACAGGCAACGACAATGGAAGCTCCGGTAACGGAATTGATACGAACCAGGGGAATGGTCAGACAACTATACCGGATACAGGGGCTGTCAATGGTGAGACAACGGTGAATCCGAATGATATCAGTACATCTACTACAGGAACCCTGGGGGATGGAGGTCAGGAAAACAATTCCAACGACCATTCGAACTCCAATCGTGGACACCGCAACCGGAATTAGTAGCTTCGCTTTATGTAAATTGGCTTGTTTTTAACCTTAAGGTATTTTCAGACCGTTTTACGGTCTGAGAATACCTTTTTTTGTTGTAGCTTGGGGTATCTTTTTTGAGTGTACAGTTTAAATATGGTAAGCTGGTTTTACCAATGTTGGAGAGGAACATCATTATGAAGCGCAAATTCGGAGACCGGGCCAACTGGCGCAGAATAACGAATCGCAAGTTTGCTTGCCGGTATGTAGAAAGTGACGCGTTTACAGGATATGTGACCCTGTATACCATTTTGAGTCTCAAGGAGCCGTTATGGAAAAGCTACGGTGGTCATACGTTTTGCATAGCCGATAAAGGTTATTCCTGGCTGCAGTATTATCCAAAAGGTGAGCATTATGTGGTGACAGCTATGTTTGACAATCGGGAGCAGATCGTGGAATGGTACATTGACACCTGCCGAAATCAGGGTGTAACCGATCAGGGTGTCCCTTGGTTTGACGATTTGTATTTGGATGTCGTGGTGCTCAAAAATGGTGAAATCTTCTTGGTGGATGAGGATGAGCTAGAGGAAGCGCTACAACGCGGGCATATCTCAACGCAAGAGGCAGAATTGGCTAATCGTACAGCGGCTGATGTGCTACATCGGATAGATGCCCACATGTTCCCCTATTTTAAAATGTCGCTGAAACACCGTGCGGAATGGTTTCATAACGGTGATTTCAAAAGGGATCGGTGAATGTTTTGCAGTGGATGGGTAACATCAGGCCAAAACGCCCTGAGCCTCAGAATAGGCTAAGTCGCTCAGGGAGAAGACGTATCTTACTCAAGCGTCTCGTACTTTGCTTGCTGATGGTTATACTGATCGGATTGGTATGGGCAGGCTTCCGAGTTTGGAACATGAATACAGCCGCCTCTACCTCTCCGCTTCAGCAAGCGCAAATCGGAATCGTGCTGGGGGCTTCCATGTGGGGAGCAGAGCCAAGCCCCGGATTAAAGGAGAGGCTGGAAGAAGCCTTGCGGTTATACCGCAATGGGACCGTCAAGCGTCTGATTGTAAGTGGAGGGCTGGATCAGCCTGATTTTCCGTATACAGAGGCCGAAGGAATGCAACGCTATCTGGTAGATAGGGGTATCCCTGCCCAGCATATTGTACTGGAGAACCATGCTACCAGCACCTACGAAAATTTGCTGTATAGCCAGCGAATCATGAGAGCGTATGGCTGGACCTCGACTGTGATCATTACACATAGCTATCATGGCCCTCGTGCGCTGGAGATCGCTCAATTTTTGAATTTTGATCATCCTCAGATGGCTCTGACGGAATCCAGAGTATTGAATATGCCGCTTCATCAATCGAGAGAAGTATTGGCTTACGCTAAATGGACGCTGCAACGGTGGTGGATCAGCGCTCAAACTTGGCTGGCCTGAACGGGGAGAAAAATGCCTTGTGTGCATTCCCGTTGCTTTTGTGCTAATAAGGACATGCCGGACCGAATACATTAATAGGGTAAGCTGTGCCTGAAGAAATGTTGAGGTGATGGATGCATGAACGGACGGGGAATTGCCGCGGGCAAGCGGTCGGAGGAGAGACCTTCCAGACAAATCAATGTCGTGCTGCGTAGCCCGGAGCCGACAGCTTCGGTAACAGTGGACGAAAAGGAAGCAGCAGCTTCAACCAAGTCGCAGGCGCTACCGCAGTATCTCAGTCTTTATCAGGAAATTCAGAAAGAGCTCGATCATCTCGTTGGTTTGGATAACATCAAAGACCTGGTATTTGAAGTATATGCTTTTCTGCAGATCACCCATATGCGCACGGATGCGGGGTTGCTGAGTAATGCCCATGTTTATCACATGATTTTCAAAGGAAATCCAGGTACGGGGAAAACGACGGTAGCCCGCATTATCGCTAAAATGCTGCAAAAAATGGGAGTATTGAGCAAAGGCCATCTGATTGAGGTGGAAAGAGCTGATCTGGTAGGGGAGTATATTGGGCACACTGCGCAAAAAACGCGGGATCTGGTTAAAAAATCTCTAGGCGGTGTGCTGTTCATTGATGAGGCCTACAGCTTGGCACGCGGAGGGGAAAAGGATTTCGGCAAAGAGGCGATTGATACCTTGGTAAAGGCTATGGAAGACCAAAAAAATCAATTTATTTTGATTCTCGCTGGGTATTCAGGGGAAATGGACTTTTTTTTGCGAACAAATCCAGGTCTGCCTTCTCGTTTTCCGATCCAGCTGGATTTTCCTGACTATACCGTCGATCAGCTTATCCAAATTTCCGAGATGATGGCTAAGGAGCGGGATTATATTCTTATGCCCCAATCCATACTCAAAATGAAGGAGCATTTGCTGAACGAGCGCAATGACAGTCTTCATGCATTCAGTAATGCGCGTTATGTCCGTAACGTGATTGAAAAAGCGATTCGGCATCAGGCTGTTAGACTCCTCAATCAGTACAGAAGCGGGCAGCCCGGAAAGCAAGAATTGATGACGCTGCGGCCAGAAGATTTGAAATTGGACAAAAGATAGGCGATAATAGGAATCTGAATCTCTGAATCACATCGAATTGCACGACATTGAACGGGGCCGGCCTGAATATCAGGTCGGTCTCTGTTCGAGGGTTGATATGAAAATAAAGGAGCAAACAATATGGCGAACTCCACTCATGATACACAAACCGAAATGCAGGACAAGGCGGTACTGGTCAGTCTGATTACGGATGAAGTTAAACGTTCCGGCATCAATACGGAATATTCGCTGGATGAGCTGGTGAAGCTGGCTGAGACAGCGGGAGTTGAAGTGCTGAGCGTCCTGACCCAGAATAGGGAGACCAAAGACTCCAAATGGTTTATTGGTAAAGGTAAAGTAGAGGAATTACGTGCGGTTGCCGAGGAATTGGGAGCGAATACAGCTATTTTTGACCAGGAGCTATCGGGAGCTCAGGTACGAAATCTGGAAGAAAGTCTGGATCTCAAGATTATTGACCGGACACAGCTTATTCTGGACATTTTTGCCCAGCGTGCGAAAACGCGTGAAGGTATAATTCAGGTTGAGCTGGCACAGCTGTCATATTTGCTACCGCGTCTGTCCGGACACGGTAAAAACCTGTCACGGCTCGGGGGCGGAATCGGAACGCGTGGTCCTGGTGAAAGCAAGCTGGAAACAGACCGTCGTCATATCCGTGACCGTATCAGTGATCTGAAACGCCAGCTGGAAGAGGTGACCCGTCACCGCTATTTGCACAGGGAGCGCAGACAAAAGAGCGGTATTGTACAGGTAGCGCTGGTCGGCTATACCAATGCGGGCAAATCAACGCTGTTAAAGCAACTGACGGCTGCTGACGTATATATTGAAAACCAGCTGTTTGCAACGCTGGACCCTACTTCCAGAACGATGGAGCTGCCGAGTGGCAAAGAGGTTATTCTTACAGATACGGTCGGATTTATTCAAAACCTGCCCCATGATTTGGTAGCTTCCTTCCGGGCTACTCTGGAGGAAGCTAATGAAGCTCATCTTATTTTACATGTCGTGGATGCTTCTTCCGATATGCGTGACGAACAGATGAAAGTTGTAGAGACGATCTTGCAACAGCTGGGTGCTGCGGACAAGCCTCAGATTGTATTATTTAACAAAAAAGATGCTTGTACCCCTGAGCAATTGGAAATGCTTCCTTCCGGGGAGGGATATTTAAAAATCAGTTCATTTGATGAAGGGGATTTGCTGCGCATCCGTGAGCTGGTTCAAGAGCATTTGAGCGGTGATACACTGAGATTCCGTATTCCTGCGGGACGTGGCGACCTGACATCAGTGCTTTATCGTATCGGGGATGTGCTGCTGACGGAGTATGACGGCAATGACGTCATATATGAGGTAGAAATTCAAAGAGGCGAGTATGAAAAATATGGTCATGCGCTTAAAGAGTTCACAGAAGCTTAACATCTGATGACGTTTTTGGGTCAATAAAATGATAAGGATCATCGTTCAAAGCGAACAATAATATAACATCAATAGCCTAAGGCTGCGTAAGAGAGAGGGTCAAAGGGGAAAATGGTAGTTTTCAGTTCGGAAATTCAACAAATTCAGGAAATGGTAGAACAAAAAATACAGGAACGTATGCGGCATATAGATCAGATTGTAGATGCAAATCAGTGGAAGGTTATTCAGTCTTTCCAGCGGAAGCAAGTAAGCGATTTTCATTTTGCAGGTTCTACGGGATATGCATACAATGACCGGGGACGTGAGGTGCTGGAGGAGGTCTATGCCGATGTATTCGGTGCGGAGGCAGCGTTGGTGCGTCCGCATTTTGCTTCGGGCACTCATACAATCGCCACTGCTTTGTTTGGTGTGTTGCGTCCAGGAGATGAACTGTTGTATATCACCGGGCGGCCTTATGATACGCTGCACAAGGTGATTGGCAAGCCCGGCGACGGAACAGGATCATTACAGGATTTTGGTGTTACCTATGGAGAAACAGCATTAACAGCAGAAGGCAAAGTGGACTGGGAAGCGGTAGAAGCCGCAATCCATGCCAATACCAAGGTGGTCGGTATCCAGCGCTCTCGCGGCTACGATTGGAGAGCCTCCTTTAGTGTAGCCGACATTGAGGAAATGACAGCGCGTGTTAAGGCGATAAAACCGGACGTCATTGTCTTTGTGGACAATTGCTATGGCGAATTTACCGAAAAGCAGGAGCCGACTCAGGTAGGGGTCGATTTGATGGCAGGTTCGCTGATTAAAAATCCCGGTGGCGGCATTGCCGAAACGGGTGGGTATATCTGTGGTAAACAAGAGTATGTAGAGCTGGCAGCCTATCGACTAACAGCACCGGGAATTGGCGGAGAAGTAGGAGCCATGCTGGGTACCACGCGAGGTATCTTTCAGGGCTTATTCCTTGCTCCAACACTGGTCGGACAGGCGGTTAAAGGCAGTGTATTTGCAGCTGCGGTTTTTGAAGAAATGGGCTTTGAGACTAAGCCGGCTTGGCATGAGGAGCGCACGGATTTGATTCAGGCCATCTCTTTTAGCGGACCAGAGCATCTCATTGCTTTTGTTCAGGGAATTCAGCGCGCTGCCGCCGTGGATAGCCATGTGGTACCTGAGCCGTGGGATATGCCGGGCTACGAGCATCCGGTTATCATGGCGGCCGGTACATTTATACAAGGGGGAAGTCTGGAATTATCTGCAGATGCACCGATTCGTGAACCTTATATTGGTTACATGCAAGGGGGCTTAACCTACTCTCATGTGAAATATGGAGTGCTTATGGCCCTGCAAACGATGAAAGATCGTAAATTATTGTGAGTTTTTCTAACATGTCATTGACACTTTGCATCAGCTAAATGTACAATAAGGTGAATAATAAGATCACTGGAAGGTTGATGACAAATGGGCGATGAAATTCGCAGAAATATGGCCTTATTTCCAATAGGTATTGTCATGAAGCTAACGGACTTGTCAGCACGTCAGATTCGTTATTATGAGCAGCATAACTTGATAGTTCCTGCCCGTACATCGGGAAACCAACGCCTTTTTTCTTTTAATGACGTCGAGCGACTGCTTGAAATCAAGGCGTTGATTGAAAAGGGTGTTAACATTGCGGGAATTAAACAAGTCATGAATCCGGTCACCAAAGAATCGGAGGAGGCTACGGTTATTACTGCAGACACGGAAGTCAAACGTCGTGAAATGTCTGATACTCAGCTTCACCGCTTGTTGAAGCAACAGCTTGTGGCAGGCAAAAGACCAGGACAGGTATCCCTGATCCAAGGTGAACTATCACGGTTTTTCAATAAAAGATAATGCTGTATTCTACATTTTGGACTCATCATTTAAGAAATTTATGGAACAGCTGATTACTGTCGCTACAGAAAGGGAGAGGTTAGTGTGAGTTATACCAGAGAAGATATTCTTCGGATTGCGAAAGAAGAAAATGTTCGTTTTATTCGTTTGCAGTTCACAGATTTGCTGGGCACTATTAAAAACGTTGAAATTCCAGTTAGCCAACTGGAAAAAGCATTGGACAACAAAATGATGTTTGACGGTTCTTCCATTGAAGGTTATGTGCGCATCGAAGAATCTGACATGTACTTATATCCGGATTTGGACACATGGGTTGTATTCCCTTGGGTAACCTCAGATCGTGTAGCTCGTCTGATCTGTGATATTTACAAGCCGGACGGAGTTCCGTTTGCAGGTGACCCACGCGGTATTTTGAAGCGTGTACTTAAGGAAGCGGAAGAGCTGGGATACACTTCGATGAATGTTGGACCTGAACCGGAATTTTTCCTGTTCAAAACAGATGAAAAGGGCGAGCCGACCACAGAGCTGAATGACCAAGGCGGGTATTTTGACCTGGCACCAATGGATCTCGGTGAAAACTGCCGTCGTGAAATTGTTCTTAAGCTTGAAGAAATGGGCTTCGAAATTGAAGCATCCCATCATGAGGTTGCACCTGGTCAGCATGAGATTGACTTTAAATATGCGGATGCGATCAAAGCTGCGGATCAGATTCAAACATTCAAGCTCGTTGTTAAGACGATTGCACGTCAGCATGGTCTGCATGCTACCTTTATGCCAAAACCTTTGTTTGGTGTGAATGGCTCCGGTATGCACTGCAACCAGTCATTGTTCAAGGAAAATGAGAACGTATTTTATGATGAAACGGACGAACTCGGATTGAGTCAAACAGCCCGCCACTATATGGCTGGTATTCTCAAGCACGCACGTGCAATGGCCGCAATCACGAATCCGACGGTAAATTCATATAAGCGTCTCGTACCAGGCTATGAAGCGCCTTGTTATGTTGCTTGGTCCGCAAGTAACCGCAGCCCGATGATTCGGATTCCTGCATCTCGTGGCCTGAGCACTCGCGTCGAAGTTCGTAACCCTGACCCGGCTGCGAATCCGTATTTGGCCTTGGCTGTGATGCTGAGAGCTGGTTTGGATGGCATCAAACGCCAGCTGCCTCTGCCAGCTCCAATTGATCGTAACATCTACGTTATGTCCGAGGAAGAGCGCATCGAAGAAGGCATTCCAAGCCTGCCTGCAGACTTGAAGGAAGCCTTGTCTGAGCTCATTCGGAGCGAAGTCATCTCTGACGCACTGGGCGACCATGCTCTGGCATACTTCTACGAGCTTAAAGAAATTGAATGGGACATGTATCGTACACAGGTTCACCAGTGGGAACGTGATCAATATCTGACGTTGTACTAAAAGGTAGAATCCCTTGGCGCTCTAAGCGTTGAGGGATTTTTGCTTTGGGGGGTATATGCTAAAGTTCCCAAGTTCATGCTACCCTGAAACCGGAGCGCACATTAGGGATGCTATTGCGGCCGGACATTCTGCGGTATGTACGATTGACCGGGATGGAGCCGAGGAGAATCGCAGGGAGTCTTTGAAGGGCTATCCGACTAAAAAGGGATATGATCGTGACGAATGGCCGATGGCTATGTGTTCTGAGGGTGGCGCAGGTGCAGATATAAGATACATAAGCCCTATAGATAATAGAGGAGCTGGATCATGGGTAAAGCCATCAGTTGGATAAATATGTAGATGGAACAAAGGTAAGATTCATAGTGAAATAAGGATGAGGGACTCTACAGGTGTGTTTGGCTGATAGAGTCTTTTTTTATACCCAATAAAAAATAAATATGCAAATATTTAGATTGTATTTATAAATTAGCAAGTTTATGTTTAGACACACCTTTAGAATTAATTTACTTTAGTAATAGTTCAACAAACCCTAGTAGGAGGAATTCTTGTGAAGATAAATTTTATGAAAAAGATAAGTATTTTGTTAGGTGTTTTATTGTTTGCAACGAGCTTGATTTTAAATTCAAATACGTATGCAGCGTCGATCGGTGAGAGATTAACTTCTGCCGAAGAAGGTTGGGAAAGATATGACGATATGAATCCTGCCATTAAGTATGAAGGTAGTGGATGGGCATATGTTGAAAATGAACCTAATAGTGTTTATGCAAAAACAGGTCACTATATGAAACCATCTGGAGCCACAACAAATTCCATAAAATTCAAATTCTATGGAACTAAACTGCGAATTATTGATCTGTATTGGACCAATAGGGTAAACAATGTGACCATAGAGATTGATGGCAAAGTTTCGACATACAATCCAAATAATCCTGCAAATCTGTATCAAGTACTTGTGTTTGAAGCCTTAGATCTGCCACCCGCTGTTCATGAAGTAAAGTTAACTACGAATAGCACAAACAACACATTTTCGCTTGATGCAATAGATACTGATGGAAAATTGGTTGATATCCACACTCCCATGAATCTTGTAGCCTCCCCTGGAGACGGCCAAGTTACATTAAACTGGGGGCAGGTTCAAGAAGCTGACGGTTACACAGTCAAGTATGGAACAGAATCAGGTAAATATACTGAAACTGCCACAGCTACAAAAGACGTATATGGAAACTTCGTTATTCCGGGCCTGACCAACGGAACGAAATACTACTTTGTTGTGAGTGCTAAGGTCAATGGTGTGGATTCTGAATATTCCAATGAAGCATCTGCAACTCCACAAGGAGGAGGTCAAACTGATCCTGAGCAACCCTCAGGTAATCGCGCAATCCTGGTAGTTACTATGACTACCGGCTTGGAGAAGGAATTTGATCTAAGTATAAAAGAAGTCAATGACTTTATCACTTGGTATGAGAGCAAGCAAGCTGGATCTGGATCAGCTTCATACGCGATCAACAAGCACGATAACAATAAAGGCCCATTCAGCAGCCGCAAGGATTATATGCTGTTTGATCGTATCCTGACGTTTGAAGTAAGTGAATACTCTAAATAAAATGAAATCCCTGCTAACCTTAATTGGTCGGCGGGATTTTTTTAGACGGTAAACTCCGTGAACATCGGACTGTAATAACCCCGACTGGTAGGGTGTCTTTCTTTTTACTTTTAAACCAGTCTGATGCTGCGCGACATTTTACAGATGTAATCCATTTCTACCAAAAAAATCATTGGAAACAATTGACTTCTTCTAACTGTTTACCGATAATATTAACAAGGCGGTTATTGCTGTTCTACTAGAAAACGTCACCCATTTTGAAAATAGGTCTTTATGCTCGGATAGCAATTCATACCACCTTAATAATATTTTTTGGAGGTAAAAGAGTATGAGCATGAAAAAACGTTTAGGTGCAATGTTACTGGCGGTATCCATGAGCGCCACAATGTCCGTGACTGCATTTGCAGCGGAGCCGAATGTTAAGGTATCCACCAATGCGGCTGGTGAAACTGTCTATACACAGACAGTGGATGTACAGTTAAGTGCCGCTCCCAGTGCTTCCAGCAGCAGTAGAACAGTGAGCGCCAACAAAAGCCTAGGGTTGGCATTAGCCCCCGGCAAAAGCGGTTTTTCCGATCAGGTTAGCTTTCGGTTTACGTCATTGCCTCTTAATGCCAAGGTAAAGTCGATTGAGATTGATCCAGGAAGAGGAATCATTAACAACAACAATAAAAATCTGCTGGGGGCGATTGTTTTTTCTAAGTTGAATGTATCCTCTCCTAGCGGCAAATCTGCTACTATCGCATGGAAGCCCAGTGGAATGACTGAGAGAGCAAGTTTTCTAGATCAGGAAGCAAGCGGTACATGGACAGCACAGGTCTATGGAACAAACATTGCAAGTTCTACCGGAGATAGATGGTTCGGTAGCCTTTCTTATAAATCTGTTGAAATGACTATTTCCTACGTTTTGGAATAATCTGTTAGGCTGGGGCGGGGTAATCCTTTTGGATTGTCCCGCTTCATTTTTTCTGTCATTCATCTTTACTTTCCCCAGAACTATACTGCCTGCTAGCTTAAAGACGTATGGCCTGTCTAGAACTTTATATTCACTGAAAAATATTTCCCTTTAAAATCCGCAGCGTTATAGCAACAGAACCAATTTAAAATATAAGTAGGAAAGCCTCTGAAAACTCAGGGGCTTATTTTGCGTCTCAAGGAGCTGAAATTGCTTCGCAGCCGCATAAGCGTAAGGAGATTCTTAACGCCCTGGATACGGCGGTGGGAAATGCATTAGCAGAGATACAGTTCCAAGAAGAAAAAAATCAGAGGCTAAACGATGATAGCTCAGGAAAAGTTTCCTGAACGCGCTCTTCTGAGTGCGCTATTTTTATGGCTTTTCGCCTTATATTGAGTAAAAAGAAACGGGGGAGGCAAGTGGACAAGTCGGAGATTTATAAATTTAGCGCTGCCTTTGGTGGGAGCGCGATAACGTATCTTTTTGGAGGATGGTCATTTGCTCTGGCTGCACTTCTTACATTTACAATAATTGATTATGTGACTGGATTAATTGCAGCTGGTGTAGAAGGTAAGAAGGGCACCGGACCTGGTTTAAAAAGTAAGATCGGTCTTATTGGTATCGCACAAAAAGTATTTATTTTTGCAATGGTAGCAGTATCCCACCTAATAGATGGAGTCTTAGGCGATTCGCATTTATTCCGGGATGCGGTCACCTACTTTTATTTGGCAAATGAATTGCTGTCGATAGTTGAAAACGGCGGTAGGATTGGTGCTCCTGTCCCATCAATTATCCGGCAGGCTGTAGAGGTTCTAAAAAGTAAAAGTGGTGAGAAGGAAGGGGACGGAGAAAATGCAAGCAAGAAAAAAAGGTAACGCGCAAGGGATAGATGTATCCCGTTATCAGGGAAAGATTGATTGGAAGGCAGCGAAGGAAGACGGCATATCGTTTGCCTTTATTAAGGCAAGTCAAGGACAAAGATACGTTGATCCAACATTCATTACGAATGCAAAAGGTGCGAGAGCAGCCGGGATTCTGCTGGGAGCTTACCATTTTGTAGATGCGACCAGTGTCAACGCAGCAAAAGCGGAAGCAAGGCATTTCGCTGAGGTGCTGGATCAGGTGGGCGGCGCAAAAACGCTGGATTTACCAGCGGTGATGGATTATGAAAACAATCCGGGTGGACTTAGCTCAGCCGCGATTCACGAGGTTGCACTCGCATTTTTAACGGAGTTTGAACAGGTAAGCGGCCGCAAGCCGATGGTATATACGGGCAACGCCTTTGCTGCCCATTTCAAAGCTCCGCTGGGTAGCTATAAGCTGTGGATCGCACGCTATAGCACGCGTGTGCCCAATGATACCACGACATGGAAGCGCTGGGATTTATGGCAATACAGCGATAGCGGCAAGGTGAATGGAATTAAAGGAAATGTGGACCTGAATGAGTTTGACGGCACGGTGGACGAATTACGGACATGGTTCAATATGAATCCTTCCGTATCCAAAGAAGAGCATGCGACTGTTACGGATGGATCATTCCAGATTAACGGAGAGAATGCGGGTAAGACGCTACTGTTTGGCGGAAAGACCTACGTTCCGCTGCGCGAGTTAGCGAACGGCTTGGGATTGGGTTTCAAGTGGGATAACACGCATAAAGAGGCATATTTAAACGGCAGTAAGCTTCAATCCGTTCAGTTGGTGGACGGAAAGGCATATGTGCAGCTGCGCCCGATTGCTGAGGCATACGGAGCTGTAGTGTCTTGGGATTCAAAATCAAAAATTGCTGCTTTGAAAACGAAAGGGGATAAATAACCATGCAAACTCAAACTGTTATTGAAAATGTACAACCATACGTAAGTACCATTGCTACAGCAGCTATAGGTGTACTGACAACCATTATTTTAGCTGGACTGAATACAGTGAAGGTAAAAGTAAATGCCTGGCTTGATGCTCGTACCACGGCAGCACAACGTGAAGTAATTCATAAAATTGCTGGAGAGGCTTTCGCTTTTGCTCAAACAGCTTTTAAGCAGGCCGGAGGAGAACGTAAGCTTCAGGAGGCTTTACAGTATGCCACACTACGGCTTACCGAGCAAGGTATTACAGTGTCGGTCGTGGAGCTTAGGGCAGCTATTGAAAAGGTATATTTGGAATATAAGCCCAAGATAAAGACAGTGTTGACTACCGAAACACAGCCGGGTGAAGAGGCAAGACAAGCGGCAGTTAAGGAAGCTGTATCGGGTCTGGCTGCAAAGCTTAATGATTTCTTAGCACAAGCAACAGCCGATGTGGCGCTTTCTGTTACTGTTCAGTCTGAGCCCGAGTCTATTCCCGCGCTAGCAACACCCGAACAAACGCCTGTTACTACGGAATAAACTTATAAAGTAAATACCCTGCTGGCGCGTGAAGTGCACCCCTTAGAATAGACATTGGAATAACCCCCTGGTTTATCCGATGAAATCTAGGGGGTGCATTTTTTATCCCAGCGAAAAAAGGAACAAAGTTTAATGAGTATACGTTTGAAACCAAGGTAGAGGCTCCGCTCACAAATTCGCCTAAAGCGTCGCTGCAACTATGCTTCTTCTACGAAAGGTCGTGTGGCGAAAAATCTGCTAAAACAACAGCAAAAAGACGTGACTGGCCTCATCGTTTACAGCAACCAGGGATTCCAGTGCACGTCCCATACGTACCATGACATGCTGCCAAAGGTTGGCGCCCGAATCAGCATCTCTCGCTGAGGCACAAAGAAGAATAGAAGAATATATTCGATTTTACAACCAAAGTCGACCACAACGAAAGTTAAATAAGCTGCCTCCGAAAGAGTATCGGAAGCAGCTTATAGCCTAGGGTCTTTTTTCAGTGTCTATAAAATGGGGTCTTGACACTCTACTGGCTTCAGACGAAGGGATGTTTTTTTGTTTACCTAGAAGTCCACTCTCTAAACAGTACCTCGCATAGCTTGTGGAGTAAGCAAAGGAGGCATACGTGTGAAGGGAAAGGAAAGAGATTGTGGAGAAAATGTCGGGGAAGTTTGGAAATCGATAGTTGCTATCTTGGCACTGTTTATTTTGTTGGTAATCATCTTGAAATTAATCCATTGATAAAGATTCTTAGGCTCTATCGGGTTATCTGGTGCGAGCCTTTGTTTTGTCTACCAATATGCCCTGTCATAGAACGTATTTATACATATATTAAAATGTACCACAAGTAAAGGAGGTTAGAGACATGGGTGCATATGAAGGTGCAGGCACAGGTGCATATGGCGGCGGTATGTGGACTTCTACAGCGGCAATTTTGGTGCTCTTTATCCTGTTGGTTATCATCACTAAAGCATGTTGGGTTTAATTTTGTGAAAAGAACTGTTGAATAATACCGCTTCACTTGGCTCCTTTTTAAGGATGGTAAAAAATTGATCTAATGAACGCTAGGCTATTTCGCAACGGTCACAGTATTCGCTGTTCTTTTGTTAGCTAAGTTCTTACCGATTACATGGCGGATTCCGTCATAATAGTAGCTGCAGTTATTGGGATATTTTATTCAAAAAAACGAAATACTCGAATAACAAAAAGCCCAGCCAACCTTACATGGTCGGCTGGGGAATATTTTTAGGCTCTTTTCGTGAAATTATTGCTAAAAGATTTGAAATGGAGCAATGCCTTTGCCCCACTGAAAACATTATTAATGTTTTTTCTTTTTGACATTTACGTTGAACAAATTGGCAGCCAGCGCATTGCCTTGTGCACGCGCGAACGCTTTTTGTTTTGACCAGATCGATAAGTTTTTTCTTTTCACATGGTGTTTGGAATGTCTTCTACTCATGGAAATCACCTCCCTTCATAGGAAATGAAGGTACGGATGGTCTTAGTGGTGCTTTTTGCGTTTGGATATTTTGATGTTCAGTGCATTGGTTGCCAAGGCATTACCGCTCCTTGCTTTAGCAGCTGCAGCTTGAAAGATTTTAACGACCAGAAATTTGTTTTTACCGACACGGTGTTTGAACGTTTTTACTCTAGTTCGAATCATCTGCATACCCCCTCTGCTAAGGTATACTTTATTTATATGCCAGTGGCGATAGCGATGTATCAGCATGAATCTATTAACAGGAAAAAGAAACTATTACCTAATAAATAGTTTTCCATGTCCCATATTAACTATATGAAACTCAACATATCGTCATATTAGAAGGCTGGGATCGTGATCAGCATGAACCATACATATATAGTGCTAAAATCGGATATCGAACTATTTTCAGCTGCATTAAGTCGGGTAGGAGTGTATGCAGTACAGCCGTTAAGTGATGATTTGATAGAGGTTGTGGACTATGGCGGACCAGTGGAGAAGTACACTTCTCAGTCCGTAAAGATCAATGGATCGTATTTCTTGCGTAATCAGTTTGAAGTTAGAGTAGATGTGAAAAAGGACTCCGCTGGTTTGTAGCCAATAAGGAGTCCTTTCTTGTTTATTTAGTTGAATACTCGCTTACTTCAAACGTGAGTATTTTATTGAAGATCACATAGTTTTTACGGCTGCTGAATGGTCCTTTGTTGTTATTGTGTTTATCAATCGCATATTTGGAGGGGCCGGTACCGGCATCTTTTGCATCGTACCAATTCATGAAGGCATCCACTTCCTCCATTGAGAGATCATATTCTTTTTCCAAACCAGTTGTTAAAGTGATAGTAAGGATGGCACGATTCCCTTTGGGTTCTGGTTCACTAGGATTAGAACTACTATGGACAATCGCGGAAACCTCATTTGATGCCTGAGCCTCATTGCCGTTAGAAATAGCCGTTACTCTATAGTAATATGTTGTGTCTAACCTAATATTGGTGTCAGTATACGTTGCATTAGTAACATTGCTAGTGATTTTATCGTATGGACCGCCGGATACCAAAGATCTTTGGAGTGTATAACTCTCTGCCCCTTCAATGGTGTTCCAACTAAGTAAAATATTATTTTGCTGAGCATTTGCAGTTAAGTTAATCGGACCAGTCGCTAAAGTTCCATAGACTTCAAAATCATAAATATTTGCTGACTCCCCAGCTACGTGGCATCATTGTACCAGTAATCAACACTGCTAGACGTGAAGTAAAGCTGTCTCGCAGGAAAGATGATTATAGTTGGGTTAAGCTGGAGGATATTATATCTGCATCGTAAAAAAATACCTCACATAATACATAAAATATTCCATTTATATTGGTAATTGGATTGCCTCGAATTGGTAGAAAATGTAGTATTAAGGTGTGTTTGTTACCAATTACATGAAGGGGATATGTGTTATGTGGGAGCCTATTAGGTTCTTGCTGTTTTCAACTGTAGAAACAATGGCTGCATTAACGCTTATGCTTTCTATTTTTAGGTTAAAAGCTGTAAAGTATATGTTGCCGGCTTTGTTCATAGGTCTTGTTATGAATCTCCAAAGTTACATTTTAAGAGAGGAAATGTCTTTATCCTATTTGGCTCCTGCTATAAGCACATTGTTGTACATATTACTTATAACGACAGTTGTCAGGGTGCCTATACTGTGGGCTGCGATTATCTCTATCACAGGGACGTTTTTGTACACGCTTGTTCAAGCAATAATGATAGGGTTGTTTTTTGGGGGCGTAGACACTGCTGATCTACAAAATAGCGCTCAAGGGTCTTTGCTGCAAGCCATTACGAGCGCTTCGGTTTTTGCGATATCATTTGTATTGTTAAAATTTAAAATTGGCTTCATCGCGGATTTTGAGCGTTTGCGTTTAAAGTGGGAACATGTACTAGTTATTATTTTTATAGTAGGATCGCTCATGGCATCAACATTCATGTTTTATTATAATGATCTGTTTCTGATGATACTATATGTCTCTATGGCCGCTGGTTTATTTTTATATTATGCGCTCAAAAAAGAAAGGGAAGAACTTGAGGATGATTGAGACTTTGGCTTTGAGAATGGCAACTCATATAAAATCTACAATCCCTGATCATCCGGCGTCGGTAGCTGTGTTAAAGCATTCATTATCCATAGTTCTGAATGTTGTTTTTATTGTCTGTTTGACCATGGGTGCGGCGTTGTTTACAGGCAAGGTTAAAGAAGCCTCTTTAATGTTAGTCATGTTCGCAATACTCAGACAAATTACAGGCGGGATACATCTAAAAACAGGTATTGGATGCGTACTTGTTACATCTATCGTATGTACCGCACTATCATTTTTTACTCTTAGCTACAAATTGAGCATTGGTGCAACGATATTAAGTATAATCCTGATTTTAATCTATGCTCCGTCAGGGATTGAAAAGCAGTCGCGTATTCCTAAACGTTATTACCCGCTCTTAAAAACCATCGCTGTATTACTGGTCGGAACAAACTTGGTATTCGCCTCGTCTATACTAGCGATAAGTTTCTTGATTCAAAGCATTACTCTTATAAGGAGGTGAGAATGTGAAGAAATACATTTATTCAACGTTTGCAACAAGTTTGGCTGCTCTTGCCATGTTTTCTGTAAGTGTAGCCAGCTTAGCGTTCGTTTATAATCCAGAACCACCGGAAGAACTGATGAAATAAGGTGTGATTTTATGCATACCGTTTCAACAACGTCAAATGCGATACACTATACAAGTTGAATTTTTACGGATAATACTTACCGTATAAATTGGAAAGCATCGTAGCACCCTGCTGGCTCAAGCTGATGGGGTGTTTTTTTGTTTACCTAGAAGTCCATTTCCTAAGCAATACCTCGCATAGCCTGTAGAGTAAACAAAGGAGGCGTTACGTGTGAGGAGAATAGAAAAAGGTGGCGGAGAGGCTGCCGAAAAAGTTTGGACATCGATAGTTACGATCTTGGCACTGTTCATTTTGCTGGTCATCATCTTGAAATTAATTCTTTTATAAAGATTCTTGGACTCCACCGTCATTTTTGCAAATTGCCGTTTAGCCCTGTCAAATTCTTTAATAACACATACTGTGTACAGTATCTAAAAAAAAGGAGGAGTTTATGTGAGTGAATGTGGACATGAGCATAAGGTCAAACATTGTGGTGCTTTCACATCGACGAGTGCAATTTTGGTGCTCTTTATCCTGTTGGTCATAATTACTAAAGCATGTTGGATTTAATTTCGTGAGCATAGCCACACTATTCGCTGCTCTTTGGTTAACTAAGTTCTTACCGTATGCATGGCAATTCCTTCCATAATAGTTGTTGCGCTTATTGGGTTTTGTAGACCTAGCGGGATTGTCAGTAACGGGGATTGTTCGAATTAGCACTGGAATGACTAAGGATGATAAAACTATTAGAAAACGAGTGAATACCTTATCGGCTTCGGCTGGTAGGGTATTTTTTTGTTTACCCACACGCCCTGTCACAGAATGCATTTATTCATATATTAGAGTATCAACAAATAAAGGAGGTTAAAGGCCATGGGTGCTTATGAAGGCGGCGGCGGTGTATGGACTTCTACAGCAGCAATTTTGGTGCTCTTTATTCTGTTGGTTATAATCACTAAATCAATTTGGGTTTAATTTGTGAAAAGAACTGTTGGATAATGCCACATCAATTAAGATTAACGGATCTTATTTCTTCCGTAAGCAGTTTAAATTTAGAGTAGATGTAAATAAGGACTCTAGCGGTTTGTAACCGATAGGAGTCCTTATTATTATGTACTCGAATATCTCGTCCACATCGCTTGATTTACCAAGTTTTCGCCTTTTAATGTGACTTGAATACCATTTATATCTTGCTTGGAAACTTGACTATAATTATTATAAACTCCGCTAATATCCTCGCTGCCTTCGGCTACTCTATAATTAATTTTCTCCTTACCATTACTATAATCAGCCTCTATAACTGATTTTCCAATTACTTGAATCAAATTTTGCCAAAACAGGCCTGCTGATTAACCAGATTATGTAGTTTGAATTGATTCATACTCAAGTGTAGTCAGATGATAGATGCGAATCATCCATTCAACCGATAATCTATCCAGAAGCAGCAAGCGAGCAAATCGAACAAAAGAAAGGTCAGCATGACAGGGGAACGAGTTATGATTCATTTGATGATGCCGAGGAACTGTGTGGCAACATAACAGTAATCAACACCACTAGATGCGAAGTAAAGCTGTCACGTTGGGAAGAGGATTTTAGTTGGATTAAGCTGGAGGATATTATATCTGCATCTATAGAAAATATTTACCTTACATATATCATAAATATTTCCAATTGTACGGTTAATTGCATTGCCATACGCCGAAAATTAAATATACAATAGTAGAAGCCTAATTCAAGGACGGTGTTTCATTTGTTATCTGCTTTATTGTATATCCTACTCGGTGTGTTTGATGCCATAGCATCTGTTACTTTGGTCCTGAAGCTTTATATGCTACCTCTGTGGGAATATCGGAAAAGAATACTTATTTATGCAGTAGTTATAGCTTTGTTCTCCTATTTGATGCGAGTAGTTGTTGGGATGCCAAAGTTAGATTTGCCACTACAATATATTTTTATGATTATATTTTTTAGGTTTGGGTTGGGAATCAAAACACATTTGGCAGCCTTCTCAACTGGAGCTGGGTTGACGGCATATATAAACTTGCAACTCATAGTATTTTTATTTGCAAATTTCTTTGGAATAGCCCAGCCTGAGGTAATACAAGATACTGATGGACTCTCCATTTACTTTATACAATTGTTTTCCATTGTTGTTGTTTTTTTAATTTCATTTTTAATGAGCAAATATAATTTTGGATTTTCATTTATCGTACAACCTCCGCATGATTTCCTGAGAGGGAAAAGTTACTCTTCCTCCTTAAATAAAATGTTGATTTTTGGTGCGATAATATCTGCTATAACTATTTCTATAACTTTATACATGCTCTACAATTCTATTGCAATAGGTCTTCTTTCCATTTCTTTATTAACATTCGGTATATCTTATTTCTTTTCAGAGAAAGGGGATTATGAGGATGCTAGAAGCGCTATCCAGGCGCATCGCGGCAGAAATAAAGAGATCTGATCCTGATGGTCCAACAAGTTTAGAGGTGATGGAATATGCGCTTGCAATAAAACTTACTGAAATCTCAACGATAATTTTTGTTTCCATTATAGGATGGTTTACAGGACATTTTTTCGGAGCATTATTGGCTCTTGGAAGCCTGATGCTAATTAGAAGATTCTCGGGAGGAATTCATTTTTCCAACCTCAATTTCTGTGTTTTTTTTACAACGATAGTATGCACCATCATTCCTTTTATTCCCCTGAGTTTGTCGGTAATTTTAATTACTAATGTTTGCTCATTGCTGATATTTATTGCTTATGCACCGAATCATTTTATTTATATTAATAAGACTGAGAATCACAAATATTATAAACTAATATGTATTTTTATTTGCATGTTGAATTTTTTCGTACAATCATCCATAATATCCCTATCTTGTGTTGTACAATCTTTCAGTATTCTGCCTTTATGGAGAGGAGGTGAACGTAAATGGATATGAAATTGGCAAGATTATTGAATGTAAAATTGGGTAAATACGCTGATGAATCAACCAAAAAAGAAAAAACAATATTTGGAGCTAAGCCAGTACCAGCAGAGTTGAAGAAAAAAGAAAAGAACTAATTATTTGGACTGTCTTGAGTTCCTTTTTAGAAGGAAGTGGAAATGGGCACTCGATCAATATGATACCATACTAAAATGTGAAATCTCTTAGCGCTCTGAGCGTTGAGGGATTTTTTCGAAGAAGGACGATACATTTTAGCAGTAGCATGAGAAGTCTGTGGCAAAGTGGATCGTGTGACATAAAAAAAGCAGGAAGAATCCTTCCCGCTTTTTGCTGACAACGGCTATTAACGTCTGCGTCGTCCGTCATTTACGTTAAACAGGTTAATAGCCAGCGCGTTACCTACTGCACGCGCGTTGGCTCTTTGATTGGAACGGATGTTTAATCTTCTTCTTCTGTTTCTTCTGCTCATCATATCACCTCCCTTCAAATATAATGAAGGTATGGTCTAAACTTACCCGTCTTCATCTTTACGCTTGCGCTTGGAAATTTTGATATTCAATGCATTGGTAGCCAAGGCATTACCGCTCTTTGCTTTAGCAGCCGTAGCCTGAAAGACTTTAACGATCAGATATTGGTTTTTTCCGATGCGCTGCTTATATGTTTTGACTTTACTTCTGATCATCTGGCATGTCTCCTTTGCTTAGGTCTGCTTTATACATATGTCAATAGTGCTAGTAATGTATAAGCATAAATCTATTAAAAGCAAAAAGAAGCGAATACCTATGATTCTAAGAATTTATAAAAAAAACGTATAGGTATAAAATGAGTGAACAATCCTTTGAAAGAGGGAGGATTTTTAAAGCTGATAAAATGGTCAAAGCCATAGCTTGCTGAAAAGGAAATAATAGTTATTAGTTACATAGATGAACATGAAATCAATACAAAACCGGCTTGCCCTAGGCAGCCGGTTTTTGAGGTAGTGGATAAAATAACGGGGAAGAAAAAGTGATAAATCAGTGGAAGTCCCGGAAGAGTCCTACAACCTTGCCCAAAATGCTGACATGCTTCAGGCGAAGCGGTTCAAAGGCTGGATTCTCTGGTTGAAGCCGGATATGATCTTTTTCTTTGTAGAAGGTTTTAACCGTTGCTTCATCTTCATCTGTCATGGCTACAACAATGTCACCGTTATCAGCAGTTTGTTGCTGACGTACAATTACATAGTCACCGTTAGCAATACCAGCTTCAATCATGCTTTCGCCTACAACAGATAACATGAATATTTTATCCTCACCAACAAAATGTTGGGGAAGAGGAAAGTAATCTTCGATATTTTCTGTCGCCGTAATAGGAAGACCGGCAGTTACTTTACCGACAACGGGAACACGACTAATGGAGTAATTAATCAAGTTGCTATTATCCGCCTCGTCTTGGCCAAGTAACTCAATGGCCCGTGGTTTCGTTGGATCGCGACGGATGAGTCCTTTTTTCTCTAAACGATCCAAATGACCGTGAACCGTAGAGCTGGAGGCTAATCCGACAGCCTCGCCTATTTCGCGTACAGAAGGGGGATAGCCCTTTAGACGCACTTCATTGCGGATAAATTCAAGAATGGCCTGCTGGCGGCTCGAAATCTTAGACATACCGTATCAACCCCATTTAGTAACGTTTGGGAAAATTATAGCATAGAACCTCCGTTCGCACAAACATAAGTTCTAAATAATCCCTAAAAATATTTGCGAACTTTTGTTCTATTGTCTATTGAACAAAACAAACGTTCGTGTTATATTGTGAAAAAACATAAGAACAAACGTTTGGAGGACGCAGCCAATGATGAGATATAGCACATATCAAAGTATTTTTCCGATGAATTTAGAAAAGATGCAGGAGAATCAAAAGAAAGGGAGCAAAGGATTTTTACAATTGATTGCACAGATGATTACCAATACTCTCTTACTTAAGCTTCTCATTCTAGTTATTGTTGTTTGGATTGCAGGTGCAGGCGTTTTGACAGTTTTCGCAGCACCTTCAGTTCCGAAGGTAGAGGTAACCAAGCTGACAGTACAGCCTGGGGACACATTGTGGCAGATTGCAATCAAACATAAACCGGAACGAATGGATACACGAGTATATATAGAAGGAATTGTACGGATTAACGGGCTGGAAGATCGGGGAGTGCAGGCAGGTCAGGTGCTCAAGCTTCCGTACTTCTGATCTATACACCGTTAGGGCTTGTTAGGGGCGTGATGTGGGAACCTTGACAAGCTCTTTTCTACATGTCAAAGTGTATTATATCTTTGCTTTTATGGAGGGGACATAATTTGGATATAGACAGCTTGGTACAGCGCATCAATGAATTAGCGCGCAAAGCAAAATCCGAGGGACTGACGGAAGAAGAAACTACAGAGCGTGCCAATCTTCGGGAAATTTATTTAGGTAACATTCGCCGTAATTTTCGGCAACAGCTTGAAACGATTGAATTTGTGGACGATGATACGCCAAAGGGTAATGGCGGGCTTAAGCATTAATGTCGCCAGAGCGACTTGACCTGCATAATTTGACTTTTGTTTTTAGGTATCTTTCGCGGTATCTATATAGATTTGCTTTCAAGCAAACGTTTTGATGCAATATATATGGGAAGGGAATTGACAGATGGCCCGATCATTTGAAAGAAAAGTACGCAAAAACACAGCGCATTTAAACAAAACGCGCAAAAAACAAGGCATGCAAACCATTAGCGGTACGGGTTCTGCAATGGATATTTTCCGCGGCCGTAATATTACTGTGCCTATCATGCTGGCTGGCCTTGCCGTATTATACATGCTGATGAGTTACTTTCTAACCAAGACCGGTATGAGAGGAATGGATTGGCTTGTATTCGGCTTGTACTTGATGCTGGCTGTTATCTTTTTCATCCGTCGTCCTTATTTGAAGGTCGGGAAGAATACGCTGTATATGCTAAAAGGCGGCAGAGAACGTCCCATGACGGCTGAGGATATGAAAGCCATTAAGATTGAAAAGGGCTACGTAACGATTGAAAGAAAAGGTAAGGGCGGCAACTTTATTTTAACAAAAACATTGGGTCGCTATGACACGGATGCCATTGCAGAGCGACTTGAGAAGTTTGCGCTATCCAATCAGGTGCAGGTTGAGAAGAAATAACAGATATCACCTGTAGCTCTGTATGTAAGGCCGCATGATGTTATTTCATATAACACGTTGCGGCCACTTGCTTAATGTGGGCACATCATATCGGAATGCTTGTGAGACGTAACTATGCACAACAGGTGTTACATATAACATGGAAAGAGAGTGGATAATTCAGATGGCGATTCAGGCGGTAATGTTTGATCTTGATGATACGCTTTTGTGGGATGAACGTAGTGTGGAAGAGGCGTTTGACGCAGCATGCCAGACAGGTTCCCGGGAAGCATGCGTTGATCCGAAGGCTCTGGAGGAAGCAGTCCGCAAGGAAGCACGCGCTTTGTACGAGTCTTATGAGACCTTTAGTTTTACTCAGATGATCGGCATTAATCCGTTTGAAGGGTTATGGGCGAACTTTTCGGCAGGTGAGCAGCCTGAGTTCCGTCAGTTGGAACAACTGGCTCCTGTTTATCGCAACGAGTCATGGCGTAGAGGTCTTCAGCAGCTAGGAATAGATAATGAGCAGCTGGCACAAAAGCTGGCTACCCAATTTGCTGCCGAAAGACGCGCACGTCCCCATGTATATGAAGAAACATTTGAAATTCTGGAGCATTTGAAAGGACATTACAAGCTGTTATTGTTGACAAACGGCTCCCCTGACCTACAACAGGAAAAACTGGATGGCGTACCTCAATTAGCGCCTTTTTTTGATCATGTTGTCATTTCAGGTTCGTTTGGTAAAGGAAAGCCTGATCCGTCTATATTCCAGCATGCTTTAGGGCTTCTTGGTATCAAGCCAGAACATGCTTTAATGGTAGGGGATAAGCTGACAACTGATATTCAAGGGGCTTTGGGAGCTGGTGTGCACTCCGTGTGGTTGAACCGAAACGCCAAAACCAATACGACAGAGATCAAGCCAAAGTTTGAAATCAAGCATCTGTCTGAATTGGATGGAATTATTCAATCGTTAAAGTAATAAATGAAGAGCTTTTTCCATAGAAACGAGTATTAAAAACTCCCTCCGCTCAGTGTGCTTTGAGTAGAGGGAGTTGTTTTATCTACAATAGGATAAGCTCGCATTAAGCTTTAATAAATGACGGATCTTCAAAAGGTTCGGCAATCCAGCCATTCTCTTCAATGAACAAGCGGACTGCGACGATCTTCTGATTTTCCATTAAGGTGAAGAAATGAGGGATATTTTCAGGTACAGAAATAACGTCACCCGGTGAAAGCTCTACATTGAAGTAGCCAATCTCTTCAGGACCTTTAATGATGAAAATACCTTTGCCGGCAACGATGGCACGGATTTCATCCTCGGTATGGGTGTGAATTTGTTCAAATTTGGCTAGCAGCTCGTCCAGATTTGGTGTTGCTTCAGATAAGGTGATAACGTCCCATATTTTATATCCGCGACGCGCGGCCAAATTCTTGATTTCAGGTTCAAAGGTTTGGAGAACAGCGGCTTTTTGCTCATCTGTTAGTATAAAATTTTCTTGCAGCTCCCCGGACAATTTGGAAACGTCCCAATGTTCATACAGGACTTCGTGACTTTCCAAAAATTCACGGACTTGTTCCTCACCGCTAATTCGTTCATTGGTATTGCGAATTAAAATTTCAGCCATGGGTTTATCCCTCTTTTCCACTTGGTTTAATATTGTATACAGGATATCATGTCTTGAATCGTTGCACAATACAGGATTACAACATTTTATGCTGAATGACTCTAGCTAAAAAATACGGATTAAAGCCTGTCTTTCTAACACAGCAAATTATAAAATGGATTACAGGAGTAGTTATTATAAAAGAGTAAGCTGCATAAAACGTATGTTTTTACTTCAATCTATCTAAATGATACGGTTTCTGCTAAACTAGGATTTAACGTTTTGCGGGGGTGAAGAGATTTTGGACAAAATTAGCTTGCAGGAAGCGTTACAACGAAGGATACTACTTCTTGACGGAGCCATGGGGACCATGATTCAGCAGGAGGATCTTTCCCCCGACGATTTCGGTGGGGAAGAGCTGGAGGGCTGCAATGAGATGCTGGTCTTAACGAGACCGGACGTCATTCAAGGCATCCATGAAGCATACTTGGAGGCCGGGGCAGACCTGATTGAAACGAACACATTTGGAGCTACATCTGTCGTTTTGGCGGATTATGATATACCAGAACGTGCACGTGAGATTAATCTGGCTGCGGCCAAGCTGGCGCGTAATGCGGTGGATAAATTCAACACTGCGGACAAGCCCCGTTTTGTTGTAGGAGCGATGGGGCCGACGACGAAAACCTTGTCTGTAACAGGCGGAGTTACGTTTGCGGAACTGATTGAGAGCTATCAGGAGCAGGCCTTGGCGCTGATTGAAGGCGGCGTGGATGCACTGCTATTGGAAACGTCACAGGATACACTTAACGTCAAAGCGGGAAGCATCGGAATTCGCCAGGCTTTTGAGCAGACGGGGATTGAACTTCCGCTAATGATTTCGGGTACCATTGAGCCTATGGGCACGACGTTGGCCGGACAAAATATCGAATCCTTTTGCATATCACTGGAACACTTGCATCCGGTATCGATTGGTCTGAATTGTGCTACAGGTCCAGAGTTTATGCGGGATCATATTCGTTCCCTTTCCGAGATGTCCTCAGCAGCGATTAGCTGTTATCCAAATGCGGGCTTGCCTGATGAAAATGGTCAATACCATGAATCACCTGAATCATTGGCTCGTAAAATGGCCGCATTCGCTGAAAAAGGTTGGCTCAACATTGCAGGGGGGTGCTGCGGTACCACACCTGAACATATTCGGGTTATGAGTGAACAAATGGCACAATTTGAGCCGCGTCCGCTGGCAGGTCATCATCCTCCAGCAGTATCCGGCATTGAGCCTGTATATATTGAACAGGACAATCGTCCTTATATGGTTGGTGAGCGAACGAATGTTCTGGGCTCCCGCAAATTCAAGCGTTTGATCGTGGAAGGCAAATATGAAGAGGCATCTGAAATTGCACGCGCTCAGGTAAAAAGTGGGGCACATGTCATTGATATTTGTGTGCAGGACCCGGACCGCGATGAAATGACGGACATGGAAGCATTTTTGAAGCTGGTTGTGAACAAGGTAAAAGTGCCTCTGGTGATAGATACCACGGATATTAAAGTCGTTGATAAAGCGCTGCAATATTCGCAAGGCAAGGCAATTATTAACTCCATTAATTTGGAGGATGGTGAAGAGAAATTTGAGAAAATGGCTCCGCTTATTCATAAGTACGGCGCGGCTGTTGTAGTCGGCACGATTGATGAACGCGGTCAGGCTATTTCGCGTGAGGATAAGCTGGAGGTAGCCAAGCGTTCTTATGATCTGCTGGTGAACCGTTACGGTCTGGCGGCGGAGGATCTCATTTTTGATACGCTCGTATTTCCAGTAGGTACAGGTGATGAGCAATACATTGGCTCAGCAAAGGAGACGATTGAGGGCATTCGCATTATTAAAGAAGCGCTTCCCGGGGTCCATACCATCCTTGGTATCAGTAACGTATCCTTTGGTTTGCCGGAAGCGGGCCGTGAAGTGCTCAATTCTGTCTATTTGTATGAATGCACCAAGGCAGGTCTGGACTATGCGATTGTAAACACAGAAAAGCTTGAACGTTATGCATCGATTCCTGAGCATGAGCGGAAGCTTGCCGAAGACCTGATTTATAAAACGAATGACGATACTTTATCTGCTTTTGTGGCAGCTTTCCGTAACAAGAAAGTAGAGAAAAAAGAAAAGGTATCCAATCTTTCGCTCGAAGAACGCTTGGCTTCTTATGTAGTGGAGGGAAGCAAGGAAGGACTGATTCCCGACCTGGAGCAGGCACTCGCCAAATATTCCTCGCTGGAGATTATTAACGGTCCGCTCATGAAAGGGATGGAAGAGGTAGGGCGCCTGTTCAACAACAATGAGTTGATCGTTGCGGAGGTGCTGCAAAGCGCTGAAGTAATGAAGGCGTCGGTTGCCTATTTGGAACCGTTCATGGAGAAAAATGAATCCTCGGTAAAAGGCAAGATTTTGTTGGCTACGGTTAAAGGTGATGTGCATGATATTGGTAAAAATTTGGTGGAGATTATTCTGTCCAACAATGGTTACCAAATCGTGAATCTGGGTATAAAAGTACCACCAGAACGCATTATTGAAGCTTACCGTGAAGAAAAGGCCGATTTGATTGGCTTATCCGGCTTGCTTGTGAAATCGGCCCAGCAAATGGTACTAACCGCCCAGGATTTGAAAAATGCGAATATTGATATTCCTATCATGGTTGGCGGAGCTGCTTTAACGCGTAAATTTACTAAAAACCGCATCCGTCCTGAGTATGATGGTCTGGTTGCTTATGCGAAGGATGCTATGGATGGTTTGGACATTGCCAATAAGCTGATGGACCCTGAGTCCCGCAAAAAAATGGCGGAGGAAATGGAGGCTGAACGAGAGGCAGAAGCCGCAACAGTCGTGGAAACCAAGCAGCTTCCTAAGCTTACTCGGGCTGTACGCTCTAAAATTGCTCAGGATTTGCCTGTCTATATTCCACCGGATACGGATCGCCATGTTCTGCGCAACTATCCGTTAAACTATATATTGCCTTATGTAAATATGCAGATGCTGATGGGGCATCATCTTGGCTTGAAAGGAAACGTCGAGAAGCTGCTGGCAGAGGGCGATCCCAAGGCGACCCAGCTCAAGGATACGGTGGACAGCATCATGTTTGAAGCTGTTACAGACGGAATTATTCAGGCACATGCCATGTATCGCTTCTTCCCGGCCCAATCGCAAGGAGATCAAATCCTGATCTATGACCCGTCTGATGTGAGCAAGGTATTGCACACATTTACGTTTCCACGTCAGCAAGTGGAGCCATACCTGTGCTTGGCCGACTTCCTGAAATCTGTAGAATCTGGAGTCATGGATTATGTAGGTTTTATGGTTGTGACTGCCGGTCATGGAATACAGCAGCTCTCTACCCAGTGGAGAGAACAAGGAGATTACTTGCGCTCTCATGCGCTTCAAGCGGTAGCGCTCGAAGTGGCAGAAGGTCTGGCGGAGCGGCTTCATCATATTATCAGAGACAGCTGGGGCTTCCCGGATCCTGCCGATATGACGATGAAGCAGCGGCATGGAGCCAGATATCAGGGCATTCGGGTATCCTTTGGTTATCCGGCATGTCCGGATCTGGAGGATCAGGGACCGCTGTTCCAGCTGCTAAAACCTGAGGACATTGGCGTTGAACTGACAGAAGGGTTTATGATGGAACCGGAGGCTTCTGTATCAGCCATGGTGTTCAGCCACCCTCAGGCGCAGTATTTTAACGTCGAAAAGGTTTAACACCTCTATCAGATAGGATAGCAAAGACCCTCCGAGCTTCGGAGGTTTTTTGCTGGTCAGTAGGAAGAAGGTTAACTTATGGAATTTTATTTTCTCGGTACGAATGCAGGGGTGCCTACGATTCAGCGGAATGTAACGTCCATTGCTCTTCGATTGCTGGAAGAACGAAGAAGCATGTGGTTATTTGATTGCGGTGAAGGCACTCAACATGAGATACTGCGTTCGCCGCTCAAACTCAGCAGGCTTGAAAAGATATTTATTACCCATTTGCATGGAGATCATCTTTTTGGTCTGCCGGGCCTGTTGTCGAGCAGGGCATACCAGGGAGGTACGGCCCCGCTGACAGTATACGGACCACCAGGGCTCAAGCAATATATTGAACTTTCTTTAGGAATCAGCCAATCCCGGATCAATTACCAGCTGCACATTGTGGAGCATACGGGCGGAGTGTTGTTTGATGATGGGCAATTTCGGGTGGAGTCA
This sequence comes from Paenibacillus sp. Aloe-11, assembly GCF_000245715.1. NCBI lineage: Bacteria > Bacillati > Bacillota > Bacilli > Caryophanales > Paenibacillaceae > Paenibacillus > Paenibacillus sp. Aloe-11. Next base: position 42,911 of record NZ_JH601055.1, on the reverse strand, counting down.
GCTCTGCTGGATCATCGGATCGATAGCTTTGGCTATCGAATTGTAGAGATGGATAAGCCCGGCAAGCTTAACCAGGAGCTGCTGGAGCGATACGGAATCAAGCCCGGTCCGATTTACGGTAAATTAAAGCGTGGAGAAAGCGTGGAGGTGGAGGGTGGCGTCATACTTCATCCTCAGGATGTCTTGGGCTCACCGAAAAAGGGGCGCATCATCACCATCCTTGGTGATACACGACCTTGTCCCAATACTGTAGTGCTGGCTCAAGATGCAACAGTTGTCGTTCATGAAGCGACTTTTCTGCATGAGCTGGCAGATACAGCATACGAGTATCATCACAGTACGGCGCTTCAGGCAGCGGAAGCTGCAAAAGCCGCAAATGCGGGGCAGTTAATACTGACGCATTTTAGTTCCCGATATAAAGATCAGGAACAGCTTGAGCCATTGCTGGAAGAAGCAAAAAGTATATTTCCCAATTCATTGCTTGCAGAGCAGCACGTGCTATTACCAGTACCCGATATCGGCTAATTAACGCTTGGAGTGTAGATATGCATGTGGGGGTGCCGGAGCTTGCTCCGGTGCTTTTGTTTTCCACCCGTAATTATTTTCCGGGAAAGCGCAGGATGCGACAAGAGACGAGAGCGGCCACTTGTTGGGATGGAGTGAATTTGTGATACCACATATGGAGGCGTGTTATATTTGATTTTCTATATATCGAATTTGAAGGACTTTATTTCTTTGAGCAAGTGAGGAAATACAGGGAAATTCCTTTGAAGACATGGTCTCTTCGATGGATTTCGACGCTGATGTAAACTTATTTCATGTGAAAGCAACGGCTTTTAGCGAGGAATGGCACTATTTTGGACGGTTTATCGGCAATTCATAGACTTCATTAGCATGTTTGACTTAAGATAGATAAGATGAAATAGAGATGTCAACTTATTTTATGACCTAAATGATTAAGGTGGTTAAATAAGTGGGGGGAACATCCTTCATAGGATGAATGATCATTTTGCGACGTTATCATGAATTGATTTGAAGTGGGGGAGGGGATTACGATAAAATCGTTACTGATTGATCTGGATGGTACACTTTATCATGGAAACCGGATGATCAAGGGTGCGGACCTGTTCATATCCCAATTGCGTACAGATCGGATACCATATGCGTATGTCACAAACAATGCTTCACGCACACCCGAATTGGTGGCAGAGCATTTGGTTGGTATGGGAATTGAAGCAGTCAGCCATGAAGTATATACTTCGGCGTTGGCAGCTGCACAATATGTTGCACAGCAGAGCCCAGGAGCACGTGTATATTGTATTGGCGAAACCGGATTACGCCAGGCGCTCACAGAGGCCGGGTTGCAGCTTGTTCAGGAGCAGCCGGATTATGTGGTGCAGGGGATAGATCGTCAATTTACATATGAAACACTGGCCGCTGCCATGCGCTGGATTCGGGAGGGAGCGACTTTTATTTTGACCAATCCGGATCTACAATTGCCCTCACATGATGGGTTAACGCCAGGTGCAGGAACGATTGGCGCTGCGATTGAAGCGGCTTCACAGGTAAAGCCAGTGGTTATCGGCAAACCTTCGAGCGTGTTGATGAACTATGCGCTGGATCGCTTGAATATTAGAGCGGATGAAGCTCTGGTTGTGGGCGATAATATGCTTACTGATATTGCAGCAGGTGCAGCGGCAGGTTGTAAAACAGCTCTGATTCTGTCGGGTGTGACGACCCGCGCGAATATGGAAGAACATATGCGCGCCGTTGGCGTAAAGCCTGACCTGATATTTGAAAATCTGGATGAACTGCAGGACTGGATCAAGGAAGAGTTGAAATGATAACCAACATACATTTAATAATGGTGAGAATTAAAAGCTATGTAGCTACGAAAGGAAAGATGTTGATATGCCGGAACTTCCTGAAATGGAAAACTACAGAACGCTATTGTCAAAACAAATTTTGGACATTCCTATTACTGGAGTGACGGTTAACCGTGAAAAATCCATTAATACTGACGTGGACACGTTTGAAAAGCATTTGCTGGGAGCGACCGTTGTATATTTAGAGCGTCGAGGCAAGCATTTGATTTTTCATTTAAACACGGGTGGGCGGCTTGTGCTGCACCTGATGCTGGGAGGACTGCTATATCTGGGAACGGAGGAGCAGCGCCCGAACCGTACGGTTCAGATTGAATTGGATTTTAGCGGTGTGAAGCTTTATTTTATTGGGCTGCGGTTAGGCTACTTACACTTGCTGACAGCTAAAGAAACAGAGGAGGCATTATCAGACCTCGGACCCGATCCGTTGGACCATCGAATGACGTTGGAAAAGTTCACAGCGCGTCTAAAGGGACGGCGGGGGATTTTGAAAACAACGCTGGTGAATCAACAGATTTTTTCGGGTATTGGCAACTGTTATTCGGATGAAATTGCTTATATCGCCGGATTTACACCGGGTTCCAAAGTACAAAATATCGTACAGTCACCGGAAAAAGTGGAAAAGCTGTATCATGCTACTCAATCCGTGCTGCGTGAAGCTACTGCGGAAGGCGGTTATATAGAAATGCCGCTGATGGAGGGAGACACATTAACGGGTGGCTTCGATCATCAGTGCCGGGTATATGACCGTGAGGGTGAAGAATCCCCAAGTGGCGGGAAAATTGTTAGGGTTGAGCTGGCGGGGAAAAAAGCATTTTATTGCCCGGTACAGCAGCATGATGCCTAAATTACTCATCGGCGCCCATGTGAGTACGCGTGGCGGCTTTTCCAAAGCTGCTATGCGTGCACAAGAGCAAGGGGGATATTCTTTTCAATATTTTCCGAAAAATCCTCGCAGTCTCAGGTTAAAGGAATGGAGTGCTACGGATGCTGCTGCTTGTAAAGCTTATTGCTCAAAGCACCAGCTTCAATCTATTGCCCATTCGCCTTATCCTGTGAATCCGGCTCTTGGTCGTGCGCGTGGTCAGGAGCTTTATGAGCTGACGGTTGCCTCATTGCGGAACGATCTGGACATTGCAGAAGCTTGCGGCTCGAGGGGGATTGTCGTTCACTTCGGGCATATGCATTCGTCTGACCCACTGGAGGGCTACCGAAATATCATTGGCTGTCTTGATGATGTACTGGAAGGCTGGCAGGGAAATGCCAAAATACTGATTGAGAATCAAGCAGGGGATCACGGACCGATGGGAACCACGCTGGAGGAAATGGTGCAAATCCGCCAGTTGTGCCAAAATTCCGACAGTATCGGCTTTTGTCTGGACACCTGTCATGCCTATGCAGCAGGTTTGTGGAACGGTGAAAAGGACGAGGCTTTGATTGAAAAAGGGGAGCGTCTCGGCTATTGGTCAGCCCTGTGCGGAGTTCATTTGAACGATTCCAAATATCCGTATGGATCTAAAAAAGATAGACATGCCCGCGTCGGGCAAGGCTGTATCGGTTTAGAGGGAATGCGTTGGATGACAGAGCAGAGGCCTGTAAGAGGTATTCCTGTCGTCCTGGAAAGTGAAACGGGAGATGATGGGACACATCGGGAAGATATTCAATTGGTTCTAAGCTGGCAGTAAATCAGTCTAACGGATCATGGATATCTTTGGGGCTTTTGAAGCTTTTTTTAGGGGAAAAGGAGGAGAGTTGATGATTTACCTGCATTCCTCCAGTCCGGAGGGACGGCGTGCTATGTATGAGCTGCTCTATGCCAACAAGCCAGAAGGAGTCATCGTGCATAATGGTCCGATACCCGAGGAACGTATGCGTGAGATCAGAAAAGAGTCGGAACGATGAGAGAGATAGGACAAAAAGAGGCACGTCGTGCCATATGGGAGGGATGCAAGCTGGCTTTGTTTGTGTACACTCCCATGTGTGGAACCTGCGCGGCTGCCCGTCGAATGCTCGAGGTGGCGGAGCATTTGCTTCCCGAAGGAGCAGTGTTGCAAAGCAACATAAACTATATTCCTGAACTGGTGCAGGAGTATCGAATTTCCAGTGTACCCGCGCTTCTTATATACAACGGCGAAAATGAAATTCCTGAAATCATCTACAAAATGGAATCTGTGGAACACTTGCTGAACAGGATAAGGAGCGTGATGGAATGATATCCATAAAGAACATCACATTGCAGCGGGAAGAAAATAAGATTTTGGACGATGTAAGTCTCGATATACGGGAAGGCGAGCATTGGGCGATTCTGGGGCGCAACGGTTCTGGTAAAACAACATTGCTGGAAATGATGACAGGATACATGTTTCCCAGTCGTGGCACGGTCGAGGTGCTTGGACAAACCTATGGTCAATGTGACGTGCGGGAAGTTCGCAAGCAGATCGGTTATATTAGCCAGACATTGCTGGAAAAGCTAGCGTTAAAAGATCCGGTATGGGAAGTGGTCGCTACCGGTGCATATGCTTTTTTGCGTTTTTATCAAGAGATTCCGACAGAGGCAAAGGAAAAAGCCGTATCTTTGTTGGAGGGGATGAATTTAGGCGGTCTGATGCATCATCCGCTGGGGACATTATCTCAAGGAGAGCGCAAAAAGGTCATGCTGGCTCGTTCACTGATGGCGGAGCCTCGTTTATTGATTATGGACGAGCCTTGTGCCGGGCTTGATTTATTTGAACGGGAAAAAATGCTGGTTGAGATTGATCGGCTCCGTCAACGGGATTTGTCAGTGGTTTACGTAACGCATCACATTGAGGAGATTGTCCCTCTCTTTACGCATGTGGCGTTGATCCGTGATGGCAAGGTTGCAGCAGCGGGACCCAAAAAAGAAGTTTTAACGAAAGAATTGATTATGCACACGTATGAAGTTCCAGTTGAGCTGGATTGGGATGGAGAACGTTCCTGGATTCGGGTGTGCAATGGAGGGTAATGTTACTTTGGAGGAACAATACATGCGTACAGATGAACAGGGTGTGGCCGCCTTGTCATCGTCAAGATTTATTTGTACGGCTAATCATGGCTTTGCGCCCTACGCTCAAGAGGAGCTTAGAAGATTATTTGGCTCTGTGAAAAGTACAGTACTATTGCCTGGAGAAATTTTTCTGGCTACATTACCTGCGGGAGCCAGTGAGGCTGTAGGGACGATCACAGGTCAGCCGCCGATGTTTTTGCGACACTTGTTTCCTGTACATTTTCAGGAGGAAGGAACAAACTTGGCCCAGGTGCTGGAGCATCTGGTTGCATTTATCCGTAACCGCCGGGAACTGATAGATCAACGTGTCTCTTTGCAAGTGCGCAAAGGAGCTAACAGCAGTTGGACTGAAAGCGCAGGCGCGCTCAAGCAGGCTTTAAGTGAACAATTAAGTGATCTACCTATGGAGCAAACGGTACAAGGGGCCGACGTAATTGTATCCGTTTTTGCGGATACGGATACGTGGTATGCAGGCGTATCACACCCTCAGGACAATCTTTCAGATTGGAGCGGAGGCGCGGTTCGTTTTCAGAAGGAGGAGGGACAAATTTCTCGTGCCAAATTCAAGCTTTTAGAAGCGGAAGCGACATTTGGTATTGATTTTGGTGCCTTTCATCAAGGACTGGATATCGGGGCAGCACCGGGTGGGTGGACTTCCTTCTTACTGGAGCGAGGGCTTAAGGTAACGGCGGTTGATCCGGCCAAGATGGAGCCGTCGCTGATGAAGTATGCCAATCTGACTTTTTTGCGCAAAAATGCGAGTGAAGTCAAATTTAAAGAGAACACGTTTGATCTGCTGGTTTGTGATATGAGCTGGAGTCCGAAGCAGATGGCAAGGCTCGTAACTGATTTGCTGTATAGTTTGCGGAGCGGGGGTACTGCTATCGTAACGGTCAAGCTAATGCATAAAAAGCCTTTGGCGCTCATTCATGATGTGATGGCTTCATTCGAGCAGTCTGGCATGCAGATTCAGCGGGCTAAGCAGCTATTCCATAACCGAGATGAGATTACCCTGTATATGATCAAGTATGGAAAATAATACTTTACAATGAGTACAGGTCTGCTATATAATAAAACCAAATTGTTCCTTAAAAAATAATAATCACGTTTTAATAAAGGGAAAGCATCCCGCAGATCATTTTCATGGTGACATGGAGATTTTGTTTTGCGGCGGCTTTCCCTTTTTTGCGTTGTTTGCTTATAGAAGGGAGGTGGAAGGATGATGCAGAAGCCATCACGATTGGAATACGGATCTATAGTCGGTGAACGTTACCGAATTGTTCGCACGTTGGGTACAGGAGGAATGAGCCGTGTATTCATGGCAGAGGATTTGAAGCTGCCAGGCAAGCAATGGGCGGTGAAGGAGTCGGTTGCCGAGCCGCAAATGATGAAGCTTATACGGACGGAAGCGGAAATGCTGATTTCATTAAGCCATCCACGCCTACCGAGAATTGTTGATTTCTTCGAGCATCTGCCATCTGGTGCGGTATATCTGGTTATGGATTACATTGAAGGCATGACGCTGGAAGCCTATATGAAGGGCTACCAAGGTCATATCCCACAGAGGGAAATCATTCCATTTGCTTTGCAGGTGCTGGATGTGTTGGATTATTTGCATACCCGTCAGACACCAGTCATATACCGTGATCTGAAACCGACGAATATTATGCTGACCCCGGAAATGGAATTTAAGCTGATTGATTTTGGGATCGCGCGGAGCTATAAGGCAGAACTGAATCAGGATACGGTAAAGCTGGGAACCGTGGGCTTTGCAGCCCCGGAGCAATATGGAGCAGGCCAGACGGATGCTCGCTCAGACTTATACAGTTTGGGAGCGTTGCTGTTATATCTCTGTACGGGTGGCAAATATAGCGAGTGGACTTCAGGAGTAGAAAGATATATTCGCGGGGAATTACCCCGCCATTTGATTCCAGTGATTCGAAAGCTGCTGCGGCAGCATCCTGAGGAACGATTTCAATCTGCCGGAGAGGTCATTGAAGAACTGCGACGAAGTGCAGAGTTTCAGCCTGCTCAACATGGAGCATCCGTTAGTGAACCTTCAAATACTTTATTGGAATACGCAGGTACAAGGGTAGTAGCTGTGCTCGGTGTGTCTTCCGGCTCCGGTGCTACACATACGGCAATTGCGGTGAGCCACTACCTGGCCCGAAGAAGTCGCTCCGTAGCTTTGGTTGAGCTGCACAGCACAGCCAAAGCGTTTGCCCGGCTTCAAGCAGTGGTAGAGGGCGCGCCTGCTGGACGAACGAGTTCGAGTCGGCGTTTTGAGGTGGACGGAGTACATTATTGGCGGCAGACATCTCGTGCGGACGTTATCTCTTTACTAGGCGGTTCCTATAGATTTATCGTTCTGGATTTGGGGAGTGGACAGGATAATGAGCGACTGGAGGAATTTTTGAGAGCCGATTACCCGCTTGTCGTTGGTTCAGGAGCGGAATGGAGAGCTCAAGAGATAATCGGGCTGGCCCGATCGCTTCAGCGCCATCCGCAGCATAAATGGAATTACTGCTTGCCGTTGGCGCCCTTGGAGGCAGTTCGCAGGCTGCGTAAGGAACTAGATCATGATAAAGTATTTGCTCTACCATTCCATTCTGACCCATTCGAGCAAGATGGTGAGATGGATCAGGTGCTGGACGAGCTGTTTCGCGGTGCCATTCCGGATACCCGGAAAAAACGCTTCGGATTTCTAAAACGCCAGCGCTAAATCAAAGATATATATCAAAAAAGGCAGGGGAGAAGCTGTGTGTCCAAGCTAAGAAAGAGCAGTAAGCAAAAGCTATACGCCGGTTGTATTGGAGCGGGTATAGTTAGCATTATTTTTGTAGGCTACCTTATCGTTAACACCCATCAAATGAATGAGGTCAGGAAACAGGCCGAAGTAGACGCAGAACTAAAATGGAAAGTGTATGAACAAGAGCAACGCACTGCGAAAAAAGGCTGGGCTGTTATTCGTGACATATCACCGGGCGAACAGATTACAGCTAATGATTTGAAGGGAGTTACGGTCCCTGGTTCTCAGGCTCCGGCAAATTTGGTGACAGATAAAAATGAAGCTTCCGGCACTACAGCCAAGATTGAATTGAAAAAAGGGTCTGTGCTTACGTCTGCAATGGTAATTGTTGATGAGCCCGCATCTAAAGATTTACGCAACCGTGAGCTAAAGGTGGTAGTACTGCCCAGCAACCTGAAGCAGGGAGACGAAGTGGATATCCGCATTCAATTTCCAACGGGCCAGGATTATATTCTATTGTCCAAAAAGAAAATTTCCAGGCTGGAAGGCCCTGTCGTCTGGGTCACTATGAATGAGCAGGAAATATTATCGTTTTCAAGCGCAATTGTTGATGCCTATCTGCATAAAGCATCCATCTATGCGCTGACCTATGTCGATCCTGAGTTCCAGCCGAAGGCGATCCCAACTTATCCGCCTAATGCCCAAGTGTTAGCACTCATGAATAGTGATCCGAATGTGCTACGCGTGGCGGAACAAAAGCTGTCCAAGCAGTTGCGGAATTCTCTTGAAAATGCAATTAATTCATCAAACAATGTCATTTCGACACCAATAGAAAGAAGTCTGAGTGAGGAAATTGCAGCTCAGCATACGGATACAACTGTAGGAGATGCATCTGACGGGAGTAAGGGTATAGGGAATGGATATGGAATCGGGCAGGATCATAAAGAACAGGCTGAAATTTTGACGCAGGGTGGAAGCTCTGATCCGTATGCCAAATAAATAAAAGAAAAGGAACGGAAGCATGAAAACTTGGATATTTGCCGGACTTTGTGACAAAAGCGATACCTTGTTATACATCAGCAGCATATTAGCTGCTTCCGGCCAACAGGTGCTGCTTGTGGATGCTACGCTGCGGAAACAGTATCGATATAGCATCGGGATGCTCGATAAACCACTTCCCATTATACAGTTTAATGGTTTTGATGTGGCGACTGGTTTTACAGCGTGGGAAGATCTTAACATCGGTATGATGGCTGATCTAAAGGCAGAGAAGGCTTATGACATTGTAATTTTGGACGTGGAGTCAGCGGATTTTTGCCCCATATCTGCTTGGAAAAGGGCGGAACAGCGAATTTGGGTCAGTGATTATAGCCGAATGCAGATGCACAACGGACGGATGTGGCTAGAGCGTCTGTTCGGCCAACCTGGATTTCCCAAAGATCTTGCATTTGACAAATTATTTTTACAAGCCGTGGATTGTGGTGTAGAGGAGCCGTACTTGTGGGATTACATGAACGGTTTTCCTGCCTTCTGGCAGCAAGAGCCGTATGTATTGCCATGGGATGAGGGACATCTTGCCCTGAAGCTGGAAAATGAGCATAAACAGCAGCTTCAACTAAAACCGCTATCCAGAATGTATAAGAAAGAATTGTGTCGTTGTATTGGAGAATGGATGGGCTGGGAATTTAAAGAGAGCCGACGTGCGCTAAAGCGTGCGGAAAGGAGGAGAGCATGAGCACTGTTTTATTTTGGAGCCCAATTAAGGGAGCGAGTGGAAGTAGCTCATTGGCGGTGGCAATAGCAGTTACCATAGGCAATCTATATAGAGGAAGATTACTATTGACCCATCTGGGACGTAGACATACGGGAATTGAATCAGGATTCCCTATACAGGAGCATCGTATGGATGATCCAAGTTTGCGGCTTCAGGAAGGTGGTTGGGATGCTGTCGCACGGTTAGTACTGCGTGGAACATTGTCTAGAGAAAATATTTGTAATTATACGACACCTGTACTGGAACAGACTCTGGATGTGCTTGAGGGAACCTCCAGCTTTGGAGCTGTTCCACCACTGTTATCCCCTGGACTTGTACGAACAGTCATGGACACGGCGGATCAATATTATGATTTGACGCTGGTTGATGCAGGAAGTGGAGCAGGGTGGGGATCTGTACAACATGAAGCATGTGCGGGAGCCAAGCTGGCTGTTCTGTCGCTGACTCAGAATATGCGAGAGCTGGATGCTTTTTTTGAATCTGTATCTCCGCTATCCACTTACTCGGCATTGCCGTTATTAATGGTACTCGGGAAATATGATGTGCATTCTCAAGCAAGTGTAGCGAATATCCGCAGGAGATATGGCTACAAGGGAGCTTTATATACGGTTCCTTACAGTACTGAATTTATGGACGCGTGGAACCGCAGGGATGTGGTAGGCCATGTACAGCGTGGCGTGCGAAGTGGGAAAGAGCCGCATCGCAGGCTTTTTACACCTATCGGATGGGAGCAGAGCATACGGCAGATCAGTAAAGCTATTCTAGAGGCGGCAGAATCCGATCTTCGGCTCAAGGCTTTGGAAAGGGGCGCTTGATGCTGTCTGCTCAATTGATCAATGGATTGATACTTGCTTGCATTATACTGCTGGGCATCGTATTGATTATCGTTAAATATCGAGGAAATATTCACTCGCGTCATTCAACCTCGCGGGTCGGCAAAGAGAATGAAGAGGCTACATTGGAAATTCTGATGGAGTATATCAAAAATGCACTTCATGAACTAAGTCATAGCCAAATGGCGGATGTCGGGTTGCATGAAGAGGAATACAGAAGGCGTATCCATCAAAGAGCGGAGCTGCGCAGAGCGTTAAAGGACTGCGCCAATGGCAGTAGTGGCGATAAACGTTTTGTTAAAAATCTGATGGCTGAACTGCTGATTAACGGCTATGGCTTGAACGAAAAAATCGTAGATTCCGTTATGCCATTTTCCAGACCTGAGTCATTAAGTATACAGGATCAATTCGAAATTTTCTTTTACCAATACCAGCAAAAGTATGGCGCTGACGCCCTGTCGCGTTTACTGGATACTTATGACTTGGCCGAAATGAGATATTCACAGCCACATGAAGAGGATGGAAGCTATCTCGTCACGGGAGAGGATATCCGTTATATCTATGACTGTGAACACCGCCCCCTTTCCTTTTTAGAGAAGGTGGATATTATTGTGCAGCGGATTTATCAGCATTATAAAGGCTTTTCCGTCATTGATGATATACGTGATCAGCGGATTGACGGTGTAAGCGGGGGCGTTAGTGGCATGCCAAAATGTGGGGCTCCTGCGTCGGCGGACTGGCCTTCGGATCGGTATACATTAGAACAAGCATCTGAACCTACTGCAAATGGTTATGAGAGTGTGTGGATTTTTTATAAAGGAAAAACGATTCATCTTTCGTTTCTTTCCTTTGGTTCAGAGCGTGAGCTTAAACGGGTGTGCCAAAATATTTATAAATATAATTACCCGGGACAGCTTTCCGAAGCCAATGGTTATAAGGTAAACGAAATGAAGGATGGGTCACGGGTTGTGGTAGTCAGACCTCCGTTCTCTGAATCGTGGGCTTTCTTTGTCCGTAAATTTGATATCCAAAGCGCATCGCTGGAGCAGTTAGTTAAGGGTGAAAATGCTGATTTTCCGATCCAGCTTCTTTCTTACTTAATGAAAGGCAGCCGGATTACTGCAATTACAGGCGCACAGGGTTCAGGTAAGACGACGCTATTGATGGCGATGGTTAAGCATATCTATGCTTCGTATACGCTTCGTGTACAGGAAATGGCCTTTGAGTTGCATTTGCGTAGCATCTACAGTCGCCGTAACATTCTTACCTTTCGGGAAACCGACCATATTTCAGGGCAACAAGGGCTTGATTTACAGAAAAAGACGGATGGAACCGTCAATATCCTTGGCGAAGTAGCGAGTGATGAAGTGGCTGCTTGGATGATCCAGATGTCGCAGGTTGCAAGTCTGTTCACCATTTTTACTCATCATGCCAAAACATTTCGTGATCTTGTATTCTCGCTTCGTAATTCATTGCTCAAAACTGGAGTATTTCAACATGAAGGCATTGCTGAGGAGCAGGTAGTTCATGTCATTAACTTTGATGTGCATCTTAAGCGTGATGCGGAAGGGCGCCGTTATATTGAACGAATTACAGAATGTGTGCCGCATGACCCGGATCACATAGATACTGGCTCCAATGCTTCGGCGAATTATAGCTATCGGCATGTAATGGAATACCGGAATGGGTGTTATATGCCAATGGAACCGCTAACCGCCAAAAGCGCAAAGGAAATGTGTGAGCAGATGAATGCCAAGGACGCCAGTGATTTCCGCCGTTTTTTGACCCGTTATTGGGAGGAAGAATATGAGTCTTAAAGAGATGTTATTGTGGATTTTACTCATTTCAGGTGGGGGCTTTGTGCTTCTATATACAGCTTTGTGGTGGCTGCACAAACGCAATAATCGTGCAGTCCGCATTGGACGAATTCATTCTGTGCGGGAAGGGCGGAAGGGAAAAGCGGTACTGCAACGGGAGATACAAGCCTTATTGCACAAGCTATACACGCTGGGCATGGGAGTGCCTGTCCTTTCCGAATACATCAAGAGCGTACGTAAGCGTCTATCTGGTTTGCATGCCTACGATGAGTACAAGCTACGCCTACAGACTATGAGGATGACACTGTTCATCTGGGGAGCTTTTATTTGCAGCGGCATCGTGCTGTTAATGATGAAACCCGGATTAGAGTTTGCTGTATTGGCCCTTTTATGCGGCGTGGTAATCAACAGCCTCTTCTTGGATGTGGCCATTAGCCGGATGGAAAAAAGACTGCTTGCACAGATGACCGAACTGTTCGCCAATGTGCGTCATCATTATCACCAGCATGGCATGGTAGAGGAAGCCATTTCAGAAGCGGCCGATTTGGCCGGGGCCGAGGCTGGAAGACACGCACGACTCATTCATGAAGCGCTGACAGATGTTGATCCGCATGAAGCATTGGAAAGATACTATGAGTCTGCTCCTAACCGATTTTTAAAAGCCTTTGCTGGTATCTCATATATGGTGATGGAGTTTGGTGACCGGAATGAGGAGGGCGGCTCTATCTATTTGAAGGGACTTGGCAGTCTTGCGCGCGAAATCCAGCTGGAGATGCTGCGGAGAAATAAACTGGACTATCTGCTCAAAAGTTTGAACGTGATTGCACTGGCCCCCGTTTTTTTTACAATACCGATTGAAAAATGGGCGAGATCCAGTTTTCCATCCATGGATGATTTTTATCAAGGGAAATTGGGATATATTACAAAATTATCTGTCTATATTGTAATTATTTTATCTTACTTTCTGTTACAAAAGCTGCAACAGACCAACGAAACAGGTTATCGTGCGGGTCGGGGCCGTTATGTCTGGGAGCAAAGGCTATACCGTTACCCCATCATTCATAATGTAGTAGATGCTTTAATTCCGCGGCCGCAGGCATCCTCTTATTTCCAGATAACCCGCCTGCTAAAGGAGAGCGGCGCGGAGATTAAACTGGAATGGCTGTACATACGGAGGATTGCTCTTTTCATTACAGGATTGGTGCTGAGCATCAGTACGGTATTTATTTTACATGAAGCTGAGAAAACACATATTCTTTACGCTCCTGTCCAATCGGGTCAAATGTTTGGACGTTTAAATCCCACAGAGGAAAAAGAAGCTTTGAAGCAGAGTGAGGTTGACCGCAAAATCATGTACCTACTTAACATGAGAGCGGAAAGCACATATGAGCAGACGTATGCAGCTCTGGAGCGTAATGCAGGTGGCACAGCAAATGCGGATCAGCTATCTAAAAATACACGCCGCATCCTCCAGAAGCTGGAAGCGTGGAATGAGGAATACATCAAGTGGTGGGAAGTGCTGATCGGTTTGGTTGTTGGATATGCAGCCTACCAAATGCCTGTGCTTCTGTTATATTTGCAACGAAAAATGCGTCGGTTGGATATGAGGCATGAGGTATATCAGTTTCAAACGGTCATTTCTATTTTGCGGGTCATGGAACGAATGTCTGTCGAGGAAATATTGGAGTGGTTGAATCGTTTTTCGGTTATTTTCAAGAGGCCATTGCAAAAATGCTTGCTTCATTATGAACACGGACCCGAGGCAGCTCTAGATTTGTTGAAAGAAGAAGCGCCTTTGCCGGAATTTCAACGTCTGGTGGACAAGCTCCATTTGTCTTTGGGCAAAATTACGATTCGCGAGGCCTTTGACGATTTGGATTCTCATATGTCCTACTATTTTGAACAAAGAAAACAGGAGTATGAAAAAATGATAGACAGCAAGGCCATCTGGGGTAGGATGATTGGTTTTGCTCCAATGTACAGTCTTATCTTTTTATATTTGGTGATTCCATTGATCGGCATGAGCTTTGTTCAAATGGATAGCTATTATGAGCAGATACAAAAAATTCAGTAAGTAAGCTCTATGATTACCCATACGATATAACAAACTAAGGAGAGAAAAATAATGAATAACGCATCAACTGCCTTAAAGGTAGCCGCCGGTATATTTTTGACTATCGCCCTCATTACAATTGTAGTCATTCTGTTTATTTCAGCTCAGGAGGCGACCAAAACGGCACAAAATAATTTTGCTGATATTCAGACGGAATTGTCTCAAGCCTCTTTTACAGTATATGACGGTACAACGATTAGCGGATCTCAGGTAACTAATGCGCTACGCAAGTTTCAGGGCAAGGACCAATTCGGTATTCAGATTAAAACCGGCAAAAATATGGCAGGGCAGTGGTACGGTAATGCTTTGAACATTAGCCCGGACAGTGAACAGTATGGTGCAGTGAACGGTGGAAGTGATAAGACGGGAAAAATAGCGAATACGCTGAATGAGAAAGAAAACGAATACGTCAATCCAAGCGGTAAATTCAAGGCCGAAATCGTCAAAGACAAATCGAATGTTGTACGCGGCTTGCTATTTACCCAATCCTAAACGCTACAGTGGAGATCATAATGAGTAGGGAGATGGGTGCATGTCTGATCACGCTTCGAGCATGCTGCGGCTTGGTGTATCACTTATTTTGTTCATAACCGCATGTACGGCAGCAGCAGACTTGTCCAGTCAGATGAGTATGGCACTGGAATTAAGATCACAGCAGGAGGAGCGTTCCGAGGGGCGGATATCCCGTACTGCGGAGGCGGGCATGCCGGAACGGATTCAAGGGACTCAGGTTATTCAGGCGATCCGCATGAATTTACAGGATGGAATTTCGGTTCAAGTCGACGGGACGGAGTACGATGTGTATTCCGAACCGTTTGAGCCTGATGTATCGGCTTTAAATGCTTCCTCTTTGTATTCCATGTACCCACAACGTAATCAGCATGGAGAGATCATATCTGTATGCTTTGAGAAATTGGAGGAGGACTGAAGTGGTTCAATCAATATCCAAGCTGTTGGGGGCCCTGCTCGCTGTATTGCTTTTGTACATCGTACCCGCAGCTCAAGCTGCTGAACGGCAGGATGATATATCGGGGCTGAATGTTTATCATTCAACGGTACGTTTTGTAGATATGGTAAGAACCAAGGGCTACATTACACCGACGATGTATAACGATTTTATGCGTGAACTGGAGCTTACAGGCAATACGTATGAAGTTGATCTGGAGCATATGCACAAAAAATATGTACCGGAATATGCAGATGCCTCGAAGCCGGATAGTTTTCTGGGCAATTATGAAACGGTATATGATGGGTACTACGACGCGCAAATCTTGCCTGTCCTTTTTCCTGACAATCAGCAGCCAAAGTCAGACCAGACACGTCGATATACCTTGATGGCAGGGGATTATTTTACAGTGCGGGTGCATAACACAAATCGGACTCCTGCGGATTTATACGAATCATGGCTTCTGGGTGGGAGCGATAGCGGAAAGCCGGCAGTTACAGCTTCATACGGAGGTTTGGTTCTGAATGAAGATTACTGATTTTGCAGTTATATTTATCCTGCTGTTTTTGCCCTTTGGTGTAATGAATGATTTGCGGGTACAAAATCAGCGTGAAGTGCAGCAGTTGGAAATGAAATATACATCGGCTCTCCATACCGCAGTTCAGGATGCAGGTGTCGTACTCTCCCAAAATGAGCGTCAGGAACGGGAGGCTGGATACGGATCGGACAAGTTTTTTCGTGTTGATAAGGAAGAAGCGCTAAAGACGTTCCTGCATACCCTTTTTCTAAACATAGGTATTGATGGGGATACAGTAGCACAACGCGCTTTATTGGATTATATACCCGCCATTGTGATTTTGGATTATGACGGTTATTATACGTTTGCCTCAGAAACCTATACAGATGAAGATGGACAATCTGCGATAGGTCCCAAATGGAGTGAAAAAAGGCCTTTTGCCTATGCTGATTCAGCGGGTAATAGTGTGGGATTCACTTTGGATAATTATGTACATGCGTATGATTCGCAGAATCACAGGTGGGTGGAAGGCTTTCAAAAGGAGCTTCAGGGTCAAACCAGCATTTCGTTGCTGAATAATTCCGAAACGTTTGAGCAAGTACGACGTTCCACCATCGTTCATAGTGTTCAGGAAGACCTGGCCCGCCTGATTAATCTCCATAACCAAAAGGCAGCACGCAACGGCGTAGCCTATACGTTTACACTGCCGACTATTCCGCAAGAAGAGTGGTATAACACGATAGATGATGTGGGGTTGATGGCGTTTATCCAAGGCATTCCGGTCGGTGACAGATTTTACAATAACTATGGATTTGGTGGTGGAAGAGTCGTTAGAAAGCAAGCTATTATCGGTGGCTTAGAACCGGATACCGGAATGAAATATTTTTACAGAGATTCCTGTCCAGCACCCTTTCAGGCTAGAGAACGTTTTTCAGATGAAAAATCTGCTGCTGCTGCGGGGTACTTCGAGTTTAAATGTAATAACGGCTTACAATAATCACTCTGACGAGTGGTTTTTCTTTTTTTATAGGAAAGTCCGCATTAAAAACCTTAAAATTCGTTATTTTCAATGTTCCGATAAGGCTGCTGAATGTGCTACAATAAGGCTTTGAAAGAAAACAAATGATATATGAAATAATGACAGTCGGCATCGCCGATGACAATAAGGAGCCAAAAACAGCGTATGAGTTTATTGACTGTAGAAAATGTATCCCACAACTTTGGGGACCGCGCATTATTTAAAAATGTTTCCTTTCGGTTGCTTGCGGGGGAACGTGTAGGTTTGGTAGGAGCTAACGGTGTCGGTAAATCGACACTCATGAACATTTTGACCGGGAAATTGCTTAAGGATGAGGGTAAAGTGGAATGGACTCCACGTGTACGTTACGGTTATCTGGATCAGCACACCAAGCTGACACCGGGCAAAACAGTACGTGATGTATTGAAGGATGCTTTTCTTCCTTTGCTGGAATTGGAAAAGGAATTGATGCAGATTACGGATAAAATGGGGGATGCTTCTCCCGAAGAGCTGGAAGTGCTGCTGGAACAGATGGGTGAAATTCAGGAGCAGCTGGATATGGGGGATTTTTACCTCATTGATGTGAAGGTTGAAGAAATGGCGAACGGGCTGGGTCTCTCGGCCATCGGACTGGATCGGGATGTATCCGCGCTTAGCGGTGGACAACGGACTAAGGTGCTTCTGGCCAAGCTGCTGTTGGAAAAGCCAAACGTCCTCCTGCTGGATGAGCCAACCAACTATTTGGATGTTGAGCATATCGAATGGCTTACACGTTATTTGAAGGATTATCCTTATGCATTTATTCTTATTTCGCATGATACGGAGTTCATGAACCAGGTCGTTAATGTTATTTATCACCTTGAATTTGCCAAGATGACCCGCTATTCAGCAAATTATGAAAAGTTCCTTGAGATGGCGGATCTGAACAAAGCGCAGCATATTGATGCTTATGAGAAGCAACAGGAATATATTAAGAAACAGGAAGACTTTATTCAGCGCAACAAGGCGCGTGCATCCACATCAGGCCGGGCGAAGAGCCGTGAAAAGCAGCTTGATCGGATCGAACGTATTGATAAGCCCGAAGAAGCTGCCAAGCCAACCTTTCAATTTAAAGAAGCACGTGCGAGCGGGAAAACGGTATTTGAGGGAATTGATTTTGAAATTGGCTATACTCATGCCCTGTTGCCTAAAATGTCCATGACGATTGAACGTGGCGAAAAAATAGCAATTGTAGGCTGCAACGGTGTCGGTAAATCAACATTGCTCAAAACCATTCTGGGAAAAATACCGCCAATCAGCGGAAAAACCTATCAAGGCGATTTCTTGCAGCCGGCTTATTTTGAGCAGGAAGTAAAGGCGGGCAAAATCACACCGATTGACGATGTGTGGAATGAGTTCCCGCATTTGAACCAGCATGAAGTAAGAGCGCATTTGGCCCGTTGCGGATTGAAAAATGAGCATATCACACGTCCTCTGTCTGCGCTTAGTGGTGGTGAGCAGGCTAAAGTACGTCTGTGCAAATTGTTAATGCGGGAAAGCAACTGGGTTCTGTTTGACGAGCCTACCAATCACTTGGATGTTAAAGCAAAGGACGAGCTCAAACGTGCCCTGAAGGAATATAAAGGGACTATATTGCTTGTATCTCACGAACCGGATTTTTACGAGGATTGGGTAACCAAAACGTGGAATGTGGAAGAGTGGTCAAGTAAAGTCAACTAAAATCAAAAAATTCAGTTCTGTTATGCTTCACAAAAAGTGGGGGTTGCAGAATTAGAAAAATATGCTAAGCTATTTGTAGCTGATACAATATAATAGTCACACTAGGGGAGCCGCCCATGCGGCTGAGACGGAATAAATGGATTTCGGACCCTTTGCACCTGATCTGGGTTATGCCAGCGTAGGGAAGTGAGCGCCGTACAAGCAAGGTAACCGCATCATTACTTTTGTTTGTGCGTGGGACGATATACGTATACGGATTTGATTGTCCGTTCGATTATTGGACGTTCGTGAAACCACTTCCTCTGGGAAGTGGTTTTTTTGCGTTTCGTTTGGCTTTGCCTGTCGAACTTCCGTATACGGATTCACATATGTTCTCCTTTCATTATT
Source organism: Paenibacillus sp. Aloe-11 (assembly GCF_000245715.1). Classification (NCBI taxonomy): domain Bacteria; kingdom Bacillati; phylum Bacillota; class Bacilli; order Caryophanales; family Paenibacillaceae; genus Paenibacillus; species Paenibacillus sp. Aloe-11. The sequence continues at coordinate 24,130 of NZ_JH601055.1, read as the reverse complement.
GCTGGTACATGTGGCCGGCTCCGTATGTTATTTCGCGATATGGAGCTGCAACGATATAGGTTCAGCTTATACGATTATTTTATATCAATAGTTCATATTCTTAGTTCAATGTGAGGTGAAAACGAGATCGAATTACACGTGATTACGATGGAAAGTGGCTACCATGCAGATGTACCCCAAGTGGCGGCTGCTATTTATCCGTATGTTCATTATGTGCATGCACGCCTGAAGCAGAAGGGTGCCTCAGAATTGCTGGCTTTGATCCGCAGCATGGTGGAGCAGGGAGTTCCTCTCCAGCAAATTGCAGTCAATGACCGTGTAGATGTAGCTTTACTTACCTTGGCTGGAGCTGTCCAGCTACCGGCTAACGGCTTGCCTGTCAGGGATGTGAAAAGCCTGCTTCCAAAGGGAACACGCTGTGGCGTGTCTGTTCATTCCTTGGAAGAGGCGCAAATGGCCGAACAGGCTGGAGCAGACTATGTACTCTATGGTCATGTATATGTAACCCGCTGTAAGCCCGGTGTTGTGCCGCGGGGGATAGCTCAGCTTGAGCGTATATGCAGCTTATCTAACATTCCAGTGATTGCACTTGGCGGCATACAACCGCATCATATTCCGGAGCTTTATCATGCTGGAGCAAGCGGAATTGCAGTGATGTCCGGCATATGGGAAGCTGAGTCGCCCATCGCGGCTGCGATGGAATATAGACAATTGGTAGATCAGGTAGTCCGCAATCTGTAGCAGGGAACGAGAGTAGAAGTAATTCGAAAGCAGTATGGTCAGTGGAGAGGAGATATAACACATGCTAAAGATACACACAGAGGCTACAGTTATAGGACATGCTGAATGCTTGGTCATAGGTGGAGGTGTGATCGGCAGTTCCATTGCTTATCATGTGGCCAGGGAAGGGCGCAGTACGATTATCCTGGAGCGAATGATGCCGGGTGAGGGAGCCTCGGGGGCAGCGGTCGGAATGCTTGCGGCGGAGAGTGAAGAGTTCGCCGACCCTGAGTTTGAACAATTTGCTCGCACAAGTCGGGATGCATTCCCTGAGCTAGTTCGTGAGCTGGAGCGGTTGTCTGGTGTTTCGGTAGAATTTCGTACAGAAGGTTTTGTAACTCCTTTCCGTTCGGAAGCTGAGGGTGAAAGACGCTGGAAAGCTGCGAATACGCGCGAGGATACTCAGCCTGAGTGGTGGGATGCCGGGGAATTGACCAAGCGGATTTCGGGCATAGATCGTCAAGCGATTGGAGCTATATATCGATCGAAGGAGACACAACTCTTCCCCGTACAGCTGTGCCGTGCTTATACGGGAGCAGCTACAGTGTTGGGTGCAACAATATGGTCCGGTACCCATGCAGAGCAGTTGGTCGTACAGAATGGCCGGGTTTGCGGTGTAGTGACAGATAGCGGCTTTGTTTCCTGCAACCAGGTCATTATTGCCGGAGGCTTGGAGAGCATGAATTTGCTAGAGCAAGTGGGCTTTCATTACCCGCTTTATCCGGTCAAGGGTGAAGCAGTTGCCGTCTCCTTAAAGGATCACCCTTTGGAATATACCATTTATGCCGATGATGTTTACCTTGTGCCTAAGCAGAAGAACGAGCTTTGGATAGGGGCAACGAGCCTTCCGCATCACGATGACACAGAAGTGACTGTTGCAGGTTTGGAGGGGCTACTGGCACGTGCTTCTGCATGGCTGCCGCGCGTACGTGAAGCTTCTTTTGTACGCACTTGGGCAGGCTTGCGTCCGCAGGCGGCAGCGGGACGTCCTTTCATAGGGGCTGTTCCCGGTGTGGAAGGGGTATATGCTGCAGTCGGGCATTATCGCAACGGTGTCCTGTTGAGTGATGCTACCGGACGTGCGATGGCTGCTCTGCTTAAAGGGGCTAATGCGGCTGAACTTGGAATAAGCAAATTTTCTTCTGCACGTATCAAGGAGGAAAGCTTATGAAGCTGACGATTAACGGGCAGAGCATGAACTTTTCTAACCGGATCACTCATGTGGAACAATTGCTGCATGAGCTTGATTTAAAGGTGAAAACCGTTGTAGTGGAGCTGAATCGTCACATATTGACCCGTGAGGAACATGAGGAAGCGGTACTAAAGGACGGAGACAACCTGGAAATTGTACATTTTGTGGGAGGCGGTTGATTATGTTAACTATTGGAAAAGCATCTTTTACATCAAGGTTGTTGTTGGGAACAGGGAAATTTTCTGACCTAAGTATCCAATCCCAAGCTGTTGAGGCTGCTGAAAGCGAAATATTGACCTTTGCCGTGCGAAGATTAAATTTGGAGGAACGGGATAAGCAACATTTTCTGGATACGCTGGATTTGAGCAAGTATACACTTCTTCCCAATACGGCAGGGGCGACGACAGCGGAGGAGGCTGTTCGTATTGCAAAACTGGCAAGAGCCTCAGGTCTGTGCGATATGATTAAGGTGGAGGTCATTGGCGATGGCAAGACGTTATTGCCTGATCCCTTTGAAACGCTGAAAGCAAGCGAAAAGCTGCTGGATGAAGGCTTTATCGTGCTGCCCTACATATCGGATGATGTCATTCTGGCCAAGAGGCTGCAAGAGCTTGGCGTGCATGCCATTATGCCTGGAGCTTCACCGATTGGTACAGGACGCGGTCTGCTCAATCCGTTTGCATTGGAGTTAATTATTGAACAAGCAGAGATCCCGGTCATTGTCGATGCAGGTATTCGCTCGCCCGGTGACGCGGCAATGGCGATGCAGTTGGGAGCAGATGCTGTTCTGTTGAACACAGCCGTCTCGGGAGCGAAGGACCCTGTGAAAATGGCAGAGGCCATGAAGCTGGCTGTTCGTGCGGGCAGATATGGTTTTGAGGCGGGGCTGATTCCCGTACAACGTTATGCTTCAGCAAGCAGCCCAACAGAAGGCATGGTTCAGGCATGATGGAAACTGAAAAATCCGGTGCAGGAGTACAAGCAAGTGACCGCTATTCCAGACAGGAAAGATTCGCTCCCTTTGGGATAGAAGGGCAACGCCGGCTGGCTTCTTCTCATGTACTGATCGTAGGCGTCGGAGCGCTTGGTACAGGTATTGCGGAAACGCTTGTCCGTGCAGGGGTAGGGACGGTGAGTATCGTTGACCGGGATTACGTGGAATGGAGCAACTTGCAGCGTCAGCAGCTTTTTCAGGAGAGCGACGCCGCGGAGAGATACCCCAAAGCAGTGGCTGCCCAGCGACGATTAGAAGCCATTAACTCGGAAACGGTCATACACGCACATGTACTGGATGTCGGGGTAGAAGAGCTGGAAGAGCTGATCCAGGGAGTTGACCTGATGATGGATGCAACCGATAATTTCGACACCCGTCTGCTTATGAACGACATGGCACTTAAGCATCGCATACCGTGGATTTATGGGGCGTGTGTGGGAAGCTACGGTGTGACATATACCATTTTGCCTGGACAAACGGCTTGTCTTCACTGTCTGCTGGGAACCGTTCCGTTTGGAGGCGAGACCTGTGATACCGCCGGGATTATACCACAGGCAGTACAAATGGTTACGGCCAATCAGACTGCAGAAGCCTTTAAGCTTCTTGGCGGTTATCCGAAAGAACTGCGAGGGAAGCTGCTTTCGTTTGATCTATGGCGAAACGAGTATACAGCGATAGCCGTAGACAGTTTGAAAAAAGCGGATTGTCCTTCCTGCGGCAATCAACCTACGTATCCCTATTTGTCAGCCTCAAATCGGCAGAAAACAGATGTGTTGTGCGGTCGGGATGCCATTCAGATTAGACCTGCCAAACCGGTACAGCTGAATCTTAAGGAAACAGCAGATAAACTTGCTTCTGTGAGAGAGGGGAAAGTAGAGCGGAATCCATTTCTGGTTTCCTTTAGCACCGGCGTGTATCGCTTGGTCGTTTTTGCAGATGGACGAGCGTTGATTCACGGGACAAAGGACGTGGCAGAAGCTAAAAGTCTATATCACCGTTATTTGGGTTAGCTATAAAAAGCAGAAAACCATTCTTTCAGGAATGATTTTCTGCTTTTTTGTTACAATAAATATACATATGTTTTAATGACTTACAAATAAATTGTTCATTTCCATATTGTAATGCGATGTCCAAACCAGGTGGGTGAAAAGATGACCCCGTTAATTTTATTTGTGGATGGAAATGAAGCGTCTCCTGCATATGTACATCTGTTGGAGCAGGCAGGCTATCAGGTGGCTCATGTCCAAAATATGTCGGAGGGAAGCCCCTATGTAGCCGATCATCCTGTGAATATGCTGCTTCTGAACATCGATGACAAGCAAGCGGATGCACAAGGCATGATTCGTATTGCGAAACAAAACCATCCTTATGTACCATTATTCGTATTGACCTCATCAGACGATGAGAACCATATTGTTGCCTGTTTTGAGCAGGGAGCACACGATGTGACGGTACACCCTTTTTCTCATAGAGTGTTTCTCGCAAGAGTGGCTAATTTATTGCGAATTTTTGACACCGCACAGGATGTAGCAAGGGCAATCGAGGCAGGTGATTTACATATAGACCATGCAAGCAGGATGGTGAGTAGAGGGGGACAGAAGCTGGAATTGACTCCGAAGGAATTCGATCTTTTGCTTCATCTGGCTATACATCTCAATAAGGTTTGCAGCAGGCAGCAAATTCTGAAGGACGTTTGGAAACATGATTATATCGTAGATACGAACGTAGTAGACGTGTATATCAGGCATTTGAGAGTGAAGATAGATAAGGGGCAAAAATTTAAAATGATTCGCACGGTGCGGGGCATTGGCTATTCTCTCAGAACACCATGAACACCACCTGCAGTAGAATAGCATAGCGGCATATAAAAAAGCCGGGAACTTTTCGTCCCGGCTTGCATATTTTAAACGAGTTTGATACTACAGCACGCGACGTGCTTTGATGTATGTTCTTTTCCAGTTGCCAGAGTTCAGATCGGAGATGGTAACACCAGGTCCACCGTAAGTGTGCAGAATCTTACCGCCGCCCATATAGACTGCTACGTGGGTAATGTTGGTGCCTGTAGCACGACTTCCGCTTGAGAAGAAGACCAAATCCCCTTTTTTCAAATTGGACTTGGATACAGCACGTCCGACTTTAGATTGCTGCACAGAAGTGCGCGGCAAATCCACTCCGTACTTTTTGAAAATATGTTTCATAAAAGATGAACAGTCAAAATAGTTAGTGGTGCTTGTAGAAGCTCCGAACTTATAAGGAGTTCCCATATATTTTTCGCCATAGTTAATTATTTTTTGGCCTGTCGAAGTCGTAGCAGTGGCAGCTTGTGCCATGTTTGTTCCCTCAATTGCAAAAGTTCCAAAACCGATCGTAGCTGCGACTCCCGTGATAATTACCTTTTTTATGATTTTATGCATGTTCATGATGTAAGTACCTCCAAAAAATGATTTCTGCAATATTTTGCTGAGTTGCTAACTTACTGACAGCGTTGAGTATAACAGCTTTGGAGCCGCCTAATAGTTGGAAAATCAAGCCCGAATGCTTGAGGGACAAGGCTTGCGTAGCAATTATTAAAAAACGATTAAAAATTACAATTTGTAAAAAATAAAAGCGTTTTACGAATTCTGAAAATCGGAAAAATGTTTGTAAATCAAGGGTTTTGAGCATTAAAACAACTTTTTTAAAAGTTACAATAATGTCATAACTAATCTTTGCTCTGAATAACGAGCAGTAGTCCGCTTTCGATGGAAATCGTACCTTTTGGAGCGGTTAGCTTATTGCTGACAGCACGTGATTGTCCCATCTTGAGCGTGGCATTATGCAATGGGTACATAAATCCTTCCAGATTTATCCCTGTTACTTCGGCAGTCATAGGAAGCAGCGATGTATATGTATAGCCCATAGGCTTGATCTCCAGCGTAGACCCAGTGAGCTCGATATAATTATGTGCGTCCATAATTGCGCAGTTGATATGATGCTGCATCGCGCGTACCAATATTTGAACATTAGCCAGTGTGTGGTCCATTCTGGTGCCGGTCACGCCGAGCATTAGCACATGATCTGCCTGTTCGTCTATAGCGATCTCCAGGGCAAGCTCCGTATCTGTCAGGTCCTTTAGCACTGGATCACACGCAAGCATGCGTTTGCTTGCTGATTCAACCCGTTCTTTTTCCTGTGGTGTTATCGAATCAAAATCACCTACAGATATATGTGGTGTAATGCCATGCTCAATCAGAAAAAGAGCACCCTTATCTGCACCTATAATAAAATCTTCAGGTTGTATTTGTTGTAAATCTTCTTCGCTTAGACGACCGCCGGAAAAAACAATGGCGCGCTTCTTCGTCATATCCAACATCCTTTCTTTCTGTCATACGCTCTATTTTGTACCATCAGCTTTTAAGTATAACGCGTTAAATATGGCTTGCACAATTTTGGAGGACACAGCTACAATGAAACAGAAAAAAGTAGTGTACGTGCATAGGAAGGAGAACAACATGATTAATGTTTTATTTGTGTGTCTGGGCAATATCTGCCGTTCCCCTATGGGAGAAGCGGTACTAAGACACAAGGTGCAGGAACGGGGACTAAGCATGCAAATTCAGGCAGATTCGGCTGGAACAGGCGACTGGCATATTGGGAATCCCCCGCATAAGGGAACGCTAAAGCAGCTCAAGCTGCACGGGATTAGCGAGCAGGGCTTAAAGGCGCGGCAAATAGAGGCCCGTGATTTTGAAGCGTTTGATTATATTGTGTGCATGGATGATTCCAATGAACGAAACATGCGTAAGCTTGCAGGTGGGGCGGACGCTGACATTCTAAAATTCATGGACCTGCTCCCCAAAGAACAGCTAAGAGAAGTGCCTGACCCGTATTTCACCGGAAATTTCGAAGAAACCTATCGACTAATGGATGCGGGGTGCGAGGCCTTGCTGGACAAAATCATAGAAGAAAAGCTATAATGTGAACGACAGAAGACGGCAATGATTGCCGTTTTTACTTATATAATTTTGAAAGCGTAATCATTTTATGAAAAAGAGGAAAGAGCATGACGATCTGATCTGGTCGATCAATGCCCAATCCCCAACGATTGTTTAGTTTGGAAAAAGTACACTCAGGCGCGATCCAAAAAGTACATGAGCGCGTCAGGCAGCTCGTTTTGCCAAAAGCCCCACAAATGCTTGCCATCCTTTTCACGATAGGAAACCTCGGCGTTGCGTTCGCGCAGTAAATCTGCGCATTGACGATTAAGCTCTACAAAGTTATGAATGCCGGTATCGCTCTCAAATGCATCCTCCTGAAGGCCGACTATCATCCACACCCGCAGCCGGGACAGATCCTTCTCACGGGCGATGATTTCCTGCGAGGCCTCAAAGTAAGCGCCAGACAAGCTGATAATGCGGTTGAACAGTTGTGGATACAACAAGGCCAAATGCAGAGAAACACTGCCTCCGAGTGAGTCCCCTGCCAAAATGCGGGACGATGCATCACTTCTTATAGGATACTTTTGTTCTACATAGGGAATAATCTCTTCTGCAAAACAGGTGGTATACGCCTTAAAACGATCGCCAAAGGGAGCGTATTCCTGGGTTCTGATTTTGGTGTTCACTTCGACGCCGACAATGATGAAGGGCTCGACGCCTTCATCCAGGATGAGGCGGTTGGCATGAGTTGCAATGCGGCCAAAATTGAAAAATTCCTCTCCATCCTGACAGTATACGACCGGGTAGCTCAATATTTCATTATAGCCGGGAGGCAAGTAAATGCGGAGTGTTCTGGTTTCGCCAAGAAAGCGGCTTTCTACTTTGTCTTTAAGGATAGTTCGTTTTAAGTACCGGGAATCCGTCATTTTTCGTCACCTTTCTTGGTGTATTATTTTGCATTCGGGATCACAATAAGTTAAGATTACCCTGATTGCAATAGATGCTTAAAAAAGATGCTTAAAAAATGCTTAAAAGATGCTTAAAAGATGATTTAAATTCCAACCATGTACTAATCTGTTATAGTAATATCGGTATCCTGTTACATACACAAAAATGCGGTGAACTCAAAAAAAATAACTAAATCTTTGACGCCAGCAATATAACAGGTGTATAATAATCCTATAACAGCGGAACTTGATATTCAAATTTTTTTGTTGAGGTGAAGAAAATGAGCAAGGTTCCTTATGAAGTGTACACAGAGGAAGTTGAGGCTCTGTCCGTGCTTTCTCCGGATGGTGAAATTATCAATAAAGATAAATTGCCTAAACTTACAGATGATCAATTGAAAGAAATTATGTATCGTATGGTATTTACACGTACTTGGGATGACCGTGCTGTTAACTTGGGCCGTCAAGGACGTCTCGGCTTCTACGCTCCGGTATCCGGACAAGAAGCAACCATGGTTGGTAGTGAATTTGCGCTCCAAAAAGAAGATTTTATTGCTCCAGGCTACCGCGATATTCCGCAACTCGTTTGGCATGGCCTGCCTTTATACCAAGCTTTCTTGTATTCCCGTGGTCATCAACACGGCGGTCAAATACCGGACGGTGTTAACGTATTGATGCCGCAAATCATCATCGGCGCGCAAATTCTGCACGCTATGGGTATTGCAATGGGCTACAAACTTAAAAAACAAAAACAAGTCGTCATTACATATACAGGTGACGGCGGTTCTTCCGAAGGTGACTTCTACGAAGGTCTGAACTATGCTGGTGTATACAAGTTGCCAGTTATTTTCTTTGTGCAAAATAATGGTTACGCCATCACAACTCCATTTGCGAAGCAAACCGCTGCTCTTTCAATCGCTCACAAAGCAGTTGCTGCTGGTATTAAAGGCGTGAAAATTGACGGTATGGACGTGCTTGCAGTAATCAAGGCTGTTCAGGAAGCCGCAGAACGTGGCCGCAATGGCGAAGGTGCTACACTGATTGAAGCGGTAACATACCGTTTCCGTCCGCATTCCCTTTCTGACGATGCAACCAAATATCGTTCCAAAGAAGAAGAAGGCGAATGGAATGCGAAAGATCCAATTGCCCGCTTTGCGAAATATCTTGAGAAAAAAGGTCTGTGGACTGAAGAAGATACAGCTCGCGTAAAAGAAGAAGCTAAAGCGAAAGTGAACGAAGAGATCAAAAAAGCCGAGAAGACAGAGAAAATGACCATTCCTGGCCTGATCGACAGCATGTTCGAAAAAACGCCTAAGCATCTGGAAGAACAAAAAGCTGATTTTAAATAATTGAGTACGAAAGAGACCGGGCGGCATCCCGATCCGGTCTGTTTTTCAATTGGACCTGAACTGAAACTGATCTGTAATGTTTAAGGAGGAAATGAAGCAATGGCACAAATGAACATGAAAGAAGCTATTCGTGACGCACTGCGCGTAGAGTTGAAACGCGACCCTAACGTCTTGCTTTTCGGTGAAGACGTAGGTCATGTAGGTGGCGTTTTCCGTGCAACGGAAGGTTTGCAAAAAGAGTTTGGCGAAGAGCGTGTATTCGATACTCCGCTGGCGGAATCCGCAATCGGGGGTCTTGCTGTCGGTCTGGGTATCCAAGGCTTCCGCCCTGTAGCTGAAATCCAGTTCGTAGGCTTTATCTTTGAAGCACTCGACCAAATGGCAATTCAGGCATCCCGTATGCGTTACCGTTCCGGTGGACGTTACAATTCTCCAATCGTATTCCGTACACCATTTGGTGGCGGTGTTAAGGCAGCCGAGCTGCATACCGATTCCCTGGAAGGTCTTTTGACTCAAACACCTGGTATCAAGGTTGTTGTTCCTTCCAATCCTTATGATGCAAAAGGTCTTATGATCGCGTCTATCCGCGATAACGATCCAGTATTTTTCATGGAGCATTTGAACTTGTACCATGCGTTCCGCGCTGAAGTTCCTGAGAATGATTACGTTGTTGAGCTGGGCAAAGCCAACGTGGTTCGTGAAGGCTCCGATGTGACGATCATTACTTACGGTATGATGGTACACACTTCGATTAAGGCTGCTGATGAGCTGGAAAAAACAAAAGGCATCAAAGTGGAAATCATTGACTTGCGTACGATTAGCCCGATTGACATTGATACCATCGTTGCTTCTATTCAAAAAACCAATCGTGCTATCGTTGTTCAGGAAGCGCAAAAGAGCGCCGGCGTAGCTGCTGAAGTGATTGCACAAATTAACGAAAAAGCAATTCTGCATCTGGAAGCACCAGTTCTGCGTGTAGCTGGTCCAGATACCGTTTATCCTTTTGCTCAAATTGAAGATACTTGGTTGCCAACGCCAACACGTATCATTGATGCGGTTAATAAAGTATTGGAATTTTAATTAAAGCACACCGTAAATTTGGGAGGTTTTAAACGTGGCAAAATTTGAATATAAATTTCCGGAGCTGGGTGAAGGTCTTCATGAAGGCGAAATCATCAAGATGCATATCAAGCCCGGCGATAAAGTAACTGATGAAGATATCATCATGGAAGTACAGAACGACAAGGCTGTAGTTGAAGTTCCATGTCCGGTCAATGGTACGGTTCAAGAAGTATTTGCCAAAGACGGTGACATCTTCAACGTAGGCCAAGTTGTAGCTGTCATTGATGCAGAAGGTGAACTTCCTGAACAAGAAGATGCACCGGAAGCACCAGCTGCTGCTAGCCCTGAGCCAAGTGCTGCTGCACCTGCACAAGGAGGAGCTGCAGGCGCAGCTAGATTTGAATATAAATTCCCAGAGCTGGGTGAAGGTCTTCACGAAGGCGAAATCATCAAGATGCACATCAAGCCCGGCGATAAAGTAACTGATGAAGATATCATCATGGAAGTACAAAACGACAAGGCAGTGGTTGAAGTTCCTTGCCCAGTCAATGGTACAGTTCAAGAAGTATTCGCCAAAGACGGTGACATCTTCAAGGTAGGTCAAGTCGTAGCAGTCATTGCTGCAGAGGGTGAGCTTCCTGAACAAGAAGATGCACCAGTTGCCGCTAAGCAAGAACAGGATGCTGCACAAGGTGGAGCTAATACGAAACCGGCTGCAACTCCTGCTGCATCGAACAAAGATGTGCTGGCTACACCTAGTGTGCGCAAATTTGCTCGTGAACAAGGTGTAAACATCGCTCAAGTGAGTGGCTCCGGCAAAAATGGTAAAATCACTAAAGAAGATGTAGAAGCTTTCAAAAATGGTGGAGGCCAAGCGGCTGCACCGGCAGTGAAAGAAGCTGCAAAAGCACAAGAGCCAGCTAAAAAAGAAGCGAAAGCTGCAGCGCCATCCGCACCAGCAGCAGATCCGCGTGCTGAGGAAGAGCGCGTACCATTTAAAGGTATCCGCAAAGCTATTTCCAATGCCATGGTTAAATCGGCTTACACGGCTCCACACGTTACGATTATGGACGAAGTGGATGTAACCGAACTGGTTGCTTTCCGTACTCGTATGAAACCAATTGCTGAGAAGAAAGGCACAAAAGTAACATACCTGCCATTCATCGTTAAGGCTCTGGTTGCTGCTTCCCGTCAATTCCCGGCTCTGAATGCCTCGATCGACGAAGAAGCGAACGAAATCGTCTACAAAAAATACTACAACATCGGTATCGCTACAGATACAGACAACGGCTTGATCGTTCCTGTTATCAAAGATGCTGATCGTAAGAGTATCTGGATGATCGCTGATTCCATTCGTGATCTGGCTGTACGCGGTCGTGATGGAAAATTGGCTGCCAACGAAATGAGAGGAAGCACAATTTCCATCACTAACATCGGTTCTGCAGGCGGTATGTTCTTTACGCCAATCATCAACTTCCCTGAAGTTGCGATTTTGGGAACTGGTCGTATCAGCGAAAAAGCAGTTGTGAAAAACGGTGAAATTGTTGCTGCTCCAGTAATGGCTCTTTCTCTCAGCTTTGACCACCGTATTATTGACGGTGCAACTGCTCAAAACTTCATGAACTATATCAAACAGCTGCTCGCTAACCCTGAGTTGCTTGTTATGGAGGTGTAATCAATGGTAGTAGGAGACGCTTCTCTGGATATTGACACATTGGTTATCGGTGCGGGTCCTGGCGGCTATGTAGCTGCCATCCGTGCCGCACAATTGGGACAAAGCGTATTGATCGTTGACAAATCTGAGCTGGGCGGTGTCTGTCTGAACCGTGGATGTATTCCATCCAAAGCTTTGATCTCTGCAGCTCACCAATACGAAGCAGCTAAACATGGCGAGTCTTTCGGTATTACGGCTGAGAATGTAAAAGTAGACTTCGCTAAAACACAAGAATTCAAAAACGGTGTTGTTAAAAAAATGACAAGCGGCGTAAGCGGCTTGCTCAAAGGCAACAAAGTTGAAGTTTTCAATGGTGAGTGCATGTTCATCAACGAAAACGAAGCACGTGTATTCAATGAACATGAATCACCACGCTACCGTTTTAAAAATGCCATTATCGCAACAGGTTCCCGTCCAATCGAACTGAAGCCATTCCCATTTGGCGGACGCATTCTGTCTTCTACTGAAGCATTGAACCTGCCTGAAATTCCGAAAAGCCTGATCGTGATCGGCGGTGGATACATTGGTGCAGAGCTTGGACAAATGTACTCCAAATTCGGTTCCAAAGTTACCATCATTGAAGGTATGGATACTGTTCTTCCTGGCTTTGACAAAGATATGACTTCCATCGTTGCTAAGAGCATGAAGAAAACAGGCATTGAAATCTTCACTGGTGCTAAAGCAGAAAGTGCGGAACAAACAGATAAAGACGTAACCGTGAAATTCTCCGTTAACGGCGAAAGCAAAGAAGTAACTGCTGATTACCTGCTTGTAACCGTTGGACGTCGTCCAAACACAGACGGCGAACTGGGTCTGGATCTGATCGGTGTAGAACTGGATGAGCGCGGAATGGTGAAAGTTGACCATCAAGGACGCACCAGCATTCCTCATATCTTTGCCATCGGCGATATCGTTGCTGGTCTTGCTCTGGCTCACAAAGCTTCTTATGAAGGTAAAGTGGCTGCTGAAGCGATCGCAGGCGAGCCGTCCGTAGTGGACTACAAATGTATGCCGGCTGTCGTTTTCACAGATCCAGAATGCTCCAGCGTAGGCTATACAGAGGCGCAAGCCAAAGAAAAAGGCCACAATGTCAAAGTTGGCAAGTTCTCTTATGGAGCAAACGGCCGTGCCGTTTCCCTGAACGCTGCTGAAGGCTTTGTGAAAATCGTAGCTGACGCAGATACCGGTCTGGTACTGGGGACGCAAATCGTAGGTCTGGAAGCTTCCAACCTGATTGCTGAGCTGGGTCTGGCGATTGAAATGGGTGCTACACTCGAAGACATCTCCCTGACTATTCACGCTCACCCTACATTGGGCGAAATCGTTATGGAGGCAGCTGAAGTCGTGCTGGGTCATCCGATCCACGCATTGGCACCACGTCGCTAATTCCATTTCATCATCTCGTTTTTGATTTTCATATATCTTCAAGAGAGGCAAGGGGCGCAATATCTGCGTTCTTTGCCTCTTTTTTTCATGTTTTAGGAATTTTCAGAACTACCATGAAAATTCAAACAGTACATGGTCAATGAAGTGTCGTACATGATAAACTAAATATAGCTGTGGTGTAGAGCGAATTTTTCAAGATTAGATTCTAGGGCTGCTAGATCTTAATTCATGTTTAAAGGAGAGAAAAGAAGTGCGCAACTATTTGGAATTGCTGGAGGATATATTAGAGAATGGAGTAAAAAAAGAGGACCGCACAGGGACGGGAACACTATCTGTTTTCGGAAGACAGCTTCGCTTTGATCTGGCCAAGGGCTTTCCCCTGGTAACCACCAAAAGAGTACATTTAAAATCGGTTATCCACGAGCTGTTGTGGTTTTTGCGTGGGGATACCAATATTTCTTATCTCAAGGAAAACGGAGTTACCATTTGGGATGAATGGGCGGATGAGCAGGGCAATCTGGGCCCCGTATACGGATCGCAATGGCGCTCGTGGGAAACGACAGACGGGCAACATATCGACCAGATTGCCAATGTCATTGAGTCGATTAAAAACAATCCAGATTCACGCCGGCATATCGTCAGTGCCTGGAATGTGGCTCAAATCGAATCGATGAAGCTGCCGCCATGTCATTTTGTATTTCAGTTCTACGTAGCTGGAGGCAAGCTTTCCTGCATGCTGACCATGCGTTCAGTAGATACCTTTCTTGGGCTGCCGTTCAACATCGCAAGTTATGCATTGTTAACGCATATGGTTGCACAGCAATGCAACTTGGAGCCGGGAGAATTTATTTGGTCAGGCGGTGATGTGCATATTTATTCAAATCATATGCAACAAGTGCATACCCAGTTGGAACGTGAGCCTTATCCGCTGCCTCAGCTGAAAATTATGCGCAAACCGGATTCCATTTTTGATTACACTTACGAGGATTTTGTTTTTGAGAATTACGAATACCACCCAGGGATCAAGGCGCCTGTCGCCATCTGATTAGAGGGGATGGAAAGCAAAGGAGGGGGACAGCATAAGTATTTCGATGATATGGGCTATGGCACAAAATGGTGTGATCGGCCGGGATAACCAGCTTCCTTGGCGTCTCCCAAGAGACATGGCCTTTTTCAAGGAGCAAACGATGGGCAAGACTGTACTCATGGGGCGCAAGACGTGGGAGTCCTTTGGAGGAAAAAGCCTGCCCAACCGACGCAACGTGGTTTTGACCCGAGATCAGAGCTACCGGGCAGAAGGGGCGGAAGTGGTTCATTCACTCGAGGAGGGACTCCAATTGGCTACAGAAAAGGAACTGATGGTCATCGGGGGAGCGGAGATTTATTCACTGTTTTGGCCACATGCCGATCGGCTGATCGTGACCCGAATTGAGGAGATTTTTGAAGGGGACACCACTTTTCCTGAGCTGGATTGGGATGGCTGGCATATAGTCAGTGAGATTCCTGGTATTAAGGATGAAAGAAACCCGTACAACTACCGTTTTGTCATTTATGAGAGAACAAAATAAGAATGGGAATCATTTGACCTCACCGATTTGAAAAATTAATGAACCATATAAAAAATCCTTTTGGCTGTTGATGCAGAAAGTTGCATAAGTTTTCATTACTTTTGCGCTGTATTGTGATACAATAAATCAAATTCAACGAGAACAGACCCTTTCATGATACAAACAGACAAATTCGAATTTGACTCAAATTCTGAATGGATGGACGGGGTTCATAAGCGAAGAGATGGGGGAACGTAACATGTCTACACCAACTGGATTTATGGAATACACACGACAGCTTCCTATAGACCGGGACCCGGCAGAGCGTATTAAGGATTGGGAAGAATTCCATAAGCATATGTCTGAAGAAGAGCTGCGTACCCAAGGGGCACGTTGTATGGACTGCGGAACTCCTTATTGTCATACAGGGATGGATATGATGGGAGCGACTTTAGGCTGCCCGGTTCATAATCTTATTCCGGAATGGAACAATCTCGTATATCGTGGTTTATGGAAGGAAGCGCTAGATCGGCTGCACAAAACGAATAATTTCCCGGAATTTACAGGCCGCGTCTGTCCTGCGCCATGCGAAGGCTCCTGTACAGTCGGTCTGATCGGACAGTCTGTTACCATTAAGACAATTGAGGAAGCTATAATCGAAAAAGGTTTTGAGGAAGGCTGGGTTGTCCCTAATCCGCCAGAAAAGCGTACAGGCAAACGAGTGGCTATTGTCGGCTCGGGTCCGGCAGGATTGGCTGCTGCTGCTCAGCTTAATAAAGCAGGGCACAGCGTGACTGTGTATGAGCGTGCGGATCGTGTGGGGGGATTGCTGATGTACGGAATCCCTTCCATGAAGCTGGATAAGAAGGTTGTACAGCGTCGTGTGGATTTGCTGGAGGCTGAAGGTATCCAATTCATCACAAATACGGAAATTGGCAAAGATATTCCTACTGAGCAGTTAATAGCTGAGTATGATGCAGTTGTACTATGCGGTGGATCTACGAAGCCGAGAGAATTCAACATTGAAGGCAGCGATTTGAATGGTGTTCATTATGCGATGGATTATTTGAATGGCACCATCAAAAGCTATTTGGATTCCAACCTTGAAGATGGAAACTATTTGTCCTCCAAGGATAAGGATGTTATTGTAATCGGCGGCGGTGATACGGGTTCGGACTGTGTAGCTACGTCTCTGCGTCACGGTTGTCGGAGTGTCACTCAATTTGGTACGCATGCTAAAGCTCCTTTGGAACGTGACCCGATTGCCAACCCTTGGCCACAATTTCCGAATGTGTACTCTCTTGATTATGCACAGGAGGAAGCAAAGGCGTTGTTTGGGGAAGATCCGCGTGAGTTCTCCATCATGACGACTAAGTTTGTAGGTGACGAGAACGGGAATTTGAAAGAGTTGCACACCATCCAAATTCAACGTATTGTTGATGAAACAGGGCGTAAAATCTATCAACCGATTCCAGGTACAGAGCGCGTATTCCCGGCACAGATTGCACTTATTGCGATTGGATTTGATGGACCTGAGCAAACGATCGTAGAGGAAATCGGTTTGGAAACGGACCGTCGCTCCAATGTTAAAGCACGCTATGGGAAATATGTTACGAATGTGGAAAAGGTTTTTGCTGCGGGTGATATGCGCCGCGGACAAAGTCTTGTCGTGTGGGCTATTAATGAAGGTCGGGAAGCCGCGCGTGAGGTTGATAAATACCTCATGGGTGCTACCGTTTTGGTGTAAACCTAGCTCTATCATTACGGATCGAGTCAAAGCTCCATCTTCGGATGGGGCTTTGTTGTGTTTACAGGCTAGTGGATAGCATGACGCAAAAGAGAATAATATGTGATTTAAGTTTACGAAATTTTTCTGAATCGAATGTGATTTCATGGTATGTAGAGAGTTGTTACTATTTTGTTATTGTTCTGTTATTATAATGTAATTAAAGTTGACAAATAAATTAAATTATCTGAATGTTTATTAATTATCTACAGTGATCATAACATAAAATCCGAAGAAAAGTGCAACTTTTTTATTGAATTATGAAATTATTTTACGATAAAAAGAAAACATTTAATTTATATGTTAGATAAATTAACTCAAATATGACTCATGCCGTCTTGTTGTGCAACTTTTAGGAGTTTTTTTACATATCCTTTTCAAGCTTCGCAAAATCATAGCCTGAGAGAACAATGATATCTATGGTATAATACACGTATATTGTTGAAGCGTTAGACTAAATGAATTTACAAAGGAGCTTTCGCCCGGGAGAAAGCTCCTTTTGCATGAGGCCATGCTACCTGTGTTTCCTGTACATCTATATGTATGATTTGTTGAAGGAAAACAGAAGGCCGTCAGGAAGGAATGGAATATGAATGAAAACGTTGATTATTGCTGAAAAACCGGATATGGGCCGGACGATTGCTGCTGTTATGGAGCCGCGTGCTAAAAATAACCGCACTTATTTGGAAGGGGAGAAATACATTGTAACCTGGGCAATCGGTCATTTGCTGGGCCTGGCTGAGCCGGATGCATACGATGCCAAGTACAAACGATGGAATATTCAGGACCTGCCCATTATCCCTGAGCAGTTCAAAATTGTACCGAATCCCAAAACAAAGGATCAGCTGAAAATGATTGGTGAGCTGGCCAAACGCTGCAATGCCATTGTCAATGCATGTGATGCCGGGCGGGAAGGGCAGTATATTTTTGCGTTGATTCAACAGCAGTTGAAGCTGCGCCAGCCAGTCAAGCGGCTATGGATCTCAGATTTGACAGCAGAAAGTATTGCGACAGGTTTTGAACGGCTGCGAGATGCTTCAGAGTTTGAATTTCTGACTCAGGCTGCGCGGGCACGAAGTGAAGCGGACTGGCTGATCGGTATGAACGCCTCCAGAGCCTTCACAACACGACATAACACGCTCCTGTCGGTAGGGCGGGTGCAAACGCCTGTGCTGGCATTGATCCATGATCGGGAGAAGGAAATTGAAGCATTTCAGTCTCAAACCTTTTATGATGTATGGGCCGAGTTTAAGCAAGATCAAATCAAGTACAAAGGGACATGGCAGGGGGATCGACTGACCAAACCCGAAGAAGCTGAGGAGATCGCTGCAGCGGTTCGCGGCAAAGCGGGCAGCATTACCAAATATGATACGAAGCAGACGAAGGAGTATCCTTTTAAACTGTATGACTTGACGCTGCTGCAACGCGAGGCAAATGCTAAGTACGGTTATTCGGCGAAAAAAACATTGGATGTGGCACAGGCTCTTTATGAGCGGCATAAGGTTATTTCTTATCCGCGTACCAACTCCAATTATGTAACAGAACAAAATATAGACGGGATGCACAAGGCGCTGCGTATGTTGGGCACAGGCCCTTATGCTGAGCTGGTACAACAAGCAAACCCTGATTTGGTCCATAAACAGAATAAATCGGTCTGCAATCCGTCTCGTGTTGAGGATCACCATGCTATTTTGCCAACGTTAAAAAGACCGGGAACGCTTAGCAAGGAGGAGCAAAATATATATGACCTGATTATTCGCAGGTTTTTGTCCCATTTTTTCCCTCCCGCTGAATATAAAATGCATACCGTGATGACACAGGTGGACAAGCATCTATTTAAAACAAGTATCAAGGAGCTTCTTTCCTTAGGATGGAAAGTGGTTTTGAGCAAGGCTGACCAGGATAAAGGTAAAAAGAGCAAAGCAGCCAAGAAAGAGGAAGAAGAGGAGACGGATGAGTGGACGGACAAGAAGTTTGAAATCGACGCAGGTCGTCAGGTGGATTGTATTCGTGCCGAAATGAAAGAAAAGGCGACTCAGCCGCCTAAAAGCTACACAGAGGGCACATTGCTGAAAGCGATGGAAAGCGCGGGCAAGCAGATGGAGAATGAGGAATTACGCGAGGTCATGAAGGATGCCGGATTAGGTACGCCTGCGACACGTGCGGCCACCATTGAACGATTGAAGAAGGTCGGCTACATTGAAATGAAGGGTAAAAAGATTCTCATTACGGATAAGGGGAAAATGGCCATTGAGCTGATCCGTCATGCAGGCGTCGATTTGTTGGCTTCTCCGGAGATGACGGGACAATGGGAACGCCGTCTGCATCAAATTTCCAAGGGGGAGGCAGCCCAGGAGAAGTTTATGGACAATGTTAAAAGATTTACGTTGTCCATCATTGACAAGGTGAGGCAGCAGCCACCGGCTCCGGCCAATGCTTTTGGCGAGGAAGCGAGGGGCAAGCGTGCGGGTGGCAAGGGAAGCACTAGCGGTGCAGGCGCGAGTGGACGCACCGCTGCCAAAGGGACGCGCGTTCCAGCAGGGCGCGGTAGCAGCGCTGGAAGCGCAACGCCGGAGCGTGCCTCGGACGCGGCAGCTTCTTCAGCCGCAGGATTAGCGCGCGGCTCCTCCAGCGTGCCGTCAGGCGCTTCAGCGAGCCGACGGGAAGCTCTGGGCAGCTGCCCGCGCTCCAATTGCGGTGGAAGCATTATTGAAGGCCGCAAGGGGTACGGGTGCAGCCACTACAAGCAGGGCTGCGGTTTTGTTGTCTGGAAGGAATATGCTGGCAAGCAGATTACGGAAACCATGCTCAAGTCTCTGTTGACGAAGGGACAGACGCAGTTGTTGTCTTTTAAGCGTAAAGATGGATCGACCGTCAAAGCGCGAATTGTGCTGAATGAACCGGGTACAGGCCAACTTAGTGTTCGTGAGGAAATTTGATACATTCATAGCTATAATTTATATAAAATTATAATAATAACTTTTTTTAGTCGTCGTCAGATGACTTCTGAATTTCATCAGGAGTCATCTTTTTTTATGCCCACTGTTGTGCCCAATTAAGTTTTAGCAAGATTACGCATCCTAAAAATACCCACTAAAATCGAATAATTAACATTAGATTAAACATTTGTAAGCTTCCGACCGATAAAATAAAGAGAAGTTTATGCAAAACAAATTTTTCCAGCTAGTTTATAAACACTCTATGCGTTGCGGAACGCGATTGTTTGACATGAAAATTTCTTTACAGGAGATGGTGGAAGAATCGTGGAAACGAAAATGGTAAATGTGACAGACTCAACGCAATTACGCAAACTGGGCAACTCGGATTTAAAGCTGTCACCGCTTGGGCTTGGCTGCTGGCAGTTCAGCAACGGAAAAGGGATGGTCGGGAAATTCTGGCCAGCGCTGCGTCGGGAAGATATACGGCAAATTGTTCAGACTAGTTTAGAAGGTGGAATTAATTGGTTTGATACTGCTGAAGCATACGGTGGCGGACAGTCTGAGCAATTGCTGGCTGGCGCGTTAAATGAGATTGGAGGGCCGCTCGCGGAAGAGGCAAATATCGCTACGAAATGGTGGCCGGCCTTTCGCACTGCAGGCAGCATCACAGCAACGATTGATGAACGTATTCACCATTTGGCTCAACGGACGATTCACCTTTATCAGGTGCATTCGCCTTACTCCTTTTCTTCGGTCGGCGCGACGATGAATGCGATGGCTAAACTGGTCGAGCAAGGTAAGATTAAATATGTGGGTGTAAGCAACTTTTCCGCGCAACAAATACGTGAAGCCGATCGTGTGTTGCGTGAGCACGGCCTACGCCTGGTTTCGAATCAAGTGAAATACAGCCTTCTTGACCGGAGAATCGAACAAAACGGAATTCTGGACACGGCCAAAGAACTCGGTGTGGCGATCATTGCCTACTCCCCGTTAATGCAGGGGATCTTAAGCGGAAAATTCCATAAAAATCCGAATTTGGTCAAGTCAATAAAGGGTCCGCGCAAGTGGACGGCGGCATTCCGGGATTCGGGGCTGCAGAGATCGAAGCCACTGATTGAAACGCTGGAACAGTTGGCCCAGCAATATAATGTGACGCCAACGCAGATTGCCTTGAATTGGCTGATTAACGCCCATGGAGAGAACGTATTTGCGATACCTGGGGCTTCAAAAATACATCATGCCCAGGAAAATGTGAGGGCGATGCAGTTTACCTTGACAGCAGGAGAGATTGAGATGATCAGCCACGTTTCCAACCAAGTGCTGAGATCGAAGTAATCGTGGTTAAAACATTACTCTTCCGAAGATGCCCACCAATTGCTCCACTCCCTATACACCTCACGTCGCCAATTTTGGCAAAACATCGAATGCGAGAGAAGCTTTGGAATATCATTTTTGTCGTAACCTGATAAAAGATTAAAGGATATCACATCAATTTTTTAAAATAAAGTAATTATTATGAGTGAATATACAATTTATTAGTCATTGTGAAATGATACCATAGATTGTTGTTTGTCAAAGATTTTGACTATATCTTGTGGTTATCTAATCGATAATTGCTCCTTTACACACATTTTAAAAACTTAGAACTAATTGACAAAATGAGATATTTTCATTATTGTACAATTGATTAAATTTATTTCATATATATTCCATATTAAAATAATATACTAAATGCTTCACAATTCATCATTCAAAAGCTAAACCGCTAAAGTTGTCCAGGTGGACATCTTGGAATGTTGGGGGTGGGGATGAAGTATTTCGCGAAGCAGATAACAACGTATTGTAAATATAATTCCAGGTAAAAGGTTCGGAAAAAAAACGAACTGATAACAAAGCTTACCGCATTGTGGCGCCGGAGGGGGACCTGAAGGCGTGGATACAGCGGTAGATATACTTACTTATTTCCCGTTAATCGTAAACACCTCGAAAGTGGTGGACACAAAGCCATGGGTCTAAAGCTGGATTCAACAGCCATGATTGCCAGGTTGCCGAAGGAAACCGGGCGAAGTCTGCTGCCTGTTCCTGTACTTTTTATAGGGGAACAGGCTTTTTTTATTTGTAGTGGGAAATCGTTTGGGCATATGGAGTAGAACGCATGAAATGCTTAACAACAGGAGGAAATTTTATGGAAACGAGCATGATAACTATTAAGGAGTATCCGTTAAGCTCCTATCAGAAAGACATATGGTTCGAACAGTGCATGTACCCTGAAAAACCTATTTACAATATTGGTGGGTATGTTGAGATCAAAGGAAACCTGGATACGGCTATCATGAAGGAGTGCTTGCAGTTACTAATCAGCCAGAATGATTCTCTTAGTGCCCGTTTTATCGATAAAAAGGGAGAACCTTATTTAACATTCCTGCCGGAAGTTGAATATGAAGTTCCGCTATATAATTTTTCGATGAAGGAAAATGCAAATTCTTTTTGCATCGACTGGATGAAAAAGGAATTTTTAAAGCCTTTTCAATCAGATAGCTTTTATTTTCAATTTGATTTATTGCAAGGCACCCTGAATACCTATTTTATTTTACTTAAAGTTCATCATTTGGTGATCGATGGATGGGGATTTGCTCTCTTAATCAATCAACTCTTTGACAATTACAATAAACTCGCACAAGGAATTGGCGAAGTGAACAGAACTGTCTATTCCTATGCTAATTTTATCTCCGATAATCAGGATTATCTGAATTCTCCGGCCTTTTTAAAAGACAGGGAGTTCTGGAAGAACAAATACCAAACCATTCCCGAGCCTCTATTGAGCAGAGGAGTGAACTTCGATGATGGTGATTCCGCTTGGAGTGATCGGCAAACCTTAACGATAAACAAGACCTTATACAATCGAATGATTGAATTTTGCAAAGAGGAAGGGTGTTCGTCGTTCCACTACTTTTTAGGCATACTGTTCCTTTATTTCAGCAGGG
The DNA here is from genome assembly GCF_000245715.1 of Paenibacillus sp. Aloe-11. Taxonomy (NCBI): domain Bacteria; kingdom Bacillati; phylum Bacillota; class Bacilli; order Caryophanales; family Paenibacillaceae; genus Paenibacillus; species Paenibacillus sp. Aloe-11. The sequence continues at coordinate 1,533 of NZ_JH601055.1, read as the reverse complement.
TTTGCAATCGGAACGAGATGGTGATCGGCGTCCCGGTTTTTAACCGGGGCAAAGCGAGATATAAGCAGACGATGGGACATTTCGCCAACGTGCTGCCGCTGCGGATCAGCCCTGAAGAAGATCTAAGCTTTAAAGAGCTGATAAAGCGCATCAAACGTGAGCTTATGCAATGCTATCGACATCAGAAAATGTCCTTCGGTGAAATTTACCGGGCAGTTTACGAGAATAGCCATGAGAAAGGAAAACTGTTTGATATATCGCTTTCTTTCGAAGAACAGGAAAACAGAGAATCATTGATCGGTACAGCAACCCAGATTGTAAGCATGCCGCATCATCATGAAAGGAATGCACTTAATCTCTTTATATGGGGACAAGAAGGTAAAACGGATGTAGCCGTTAATTTTGACTATCAGATACAGGCTTTTGAAAGATTCATCCCCATTGAGAATGTCGTTTCCCACTTTGAATATTTATTTGCTCAAGCCATGGAACAAAGTGAAACTCCTATTTCACAAATCGAAATCGTGCCGGAGGAAGAAAAGGATGTGCTGCTCCGCGATTTCAATCGCACGGAGGCGGAGTATCCGAAGGATCAAACGATTAATGCGTTGTTTGAGGAACGAGCGGAGCAAAGAGCAGATCATCCGGCTTTAGTCTGGGGAGAGCAAACACTGACCTACCGGGAACTGAACGAGCAGGCGAATCGGCTGGCCATCATCTTGAGAGAGCGTGGAGTGAAGGCGGATGATATCGTCGCCATCATGATGGAGCGTTCCATGGAAATGGTCATCGGCATCCTGGGCACGCTCAAAGCGGGCGGAGCCTACCTGCCGATCGATCCGAACTATCCGGAGGAACGGATTCACTACATGCTGGAGGACAGCGGCGCGTCCATGCTGCTGACGCAAAAGCATCTCCGGGACAAGCTCACTTATCACGGCCCGATCATGGATGTGGCTGGCGAAGAGTTGAAGCATTTAGAACTGGATGGCCATGCCAATCTGCAACCTGTTAACAAGCCGGAAGATTTGGCCTATATCATCTATACCTCAGGTTCCACTGGGAAGCCCAAAGGGGTCATGGTAGAACACCGGGGAGTCATCAACCTTTGGCATTTCTTCCAGGAACAATGGGGGGTGAACGGATCGGATCGGATGCTGCAGTTTGCCAGCAGTTCGTTTGACGCTTCGGTCTGGGAAATGTTCACGATTTTACTGGGAGGCGGAACGCTTTATCTGGTTTCGCGAGATATTATTAATAACCTGAATGAGTTTGCGCGCTTTGTCAACGAAAACCAAATTACGATTGCGTTGCTACCGCCTACCTATCTGGCGGGGATAGAACCCGACAAGCTGCCGGCACTGAAAAAACTGGTGACAGGTGGATCAGCGATCACCAAAGAACTGGTGACGCGGTGGAAGGACAGCGTGGAGTATATGAACGCCTATGGTCCAAGCGAATCGAGCGTCATAGCAACGGCGTGGATGTACCGGGAAGAGGATATGGGGTATTCATCGGTACCGATTGGCAAAC